>JASBRX010000029.1 GCA_030149245.1 Sphingomonas bacterium
ACGAGTTCGAAGTGCAGCATGTTCTTACCTTACTCCCTCTCCCCTTCAGGGGAGAGGGTCGGGGAGAGGGGGAGAGTGATGGGCCTGCGGCCAGGCCCCAAAACCAACCCAAACCCCCAGAGGGGTGAGGGGGAAAGTGGCGTACGCACCTTTCCCCCACTCCCCTTTTGGGTTGCGGTTGGGGAGCGGGGCCTGTCCGCAGGCCCATCACTCTCCCCCTCTCCCCGACCCTCTCCCCTGAAGGGGAGAGGGAGTAAGGTAAGAACATGCTGCACTTCGAACTCGTGACCCCCGAAAAGCTGCTCCGCTCGGAGGACGTCCACATGGTGGTGGTCCCCGGCAGCGAGGGCGATTTCGGCGTGCTGGAGGGCCACGCGCCCTTCATGTCGACGATCCGCGACGGCAATATCGAAATCTACAAGACCGCCGCCAACCAGTCGCCGGAGATCATCCGCGTCGAGAGCGGCTTTGCCGAGGTCAATGAAAAGGGCCTGACGGTCCTCGCCGAAAAGGCGGGCTGAGCCCTTCTCAACCGAACGCGAAGGGGCTGCGGAGGCGACTCCGCGGCCCTTTTTATTCTACCCTGCCCCGCAGGGGAGGTGGCAGCGCGTAGCACTGACGGAGGGGCCGCCCCGTAGAGGGCGGAATTTTGCCGAGATGCTTACGGCCGTCTGCGCGGCCGCAACTCCACCACCGCCTACGGCGGCGGTCCCCCTCCCCTGTTACACAGGGGAGGAATGGGAGAGCCCTCAACCCCGCTGATACTCCATCGCGTTCGCCCAACCCTTGGCCGTCCCGCGCTCGACCTTGAGCGCATTGCCGGTGCGGGTGAAGCGCAGCCGCGCGACGCCCATCTTGGTCGGCATTTCGAACGTGATGCTCTGCGCATCGCGGGCGATTTCGGTGAACCGGCTCGACGGGATCGACGGAAGCGTGATCTCCAGCACCGCCTTATCGCCCATCGCATCGAACGCCAGCTCCGCCTTCGCGCCCTTCATCGCCTCGCTCGTCCCCTCCTCGCTGCACGAAATGCCCAACTTGGTCTGGTCGCAGCGCATTTCGAGACCATTGCCGCGCCAGGTTCCGCCGAGCCAGTCGAGATGGCGGTTGGTCACGGCCGCGTCGGCGACGACCGGCGCCGGTGCCGCGGCGAGCCCGGTTGGCGCGGCGAGCATCGTGAACAGCGAGACGAGAAAGGTGAGCATGCAGAAACCCCTGTGATCGAACGTCACAGCCCAGCTAGCAGTCCCACCCGCCGCCAACCACGGTCAGGATCGGTCAGCGCACCCGATTGAAGGTCCAGCGCATCGCCTTGCTGCCATCCGCCAGCGAGATTTCGGCGGTCAGTACGTCGCCCGTGCGGCGATAGTGGATGCGCTGGGGATAATCATGCGCCGCGTTGACGAAGGTTACCCCCTCCCCGCCCGGCACCGCGCGAAACGCCACCGGCGGCTTGCCCCCGGGCTGGGGCAGATACACCGCGGTGTCGCCCTCGATCGCGATCCGCAGGAATTCGAACGCGACCGTCGTCCCGCCTTTCACCGTCTGCGACGTGCCGAGCATCGTCCCGCCCGCCGCCTGCTGCCACGTCTCACAGGTCTGGCCGCGCGGTCCGTCCGCGCCGCACCAGCGGCCGGCGAGCCAATCGGGCAGCGCGACGCCCCCGCCCGATCCCGTCGCCGTCAGCGGCATTGCCAACGCCGCCATCACCAATGTCATCCGGATCATGCCAGCCTCCCTATCGTCCCGCCCTTGCCATAGCCGCGCCGCAACCCGCTGGCTTGAACCGATGCGACATGCGAGGTTCCACCGATGGACTATTGCGAGACCCCGCCCCCGCCCAATCTCGAAGGCTTCGTCGCCGCGATCTGGACGCTGGACGTTGGCGGCAAGCCCGACCATTGGGTCGAGCATCGGGCCGTCCCCGATGGCTGTATCGAGCTGATCCGCCGCCATGCCGGCCGGTCGATCTGGCGCACCGAGCAGCCGCCCCTGTTCGTCACCGGCCTCGCGCTACGCCCCGCCGCGCTGCGTTTCAGCGGCGACGCGCGCTTCACCGGCATCCGCCTGTGGCCCTGGGGCTGGCATGCGCTGGGCGGCGCACGCTGCGCCGATTTCGCCGATAGCTGGCGACCCGTGGTGGAGGACGGCCCGCTTGCAGCGCTGCTCACGGACGACGGCGCGCAGTTGCCCGAGCTGAGCGCTGCCTGTGATGGGCAGCCGCACAGCCCGATCGACCCGATCCGCGCCGTCGACAGCGTCGCCGCACTGGCATGCGCAACTAGCCTGTCACCCCGCCAGCTCCAGCGTATCTTCGCGCGCGAGACCGGCATGCCGCCACGCAGCTATCTGCGCCTGCTCCGCTTTCGGGACGCGGTGGCGGGCGTTCAGGGCGAAGAATCCCGGCTCGCCGAGACGGCCGCCGCATCGGGCTATGCCGATCAGGCACACATGACCCGCGAGTTTCGCGCGTTGGGCGGGCTTTCTCCTGGCGCTGCACGCCGCCGTACTACCGGTCCCTTCGTCGCGTCGCGCGACGAACCGATGCTGGATGGTTAGGAACTTGTAAAACCTTGGCGGTTATCCCCGTGCCGACAGCGGATAGCGGGGAGCCGAGGTGAGCGCATTTGGACGTCGTAGCGGACCGGGAGCTGGGTCGGGACGCCCTGCCTTCGGCGTTGCGCGCCCGATGCAGGGCGGCGGCACCGCGCGCGCAAGCGAACCGATGGGCGGCGAACAGTTTCCGCCGCTCCACGATGTTCCCCTTCCCGGTGCATCGCAGATGCCGCCCGAGCCGGTCTCCGGCGGCGGCATGGCAGCGCAGAACACGAGCGAGGCGATGCAACGGCTCGCCGACCGCCAGGCCGCGACCGGGGAACCGAGCAGCTCGCGCATCGAGGGATTCGAAGCCTCGATTCACCGCATCAAGGAACAGGTGCTTCCGCGCCTGCTCGAACGCGTTGATCCAGAAGCCGCGGCCACGCTCAACAAGGACGAGCTGGCCGAGGAATTCCGACCGATCATCGGCGAGGTGCTGGCGGAGCTCAAACTCACCCTCAACCGCCGCGAACAGTTCGCGCTGGAAAAGGTGCTGGTCGACGAACTGCTCGGCCTCGGTCCGCTCGAAGAATTGCTGTCGGACAGCTCGATCAGCGACATCATGGTCAACGGCCCCGAGCAGACGTTCGTGGAGCGCAAGGGCAAGCTCGAACTCGCCAATATCCAGTTTCGCGACGAAGAGCATCTGTTCCAGATCGCGCAGCGCATCTGCAACTCGGTCGGCCGCCGCGTCGACCAGACCACCCCGCTCGCCGACGCCCGCCTCAAGGACGGCAGCCGCGTCAACGTGATCGTGCCGCCGCTGTCCTTGCGCGGCACCGCCATCTCGATCCGTAAATTCTCCGACAAGCCGATCACGCTCGACATGATGGCGGGCTTTGGCTCGATGTCGACCAAGATGGCGACGATGCTGAAGATCGCCGGCGCCAGCCGCTTCAACATCGTCATCTCGGGCGGCACCGGTTCGGGCAAAACCACGATGCTCAACGCCCTGTCGAAGATGATCGACCCGGGCGAACGCGTGCTGACGATCGAGGACGCGGCGGAACTGCGTCTGCAACAGCCGCACTGGTTGCCCCTCGAAACCCGCCCGCCCAACCTGGAGGGTCAGGGTGAGATCACGATCCGCGATCTGGTCAAGAACGCGCTGCGTATGCGTCCGGACCGCATCATCTTGGGCGAAATTCGCGGACCCGAATGTTTCGACCTGTTGTCGGCGATGAACACCGGCCATGACGGGTCGATGTGTACGCTCCACTCCAACTCCCCGCGCGAGTGCCTGGGGCGTATGGAGAACATGGTGCTGATGGGCGACATCAAGATCCCGAAGGAAGCGATCAGCCGCCAGATCGCCGACTCGGTCGACCTGATCGTCCAGGTGAAGCGCCTGCGCGACGGTAGCCGCCGCGTCACCAACATCACCGAGGTGATCGGGATGGAAGGCCCCGTCATCGTGACCCAGGAGCTGTTCAAGTTCGAATATCTCGACGAGAGCGCCGACGGCAAGATCATCGGCGAGTATCGCTCGATGGGCCTGCGCCCATACACGCTTGAAAAGGCGCGCTCGTTCGGCTTCGACCATGCGCTGCTGGAAGCGTGCCTGTAAACACGCCGCGCCGCTTACTCCCTCAACGGGACATTAACCACGACCGCAACTGCTGGCGCTCCGTCGCTTCGATCCTAGCATGGGCCGGATGGAGTTCCGCGCGCCCATGATCCTGCTCGCCACCCTGCTGGGCCTAACCGCCCCGGTCGAGCGCGTCGCGGCAGCACCCGCCGTGCTGCATCTTGCGCCGGACAGCGACACGCGCTGGGTCAGTTTCGAGCTGACGCCGGGCAATCAGATTCGCTTTCGCACCCTGCTCAACGGGCGCTGGGTCGATGCCCTGCTCGACACCGGCGTCACCGACAGCGCGGTCACCGCCCGCTTTGCCCGCAGTGCCGGATTGAAGCCGCTGGTCAGCGGGCGTGCCGACGCGATCGGCGGCAGCGTCGCGTTGTCCTGGACCGGCATCGACCGGGTCGAGGTCGGCGGGCTGGTCCGCACCGGCGGGCGGGTCGCGATCATCGACGCCGATCCGCGCGTGACGGGCAATGCGCCGGTCGACCTGTTTGTCGGCTCCGACCTGCTCGCCGGCCATGCGCTGGAGATCGATTACGACGCCCAGCGCTTTCGCCTGTTGCCGAGCGGGCGGCTGCCGTTTCGCGGCGTCACCCTGCCGCTGCGCCTCGCCGACCGGTCGGGCCTGTATCTCAGCGAACTGGGTCTGGGCGGTCGCAATCTTCGCCCGGTGATCGTCGATACCGGCGATGGCGGCATGGTCAGCCTGACCCGCAGCGTGTGGCGGGCCAGCGCCCCCGACTCCGTTCGCACGACCACGGCGATCGCCTGGGGCCTGGGCGGGGTGGTCGAGAATGAGATAGCAGTCCTTCCTGCGTTGCGCATCGGCGGCCTTGCAGCCGAGGTCGAACTGCGGGTCGAGGCCGATACCGGCTTTTCCGCGCGCAAAGGTGCGGCAGGCCGAATCGGCGGCGGGCTGTTGCGTCGCCACCGCGTGCTGCTCGATCCGCGTGCGGGGCGGATGGTGCTGGCGAGCGGTGCGCGCGCCGACTGGCCGGTCACGCGTTCGACCAGCGGCCTGATGGTCGCGCCCGACGGGGATCGCCTGCGCGTGATCCATGTCATGCGCGATAGCCCGGCGGCAGCAACCGGCTGGCGCGCGGGGACGCTGATCTGCGCGGTGGACGGCGCGCCGGTCGCCAGCGCCGCGCGCGACTGGGCCATCGGCACCCCCGGCCGCCGCGTCCGCCTGACCCTGTGCGACGGGAACGAACGGACGTTGACCCTCGCCAGCTTCTACTGAGTCACACGCCCTTCAGCGCCAGCGCCGCCCCGACAATGGCGAGCAGCAACGCCATCACCTGAATGAAGGTCCACGGCACCCAGCCGACCCGGTTAAGATCGGCACGCTTGCCGCGTCGCCACTCCGCGACCCCGCTAACGCCGACCAGCGCGACCATCGCGCCTACTCCGATCCACAACGGCCCTTGCATCGTCCTGCGCCCCACTCCACACCACGCGCCAGAACAGAGAGGAGCCGACCATGCGCTACACCCTGCCCGCCATCGCCCTGTCCGCCGTCGCATTGACCGCAGTCGCCGCCATCGGCGCGCCCCAGATGGGCAAGCCAAGTGCCGATTTGAAGGCGGCGGTCGCTGCCTCCACCCGCACCCCCACCAATGTTGCCCGCGACAAATACCGCAACCCGGCCGAAACGCTCGCCTTTTTCGGGGTGAAGCCGTCGCACACCGTGGTCGAACTGTGGCCGGGCGGTGGCTGGTACACCGAAATCCTTGCCCCCTATGTCAAAAAGGGCGGCGGCACGCTCTACGCTGCGGCGCCGTGGCCGAATGGCGTCAAGGGCACCCAGACGCTCCAGGCGAAGGACGCGGACCTCTATGGCGCCATCAAGCTCGCCGCCTTCCCCGCCGCCGAGGGCGCGCCTGCGGTCCCGGCCGGCAGCGCCGATGTCGTCCTGACCTTCCGCAACGTGCATAACTGGAAGATGGGGACCACCGACCGTAGCGCCGAGGCGTTCAAGCAGATTTTCGCGATGCTCAAGCCCGGCGGCACGCTCGGCATCGTCGATCACCGCCTGCCCGAATCGGCGGACGCGGCACGAGAGAAGACGAGCGGCTATGTGAAGGTTTCGACCGTGCGCAAGCTGGCCGAGGAAGCGGGCTTCAAGTTCGTCGCCGCGTCAGAGGTCAACGCCAATCCCAAGGATACGGCGGACTGGGAAAATGGCGTCTGGACGCTGCCGCCGGTGCTGCGCCTCAAGGACGTCGATCGCGCCAAATATGAAGCGATCGGCGAGAGCGACCGCATGACCCTCAAATTCCGCAAGCCCAATCCGAGCGTGCGGGGCGGGTAATCCAGGTCGGGGGCGGCCCGCGCCGCCCCCGCCACCTCATTGCTTATGCACCACCCCGGCGCGCATCACGAAGCCGACCGATTTGAGCACGCGCACATCCTTCAGCGGATCGCCGCTGACCGCGATGATGTCGGCGCTCTTGCCCGGCTCGATGCTGCCCACCTCCTTGGACAGACCCAGCAGGTCGGCGGCGTTGGTGGTCGCAGCGACAATCGCCTGCATCGGCGTCATGCCATGCTTGACCAGCAGCTCGAACTCGTCGGCATTGCGGCCATGCTTGGACACCCCGGCATCGGTGCCAAACGCAATTTTTACGCCCGCCGGCACCGCCTTTTCCAGCGCCTTGCCGGTGATGCCGATGCGCCAGTCAATCTTCGCGCGGACCGCTGGCGGATAGGCGTTCGGGTCCTTCGCAATCCGCTCCAGATAGCCATTCACCGTCGATAGCGTCGGGACGTAATAGGCCCCGGTCTTCTTGAACAGCGCGATCGCCTCGTCATCCATCAGCGTGCCGTGCTCGACCGAATCCGCGCCCATCTTCAGCGCCAGGGTGATGCCGTCCGCGCCGTGCGCATGGACCGCGACCTTCTTGCCATAGAGGCGTGCGGTCTCGACGATCGCGCGCGCCTCATCGTCGAACATCTGCTTGCCCAGCCCCGCCCCGATGCGGCTGTTGACCCCGCCGGTGGTTGCGATCTTGATCACGTCCGCGCCGCGCGCGACCTGATTGCGCACCGCCTTGCGGCACGCGTCCGGCCCGTCGCACAGATTTTCGGTGCTGATTGCCGGGTGAAGATCCTCGACCACGCCCAGCCGCCGGTCCATATGGCCCGATGTCGTGGAGATCGATCGCCCGGCATCGACGATCCGCGGCCCATCGGTCCAGCCGCGCGCGATCGCCTCCCGCAGCGCCAGCGTTGCGCCGTCATCGCCCAGATTGCGCACCGTGGTGAAGCCGGCCAGCAGCGTCTTGCGCGCATTCCACTGGGCCTCGAACGCGCCCAGTTCCTTGCTTTCGGTAAAGCCCGCCAGCAACCCTTCCTGCCCCGCGCGATCCGACCCCAGATGCACATGGCTGTCGATCAGTCCCGGCAGCACCGTCTTATCCTTGAGGTCGATCACCGGCGCCTCGCCCAGCGGCATGACATGGCCGTCATAGACGCCGACGATCACCCCGCCGCGCACCGCGATCGTGCTCGCCCCGCGCGGTGCCTGTCCGGGCCGGTCGAGCAGCGCACCGGCGTGGATGTAGCGATCGACCTGAGCCGGCCCCTGCGCGAGCGCCGACCCGGCGAGCAGGCCCGCCGCGGCAATGGCGATCAAGGATTTCATGCACTTTCCCCATTCAAAACGCGAATGGGGCGAGGCTATTGCGCTCAGCCGAGCTTGTCGACCTGATCCTTGAGCGCGGACAGCTGCGCCTTGAGCGCCGCAATTTCCTCGTCCTTGCTCTTTTCAGGGGCAGCCGCAGCGGGCTTGGCCGCCGCGCCCGTCGCCGCACCGCCGGGCTTGAACGCCTCGGCCGCCGCTTCGAACATCTGCAGGTTGCGCTTGGCGATCTCGGCGAAGGGCGAGTTGGCGAACGCGCCCTCGACCGCCGACTTGAACTGCTCCTGATTGCGGCGGAAGCTGTCCATCGACGCTTCCAGATAGCCCGGCACCATTGCCTGCATCGAGTCGCCGTACAGCGCGATCAGCTGGCGCAGGAAGTTGACCGGCAACAGCGTCTGGCCGCGCGCTTCCTCTTCCATGATGATCTGGGTCAGCACATTGTGCGTGATATCTTCGTCGGTCTTGGCATCGACGACCTTGAAATCGCGTCCCTCGCGCGTCATCGCGGCGAGATGGTCGAGCGTAATGTAGGACGAGCTTTCGGTATTGTAGAGACGCCGGTTCGCGTATTTCTTGATGATGACCGGGCCGTCCGTTTGCGCTGTTTTTTTCATGCTCGCCCCCAAGGGTATTTGACATGGCCCTAACATCTTTCATTGCCGCATCGCAACACGGCCCGCGCCCGCTGCCGCTGTTTCTCGACTTGCTGCGCGAAGAAACCGCAGCATCGCCGGAGCGACGGGCGGCTGCGCTCGCGGGGCTGGCGGCCTATCAGGCGGCACGCCGACCCCGCCCACGCCGCCCCCTGCCAGTGCTCGCGCAGACCGGGCGCGCAACGCTACGCGATTATGGCGGAACGGGGATTCCGGTGGTGTTCGTGCCGTCGCTGATCAACCCGCCGATGATTCTCGACATGCGCTACCGCCGCTCGCTGCTGCGCTGGATGTCGCGGCAGGGGGTGCGTCCGCTGCTGGTCGATTGGGGCACCCCGACGCCCGCCGAGCGCGGTCAGGACGTGGCGCAGCATATCGAGGAGATGCTGATCCCGCTGCTGCGCAGCATCGGCGAGCCGGTGGCGCTGGCCGGCTATTGCCTCGGCGGGACCATGGCGGCGGCGGCGGCGGCGGCGGCGGCGGTGCCGGTGCGCGGCCTGGCGATGATTGCCGCACCCTGGCGGTTCGAGCGCTTCGGCCCGGAGGCGCTAGGTCAGATCGACTCGATCTGGCAGACGGCGCACGCGACCTGCGACGTCCTCGGCCTCGTCCCAATGGAAGTACTTCAGGCCGGATTCTGGCAGCTTGATCCGGCGCGCACGATTGCCAAGTTCGAGAAGTTCGCCCGGCTCGATCCCGCCAGCGCGGCGGCGAAGAATTTCGTGGTGCTTGAGGATTGGGCCAATGCCGGAGCGCCGCTCACCTTCGCCGCCGGGCGCCAGATGTTCGACGATTTCTTCACCGCCGACCTGCCCGGACGCGGGCAGTGGCGCGTGGCGGGGCAAGCCGTAGACCCGCTGGCCCTGCCGTGCCCGACGGTCGAGTTCGTCTCGCTCACCGACCGCATCGTCCCCGCCGCCAGCGCGGTCGGCTTCGCGGATCAGCGCAAGCTGCGCCTCGGCCATGTCGGCATGGTTGTCGGCTCGTCGGCGCGACAGTTTCTGTGGAAACCGCTTGCCGACTGGCTAACCGCCCTCCCCGCGCCTAGATAGCGCGCGAAGTTCCTAACAGGAGTCGCTCCCTATGACCGAAGTCGTGATCACCGCCGCCAAGCGCACCCCCGTCGGCAGCTTCCTCGGCGCCTTCGCCGCCACCCCCGCGCATGAGCTTGGCCGCGTCGCGATCGAGGCCGCGCTGGCGCAGGCCGGCGTCAAGGGCGAGGAGGTGTCGGAGGTGATCCTGGGTCAGGTGCTTACCGCCGCACAGGGCCAGAATCCGGCGCGTCAGGCGTCGATGGCTGCCGGCGTGCCCAAGGAGGTGCCCGCATGGGGCATCAACCAGGTGTGCGGATCGGGCCTGCGCGCGGTCGCCCTCGCGGCCCAGGCGGTGCAGACCGGCGACGCGACTATCGTCGTCGCGGGCGGACAGGAATCGATGTCGCTCGCCGCGCACGCCCAGACGCTGCGCGCGGGCGCGAAGATGGGCGATGTCGCTTTGGTCGACACGATGATCAAGGACGGCCTGACCGACGTGTTCAACGGCTACCATATGGGAATCACCGCGGAGAACCTCGCCGAGCAATATCAGGTCGGTCGCGGCGAGCAGGATGAGTTCGCCGTCCGCTCGCAGAACCTCGCCGAAGCCGCGCGCGCCGAAGGCCGCTTCAAGGACGAGATCGCCCCGGTGACGATCAAGGGCCGCAAGGGCGATACGGTCGTCGATCAGGACGAATATATCCGGGCCGGCGCGACGCTGGACGGCATCGCCGGCCTGCGTCCCGCGTTCAAGAAGGACGGCACGGTGACCGCCGCCAACGCATCGGGCCTCAACGACGGCGCGGCAGCTTTGGTGGTGATGAGCCGCGAAGAGGCCGAGAAGCGCGGCGCGCCGATCCTCGCGACGATCAAGAGCTGGGCGACCGCCGGCGTCGATCCGTCGATCATGGGCATCGGCCCGGTTCCCGCGTCGAAAAAGGCGCTGGCAAAGGCCGGCTGGACCGTCGCCGACCTCGACCTGATCGAGGCGAACGAGGCGTTTGCGGCACAGGCGTTGTGCGTCGGCAAGGAGCTTGGCTTCGATCCGGCCAAGGTCAACGTCAATGGCGGGGCGATCGCCATCGGCCACCCGATCGGTGCGAGCGGCGCGCGCGTGCTGACGACGCTCATCTACGAAATGGCGCGCCGCGATGCAAAAAAGGGACTCGCGACCCTGTGCATTGGCGGTGGCATGGGAATCGCCATGTGCATCGAACGCAACGGCTAATTTCCTAACGTTTGAATTAGTTCACACGCGCGTCCAGTTTTGAAACTTTATGTCGCTCGGCTCGTGTTGCACCGCACCATTGTGGCAATGTTGCAACACGATGACGGCGAATCTGACAGAACGGGGACGCTTTTGCTTGCGCTAGGCTGAACAAAGCGGTTTCCTCTGCGACGAACCGGCATCCAGCCGGGTCGAAGGGGAATCACATGAACATTAGTCGTCTTCTGGCGGCGACCGCGCTCGCGAGTGCGAGCTTCGCCGTTCCGCAAGTCGCCCTTGCACAGACCACCACGCCGACGCCTGCGCCGACTACGGCTCAGGACGAAGAAGAGGCTGAAGCAGACTCGACCGAAGTTACCGTCACCGGTTCGCGCATCCGTCGCGATACCTTCTCGGCGGTCGAACCGATCACTGTGGTGACCAAGCAGGAAATCACTCAGTCGGGCTTCGCGAGCGCGACCGACGCGCTGCAGAGCGCCGAAGTGACGGCTGGCGCTGGCCAGATCAACAACTTCTACGGCGGTTTCGTGACCGCTGGCGGCACCGGCGCCAACACGCTGGGTCTGCGCAACCTCGGCCCGGCACGTACGCTGGTTCTGCTGAACGGCCGCCGCATCGCACCGGCCGGTACGCGCGGCAACGTTCTTGCAGCTGACCTCAACGTCCTGCCGACGTCGATCATCGAGCGGATCGAAGTCCTGAAGGCCGGCGCCTCGTCGGTTTACGGTTCGGACGCGATCGCCGGCGTGGTCAACATCCTGACCGACACCAAGGTGCGCGGCCTGACGATCGAAGCGCAGGTCAACGTTCCGGAAGTCGGCGCTGGTATCGATCGTCGCGTCTCGGCTACCTTCGGGTTCGAGAGCGGCCCGCTCAACGTCATCGGCTCGGTCGAATATCGTCAGCGTGACGAGATGACCCTGGCGGACCGCGACTTCACCAAGTGCCCGATCCCCGGCTTCCGCCTCGACGCCGATTCGCCGATCGGTTCGGATGACCCGTTCCCACTCGGTGACCCGCGCAACTGCTTCACCATCGACAATGGCGGTGTGACGATCAACACCCTGGGTCTGCCGACCCGCTCGGGTATCGGTCGTACCAGCGGCACGCTCGGCAACTTCAACCGCTTCGTCCCGGCTCCCGGCCAGGGTGGTGGCGCGACCCCGGGCTATCTCGGCGTCGGCACCTATGACCGTGACAGCTTCGACCCGCGTAGCCAAGAAGAAGAGCTGATCACCCCGGTCAAGACCTACACCGGGTTCCTCGCCGCCAGCTACGACATCGATGGCCTCGGCAACGCCGAAATCTACGGCGAACTGCTCGCCACCCGTCGTCAGTCGTCGTCGAAGCTGTATCGTCAGCTTTCGCTGGACTATCTGCAGGGCAGCCCGCTCCTGCCGGTCGAATTCCGCAACGGCGTTTTCGCCGCGCCGACCAACACCACCAGCGGTCAGAACATCGCAGCGCGTGCCTTTATCGGCTTCGGCCTCACCGACTCGTCGCAGGAAGTTGACTATGTCCGCGCCGGGCTCGGCATTCGCGGCGACTTCTTCATGAGCGGCTGGCGCTATGATGTGTACGCTGGCAAGTCGTTCACCGACGGCACCTATGAGATCGAATCGTTCCTGATCGATCGTGTCGCGGCTTCGACCAACGTCGTGCAGAACACCGACGGCAGCTTCCGCTGCGCCGCCTCTGCAACCCTGGCGAACTGCGTCGCCGCTCCGGCACTCAGCGCAGCGGTGATCGGCGGCAACCTGCCGCAGGCATGGCGCGACTATATCCTGCAGAATACGATCGGCACCACCAAGTTCCGCGAAGCCACCATCTCGGCCGCAATCGACGGTCCGGTGTTCGCGCTGCCGGGTGGCGACGTGCAGCTCGCGCTCGGCGTCGAGTATCGTGAACAGGAAATCGACGATACGCCGGATGACAACTCGATCCGCGGCAACCTGCTCGGCCTGACCGCCGGCACGCCGACCCGCGGCAAGGACAACGTCAAGGAAGCCTTTGCCGAAGTCTATCTGCCGATCATGTCGGGCCGTCCGTTCTTCGAGAACCTCAACTTGAACGCATCGGCGCGCTACACCGACTATGCGTCCTATGGTTCGGACGTGACCTACAAGGTCGCGGGCGAGTGGGAGTTCTTCAAGGGCTTCGGCATCCGCGGCAGCTACGGCACGTCCTATCGTGCACCGGCACTTGCTGAGCAGTTCCTGGGCGCGACCAGCGGCTTCATCGGCGCTGCCAACGATCCTTGCGACGCGGACAACTTCCCGCGTGCAAACGGTCAGCCGAACCCGGGTGCCTACACCCCGGCACAGCAGACGCGCGCTGCAAACTGCCTTGCCGTTGGTATCGACGTTGCCACGTTCCAGCAGAACAACGGCATCACGTCGTTCACCCGTGGTGGTGCGGAAACCGGCCTGTCGGCGGAAACCTCGACCAACTGGTCGGTGGGTGCCGTGCTTCAGCCGCGCATCGCAGCCGGGACGACCCTTGCCTTCGCGATTGATTATTTCAATATCGAGGTAACGAACGGCGTTTCGGCACTCAGCGGCACGACGATCCTCAACCGCTGCTATAACGATGTCGACTTCAACCCGACGGGTGGCTTCTGCCGCTTCGTTCAGCGTGACGCCAACCAGGCGCTCACTGTGACCAGCGGTTACGTGAACCTCGCGACCGACGTCGTGAAGGGCTACGAGGCCTCGGCACGCTTCGCCACCGACCTGTTCGGCGGCCGTCTGACGATCAATGCCAACGTCACCAAGTACACCGAACAGTCGGACAAGACGTTCCCCGAGGAAATCCTGCTCGACGCCAACGGTACGCTGAACGTGCCGGACTGGGTTGGTTCGGGTGACGTCAGCTATCGTTCGGGCCCGGTCACGGCACGCTACGGCATCACCTGGTTCGATGGTTCGAGCGGCACCGCCGTGTACAACCAGACCAGCCGCACCACCGGTGTGGTGAACCAGGCCAACGTCGACATCCTCAACACCTTCTACCAGATTGAGGTGCCGTCGTACTTCCTGCACAACGCTTCGGTTCAGTTCAACGTCAACAAGAAGTTCGAACTGACCATGGGCGTGCGCAACCTGTTCGACACCGAACCGCCTCAGGTCACGGTGTACTACACCACGATCGGTAACGCGCCGCTCTATTCGGGCTACGACTACACCGGCCGTCAGGTGTTCTTCAACACGACCTTCAAGTTCTGATCGGAACCTAGAGAACTTCGGGGCCGCCTGTCATTCGACAGGCGGCCCTTTTATTTTGTCCAAAGCGCACAAAAAAAGGGCCAGCGGGATAAGCCGCTGACCCATCATTCGCTGAAACCCGATTAGTTCGTGTCGGACTTCACGCGCTCATACGGCACGAAATCGCCGAGCACGACGAACCCGCTCCACATCCGCGAGGTGCGATCGACCAGGTCGATCTTGTCGACGTTGCACAGCTGGCTGCCATAGATTTTGGTGACCAGAATCTCGTCATCGCTCAACTGATCGGCCCCGCCGCGCGGGCGGTTAACGTACAGCTTCGATCCACTGCGATAGACAATCGCAGTCTTGTCGATCACGGTGCTCTGATCGAGCCGCGAATGCGGCAGGCACTTCACCGGCTTCCCGGCGACGCGCCCTTCCAGCATCTTGGCGAGTTCGGCTTCGCCCTTGGGATAGGGTTTCTCATCGGCCGTTGCGGCGCCCGGCAGGGTCAGGGCGGCAAGGGCGGCGGCGGCGGCAATTGCAAATCGCATGACGTTCCACTCCTCTGTTACCCAAGATGGTATCGCATCGTGCCTTTCGCAACGCTGAACCAGTTACAGCCTCAACCCCAAATCCGGTCGTACCGCGCGCCCAGCCCGGTCAGCAGCTCATATTGCGACAATCCCGACAGCGCCGAAACCGTCGGCAAATCGTAATCCATCGCCAACCAGTCGCCCTCGGCCAGTTCCGGCGCGGCGCTGACATCGACTGCGGTGAGGTCCATCGAAACGCGCCCAATCACCGGCAAGGCCTGATCGCCGCGCATCGCTCGGCCCTTGCCCGAAAAGCAGCGCAGATAGCCATCGGCATAACCCAGATTGACGATCGCCAGCTCGGTATCGACCGTCGCGATCCAGGTCGCATTGTAACCGACGCTCGCCCCCGCCGGCACCAGCCGCCGTTGCAGAATCTGGGCCTCGGGCGTCACGACCTGCCGTGTTCGCCCGGCCAGCGCGGGCACCGGCACCGCCCCGTACAGCGCGATACCGGGCCGGGTCAGGTCGAATGCATAATCGGGCCCCAGCGCGATCCCCGCCGAATTGGCCAGGCTCATCCGCCGCGCCCCGCTCCGCCCGCGCAAAGCCGCGAAAGCGTCCCGCTGCCGCGCATTCAACGGCGCATCCTCGTCCGCGCTGGCGAGATGGCTCATCAACGTGTCCACCGGCAGCCCGTCGAGCAGCCCTGCCGTCACATCTTCTGGCCGGATGCCGAGCCGGTTCATGCCGGTATCGACCATCACATCGCACGCACCGCCGCCCGCATCGCGCCAGCGGCGCACTTGTTGCACGCTGTTCAACACAGGGCGGGCATGCGTCGCCGCCAGCGCTACCGCCATATCCGCATCGCGCACGCCATGCAGCACCGATACCGCAACACCCGCATCGGCCAGCGCCAGCGCCTCAGCCCAGGTCGCAACAAAGAAATCGCGGCACCCCGCCGCCGCCAAATGCCGCACCACCTCGCGCGCGCCCAGCCCATAGCCATTGGCCTTGACCGCCGCGCCACACGCCGCCGGCCCGCTCAGCGCGGCAAGCATGCGCCAATTGGCGACCAGCGCGTCGCGATCGAGACGCAGGCGAAGCGGGGAAGCGATCATGCCGCCCGGTTAGGCAAGGCAGCGCTCGACCGCAATCACTCGTGAACCAGATCGCGTTCCTTGAGGAAGAACAGCGTCACCGCCAGCGCCATGGCGACGACCGCCCAAGTGTACCACAGCCCAGCATAGGGATCGCCGCTCTTGGCCACCATAAATTGGCTGATCAGCGGAAGGAACCCGCCGAAATAGCCCGTCCCGATATGATAAGGGATCGACATCGAGCTGTAGCGGATGCGCGGCGGGAACAGTTCGGTCAGCAGCGCCGCGACCGGGCCATAGGTCGCCCCCGACAATGCCGCCAGCGCGACGATCGCGATCAGGATCAGCACCAGATCGACGGTGCCCGGAGTCACCTTGTCCAGCGAATAACCGGCATCGGCCAGCGCCTTGTCGATGTCGACCGAGGTATTGGACACGACCGGCACGCTGCCGATCGCGACCGACGCCGATGGGGTCACCGCCTGGGTATAGGGGATGCCCTTCTTGGTCAGATAGTCCATCAACTGGCCGCAGGTCGTCGATTGCTGTCCGGCGAACGGGTCGTAGGAACAATCCGGCCCGGACACGACGACGGGCGACCGCTTCGCCGCCTCGGCCAGACCCGGATTGGCGGCATGGCCCATCGCCCAGAAGAGCGGGAACAGCAGCAACAGGGTGAAGCCATAGCCGATGATGATCGGCTTTTTCCGCCCGATCTTGTCGGAAAGCTTGCCGAACAGGATGAACCAGAACAGCCCCGCCGCCGCGCCCCCGGCGGCGAGCAGCTGCGCCACCACCGGCTCGACCCGCATCGGCCCTTGGAGGAACGACAGGACCGAGAAGGTCGCGGTGTACCAGATCACGGTGAGCCCCGCCGCGATCCCGAACAATGCGACCATCAGCCGCCGCCAGTTGCCGGGGTAGGTAAAGCTCTCCTTGAGCGGATTGCGCGCAATCTCGCCCGACGCCTTCATCGCCTTGAACACCGGGCTTTCGTTGAGCTTGACCCGCATCCACAGCGAAATGGCGAGCAAAGCGATCGAGAAGATGAAGGGCAGGCGCCAGCCCCAATCGTCGAACGTCGCCGACGTCATGCTGAACCGCGTGATCAGCACCACCGCCAGGCTCAGGATGAACCCCGCCGACACGCTCGCCTGGATGAAGCTGGTGTGATAGCCGGCGCGGCCCGGCGGCGAATGCTCCGCGACATAGATCGCGGCCCCGCCATATTCGCCGCCCAGGGCCAGCCCCTGCAGGATGCGCAGGCCGATGACGATCATCGGCGCGGCCACCCCGATGCTGGCATAGGACGGCACGAGGCCCACCCCCGCCGTCGCGATGCCCATCAGCGTGATCGTGACGAGGAACGTGTATTTGCGCCCGAGCTTGTCGCCCAGATAGCCGAATAGCACCGCGCCCAGCGGACGGAACCCGAACCCGACCGCGAACCCCGCCCAGGCGTACAGCGCCTCCAGCACCGGGTTGCCGGTCGCGAAAAAGGTGCGCCCGATGATCCCCGACGCGGCGAGCGTCCCGTAGATGAAGAAATCATACCATTCGAACACGGTGCCCAGCGACGACGCGGTCACCACCTGCCGCATCTCCGCCTTGCTCGGCTCACGCTGTGCCAACGCCTCGTCCGCGGTCGTCGCCATGTCCAGAATCCCCCAATCCCTTTGACGCAAAGGTTTAACGCGAATGAAGGGGGCGGCAAGTGGCAAGCAATTCCTCCCCCAGCTCGCTGGGGGAGGTGGCATCGCGAAGCGATGACGGAGGGGCCGCCCTCGCAAAGGGCGGAATTGAGACGAGACGCCCACGGCCGTCCGCGCGGCCGCCCCTCCACCACCGCCTGCGGCGGCGGTTCCCCTCCCCTGCTCCGCAGGGGAGGAATTGGAAACGGCGTCATTCCCTCCTAAAGCCACTCCATGCTCCGTCTCTCCGGCCTCAACCTCCCCCTGAACCACGCGCCCGAAGCGATTCCCGCCGCGATCTGCGACCGGCTCGGTATCGCGCGGGCGGAACTGCGCGGCTGGACCTTGTTCAAGCGCGGCAACGACGCCCGCCGCCGCAACGCGATCCAGCTGGTCTACACCTTCGATCTTGACCTGACCGACGAAGCCGCCGTGCTCGCGCGCTTCCCGGACGACAAGGATGTCCGCCCGACTCCCGACATGACCTACCGCCCTCCGGTTGCTGCGCCCGCCGGCTGGTCGGGCAAGCGGCCGGTCGTGATCGGCGCTGGCCCCTGCGGCATCTTCGCCGGCCTGATCCTCGCGCAGATGGGCTTCCGCCCGATCATCCTCGATCGCGGCAAGGTTGTGCGGCAACGGACCAAGGACACTTGGGGCCTGTGGCGGCGCAGCGAGCTCAACCCCGACAGCAATGTCCAGTTCGGCGAGGGCGGCGCGGGCACCTTTTCCGACGGCAAGCTCTATTGCCGGGTCAAGGACCCCCGCTTCCTCGGCCGCAAGGTGCTGGAGGAGTTCGTCAAGGCCGGCGCGCCCGACGATATCCTGTGGGAGGCGCACCCGCATATCGGCACCTTCCGCCTCGTCACCATGGTCGAAAGCATGCGCGCGGCGATCGAGGAACTGGGCGGCGAATATCGCTGGCAGACGCGTGTCGACGACATCGAACTCGACGCCAACCGCAATCTGCGCGGCCTGCACCTCCACGATGGCGGCTTCATCGAAACCGATATGGTCGTGCTCGCGGTCGGCCATAGCGCGCGCCCGACCTTCGAGATGCTCCACCGCCGCGGCGTGCATGTCGAGGCCAAGCCGTTCGCAATCGGCGTCCGCATCGAACACCCCCAGGCGTGGATCGACACCGCGCGTTTCGGCAATTGCGCCAAGCATCCCGATCTCGGCCCCGCTGCCTATTCGGTGGTGCACCACGCCTCGAACGGGCGCAGCGTCTACAGCTTCTGCATGTGCCCCGGCGGCCGCGTGGTCGCGGCGACCAGCGAGGAAGGGCGCGTCGTCACCAATGGCATGAGCCAATATTCGCGCGCCGAATTCAACGCCAATTCGGGCTTGGTCGTCGCGATCGACCCCGCGCGCGACTATCCCGACGGTCCGCTCGCGGGCATCGCGCTGCAGCGGCAGTTCGAAGATCTGGCGTTCATCGCCGGCGGCTCCAACTACAACGCCCCCGTCCAGCGCGTCGCCGATCTGCTCGCCCAGCGCCCCTCGACCGCGATCGGCGAGGTTGTGCCCAGCTACAAGCCCGGCGTTACCCCGACCGACCTGTCCGCCTGCCTGCCGCCCTTCGTGATCGAGGCCTTCCGCGAAGCGCTCCCCGTCTTCGGACGCCGCATCGCCAATTACGACCATCCCGACGCAATCATGACCGGGGTCGAGACGCGCACCTCCAGCCCCGTCCGTATCACCCGTGGCGGCGATTTCCAGAGCATCAACACCCCCGGCCTGTTCCCCGCAGGCGAGGGCGCAGGCTATGCCGGCGGCATCCTCTCCGCCGCGATCGACGGGATCAAAGTGGCTGAGGCAGTGGCGGCGCACTTGGTGGAAGCGCGCTGAACATACCTTATTGCAACTAATTCGCACGAGCAAAGATTTCTTGACACCGCGCATTTCGCCGGTTGCCCCGCCTCTATAATGCGCCTAAGGCGCCTCCGTCCCTGCGGCCAATAAGTAGGACCGGCCGCCCAACGCATGTTCAGGGAGGCTCATTTGGCCCGCAAGAAGATCGCCCTTATCGGCGCCGGCAATATCGGCGGCACGCTTGCCCATCTCGCTGCACTCAAGGGACTGGGCGACATCGTCCTGTTCGACGTGGTTGAGGGCGTTCCGCAGGGCAAGGCGCTCGACCTGTCGCAGTGCGGCCCGGTCGAAGGGTTCGACGCCACCATCACCGGCAGCAACGACTATGCCGACATTGCGGGCGCGGACGTGATCATCGTCACCGCCGGCGTCGCCCGCAAGCCGGGCATGAGCCGCGACGACCTGCTCGGCATCAACCTCAAGGTCATGAAGGCCGTAGGCGAAGGCATCGCCGCCAACGCCCCCGACGCCTTCGTCATCTGCATCACCAACCCGCTCGACGCGATGGTGTGGGCGCTGCGCGAATTCTCCGGCCTGCCGCACAGCAAGGTCGTCGGCATGGCCGGCGTGCTCGATTCGGCGCGCTTCAGCCACTTCCTCGCCGATGAATTCAAGGTGTCGGTCAAGGAAGTGAACAGCTTCGTCCTCGGCGGCCATGGCGACACGATGGTCCCGGTGGTCCAGTATTCGACCGTTGCGGGCATCCCCGTCCCCGATCTCATCAAGATGGGCCGCACCACGCATGAGCGCATCGACGCGATCGTTCAGCGCACCCGTTCGGGCGGCGGCGAGATCGTCGGCTTGCTCAAGACCGGCTCGGCCTTCTACGCCCCCGCCACCAGCGGCATCGCGATGGCCGAAGCCTATCTCTACGACCAGAAGCGCCTGCTGCCCTGCGCCGCGCACCTCACGGGCCAATATGGCGTCGATGACCTCTATGTCGGCGTGCCCGTCATCATCGGCGCAAATGGCGTCGAGCAGATCGTCGAAATCGAACTGGACGACGAGGCCAAGGCCAACCTCCAAGTCTCGGTCGACGCGGTTAAGGAACTGCTCGTCGCGTGCAAGGCCATCGACAGCTCGCTCGCCTGATGTCGGCAGCCGCCCTTATCGCAGCATTCGGCATGGCGCAGGCGGCACCCGCCCCTGCGCCATCGCCGCTGTTTGCGGCGTTCAAGGCGGCGTGCTTCAACCTCAAGACTGCGGACGGCAAGTCGGCATTCGACACGATCGCCCCCGCCGCCAAGGCTGCGGGCTGGACCGAAGTGGCCGAGGCCGATGCCGATCCGCGCATCGCGCGCATTACGGCCATGGGCCGCAAGGCGGTGCAGGCCGAGGAGCCCGACGGCACGCAGGTCGGCCAGATGTTCCGCCACAGCTTCGACGGCCGCACCGTGTGGCTCGTCACCAGCCGCTTCGTCGCCAAGGAAGGCTATTGGGGCAATGGCTGCCGCGCCTATGACCTCGACGCCCCCGCCGCCCCACCGCGCGAAGTGATCGATGGCTGGGTCGGATCGGCTCCAACCGGGGTTCAGGCCAACGGCACCGCGACCAAGCGGCTGTGGGAGCCGTGGCAGACTGGCGTCTCACTCGAAATTACCTATGTCCCGCGCGATCACCCGCTGGGCTCATCTTACGGCATCCAGGGCCTGGTCCTGGTCTCGCAATCTATCGGAGGGTTCTGAATGTCCATTCTCATCGACCGGAATACCAAGGTCATCACGCAGGGTATGACCGGTGAGACCGGCACCTTCCACACCCAGCAGGCGCTGGCATATGGCACCCAGATGGTCGGCGGCGTGACCCCGGGTAAGGGCGGAACCACGCATATCGGCCTGCCGGTGTTCGACACGGTCGCCGAAGCCAAGAGCAAGACCGGTGCCGACGCGTCGGTCATCTATGTTCCGCCGCCCTTCGCCGCGGACTCGATCCTTGAAGCGATCGACGCCGAAATCCCGCTGATCGTGTGCATCACCGAAGGCATTCCGGTGCTCGACATGGTCAAGGTCAAGCGCGCCCTGTCGGGCAGCAAGTCGCGCCTGATCGGCCCGAACTGCCCCGGTCTGCTGACCCCGGGCGAGTGCAAGATCGGCATCATGCCGGGCAACATCTTCTCGAAGGGCAGCGTCGGCGTCGTCTCGCGCTCGGGCACGCTGACCTATGAGGCGGTGTTCCAGACCACGAACGCCGGCCTCGGCCAGACCACCGCAGTCGGCATCGGCGGCGATCCAGTCAACGGCACCAACTTCATCGACGTGCTCGAGCTGTTCCTGGCCGACGACGCGACCGAGAGCATCATCATGATCGGCGAAATCGGCGGCGATGCCGAGGAGCAGGCCGCACAGTTCCTGATCGACGAAGCCAAGCGCGGTCGCAAGAAGCCGATGGCCGGCTTCATCGCGGGCCGCACCGCGCCTCCGGGCCGCCGCATGGGCCATGCCGGCGCGATCGTGTCGGGCGGCAAGGGCGATGCCGAGAGCAAGATCGCGGCGATGGAGGCAGCGGGCATCCGCGTCAGCCAGTCGCCCAGCCTGCTCGGCGAAACGCTGCTCGAGGCGCTGAAAGGCTAAAGTTGTACGTCGCCCCGGCGCAGGCCGGGGCCGCCAGCGGCCAGGCGCTGGTTCCAAAATCCTGGCGGCCCCGGCCTTCGCCGGGGCGACGGAGTGTCAGATGGGTGAATTGGCAATGGATTTCGCGGATATCGCTGGTGGCGTAAGCCCCGCTTTCGTCGAGACGATGTATGCGAAGTTCAAGGCGGACCCCGCCTCGGTCGAGGCCGGCTGGCGTGAGTGGTTCGCCGGGCTGGAAAACACCGCAACCGGCCCGAGCTGGGCCAATCCGCGCTGGCCGCTGAAGGACACCGACGCGCTGACCGCGGCGCTCGACCCGACCCAGATGGAGCCGGCGCCCAAGCCTGCACGCGGCGGTGCCCCGGCCCCGGCGGCGGCCCCTGCCCCTGCCGCATCGACTGCCGACATCGCGCGCGCCGCGAATGATTCGATCCGCGCGATGCTGCTGATCCGCACCTATCGCGTGCGCGGCCATCTCGCCGCCAATCTCGACCCGCTTGGCCTGTCGAAGCAGGAGCTGCCGGCCGATCTGACGCCCGAATATCACGGCTTCACCGCCGCCGACATGGACCGCCCGATCTATCTCGGTGGCACGCTCGGCCTGGAAAAGGCGACGATGCGCGAAATCGTCGCCACGCTGCGCAAGAATTACTGCGGCAATGTCGGCCTGGAATACATGCACATCGCCGATGTGGAGGAGCGCCGATTCCTGCAGGAGCGGATCGAGGGCCAGGACAAGGCGATCGAATTCTCGCCCAACGGCAAGAAGGCGATCCTGTCTAAGGTGATCGAGGCCGAGCAGTGGGAGAAATTCCTCGGCAAGAAGTATGTCGGCACGAAGCGTTTCGGCCTCGACGGCGGTGAATCGATGATCCCCGCGATGGAATCGATCATCAAGTACGGCGGCGCGATGGGCGTGCGCGAGATCGTGTACGGCATGGCGCATCGCGGCCGCCTCAACATGCTCGCCAACGTGATGGCCAAGCCCTATCGCGTGATCTTCCACGAATTCGCGGGCGGCTCGGCCAACCCCGATGACATCGGCGGCTCAGGCGACGTGAAGTACCATCTCGGCACCAGCACCGATCGCGAGTTCGACGGGGTCAGCGTCCATATGTCGCTGGTCGCCAACCCCTCGCACCTCGAAGCGGTGAACCCGGTCGTGCTCGGCAAGGTCCGCGCGCAGCAGACCAACCGCAACGACCTTGAGGAGCATGAGCAGGTGCTCCCCGTGCTGCTGCACGGCGACGCGGCGTTTGCAGGTCAGGGCATCGTGTGGGAGTGCCTCGGCTTCTCCGGCATCCGCGGCTACAATACCGGCGGCTGCATCCACTTCATCATCAACAACCAGATCGGCTTCACCACCAGCCCGCAATTCGCGCGCTCCTCGCCCTATCCCTCGGACGTGGCGAAGGGCGTGATGGCGCCGATCTTCCACGTCAATGGCGACGATCCCGAGGCGGTGACCTTCGCGTGCAAGATGGCGATCGAATATCGCCAGAAGTTCAAGCGCGATGTCGTCATCGACATGTGGTGCTATCGCCGCTTCGGCCATAATGAAGGCGACGAGCCGTCGTTCACTCAGCCGCTGATGTACGCCAAGATCAAGGGCCATCCCGGCGTGGCCGACCTCTATGCCAAACGGCTCGAGGCGGAAGGCGTGGTCGACAGCGGCTTCGCGGCCAAGCATGTCGCCGACTTCACCGCGCATCTCGAGGAAGAGTTCAGCGCGGGCGCGACGTACAAGGCGAACAAGGCCGACTGGTTCGGCGGCCGCTGGACCGGCCTGTCCGCCCCGGTCGATGCCGAAAATGCACGCCGCAACGTCGAAACCGGCATCGACAAGAAGCTGTTCGACAGCCTCGGCCGCACGCTGACCAGCGTTCCCGAGGGGTTGACCCCGCACAAGACGCTGCTGCGCGTGCTCGATGCCAAGGCGAACATGTTCAAGTCGGGCGAGAATTTCGACTGGGCGACCGGTGAGGCGCTGGCCTTCGGCGCGCTGCTGTCGGAAGGCTATGGCGTGCGCCTGTCGGGCCAGGATTCGGGCCGCGGCACGTTCAGCCAGCGTCACGCGGTGTGGGTCGACCAGACCGACGAGCGCAAGTACGTGCCGCTCAGCACCATCCCGCACGGCCGGTTCGAGGTGCTGGACAGCCCGCTCTCCGAATATGGCGTGCTCGGCTTCGAATATGGCTACGCCCTCGCCGACCCCAAGAGCCTGGTGCTGTGGGAGGCGCAGTTCGGCGACTTCGTCAACGGCGCGCAGATCATGATCGATCAGTTCATCGCGTCGGGCGAGTCCAAGTGGCTGCGCGCCAATGGCCTCGTGATGCTGTTGCCCCACGGCTATGAAGGCCAGGGCCCCGAGCATAGCTCGGCGCGTCCCGAGCGCTTCCTTCAGCTGTGCGCGGGCGACAATATGCAGGTCGCGAACGTCACCACCCCGGCGAACTATTTCCACCTGCTGCGCCGCCAGATGCACCGCAATTTCCGCAAGCCGCTGGTGATCATGACGCCCAAGTCGCTGCTGCGCCACAAGCTCGCAGTATCGACCGCCGACCAGTTCCTCGGCGACACGCACTTCATGCGTATTCTGTCGGATCCGTCGGCGCCGGCGGACAAGGACGTGAAGCGCGTCGTGCTGTGCACCGGCAAGGTCGCATACGACCTGATCGAGGCGCGCGACGCGGCGGGCGACAAGAACACCGCGATCATCCGCATCGAACAGCTCTACCCCTTCCCCGGCGAGCCTCTGGTCAAGCGCCTCGAGCGCATGACCAACCTTGAGGAAGTGGTGTGGGCGCAGGAAGAACCGCGCAACAACGGTTACTGGTTCTTCGTCGAGCCCTATATCGAGGCATGCATGGTCGAGGCGGGCATCAAGCCACAGCGTCCGCGCTATGCCGGTCGCGCCGCGGCGGCATCGCCCGCCACCGGCCTGATGAAGCGCCACCAGGCCGAACAGGGCGCCCTTGTCGCCGACGCACTCGGCCACAATGTCCGTGAAGAAATCCGCCGCACCCGCAGCGACACCACCAAGCCGACCGGCACGGCCGGCGCATAAGCCTGATCCCCAGGAAGGACTGAACGATGGCCACCGAAATCCTCGTCCCCGTGCTGGGCGAATCGATCACCGAAGCGACGCTGGGCGAGTGGCTCAAGCAGCCGGGCGAAGCCGTCGCGGCTGACGAACCTGTCGCCAGCCTTGAGACCGACAAGGTCTCGGTCGAAGTTCCCGCGCCCGTCGCGGGCGTGATGGGCGCGCATGCCGTTGCCGTGGGCGATACTGTCAATGTCGGCGCGCTGATCGGCACGATCGAGGCTGGCTCGGGCGCCGCTGCCCCGGCCCCCTCCGCTGCCGCAACCCCGGCTCCCGCCGCCGCACAGCAGGCTCCTGCCGAGCCCGCTGGCGAAGCCGCCGCCGCCCTCTCCCCCGCCGTGCGCCGCGCGGTGCTGGAGCATGGCGTCGATCCCGCGACGGTCACCGGCACCGGTCGCGACGGCCGCATCACCAAGGAAGACGTGATCGCCGCCGCTTCGTCCAAGCCCGCCGCCGCCCCGGCTGAGGCGCCTGCCCCGGCTGCGACCCCCGCCGCCCCGGCAACGACCGGCGGCCGCAAGGAAGAGCGCGTGCGGATGACCCGCCTGCGCCAGACCGTCGCCCGCCGCCTCAAGGACGCGCAGAACACCGCCGCGCTGCTCACGACCTTCAACGACGTCGACATGACCGCCGTCATCGAAGCGCGGACCAAGTACAAGGATCTGTTCGAAAAGAAGCACGGCGTCCGCCTCGGCTTCATGGGCTTCTTCGTGAAGGCCGCGTGCATGGCGCTCAAGGACATTCCCGCCGTCAACGCCCAGATCGACGGCGATGAGATCGTCTATCACGACTATGCCGACATCTCGGTCGCCGTCAGCGCGCCGCAGGGCCTGGTCGTCCCCGTCATCCGCGACGCCGACCAGATGAGCGTCGCGCAGGTGGAAAAGACCATCGGCGATTTCGGCAAGCGCGCCAAGGACGGCACGCTCAAGATGGAAGAGATGAAGGGCGGTACCTTCACCATCTCCAACGGCGGCGTGTTCGGATCGCTGATGTCGACCCCGATCATCAACCCGCCGCAGAGCGCGGTGCTCGGCCTCCACCGCATCGAGGACCGCCCGGTCGTCCGCGACGGCCAGATCGTCATCCGCCCGATGATGTACCTCGCTCTGTCCTACGACCACCGCCTGATCGACGGGCGCGAAGCAGTGACCTTCCTCGTCGCGCTCAAGAACGCGATCGAGGACCCGACGCGGTTGCTGATCGACCTGTAAGTAATTACGTCGCCCCGGCGCAGGCCGGGGCCGCCATGTTGCTCTCGACGCGCTTGCCGAGAGCGGCCCCGGCCTCCGCCGGGGCGACGGAGTGAAGAAAAATGGCTGAATACGACTTCGACGTCCTCGTGATCGGTGCCGGGCCCGGCGGCTATGTCGCCGCGATCCGCGCGGCGCAGCTGGGGCTCAAGACCGCGTGCGCCGAGGGACGTGAGACGCTCGGCGGTACCTGCCTCAATGTCGGGTGCATCCCGTCCAAGGCGCTGCTGCACGCATCCGAGCTGTACAACGAAGCCGCCAGCGGCGCGCTCGCCAAGCTCGGCGTCAAGCTCGGCAGCGTCGAACTCGACCTCGACGCGATGCACGCGCAGCGCAAGGAAGCGGTCAAGGGCCTGACCGGCGGCATCGAATATCTGTTCAAGAAGAACAAGGTCGAATGGCTCAAGGGCTATGCGGCCTTCACCAGCAAGGACACCGTCCAGGTCGGCGACCGTACCGTCCGCGCCAAGAACATCGTCATCGCCACCGGCTCCAGCGTCACCCCGCTGCCCGGCGTCACCGTCGACCAGCAGGTCGTGGTCGACTCCACCGGCGCGCTAGAACTGGCCAAAGTCCCCGAGCATCTTGTCGTCATTGGCGGTGGTGTGATCGGACTTGAGCTGGGCAGCGTATGGCGCCGCGTCGGCGCGAAGGTGACCGTGGTCGAATATCTTGACCAGATCCTTCCCGGCTTCGACGGCGATGTGCGCAAGGAAGCGCAGAAGCTGTTCAAGAAGCAGGGCATCGAGTTCAAGACCGGGACCAAAGTCACCGGCGTCGCCGTCAATGGCGGCAAGGCGACGATCACAGTCGAACCGGCCAAGGGCGGCGCGGCGGAAACGATCGAGGCCGACAACGTCCTCGTTGCGATCGGCCGTCGTCCCAACACCGACGGGCTCAACCTCGAAGCCGCCGGCCTGACCGTCAACGCACGCGGCCAGATCGAGGTTGGGCACGAGTTCGAGACCGCCGTGGACGGTATCTGGGCGATCGGCGACGTCGTTCCCGGCCCGATGCTCGCGCACAAGGCCGAGGATGAGGGGATCGCGGTCGCGGAGAATATCGCGGGCCTCACGGGAATCGTGAACCACGACCTGATCCCGTCGGTCGTCTACACCATGCCTGAAATCGCCGGCGTCGGCCTGACCGAGGAAGCCGCCAAGGAAAAGGGTGAGATCAAGGTCGGCAAATTCCCGATGGCCGGCAACAGCCGCGCCAAGACCAACCATGAGCCCGATGGCTTCGTGAAGGTCATCTCGGACGCCAAGACCGATCGCGTGCTGGGCGTGTGGATCATCACCAGCCTCGCCGGCACGATGATCGCCCAGGCGACCCAGGCGATGGAATTCGGCGCGACCAGCGAGGACATCGCCTATACCTGCCACGCCCATCCGACGCACAGCGAAGCGATCAAGGAAGCGGCGATGGCGGTGACGGGCAAGCCGATCCACATCTGATCGCGATCGAGCGGGGGGACGACATGATCGCGCTTGCATTGGCCTTGGCGGCTGCATCGGACGCAAAGCCGGTGCGCAGCGTCGATCTCTACGTCACCCCGCTCTATTCCAGCGCGGCCAAGGCATCGAAGCGGGTGGTGCGGGTCGATCCTGATCTCGACCCCCTGCTCCGCTCCGACCGCGCCGAGGATGTGCTCGCGGCGCAGGAACGCGTCCGCGCCAATCCGGCCAAGGTCAGCCCGCTGGCACTGATGGTGCTGGCCGCGCGCCTCTACGATGTCGGCGCGCGCGATGAGTCGGTATTCTGGTTCTACGTCGCCAAGGACCGGTTTATGGCGATGGCCGGCGTGCTCAGCGGCTATGACCGCCCCGGCATGTTCGCTGAAGGCGGCGAAGCGCGCGCGGCAATGGGTGCGTTTGTCCAGCTCGCCGGGCCGACGATCAATGGCTACGCCTTTTGCAACATCGACAATCAACAGGCGCTGCGCCGCAAGGCCTATAACTGGGTCGCCGCCAACCCCTATCAGCCGATCTTCGACACCGCCCGCCCGGCCAAGGGCGAGGACCGCCAGGTCTTGCTCGATGCGGCGCTGGAGCGATTGCGCGAGGATATGGCCAAGGAAACGGCCTACCTCACTGATGCGGAAAACCGCGCCAAGCTCATCGTCGGGCGCAAGGAAAATGGCGCCGACGCCCGCTTCTGCTGGTAGCAGCGACACCGCGCTGCGCGCATTAGCTGCAGTTTAACCCGCCACCGCTAATGCGGAGCGATGTTCGCACGCCCATCCGCATTTCTACGCGACATGTCGATCGCGACGCGGACGGCGATCACGCTGTCCGCGCTGATCGGGCTGATCTTCGTTCTGGCCGGCATCGTGTCCTATCAGGACAGCGCCCGCCGCACGCGCGAAAGCGGGCTCGCCACGCTCGACCATTATGCTCGCGAGGTAGCGCAGCAGCAGGAGGCGCGCTTTGCCCGCATCCGCGCGACCCACAATCGCGCCAGTGACCTGTTGCGTGCGGAGCTGTCCGCCAATCCCCGGCTCGACGATCCAGCCGCGTTCAGCGCGATGTTTCCGACCGATCCACGCGGCGGCCGTCGCAGCGCCGATACGCTCTATACCGGCGCGAGCACCCCGTTCGGCCATATCCGCACACTGGGCGGCTTCATTCCGCGGGAGCCCGATGCGGACGAACGCCGCCGCCTGATGGCCGCGACCGCGATCGTCAGCCGTCTGGGTGAGGGGGTCAGCCCCGAGCTGGAAAGCCTCTATTATTTCACGCCGGACAACGCGCTGATCATCTTCGCGGCCAACCGCCCCGACCGGCTGCGCTTCTACCGCAAGGACGCACCGAGCAGCTTCGATTTCCAGCAGCAGGAATTTGCCACCATCACCACCCCGGCGGCGAATCCTGCGCGCGCCATGCGCTGCACCGCGCTTCGCCACATCCTCTACGATCGTACTGGTGGCACCTGGACCACGGGCTGCATGACGCCGTTCGATATCGACGGCCGACATGTCGGCAGCTGGGGCACCAGCGTGCCGCTCGACGATCTGATGCCTGCGAATGATCTGAACGACGTTCCCGGGACTGGCGTGATCCTGATTTCGCGCGAAGGGCGGCTGATCCACCACCCCAGCTATACCCGGCAGAAACGATCCGGCCCGGAATCGATGCTGGATCTGACCACGACCCGCGACCCGCAACTGGCGGCCTTGTGGGCCTTTGTTCAGCAGCATGGCAAGGATGGCTATCTCGGCGAAGCGCTCGACAGCTTTGTTGCGATGCGCCGGATCGACACGCCGGGATGGTACGCACTGGTGGTGCAGGACCCGGCGGTGATGCAGGCCGAATCCTACCGCCTGATCCTGCGCATCGCGCTCACTGCGGCGGTCTGCCTGGTGCTTCAGGCGCTGGCGATCACTTGGCTGCTGCGCCGCCGCGTCGGCGCACCGTTGGCCCGCCTGATCGAGCGCACCCGCGCGCTCACCCGGCGCGTACCCAGCGCCCGCTTCGTCGATGTCGACCGCATCGCGCGGCGCGACGAGGTGGCGCAGCTGACGCATGATTTCGACATCATGGCCGAGCGGATCGGATCGGCGCAGAGCGAGCTGGAACGCAAGGTTGCCGACCGGACCAAGGCGCTGCGCCGCGCCAATCTGCAGCTCAAGCTGATCGCGACGCGCGACCCGCTGACCGGCATTCCCAGCCGCCGCCATCTTGCGAGCGAGATCGACGCCCGGCTCGCCGTGCTCGGCGGCGATGGCCATTACCTGCTCGCATTCGATGTCGACCATCTGCAGCGCGTCAATGCCGAGCATGGCGAGGAGGTCGGCGACCGCGCGCTGATCAACATCGCCAACGGCATCGCCGCGTTGCTGCGCGAAGGCGATCTGTGCGGACGCATCGGCGACGCGGAGTTCGCGGCGTTCGTGCGCGCGGAGAGCCAGGCCGAGGCGATGAACGTCGCGGAACGCGTGCGCACCGGTCTCTACGGCCTCGAAACGCCGGGCCGCTATGGCGAGATGATCCGCGTGACGGTCAGCGCCGGTGTCACCGGCGCGACCGCTGGCGACCGCTTCGACTCGCTGCTCCTTCGCGCCGACGCTGCGCTCGCCGAGGCAAAGCGCGGCGGACGCGATCGGGCCGTGTGGCACCGCCCCACCGGGCGACGGCACAATCCGATGCAGCGCTCGGGCTAAACACACGCCATCGGTTGCCATCCCCTGCCCGACTGCTATAGTCAAGTAACACACAGGGGGAGACTGATCCATGCGCCGTTATGCCGCCATCGCACTTGCCGCGTTCGTTCTGGCCCCGCTGCCCGCGCTGGCGCAGGATCCGGCCCGCATGGATGCGGTGGTCCGCGACGATGCGGATAAGGGCGCGTTCATGGGCGCAGTCCTCGTTGCCCGCGACGATGTGGTGCTGTTCGACAAGGGCTATGGCTCGGCCAATCTCGAATGGAATATCCCCAATGACGGCGCGACCAAGTTCCGCCTGGGATCGGTCACCAAGCAATTCACTGCCGTCGCGATCCTGCTGCTGCAGGAACGCGGCAAGCTGACGCTCGACGCGCCGGTCAAGACCTACCTCCCCGACGCCCCTTCCGCGTGGGACAAGGTGACGGTCCGACATCTGCTGACCCACAGCGCCGGCATCCCCAACTTTACCAACTTCCCCGATTACGGCGCGACCAAGACCCTACCCGCCACCCATGACAGCCTGATCGCGCGCTTCCGCGACAAGCCGCTGGAGTTCGCGCCGGGCGAGAAGTTCGCCTACTCCAATTCGGGCTATGTCCTGCTCAGCGCGATCGTCGAGAAATTGAGCGGACAGAGCTACGCCGCATTCGTCGCCGAAAATCTATTCAAACCGCTCGGCATGGCCGACACTGGTTATGACAGCCACGCGATGATCCTCCCGCGCCGCGCATCGGGTTACGCGCCGGGGCCAAAGGGGCCGGTCAACGCCGATTATATCAGCATGACCATCCCGCAGGGGGCGGGCGGGCTCTACTCCACCACCCGGGACCTGCTGAAGTGGCAGCGCGGCGTCTATGGCGGCAAGCTGCTCAAGCCCACCACGGTTGCTGCTTTCCGTACCCCCTACAAGGACGGCTACGCACTCGGCGTTGGCATCCAGAGCGCGGGCGGCACCACCACGATCGAACATGGCGGCGGGATCGAAGGGTTCAACACATCGCTCGCCTATGACCCCGACCGCAAGATCACCGTGGTCGTGCTCGGCAATCTCAACGGCCCATCGCCCGGCAAGCTGTCCAAGGCACTGATGACGCTCGCGCGCGGCGGCACCGTCACGCTCGCGACCGAGCGCAAGGAGATCACGGTCGCCCCCGATCAGCTCGCCCAATATGAGGGCGTGTACGAACTCGCTCCAAGCTTCGCGATCACGATGCGCGTCAAGGACGGCAAGCTCATGACCCAGGCCACCGGGCAGCAGGAATTCGAGTTGTTCCCCGAAAGCAAGGACCGCTTCTTCCTCAAGGTGGTCGATGCCCAGGTCGAATTCACCCGAGATGCCAGCGGCAAGGTGATGGGCATCATCCTGCACCAGGGCGGTCGCGCGATGCCGGGCGCGCGGAAATAGGGCCGACGCTCAGGCGGCGGGCGACGCCTGCGGGCGGGTCAGCCCCGCCGCCACCAGCGTCAGGCCGCCCGCCGCGATCGCCGCGATCCACAGCGCCGCGTCCGCCGCCGCCAGACCGACCTTCGCCCCCAGCACCACGCCGACCGCAAAGCCCAGCCACAGCATCAGATGCGGAGCGAACGCCCAGCGGTCCGGGTCGCCCATCAGCGTCCCCGCCAGCCGCTGCGCCATCCGCACCAGCGATCCGGTCATGTAGGACACACCGATCGCCACCTCGCCATCGCGCGCGAACACGCCATTTTCCATCCCCATCGCTGCGGCGACCAGCAGCAGCGGGAGCGGCCCCGGCAGCACCATCCACAGCGCCGCCGCCAGTGTCAGTGTGACCGTCACCGCGCTCAGCACCGCGACCTTGCGCCAATCGGCAAATCGCCGGGCGACGATCGTTGCGACCATCACCCCAGCCACGAACGCCAGGATCAGGCCCGCCGCCAGCGCCGCCGTCCCGTCCGCCAGCCCGATCCCGACGCCCAGCCGGGTCGAATTGCCGCTCATGAACGACACGAAATAACCGCCCAGCCGGGTAAAGGCGATCGCATCGACAAACCCGGCAAGCGCGGCCAGCGCGACGGCCAGGCCGATCAGGCGGGGCGGATAGTCCTTCATGGCACCCATTCTCCACAGTGACGCCGCCACGCCAAGCGGGAAATCACGTCATCGATTGAACCGGATGCCGCTTCGGGCGCACCTAGTCCGCATGAACGGGGCAACGCATCTCGACGAACGCACGACCGACTTATGGCTGGTCGTTGCCGCACAGGCGGGCGACCGGCGCGCGATCGACCGGCTGGTCGCACGCTGGCACCGCCGATTGGTCGCGCATGGCTGGCGGCTGACCGGTGACCGCGCGATGGCGGAGGAAGCGGTGCAGGCGGCGTGGATCGACATCATGCGCGGCATCGCTGCCCTACGCGACGAACGCGCCTTCCCCGCCTGGGCCTATCGCATCGTCACGCGCAAGACCGCCGCCGCGATCGGTGCCCGCGTCGCGATCCGCGCGATCGAGTCCGCGCTGGAGGAGGACCTGCCACCCGCGCCGCCAAGCCCGGAGGACGCCGCCGACGGCACCACGCTGCGCCGCGCCGTCGCAGCCTTACCGCACGGCCATCGCGCCGCCGTCGCGCTGCATTATTTCGAGGGGCTGAGCATCGCCGAAACTGCGGTCGCGCTCGGCATCCCCGCCGGAACCGTCAAGACCCGCCTGCTGCACGCCCGCGCCAGGCTCAAGACCATGTTGGAAGGAGAAACCCATGCGTGACCATGACATCGACGCCGCCATCGCCGCCGAAGAACGCGAATTGCTGCGCCAGATCGGCGAGGAGCCGGGCTATCTGACTCAGGTCGGATCGCTGTTCGGCGGCAGCCTCGGCTGGACCAGCGCGGTGGTGCTCGTCGCCCAGACGCTGATGTTCTTCGCCGGGGTCTATGCCGGCTGGCGCTTCCTCGCCGCGACCGAGACGCTGGAGGCGCTGCACTGGGGCTTCCCCGCGATGACGCTGATCATCGTCGCGACGATCTTCAAAGCGGCAATGCTGCCCGTGCTGCACATTCAGCGCGTGCTGCGCGCCCTTGCCAGGCTCGGCGTCGGCGCGACGCGTTGACCCCGGGCGAGCGGGGTGAGACAGGACGCTCATGTCGCCCACCCCGCTCCCGCTCGGCACCGTCCTGCCCTGGCTCGACCTGTTCGGCATCGCGGTGTTCGCCGCTACCGGCGCGCTGGCGGCCGCGGGGCGCGGGCAGACCTTCGTCACCGCCGCCTTTTTCGCGCTGGTCACCGGAGTCGGGGGCGGCACGATTCGCGATCTTCTGATCGGAGCCCCAGTGTGGTGGGTGCACCACCCGTTTGTCGCAGCTCTGTGCCTGGGCGTTGCCGCGATCATCTGGGTCACGCCACAGCGCTGGTGGCAGGGGCAGGGGTTCGACTGGCTCGATGCCCTGGGGCTCGCAGCCTATGCCGTGTTTGGCGCGGCCAAGGCGTTGAGTTTTGGTATCCCACCGGTCCCCGCGATGCTGATGGGGGTGCTGACGGCATGCGCGGGCGGCATCATCCGCGACGTGCTCGCGGGGGAACCGTCGATCCTGATGCGTCCGGAGCTGTACGTCACCGCCGCCGCGCTTGCCTCCGGCCTGCATGTCGGCCTGACGCTGTTGGGCCTCCCGCTCTACGCCGCCAGCCTCACCGCCGCGAGCGCAGGGTTCGCCCTGCGCGCCGCCGCAATCCGCTGGAAACTCGCCCTCCCCGCTTATCGCGGCGGGCGCTAAGCTTCCATCAGCCAGGCAATGGCCGCATCGCGCGTATCGAACACGGCGATGTCCGCGCGCACCTGCTGCAGCCGCTTGATCTGCAGTCGCGCCGTCGCGGTCGTCACGACAAAGGCGACCTTGCGGGCCCAGATGGCGCGGACGGCTGGGTGGTCCAGTGTCTGGAGCATCTGATCGACCGTCGCGGTGGGCAGGCTGGGAATTGCGCTGCCATCATACAGCGTCACATGCTGGCCGATATCCGGCCCGAAACTTTGGATCGCCGCGCGCAATTCTTCACCGGCCCACGCCGAGTCTTCGGGCGACTGCATCGTCGACACGGTAAGAATCAGCAGCTTGCGCGCGCGATCGATCTCGAGCCGGTAGCCGCGTCCCTCGTCCATACCGTCATCATAGCAGGAATTGGCGACAAGAAGCTTTGAAGTCGCAAAAATAGTCGCGGATCAGGCCCGCACTACCCCGACTTCGCTGAACGGCTTGGGCTCGACCGGCGGGATCGCGCTGTCGTTCAACTCGCACTGCCAGATGCCGATATCGATCCAGCGCCCCTGCTTGAAGCCGATCTCGCGCAGCTGCCCGGCGCGACGAAAGCCGACCTGCTCATGCGTCTTGATCGACTGGTCATTAGGGAGCGAGATCACGCCGATCGCCTGGACAAAGCCCTGCGCGCGCAGCGTGTCGATCAGCGCTTCGTAGAGCAGCCGCCCGACCCCCTGCCCCTGCACCGCGCCCGCGACATAGACCGATGTCTCCACGACATAGCGATACGCCGCCCGCTCACGGAACTTGGTGGCATAGGCATAGCCCAGCACCCCCTTCCCTTCGCCATTGGTGGCGACGATCCACGGATACAGCCCGTCCGACGCCTCCATCCGCCCGCGCATCGCGCGCGCGTCGGGCGGATCGAACTCGAAACTGACCGTGCCGGTCAGCACATAAGGCGCATAGATCGCAGCAATCGCCGCAGCATCGCCCGGCTCCGCGGCACGCAGCTGGATCTGAATCACCAGCCGAGCTTCGCCATCACCAGATCGATCAGCCGCGCATCCGTCTGCGCCTGCGGCCCCGTCATCGGGCCATAAGCCGCGCACTCCAGGCACCGCGCCTGCATCGACGATGCACCCGCCAGCCGCTTGGCATCGCCCAGCGCCTGCGCCAGCACCGCGCGACGATCCCCGGCGATCCGGGCATAGAGGTCGCCACCGCTCTCCGGCGCCGCCTCTTCCTCGTCATCGCCGCCGCCCGCCATAAACCCGGCGATCAGCTTGCTGAACCAGTCGGGCTCTTTCTCCAGGAACACCGCATGCGTCTTGGCGGGATCTAGCTTGGCGCGCTTGGCCGCTTCGGCGACGGCATCGTCAAGATTGCCGAACCGGTCGACCAGCCCCAGCTGGCGCGCGGTTCCGCCGTCCCACACCCGGCCCTGACCGATCTCGTCGACCCGCGCCGTGGTCATCTTGCGCGACCCGGCGACGAGGCCGATGAACCGGCGATAGCCCTGCTCGATCCCCGACTGCAACACCCGGTCCACCTCGGCATTGGTGCCGGCATAGACGTCGGGCTGGCCGGTCAGCGGCGTGGTCTTCACCCCGTCCGACGTCACGCCGATCTTGGCGAGGCTGTTCTCGAACGTCGGCAGGATGCCGAAAATGCCGATCGATCCGGTGATGGTGTTCGGCTCGGCAAAGATCACGTCACCGGGAGTCGAGACCCAGTATCCGCCGCTCGCCGCCAGGCTGCCCATCGACACCACGACCGGCAGACCCTGTGACTTGGCCACCAGGATCGCCTGCCGGATACGTTCGGACGCCAGCGCCGACCCGCCCGGCGAATCGACCCGCACGACCAGCGCCTTCAGCTTCTTCTCCGCCAGCCCCTTGAGCAGCAGGTTGGCGATGGTGTCGCCCGCCGCCACGCCCGGTCCGGCCTTGCCGTCGACAATCTCGCCCGCGACGGTGATCACGCCGATCGCGTCGCCGGTCTTCTTGACCGGGTTGGCCTCCAGCCAGTTGGCCAGCTTGATCGTCTTGTAGCTGCCCGCCGGCTTATTCGCATCGACGCCGGCAATTTCCGCCACGCGCTTCCCGAACGCCAGCCGGTCGCCCAGCTTGTCGACCATGCCGAGCTGCTGGTTCATCTTGGCAAAATCGCCATTGGCGGCGACGACCGCATCGGCCGGATTGGTCAGCAGCGGTTCGATCCGCGCCTTGGGCCGCGCCTTCTTCACCGCTTCGCGCCACTGGCCAAAGATCGCGCCATACAGTGCCTCATTGGCCTGTTTCGCCTCCGGCGACTGGGCGGTCAGGATATAGGGTTCGACCGCCGACTTGAACTTGCCGACCTTATAGACGTGCGTGGTGACGCCCAGCTTGTCAATCAGCCCCTTGTAATAGAGCCGCGAGCCGCCCGGTCCGCTGAAGATCGTGCCGCCCATCGGGTCGATCCAGATCTCGCTGGCATTGGCGGCGAGCAGATAGCTCGCGTCGCTATAGCCGGTGGCATAGGCGAGCACCGGCTTCTTCGCGTCGCGCACGCGGCGGATCGCTTCGCCGACTTCCGCGACTGCAGCGGGGTAACCGCCGCCGAACCGGTCGAGGTCGAGCACCACCACCTTGACCCGCGCATCGTCCTTCGCCGCGTCGAGCGCGCGGACCAGGTCGCGCATGCGATATTCGCGTGGCACTTCGCCGCCGCCAAAGCCCCCGAACGGGTCAGCCTCGGCCGGCTGCTCGACGATCGTCCCGTCGATCGCCAGCACCAGCGCGCCGTCCTTGACCCCGCCCGGATTGGGCTTGGCCGACAGCAGCGCGAACAGCGCCCCGAAGAAGAACAGCATGAATAACAGGACCAGAGCGTCCTTGATGCCGACCAGCAGCTTCCATGCGCCGCGTACCAGTTTCACGTGCCTATTCTCCGAAATGCCCCGCGCGATTGACGCACAGCTAAGCCTTACGCGCAAGCGAGTAAAGCCGCTGTGTTAATCAAACAATACAGATGTCACCCATTGTGCAACGCATTTACCGACAAATTCCGTCAAACTGGCCAGCACCCCGTTGACGCCCATCGGACGGTCACCCATATGCCTGCTGCTGGCACTCGCCGGGGGTGAGTGCCAACAATCGATTCAACCACGTTCAGGAGAGCTCCATGAACTTCCGTCCGCTGCACGATCGCGTGCTGGTCCGCCGCGTCGAGGCCGAGGCCAAGACCGCTGGTGGCATCATCATCCCCGACACCGCCCAGGAAAAGCCGCAGGAAGGCGAAGTCGTCGCCGCCGGTTCGGGCGCCAAGAACGACAAGGGCGAGGTTTCGCCGCTCGACGTCAAGGCCGGCGACCGCATCCTGTTCGGCAAATGGTCGGGCACCGAGGTCAAGGTCAACGGCGAAGACCTGCTGATCATGAAGGAAAGCGACATTCTGGGCATCGTCGGCTGAACTAAGCCGTCGCCCCGGCGCAGGCCGGGGCCGCCCCGTTTCTTTCGTTTCATCAAGCCACAGATCGGCCCCGGCCTCCGCCGGGGCGACGAAATAGAGGAATAGCCACCATGGCAGCCAAGGACGTAAAATTCAGCCGCGACGCGCGTGAGCGCATCCTGCGCGGCGTCGACATCCTCGCCGATGCGGTGAAGGTCACGCTGGGCCCGAAGGGCCGCAACGTCGTGATCGACAAGAGCTTCGGCGCCCCGCGCATCACCAAGGACGGCGTCAGCGTCGCCAAGGAAATCGAACTGAAGGACAAGTTCGAGAATATGGGCGCGCAGATGGTCCGCGAGGTCGCCTCGAAGACCAACGACGTCGCTGGCGACGGCACCACCACTGCGACCGTTCTGGCGCAGGCGATCGTGCGTGAGGGTATGAAGTCGGTCGCGGCCGGCATGAACCCGATGGACCTGAAGCGCGGCATCGACCTCGCGGTGACCAAGGTCGTCGCGGACCTGCAGGCGCGTTCGAAGCCGGTTTCGGGCTCGAGCGAGATCGCCCAGGTCGGCATCATCTCGGCCAATGGCGACCGTGAAGTCGGCGAAAAGATCGCCGAAGCCATGGAAAAGGTCGGCAAGGAAGGCGTGATCACGGTCGAAGAGGCCAAGGGTCTCGAGTTCGAGCTGGACGTCGTCGAAGGCATGCAGTTCGACCGCGGCTATCTCTCGCCCTACTTCATCACCAACCCGGAGAAGATGGCGGTCGAGCTCAACGATCCGTACATCCTGATCCACGAGAAGAAGCTGTCGAACCTTCAGTCGATGCTTCCGATCCTCGAGGCGGTCGTGCAGTCGGGTCGCCCGCTGCTGATCATCGCCGAGGACATCGAGGGTGAGGCGCTCGCGACGCTCGTCGTCAACAAGCTGCGCGGCGGCCTCAAGGTCGCAGCGGTCAAGGCGCCGGGCTTCGGCGATCGTCGCAAGGCGATGCTGGAAGACATCGCGATCCTGACCAAGGGCGAAGTGATCAGCGAAGACCTGGGCATCAAGCTCGAGTCGGTGACGCTGGGCATGCTCGGCACCGCCAAGCGCGTGTCGATCGACAAGGACAACACCACCATCGTCGACGGTGCGGGTGAAGCCGATGCGATCAAGGGCCGCACCGATGCGATCCGTCAGCAGATCGAAGTCACGACTTCGGACTATGACCGCGAGAAGCTCCAGGAGCGTCTCGCGAAGCTGGCCGGCGGCGTTGCCGTCATCAAGGTCGGCGGCGCTTCGGAAGTCGAAGTGAAGGAGCGCAAGGACCGCGTCGACGACGCGCTGCACGCAACCCGCGCAGCCGTTGAAGAAGGCATCGTTCCCGGCGGCGGCACCGCCCTGCTCTACTCGACCAAGGCGATCGAGGGCCTGACCGGCGCGAATGAGGACCAGACCCGCGGCGTGGACATCGTCCGCAAGGCGCTGACCGCCCTCGTCCGCCAGATCGCGGCGAATGCCGGCCATGATGGCGCGGTCGTTTCGGGCAAGCTGCTCGACCAGACCGACACCTCGTTCGGCTTCAACGCTGCGACCGACACCTATGAGAACCTGGTCTCGGCCGGCGTGATCGACCCGACCAAGGTCGTCCGCACCGCGCTGCAGAACGCAGCCTCGGTCGCCGGCCTGCTCATCACCACCGAAGCGGCGGTGAGCGAGCTGCCGGAAGACAAGCCCGCCATGCCGATGGGCGCCGGCGGCATGGGCGGCATGGGCGGCATGGATTTTTGATTTTGGACCGGGGCAGCGTTCGCTGCCCCGGACACAAAATCAAAACGGACGGCGGGTCGGCGGCAAGTCCGCCGAACCCGTCCGACGCCACGGCTTTGCCGGGGCGAAAATCAAAAACGCCCGGCCACCACACCGGACAAAAAAAGGGCCGGGGAGTCACCTCCCCGGCCCTTTTCGTTACGCCACGCTTACACGCACACTCACCGCATCCCGAGCAACCGGAATGCCGCAATCGCCTGATCCATCGTCTCGCGGTCGCCGGGAACCTCGTCACTCGACGGCGGCGCGCTGACCATGATGCTGCCCACGCTATAGCGCGGCAGCTTCGCCCATTTGTTCTTCGGCATGTTCGCCGTCACCGGCAGCCGCCGCCCGAAATCGCTGGGCAGCGCGTGGCGGTGATAGCCGCTGCGCCACACCACGCGATACTTGCTCGGCACCGTCCGCCACGGCCCGTCGGCGCGCATCATGTCGCGCCCGCACCGGGTGCAGCGGGTAAAGAAATACCCCTCGTTCCAGATCTCGTCGCCGGGCTGATGCCCGGTCAGGTGACAGCGCCCCATGTCCCGCCCCCGCTCACTGGAGCTTCGTCGCCGAGTGGACCAGCGCGACCAGATCGGCATCATCGGACTTCATCGCGTCCTCGAGCGACCAGATCTCGAACGTCTCGCCCGCGCCGACGAACAGCGCCGCATTGGCGATCCCCGCCACGGCCCGCGCCCAGCTCGGCAGCTTGACGAATTCGTTCGGGCGCCAGAATTCCTCGCAAAACCCGAACAGGCGGCGCGACGGCGCCGGCGGCGGCGGAATGTCGCGGCGACCCGCAGTTTCGGCCGCCTCAAAGCGGTGATCGTCACAGCGCATCGTCAGCTGCTGCCACCACCGGACGCTCGATCCGACCAGGCAATTTTGCGACGCATGCAGGCCCAGGAAAATACTCGGCCCCTCGCTGCTCACATTGCGGCGCACGAACGAAGGAAGGCGGACCAGCCCGTTGGTCTTGACCGGAACGATGCAATGCCCGGCATAGGGAACGAAGCCGCCGAGCGGCCGCGCGGGCCGCGCCGGCGGAGCCGGGGCAAACCGGCCGTCGCTCGGCGCAAACAGGCTGCGCCCATGCGCTGCAGAACTGGGTGACCAAGGTGCAATGCGCCCGCCATTGGGGGCCGTCTGAACGCTTTCCGAAGCAACGCTACGCATACCCATTCCCCATGTTCGACTCACCGTCTCAACAAGCACCTTTTCTCTCGATTCGTGGTTAATCAGCGATATCGGGATTTTACGATCCGAGAATCTACAACTCGCAAAATCACAACATCCGCCCGGGCGGGTCATGTATAATTTCACGAATTTACATGGATTATCGGACTAAAATTGCCTATATCATCGAACTATGATCGATTAATATTTCAGTTCACATATTTATTACTTGGCACAATCAGCACTCGCGGAAATGTGCGTATCCCATCTTGATCAAATCCATATTCGCGAATCAATCTCAACTTCACGCAATGAGCCGGTAACAATCGCGGTAATTCCACGAGTCGCGACGATTCACACCCGGGCCGAACGCGTTTGGCGCAGCGCGTCGTCGCGCGGCACCCTTACCCAAATGGGAAGTAATCGGCGCGATCGATCGATACCGTTGCCCGGGTCCCGACGCGCAATCTTTCCATCCAGCCAAGATGTGCACAAACTCGGGGAAATTTAACGCTTCGCCGCTACGCCAGACGCGTGATCCAGACCCTGCAGGAGCGGCGATGAACGCGGTGACGGCCATCGACACGGGCAGCGAGCGCATTCCTGCGCCCGTTGCGCTGTGCCCAGTCGCGGCCGAACCGCAGGTCGAGGTGATGGCGCTGACCAGTCCCGACGCCGCATTTGCGGACGCGTGGGATGCGCTCGCTCGTGATGCCGCGGAGCCCGACGTCTTTGCCGAGCGCTGGTTTGCCGAGGCGAGCCGCCATCTGCTCCCGCCCGGAGTGCGGCAGCTTGCAGTGCACCGCAATGGCCAGCTGATCGGGCTGATGCCGGTCATCCCCGCCACCCGCTATGGCCGCATCCCGCTGCGCCATACCGAGAATTGGGCCCATTATCACCGCTTCCTGGGCGCCCCGCTGCTCCGCCGCGGTCATGAGACTGAAGCCTGGCGTGCGCTCCTGACCGCGCTCGATAGCGATCCGGCAGCGGGCGCACTGCTCCATGTCAGCGGGCTGGTCGAACAGGGGCCGGTCCATCGCGGGCTGATCGCGGCCGCCCAAAGCCTCGACCGCCCGTGCGATGCAGTCCACCGAATCGAGCGGGCGATGCTCGCGACCGAGCTATCGCCCGACGCCTATTATGCAGCCACCGTGCGCAAGAAGAAGCGCAAGGAACTCGGTCGCCTGCGCACGCGGCTGCTCGAACAGGGCCCGGTCGAGACCCGCCGCCTTGGCCCCAATGATGCGGTTGGCGACTGGATCGATGATTTTCTTGCGCTCGAACGCGCCGGCTGGAAGGGCGCAGCGGGTTCAGCGCTCGCCTGCACCCCCGAAACCAGCGCCTTTTTCCGCGACGTCGTCACCGGCGCGCATGCGGTGGGCAAGCTCGACATCGTGCGCATCGACCTCAACGGCGTCGCGATCGCGATGCTGGTCAACCTGCTCGCCCCGCCCGGTGCCTTCTCGTTCAAGACGGCGTTTGACGAACGGCTGTCGCGCTTCTCGCCCGGCGTGCTGCTGCAGATCGACAATCTTCAGCTGCAGGCGCGCGGCGACATCGGCTGGATGGACAGCTGCGCGGTCGAAAATCATCCGATGATCAACAGCCTGTGGGGCGAGCGGCGCGGGATCGTCCGCGTCTCGGTCCCGCTTGCCGGTGCCCGCCGCCGCGCCCTGTTCACCGCCGCGCGCGGCCTTGAGCGCGCCGCCGCCGCCGTCCGCGCGCTGCGCACCCCCCGCCCCGTCCCCGCCGTGGAGAGCGACGCATGACCCCGATCTTCGACACCAACGCGCGCGCCGCATTTTCCGCGCTCTATCCAGAGCGGCCCGGCATATTCGGCCACCATCTGTGCGGCCATGCCCTGTTCGAACTCGACGCGCTGGTCGCGCTGTCGCAGCGTATCCGCCCGGTCGATGTCGAACAGAATCTGGCGCACATCCCGGTCGGGATCGACCCGTCGGAGCTGAAGAGCAACGGCCTGTCGGTCGAGGAAACGATCCGCTCGATCGAGCAGAACGGGTCGTGGATGGTGCTGAAATTCGTCGATCAGGACCCGCTCTACCGCGCATTGCTCGACACCGTGCTGGACGAGATCGAGCCGCTCGTCGCGCGCAGCACCGGCGCGATGCTCAAGCGCGAGGCATTCATCTTCGTGTCCTCGCCCGGCGCGGTCACGCCGTTCCACATCGACCCCGAGCACAACATCCTGATGCAGTTGCGCGGGGAGAAGGTGATGACCGTCTTCCCCGCTGCGGACCCCGAACTGGTGCCCGGCGCGTTGCAGGAGGCGTTCCACAAGGGCGGCCACCGCAACCTGCCCTTCCAAGACAGCTTCGCAGCCAAGGGCACACCACTGCGCCTGACGCCGGGCGACGCGCTCTATGTGCCGGTCAAGGCGCCGCACTGGGTCCAGAATGGCGATGCGATGTCGATCTCGCTATCGGTCACCTGGCGCTCCGAGTGGAGCTATCGCGAGGCCGATGCCCATGCGCTGAACCGCCTGCTGCGCAAGGCCGGGCTGGATCCCGCGATGCCCGCGCGCTTCCCGCAACAGAATCACCTCAAATCGATCGCCTGGCGCGGGATCCAGAAGGCGCGGCGCATAACGGGCCACGTCGAATGACCGCCCATTTCCCGCGGATCGAGGCGCAGGCCGCGCCGGTCGCAGCGCGCGTGATCGAGTCGGTCGACACGCTCGTACGCGATGCCGCGGGCATGCTCGATCGTCCGTTTCAGCGCAGTCCCTATGACCGGATCGACTGGCTGGGGCTGACGGCGCGCCATCTGTGGCCCGACGCAGCGCTCGCCGTCGCCACCGTTCGCCAGGGACCGCACGCGCTGTGGCTGCCGCTGCGGGTCAGCGGATCGGGCCGCGCGTGCAGCTTCGCGCGCTGGTACACCCTCGCCTTCGCCCCGATCGCCACGCCGGGCTGCCCGGCAGAGGTGCGCGCGGCACTGCTGGGCCGGCTGGTCGCGCAGGTCGGCAGCCGCTTCGGGGCGCTTGCCATGTGGCCGCTCGAGCCCGACATCTCCGCCGAGCTGCAATCGGCTTTCCGTGCCGCTGGCTGGATCGCGATCGATCGGATCGAAACCGCGCACTGGGTCGCGCACACCGCCGGGCTCGACTTCGACTCCTATTGGGCGCGGCGCGGGTCAAAGCTGCGCAACACCGTGCGCCGCCGCGCGAAGAGCAGCCCGGTCGCGACGATGATCTTCGACGGCTTCGACGCCGAGGCCTGGGCCGCCTATGAGGCGGTCTATGCCGGAAGCTGGAAGCCGAACGAAGGCTCCCCCGCCTTTGTCCGCGCCTTTGCGCAGCAGGAGGGCGCGGCGGGCACGCTGCGCCTCGGCATTGCGCTACGCGACGGACGGCCTGTCGCCGCGCAATTCTGGACGGTCGAGCACGGCGTCGCGACGATCCACAAGCTCGCCCATCTCGAAAGCGAGCGCGCCAATTCGCCGGGGACCTTGCTGTCGCACGCAATGTTCCGCCACGTCCTCGACCATGACCGCCCCGACCTGATCGACTATGGCAATGGCGATGAGGGCTATAAGGCCGAGTGGATGGACGAGCGCCGCGTGCGCCACCGGCTGCGGCTGTTCAACCCGCGCAGCGTCAGCGGTCTGACCGCTGGAGCCACGACCGCAGCGCAGGCGTTGATGCGGCGCTTCACGCGCTGACACTGGCCGGGCGCACCCGCGCGACCTATAGCCCGCTGATGCGCGCCGCCGATCCCCGCCTGCCCCTGATCCTGCTGCCGCTCGCGCTGTTCGGCGTGTTCTTTCACTGGCAGATCCTCGACATCTCCAATGTCGGCTGGCTGCTGCGCGGGACGGACAATGGCGAGAATGCACTGGGCCTGCACGCCTGGCTGCACGATCCCGCGCCCGGCTTTCTCCGCACCAGCCTGCTCGGCGCGCCGGAGGGGACGCCGCTCTTGTTTACCGACAGCAACCCATTGCTCTCGGCGATCGGGTTCCTGCTGCAATGGGCGCTGCCCGCCGACGCGCAGCTGATCGGCTGGTGGCTGCTCGCCTGCCTGTTCCTGCAAGTCTTCTTCGCCTGGCTGCTGCTGCGCCGCTACGCCCCCGGCCCGGTCGCCCTGTGGTGCGGCGTGCTGCTGCTCGCTGCGCTGCCGACGCTGTTCAACCGCGTCGTCCATGTGAATCTGATGGCGCATTGGTTGATCCTGTGGGCGCTGTGGCGGTTCGACGATCCGCAGCGGTCGGCGTCCAATCGCGGCTGGGCGGTGCTGATCGCGCTGACGACGCTGGTGCATTCCTACCTGCTGGTGATGGTCGGCGCGATCTGGGCCAGCGCGATGCTGGAGCGGCTGGGCAAGGACCGCAGCGCACTCCCGCGTCTGCTCGGCGAAGGTGCCGCCATGGTGGCGATGGTCCTCGCCATCGCCTGGAGCCTTGGCGTATTCGGCGATTTCCAGTCTTCCGGCAATTACGGCGCCTTCGCAATGCCGCTCGATGCACTGTGGAACCCGGCGGTCGAGACCTATTCGACCTTCCTCCCCGCAATCGAGCAACGCCCCGGGCGCGGGTTTGAGGGCTTCCAGTATCTCGGACTCGGCCTGCTGCTCCTGCTCCCCGCCGCCGCGATCCTTGCCCGGCGCCTGCCCCGCCCCGCGCCCGACACGCCGGACAGCCTGTCGCGCTATCGCTGGCTGGTCCCGGCGCTGGTCGTCCTCACCCTGCTCGCGATCAGCACCTATCCCGACATCGCCGGATACGCGCTCCCCCGCCTGCACCTGCCCAGCAGCATCGCCAATGCACTCGACGCCGTCCGCGCCTCGGGGCGGTTGTTCTGGCCGGTTGCCTATGTGCTGGTGTTCGTCGCGCTGCGCATCATCTATCGCTTGCCGGAGCGCACCGCCCGGCTCGCCCTGATCGCAGCGGTCGTCTTGCAGGTTGCCGACCTCGTACCGATGTCCGTCGCGATCCGCGCCCAATCGGCGGAGGCGCGCCGCGCGCCGCTTTACGTCCGCACCACCTCGCCAGAATGGGACCAGTTGATCGCGCAGGCCGACGACATCGCCTTTATCCCCGGCGACGTGACCAAGGGACTGGGCCATTTTCAGGAAATCGCCTGGCGCGCCGCCAAGGCGAAGGTGCCGGTGCGCAGCGTCTATGTCGCCCGCACTTCCCATGCCAGCGCCGCGCGGCAACAGGCCGAAACCGACCGCTTCCGCGCCGGCGAGGTCGTGCCGGGTCGTCTCTACATCCTGATCGACAATGAACGCGTTCCCGCGCCGCTGGTGTTTCAGGCGCGCCCGCTTGACGGGGTCACGATCCTGTTCGTGCCAAAGGGTTAAGCTTCGCCCTTCATCGCCGCTAGCACGCGCTTGACCTCCTGGCTGCGGCCGCGCGGCAGGATCAGCACATCGTCGCCGTCGACCACCACGATCAGGTCCGACAAGCCGACCAGCGCAACCTTCTTGCCTTCGCCTGCCCGGACCAGGCAGTTGGCGGTGTCGATCGCCACCACATCGCCGCGACAGGCATTGTTGCTCGCATCGCACGCGCTGATCGCGTGGAGCGCGTCCCAACTGCCGACATCGGACCATCCCATGCGCACCGGCACGACCGCGACCTTCGACGCCTTCTCCATCACGGCATAGTCGATCGAGTCGGACGGCGAGCGCGCAAACTCGGCGGCATCGGGCAGGATGCGATTGCCCTCCCGCACCGCCCGCTCCATCGCAGCGCGCGCTGCGGCCAGCATCTCCGGCGCGAACTCAGCCAGCGCGTCGACGAACACATCGGCGCGGAACAGGAAGATGCCGCCGTTCCAGACATGGTCGCCGCTCGCGACCATTGCCTCGGCCACGGCACGCTCGGGCTTTTCGACGAAGCGCGCGACGCGGTGAATGCCCTCCCCGATCGCCTCGCCCACGCGAATATAGCCATAGCCGGTTTCGGGGTGGTCCGGGCTGATCCCGAACGTCGCCATCCACCCATCGCGCACCGCTGGCAGCGCGGCCCCGATCGCTGCATGGAACGCGGGAATATCCGCGATGACATGGTCCGACGGCATCACCAGCAACGGCGCGCTGCCATCGACCGCCAGTGCCGCCAGTGCGATCGCCGGCGCGGTATTCCGCCCCATCGGCTCCAGGATCATCGCGCGGATCGCGTCGGCCCCGCCCAACTGCTGTTCGATCATGTCGGCATGAAGCGCATTGGCCACCACGATCGGCGCGCCGAACCCCGCTTCCGCCGGCGCACGCTGCGCGGTCAGTTGCAGCATCGTCTCGTCGGCGGTCAGCGCCAGCATCTGTTTGGGCCGCTCTGGGCGCGACATCGGCCACAACCGGGTGCCCGAACCGCCCGACAGGATCACCGGGACGATCGCTTCATGCTCGCTCATGCACTGCCCTTCAAAACCCCCGCCGCGTGCCATCCATAAGCGGCACCGGCTGCACTCCCAAACACTTATCTGGGCCGCAGTTTCCGCCGTTCAGCATTTCTTCGTCAATTTCGCCGACATGGGGGCCAGTGTCGGATTTGTTTACACTCGCACTTTAGGGTTGGGCCATCATGATCCGCCTGTTCAAACATTATATCCCGAACGCAGTGCTGCTGCTGGCATTGTTCGACGTCATGCTGCTGTTCGGGGCGGCCGAGTTTGGCTGGATCTACCGCGCGCACCAGATCGGGATGGCGGTCGACCCGATCGTCACCCGCATCCCCCAGATGTTGAGCTTCGTCGCCAGCCTTGAGCTCGCGATGATCGCGGTCGGGGTCTATGGCGCGGATTCGCTGCAATCCAACCGCGTCGCCACCGCGCGCCTGCTGGTTGCGGTATCGCTCGGCACGATCTTCCTGTCGGTGATCTTCTTCCTGGTCCCCGCGCTCACCTTCTGGCGCTCGAACCTGCTCTACGCGATGCTGGCCTCGTTCGTCGCGCTGTTCGCGTTACGCATCCTGCTCGGCAAGACCCTGGGCAGTCAGGTATTCAAGCGCCGCGTCGTGGTGCTGGGCGCCGGCCCGCGCGCCGAGCGGCTGAAGGTCCTGTCCAAAAAGCCCGGATCGGGCTTCGTCGTCGTCGGCTATGTGTCGATGAGCGAGGCGAACCGCGTGATCCCGGAGGCGATCGCGCGCGACGCCATCTACAATCTCGCCGACCATGTCGTGCTGCTCAACGCGAGTGAGGTCGTGCTGGCGCTCGAAGAACGCCGCAACGCGCTTCCGCTCAAGGATCTGTTGCGCATCAAGACCACCGGCGTGCACGTCAACGAAATCTCGACCTTCCTCGAACGCGAGACGGGCCGCGTCGACCTGCAATCGGTCAACCCCAGCTGGCTGATCTTCTCCGACGGCTTCTCCTCGGGCCGCATGCTGTCGAGCATGTTCAAGCGCCTGTTCGACATCACCGCCAGCCTGATCCTGCTCGCGATCACCCTGCCGGTAATCCTGCTCGGCGCGCTCGCGGTAAAGCTGGAGAGCAAGGGCCCCGCCTTTTACCGCCAGCGCCGCGTCGGCCTTTACGGTCAGGGCTTCGACATCATCAAACTCCGCTCGATGCGGCAGGATGCCGAGGTCGCGGGCAAGGCGGTGTGGGCCGAAAAGGACGATCCGCGCATCACCCGGGTCGGCAGCTTCATCCGCAAGGTGCGGATCGACGAATTGCCGCAATGCTGGTCGGTGCTGAAGGGCGAGATGAGCTTTGTCGGCCCGCGCCCCGAACGTCCGCAGTTCGTCGAGGATCTCGAGCAGCAGCTGCCCTATTATGCCGAGCGCCACATGGTGAAGCCCGGCATCACAGGCTGGGCGCAGATCAACTATCCCTATGGCGCGTCGATCGAGGACAGCCGGCAGAAGCTGGAATATGACCTCTATTACGCCAAGAACTACTCGCCCTTCCTCGATCTGCTGATCCTGCTGCAAACGTTACGCGTGGTCCTGTTCCCGGACGGAGCAAGGTAACCTTATGCTCGCGACGCTGATCCTCTGGGGCCACGCGCTCGCCGCGCTATTGTTCGGAGCGATCGGGCTGTGGGCATTGCGCAGCGACGCGACGGCGATGCCGCGCGTGCCGCTGGTCGCTGCGCTCGCCGTCACCGCGCTCTGGGCGCTGGCAGTCGCGGGAATCGGCGAAAGCGACCTCGTGACGCAAATCGCCGCCGCCGCGCGCAACCTCGCCTGGTTCGGCTTCATGGTCGCGCTCTACCGCAGCGGCGCGATCGCCCGCCCGCCTGCGGCGATCAGCACGGTGTTCGGCGTGGTTGCGGTCGTGATCGTGATGGCCGCGACGCTCGACATGCTGACCAGCGCCACCCGCGAACTACCGCGCCCGGTGCTCGACGCCGCCCTGCTGCTCAAAATGCTCGCCACCGTCGCCGCCCTGCTGCTGGTGCAGGGCCAGCACAGCGCACTCGCCCCGCGTCAGAGCCATGCCGTACGCCCGGTGATCCTTGCACTCGGCGCGATGTGGCTGGTCGATATCAACCTGCTCGCGGTCGCCTGGCTCGTCGAACGCTGGCCGCTTCAGCTGATCGCGGTGCGCGGCTTTGCGATGGCGTTGATCGCGATGGCGATCGCCGCGGGGCTCCAGCATCGCGGCGACCGGCCCGTGCAGATGTCGCGCACGGTGATCTACCAGGCGCTGACCCTGGTTGCGATTGGCGTCTATGTCGCGCTGCTCGCCGCCGCCACCAGCGCGCTCGCCGCAATCGGCGGCCCCAATGCGCGGCTACTCCAGACCGCTTTCGTGTTCGGCTCCACCGCCGCGATCCTCACGCTGATCTCCAGCTCATGGCTGCGCGCATGGATCAAGGTGAAACTGGCCAAGCATTTCTTCCGCCACCGCTACGACTATCGCGCCGAATGGATGCGCTTCACCGAGACGCTGGGCGAGCCCGACGGCGCGGCGACGCTGGACGAACGCATCGTCAAGGCGCTGGCCGACCTCACCGACTCGCCCGCCGGGGTGCTGCTGCTGCCACAGGGCAATGGGCTGACCGTCGGGGCGGGGTGGAACATCGCGCGCGCCGACCTGCCCACCGCCTATGGCGAAAGCTGGCAGCTCGACCGGGTCGATCCGGGTCTGGTTATCGAACTGGACACCGGCGCGGGCGCCGATGCGGTGCCGCCGTCGATCCGCGCCTGGGATCAGGCCTGGGTCATCGTGCCGCTGCCGCATCAGCAAAAGCTTGCCGGCGCGATCGTGCTCGCCCGCCCGCCGGTGCCGCGCGCGCTCGACTGGGAGGATTTCGACCTGCTCAAGGCCGCGGGCCGTCAGGTGGCGAGCCATATCGCCGAGGAACGCGCTCAGGAAGCGCTGGCCGAGGCCGAGCGGTTCGACGAGTTCAACCGCCGCTTCGCCTTCATCATGCACGACATCAAGAATCTGGTGAGCCAGCTCACCCTGGTTGCGCGCAATGCCGAACGCCATGCCGACAATCCCGAGTTCCGCGCCGACATGGTCGCAACGCTGCAGGATTCGGCGGGTCGCATGAACGACCTGCTCGCGCGCCTGTCGCAGCATCACCGCGCGCGCCACGAGCCCCCGGTCACGATGCCGCTCGCGCCACTGCTCCGCCGCATCGCGCGCAGCCGCGAGGCGATCCATCCGGTCGAAGTGGTCAGCAAGGGCGACCCGATGGCAGTCGCCGATCCCGCACGGCTCGAAACCCTGCTCGGCCACCTGATCCAGAATGCGATCGACGCGAGCGCCCCCGAAGCACGCGTCACCCTCGCCATCGTCGAACTGGGCGATGCGGTAGCGATCGACGTGATTGACCGCGGCTGTGGCATGTCGCCTGCCTTTATCCGCGAAAAGCTGTTCCGCCCCTTCGTCTCGTCCAAATCCGGCGGCTTTGGCATCGGCGCGTTCGAGGCGCGCAAGCTGGCCGAGGAAATGGGCGGACGGCTCGACGTCTCCAGCGCGGAGGGGCGTGGCAGCCGCTTCCGCGTCACCCTGCGCGCCGCGCGCGCCGATGCCAATGCCCTCGGAAACGCCGCATGACCGACAAGCCCGCCCCCCTTCCCAAGTTGCTGATCGTGGAGGACGATCCCGGCCTGCAGCGTCAGCTGCGCTGGGCCTATGAGGGCTATCAGATCCTGCCCGCCAGCGACCGCGAAAGCGCCATCGCGCTGCTCCGCGCCGAGGAGCCGGCGGTGGTCACGCTCGACCTCGGCCTCCCGCCCGATCCCGACGGGACGAGCGAGGGCTTTGCGGTGCTCGAAGCGATCCTCGCGCTCAAGCCCGATACCAAGGTGATCGTCGCATCCGGCCATGGCGCGCATGAATCGATGCTGCGCGCCATCGCGATGGGGGCATGGGACTTCTACCAGAAGCCGATCGACATCGACGCGCTCGGCCTGATCGTCGCGCGCGCCTTTCACGTCCATGCGCTCGAAGCCGAAAACCGCCGCCTCGCCGCGCGCGCGGAGAGCGGCAATGCGCTGGGCGGGATCATCACCGGCGCGCCGGAGATGCTCAAGGTCACGCGCACGATCGAGCGCGTCGCCCCGGCCGATGTTTCGGTCATGCTGCTCGGCGCGAGCGGCACCGGCAAGGAACTGCTCGCGCGCGGCCTGCACGAGGCGAGTGGGCGCAAGGGTGCGTTCGTCGCGATCAACTGCGCCGCGATTCCCGAAACCCTGCTCGAATCCGAACTGTTCGGCCATGAAAAGGGCGCGTTCACCGGCGCGGTCAAAACCACCGAGGGCAAGATCGAACAGGCACAGGGCGGCACCCTGTTCCTCGACGAGATCGGCGACGTCCCGCTCCCGCTCCAGGTCAAACTGCTCCGCTTCCTGCAGGAGCGTGTGATCGAGCGGATCGGCGGGCGCAAACCGATCCCGGTCGACACCCGCGTCGTCTGCGCCACGCATCAGGACATCGACGCCATGGTCGCCGCGAACAGCTTCCGCGAGGACCTCTATTACCGCCTCGCCGAGATCGTCGTGCGCATCCCCAGCCTGGCCGAACGCCCCGGCGATGCCGGCCTGCTCGCGCGCCATCTGTTGCACAAGCACGCGACCGCGATGAAGCTGCCCGCCAAGAGCTTCGCCCCCGATGCGCTCGACGCGATCGACGCGTGGCACTGGCCGGGCAATGTCCGCGAGCTGGAGAACCGCGTGAAGCGCGCGACGATCATGGCCGATGGCAAGCTCGTCACCGCCGCCGATCTCGACCTCGCCCCCGCAGAAGTAGCGGAGCCGATCAACCTCAAGGCGATCCGCGAAGCCGCCGACCGCCGCGCCATCGCGCACGCCTTGGCGCGGGCGGAGGGCAATATCTCCGGCACCGCGCGCCTGCTCGGGATCAGCCGTCCGACCCTCTATGATCTGATGAAGGCCTATGACCTCCAGCCCTGAACCCCGCCGCCGCCGTCGCCGGTCGGGCGAAAAACGCGCGCGTCGCGGCGTCACGCTGCGGCGGATCGTCGTGTTCGGCCTGTGCCTCGGCGCCTTCGCGGTCGCGCTCTTCGCGTTCAAATCGGTCATCACCGACCGCCCCGATCCCGCTGCCGCGCGCGAGGCGCTGGCGCGGAGCGAAGCCTATCTGAAAGCTAGCAACGCCTCGGCCGCGCGCAGCCAAGCGTTCAGCGCGGTCCGCGCCGACCCGGCTTGGGGCGAGGCGCATCTCGCGCTCGCCCGCGCCAACCTCGCGCTCGACGAGGGCGTCGCCGCCGAAGCCGCGCTCCGCCGGGCGCTCGACAGCGGCATCCAGCCCGCCCGCACCCATGCGCTGATGGCGCATGCAATTCTGCTCCAGGGCGACCCGCGCCGCGCCCTGGTCGAAAGCCGCAAGGCGCCACAGGCCGAGCGCCTCTACGCCCTGCGCGTCCAGACTCGCGCCTATGTCGCGGGCGGCAACCTCGCGGCGGCGCAGGAGGCGGCAATGGCTGCCGTCCGCCTCGCCCCGCAGAGCGCCGACGCCTGGACCGAACTCGGCCGCTTCCGCTTCAACGCGGGCGACGTCGTCGGCGCGATCGAGGCGAGCGCCAAGGCGGTTGATCTTGACAAGGGCAATACCGACGCGCTGCTGCTGCGCGGCGAACTGGTCCGCACGCAATATGGCCTCGTCGCGTCGCTCCCCTGGTTCGACCGCGCGCTACAACGCGACCCGTATCGCCACGCGACCCTCATCCAGTACGCCGCGACGCTCGGCGATGCGGGGCAGACGCGCGCGATGCTCGGCCTGACCCGCCGCGCAATGGAGGTCCGCCCGCGCAGCCCGCAGGCGCTGTATCTTCAGGCAGTCCTCGCCGCGCGCGCACAACGCTTCGACCTTGCCCGTCAGCTACTCACCCGCGCCGGCGGCGGCGTCGGCCAGCTGCCCGGCGGCCTGCTGCTCGGCGGCGCACTCGATCTGGAGGAGGGCGCCTATGCCCGCGCGATCGAGAAGCTGCGCACCCTGATCACGCTGCAGCCGATGAACATCAATGCGCGCAAGCTGCTCGCCACCGCCCTTCTCCGCTCCGACGCATCGAAGAACGGCATCGACGTCCTTCGCCCGGTGGTCGCGCGCGGCGATGCCGACACCTACGCGCTGACCCTAGTCGCACGCGGCTATGAACGAATCGGCGAGCGGGCCGAGGCAGCACGCTATTTCGACCGCGCCGCGCTCCCGGTGCGCGACAATCCCGACTGGTTCAGCTCGGACGATTCGCTCCCGATCCTTGCCGCCGCGGCGGGCAAGGCGGGCGGCGACGATCCGAAAACCCTGATCCCGCTGCTGCGCGGCCTGATCGAGGGCGGACGCGGCGCCGAAGCGCTGACCCGCGCGCAGGCAGTGGCCCAGCGCAACCCCGGCGCGCCCGCATCGGCCAGCCTGGTCGGCGACGTGCTGATGCTGCTCAAGCGCCCCGCCGACGCGGTGGCGTGGTACAAGACCGCCGCCGGGATCCGCTTCGACGAACCCGCCATGCTCCGGCTGGTCGAGGCGCTCGACCGCTCCGGCCAGCCCCAGACGGCATCGACCACGCTGGCGCTGTTCCTGTCGCAAAACCCGTTCAACCTGTCCGCGCTGCGCCTGTCCGCGCACTGGCAGGCGGCGGCGGGCGAGTTCGACGCGGCGATCGATTCGCTCGAGGCGATCCGCCTGCGCATCGGCAATCGCGACGCGGCCCTGCTCGCCGAACTCGCCTTCGCCTATGCCGGTGCGGGTGAGCCCGACCGTGCCGCGCGCTACGCCGAAGCGGCATATCTCATCGCCCCGAGCAACCCGGCGGTCGCCGGTGCAATGGGCTGGGCGCTGGCACAGGGCGGCGATCAGGCGGGCGGGATCGAGCTGCTGCGCAAGGCCGTAACGCTCGCCCCGCGCCACCCGATGCTGCGCTGGCAACTGGCCCAGGCCTATGCCGATGCCGGTCGCAAGGCCGAGGCCGTGACCGAAACCCGCGCCGCACTCGCCACCCCCGGCTTCACCGACAAGGGCGCCGCAGAGGCGCTGCTGGCGAAACTGGCGTAACCCGCCTCTCTTCGTCGTCCCGGGCTTGACCCGGGACCGGGCTTTCTTGCTTTGGACAGCGCGCAAGGACGCCCGGTCCCGGCTCAGGGCCGGGACGACGGGGTAGCTTGCCAACCCCCGCCCCACCCCCTAGCCCTCGGCGCGATGACCGACCCGCTGGACCGCATCGCCGCTGCGCTCGAACGGCTCGCGCCGCCCCCGCCGCCCGCGCCGGACCTGACCGCGCATCCCGCCTATGTCTGGCACCGCAATTATCTCCAGCCCGCCCGCGCCTTCGCGCCGCTGCCGCTGTCCGAACTGGTCGGGATCGACGCGCAGAAGGCGACCCTGGTTGAAAATGTCCGCCGCCTCGCTGCGGGCCTGCCCGCGCATGACGCATTGCTGTGGGGCGCGCGCGGCACCGGCAAATCGGCGCTGTCCAAATCCGCGGTCGCGGCGGTGCAGGCCGAGGGCGGAGCCGTCGCGCTGGTCGAGGCACAGGCCGACGCACTCGACACGCTCCCGGACCTCTTCGCCCTGCTCGCCGCAGCCCCCCGCGCCTTCGTCGTCTTCCTCGACGATCTCGGCTTCGACGCGGCGTCGGACGGCCGCGCGCTGCGCTCGCTGCTGGAGGGCGGGGCCGAGGCGCGCCCGGCCAACACCCGCCTGTTCGTCACCTCCAACCGCCGCCACCTGATCCCCCGCAACCTTGAGGAACAGGCGAGCGCGATCAACCCGCGCGACAGCATCGACGACAGCCTCGCACTCGCCGACCGCTTCGGGCTCAGCCTCGGCTTCCACGCGATCGATCAGGACACCTATGTCGAAATCGTGCGGACCTATGCGCGGGACCACGGCCTGCCGTTCGACGCGGCGGAGGCGATCAACTGGGCGACCCGGCGCGGCAGCCGGTCGGGCCGCGTCGCCTGGCAATATGTCGTCGATCTGGCCGGGCGGAACGGCAAGCGGCTGTGAACCCTTGCCGCATCCGGGGGTTGTGACGCGATGACACCACCCCTCCCCGTCCCGCGCGAAGCCGTGCTGATCGTCAATGCCAAGTCGCGACGCGGCGCGGCGCTGTTCGAACAGGCGCGCGACAAGATCGAAGCGGCCGGCATCCGCCTGATCGCCGCACACCCGGTCAAAGACCCCGACCTGCTCGACGACACCGTCCGCGACGCGATCCGCGGCGGCGCGCCGATGGTGATCGTCGGCGGCGGCGACGGATCGCTGTCGGGGGTCGTCGACGATGTGGTGGGCAAGGATGTGGTGTTCGCCATCCTCCCGCTCGGAACTGCCAACAGCTTCGCGCGCACGCTCGGCTTGCCGCTCGACCTCGACGGAGCGATCAACGCGATCGCCACCGGCAAGCGCCGCCGCGTCGATCTCGGCATGATCGACAATGACTATTTTGCGAACGCCGCCGCGATGGGCCTGTCGCCGATGATCGGCAAGAGCGTGCCGCACAATCTGAAGAAATATCTCGGCCGTGTCGGTTATCTCGCCTGGGCGCTGTGGTGCTTCGCGCGCTTCCGCCCGTTCCGCGTCACCGTGACCGACGCGCGCGGCCCACACCGCATGTGGGCGAGCGAGGTGCGCATCCTCAACGGCAAGTTCCACGGCGGCGTGGTGATGAGCGACGAGGCCAGCGTCGAAAGCGGCGAGATGATGATTCAGGTCGTCACCGGCCGCAACCGCTGGCGGCTGGCGTGGGACTGGTATCTCCGCTTCTTCCGCCTGCGCGGCCGCGAGAAACTGGTTGAGGAGTTTCGCGGCACCGAGTTGAAACTCGACGCCCGCCCCCGCCGCAGCATCTCGATCGACGGCGAAGTGCTCGCGCGCGTGCCGGTCACGGTGCGGGTGGCCGAACGCGCCATCGACGTGGTGGTGCCGACCGAATAGCCCCTTCCCTTCAGGGGAGGGGTTGGGGTGGGGCCTATCCACACGCGCCACGGTCTCGATGAGACTTAGACGCCCCACCCCCAACCCCTCCCCTGAAGGGGAGGGGCTTTAGGTTCAGCCCAACCCCTCAACCATCTCCGCCAGCTCGAGCCAGCGCAACTCCGCCGCGTCCTTCTCGTCGCGCGCCTTCGCAATCGCCGCCATCAGCGCGTCGAACTTCTTCGGGTTCTTCGCATAGAGGTCCGGATCAGCCAGCGCCGCCTCATCCCGAGCAATCGCGGCGTCCAGCTCCTCGATCCGCTTGGGCAGCAGGTCGAAATCGCGCTGATCCTTGTAGCTGAGCTTGGTCCGCGCCTTGGGTGCTTCGGCGACCGGCGCAGCCTTCGCCGCCACCTTCTTCGCCTCGGTCCGCACCTTGCGCTTGGCTTCCCAATCGGCATAGCCGCCGACCACCATGTCGACCGTGCCCGATCCGTCGAGCCCGATCGTCATCGTCACCGTGCGATCCAGAAAGTCGCGGTCATGGCTGACGATCAGCACCGTGCCGTCATAATCCGCGATCACTTCCTGCAGCAGGTCGAGCGTCTCGAGGTCGAGGTCGTTGGTCGGCTCGTCCAGCACCATCAGGTTTGACGGCCGCGCAAATTCGCGCGCCAGCAACAGGCGCGAGCGCTCGCCCCCCGACAGCGTCCCGACCTTCGCCTCGACCATCTCCGGCGCGAACAGGAACTCCTTCAAATAGCCATGGATATGCTTGCGCACGCCGAGCACATCGACCCACTCGCCGCCATCGGCGACGACTTCGCGCACCGTCTTGTCGGGCTGCATGCGGCTGCGCTGCTGGTCGATGATCACCGGGTCGATCGTCTTCGCCCGCGTCACCGTCCCGCTATCGGGCGCGATCTCGCCGGTCAGCAATTTGAGCAGGGTCGATTTGCCCGCACCATTCTTGCCGACGATCCCGATCCGGTCCTTGCGTGTGATGCGCAGCGTCAGGTCGCGTATGATCGTGCGGTCGCCATAGGCCTTGGACGCGCCCTTGGCGTCGATCACCACTTTGGTCTTCGAATCGTCCGCTGCCGTGGTGAGGTTCGCCGCGCCCTGCGGCCCGGTCATCGCCGCGCGCTCGGCGCGCATCTCCAGCAGCTTGGTCAGCCGCCCCTGATTGCGCCGCCGCCGCCCGGTAACCCCGCGCTGCAGCCAATGCTCCTCCAGCTTCAGTCGCGCGTCGAGCTTCTCGGCCGCGCGCTGCTCCTCGGCATAGACCTGGTCGGTCCACGCCTCGAACCCACCAAAGCCGACTTCGGCCCGCCGCATCGACCCGCGGTCGAGCCACAGGGTCTGCTTCGTCAGCCGCGTCAGGAAAGTGCGGTCATGGCTGATGACGACAAACGCACCGCGATAGCGGGTCAGCCATTCCTCCAGCCACTCGATCGCATGGATGTCGAGATGGTTGGTCGGCTCGTCGAGCAGCAGCACGTCGGGTTCCATCGCCAGCGCGCGGGCGATGGCGGCGCGGCGCCGCTCGCCCCCGCTCGCGGTCGCCGCCTCGCGCGTCAGATCGATGCCCAGCTGATCGGCAATCGCCTCCGCTTCATGCTGCGCTGGCGCATCGTCGCCCGACAGGACATAGTCCATCAGCGTGACACAGCCCGCCATGCGCGGTTCCTGTTCCAGCATCACCACGCGCGTGCCCGGCTGGATCGTCCGCCGCCCCTCGTCCGCGTCGACCTGCCCCGCGATCAGCTTGAGCAAGGTCGTCTTGCCCGCGCCGTTGCGCCCGATCAGCGCCAGCCGGTCGCGCGCGCCGATATGGATGTCGAGGTCGCGGAACAACCAGCCCGATCCCTGGATCAGGCCAAGCTTTTCATAGGAGAGGACGGGGGCAGCCATGGCGGGGGCAGGTAGGGCCGCGCGCGCCATCGGGCAAGCACCGACCGCCGGCCCGTTCCTGACAGCCACCTTTCCGCCGCATTCACGGGCTGTTCAACGCGGCGGGGCTATGCCATCCAAGTCATGAAGATGTTTGGTGTCCTTTGTCTCGGCGCGTTTCTCGCCGCCGCTGCCCCGGTTCACGCTACGCCCCAGGATCGGCGCAGCGACCAGGAAGCTGCGCGCGAAGGTCGCCTGCAGGGCCGCCTGCTCCCGCTGCGTGCGATCGAAGCGCGGGTGGTGCCGCAGATGGAGCGCCAGGGCGCGCGCTATCTCGGCTTCGACTTCGATTCGGGAACCGGCATTTACACGCTGAAGTTCCTGCGCAATGGAAATGTCATCTGGATCGATGTCGACGGCCGCACCGGTCAGGTGATGAGCCGTTCGGGCGGCTGACCCGGCGCTAAAGAGGGAAAACACCGATGCGCGTTCTGATCGTCGAGGACGAACCCAATCTCCGCAACCAGCTTCAGTCCACGCTTGAGGGCGCGGGCTATGCGGTCGACACCGCGAGCGATGGCGAGGAAGGTCATTATCTCGGCTCGACCGAGGCCTATGACGCGATCGTCCTCGACCTCGGCCTGCCCGAAGTGGACGGGCTGACCGTGCTCGATCGCTGGCGCAAGGAGGGCAAAACCACCCCGGTGCTGGTGCTCACTGCGCGCGACAGCTGGTCGGACAAGGTCGCCGGACTCGACGCGGGCGCCGACGACTATGTCGCCAAGCCGTTCCAGTCGGAGGAGCTGATCGCTCGCCTGCGCGCGCTGATCCGCCGCGCATCGGGCAATGCCAGCGCCGAGCTGATCGCGGGCGACATCCGCCTGGACACTCGCAGCGGCAAGGTGACCAAGGCCGGCGAGCCGGTGAAGCTGACCGCGCAGGAATATAAGCTCCTGTCCTATCTGCTCCACCACAAGGGTAAGGTGGTCAGCCGCACCGAGCTGATCGAACATATCTACGATCAGGATTTCGATCGCGATTCGAACACGATCGAGGTGTTCGTGACGCGCATCCGCAAGAAGCTGGGTGCCGACGTCATTACCACGATCCGTGGCCTTGGCTACAGCCTCGAAGAACCGGCGGAGGCCGGTGCCTGAGCTCCCCTTCGGCCTGACGCTGTCGCGATCCTTCCCGTTCGTGCGCCGCGCGCCGGCGCAGGACGTGGCAGCGCCGGTGGAGACTCGCCCCGGCGACCCGGCCCCGCGCAGCTACACCCCAAGCACCGGCTCACTCAGCCGCCGCATGATCCTGATTGCGGCGGCATGGATTTCGCTGTTGCTGGCCGGGGGGGGCTTCGCGCTCGATCGCGTGCTGACCAATGCGGTCACACGCAATTTCGACGAAGGACTGGAATATATCCTGACCTCGCTGATCGTGTCGGCCGAGCTGGACCCCAATGGCAACGTCGCCTTCAACCGGCAGCTGTCCGACCAACGCTTTCTCGAACCCTATTCGGGTCTGTATTGGCAGGTGTCGGGACCGGGATATGAGCCGTTTCCCTCGCGCTCGCTGTGGGACCGTCGCCTCGACACCGGAATGCAGCACAACGATCTCGAGTTGCACACCTACGACTCGGACCAGCTCGACCAGCGACTGCGCATCGTCGAGCGCGACGTGCGGCTACCCGGATCGCCGGTGCGCTGGCGCTTCCAGGTTGCCCAGACGCGTGACGTGCTCGACGCGCAGATCGAGGCGCTGCGCAAAACGCTGGTGCGCAGCTTCCTGCTGCTCGCCGCCGGGCTGATCGTGATGGCGGCGCTGCAAACCTGGTACGGCCTGCTCCCGCTGCGCAAGCTGCGCATCGCCATCCAGAAGCTGCGCACCGGCGAAACCCCCCGAATCGACGGCGCGATGCCCGCCGAGGTCGCGCCGCTAGTGGAGGAATTGAACGGCCTCGTCGCACATAATGACCGCCAGGCCGAGGAAGCGCGGCGCCACGCCGGCAACCTCGCCCATGCGCTCAAGACCCCGCTCACCGTCATCATGAACGCCGCGACCGCGCAGTCCGACGACCTGCCCGCCACGGTGGTGCGCGAGGCGCGGACGATGCGCCGTCAGGTCGACCACCACCTCGCCCGCGCCCGCGCGGTCGGTCGTCGCGGCAGCGCGCACAGTCGCGCACCGGTCTGGCCCAGCGTCGAATCGGTCGAGCGCGCCGTCGCCCGCCTTTACCCCCATGTCCGCATCGACACCGACGGCCCCAAGGATCTGGTCGCGCATATCGAGCGGCAGGATCTCGACGAGATCATGGGCAACCTCGTCGAAAACGCCGCCAAATATGGCGGGGGCAGCGTGTTCATCACCGTCCGGATCGAGGCGGGCTTCGTCGAGATCCTAGTCGAGGACGACGGCACCGGCATCCCCGAGGCCGACCGCATCCGCATCTTTGATCGCGGCGTGCGGCTCGACACCGGCAAGCCCGGCACCGGCCTCGGCCTCGCCATCGTCCGCGATGTTGCGGAGATTTACGACGGCACGGTCACGCTGGAGGAAAGCGAGGACCTCGGCGGGCTGATGGTGCGGTTAAGGCTGCCGGCGGCGACCGCCTAACCCATCACTCCAGAAAACCGCCACCGCCCCGTCACCGGGCTCAGCACCAGATCGCATCCACAATCGCGGCACTGCGTCTCAAATTCTCCCCGGCCGGGCCGGTCGCGGCGGCGCGGACGGTGGATGCCGAGATGGCATCTGATGGCTGGCTTGGATGCGGACATGTGCCGACAACTCCCTCGTTCAGCCCCCTGAACAGCCCCCGCTCGTCGTGGTGGCGGCTAATTCAGGCGGGATTCAGGCGGCCAGATGGCGCATCGCGGCGGCGGCGATCGACAGGCTCTTTTTGCGCGCGTCACGGTCGAAGATCGAGCTGGTCAGCATCACCTCATCCACCCCGGTGCGCGCGATGAACCCCTTCAGCCCCGCGCGGACCGCGTCCGGTCCGCCGATCGCAGTGCATTCCAGCACATGGTCCAGCATCGCCCGCGCCTGGGGCGGCAGGCTGTCGCGATAGCCGGGCACCGGCGGCGGCAGCGGCACGCCTGACCCGGTGGTGCGCAATGCAACAAACGCCTGCTGCATCGAGCTGGCGAGCAGTTCCGCCTCGGCATCGGTATCGGCGGCAAACACGTTGAACCCGGCCATCGCATAGGGCTGGTCCAGCACTGCCGAGGGCCGGAATTGGCGGCGATACACCTCCAGCGCCTCGTCCAGCGCGGACGGCGCGAAGTGCGAGGCGAACGCATAGGGCAGCCCCAGTGCCGCCGCGAGTTGCGCGCCGTACAGGCTCGATCCCAAAATCCACAATTCCGGTTTCGCCCCGCCGCCCGGCACCGCGCGAATGCCGGTCTGTCCGTCATCGGCGAAATAGCTTTGCAGCTCGACCACATCGCGCGGGAAGCCATCGGGGCTGCTCTCCAGCGTCCGACGCAACGCCCGCGCGACGGTCATGTCGCTCCCCGGCGCGCGCCCCAGCCCCAAGTCGATCCGCCCCGGAAACAGCGCGTCGAGCGTGCCGAACTGTTCGGCGATCACCAACGGCGCATGGTTGGGCAGCATGATCCCGCCCGCGCCGATCCGGATGCTTGATGTCGCCGCGCCGACATGCGCGATCACCACCGCCGTCGCCGCACTCGCGATCCCCGCCATGCCATGATGCTCGGCAACCCAGTAGCGCGAGAAGCCCTCCGCCTCGGCATGGCGCGCGAGGTCGGCGGCATTAGCAAAGGACTGGCTGGCGGTCCCGCCCTCAAGGATGGGGACGAGGTCGAGCAGGGAATAGGCTGTCATGGCAGGAAGATGGGAAGGCCGGTTGCGTTTTGCTACTCAAGATGGGCTTGGCAAAGGCCAACCAATTCCTCCCCCAGCTTGCTGGGGGAGGGGGACCGCTCGCGAAGCGAGTGGTGGAGGGGCGGCCGCGCAGACGGCCGTAAGCAGCTCGGCAAAATTCCGTCCTCTACGGGGCGGCCCCTCCGTCATCGCTGCGCGATGCCACCTCCCCCAGCGAGCCGGGGGAGGAATAAGTCGCCCAACCCATTCCCGCCTTTGTGCCTTTGTGCGAGCCCAACTTTCTCCTTCTTCCCCTCCGCCGCCATCGCCCCTACACGCGCCGCCATGCGCCCCGACCTTGCCCATATCGACGCCTGGTTGTTCGACCTCGACAACACGCTCTATCCGGGCAGCGCGGACCTGTTTCCGCAGATGAATGCGCGGATCGGCGCCTATGTCGCGCGGTTGCTCAACCTCGATCCCGAGGCGGCCCACCGCGTGCAAAAGGACTATTTCATCAGCCATGGCACCACGCTTGCCGGGCTGATGGCCGACCACGGCGTCGACCCCTATGAATATCTGGCCGATGTCCACGATATCGAGATGGACGTGCTCGAGCATAACGCCCCGCTCGCCGCCGCGATCGCCAAGCTGCCGGGGCGCAAGCTGGTCTTCACCAATGCCGACGCGCCCTATGCGGAAAAGGTGCTCGACCGGCTCGGCATCCGCGAGCATTTCGAGGCGATCCACGACGTCCACGCGAGCAGCTACCACCCCAAGCCGCACCCCCACGCCTATGCCAGCGTGTGCGAGGCGTATCGCATCGACCCCAAGCGCGCGCTGTTCGTCGAGGACATGGCGCGCAACCTCGCGCCGGCCAAGGCGATCGGCATGACCACCGTCTGGGTCGACAATGGCTCGGAACAGGCGCCCGACGCCGACCGCAGCTTCATCGACCATATCACCCACGACATCCGCCACTGGCTCGAAACCATTCAGGAGCATCCATGACCGACCTCGCCGCCACGATCGACGCCGCCTGGGAAGACCGCGCGAACATCTCGACCGCCACCACTGGCGCGGTGCGGGACGCGGTAGCCGAGGCGCTGAACCTGCTCGACAGCGGTTCCGCGCGCGTCGCCGAGCCGGTCGATGGTGGCTGGCAGGTCAACCAGTGGCTCAAGAAGGCCGTGCTCCTCTCCTTCCGCCTCAACGACAACGCGGTGATGGCGGGCGGCTTCGACAAGGTGCCGCTGAAGACCGCCGGCTGGGACGACGCCACCTTCCGCGCCGCGGGCTTCCGTCAGGTCCCGGGCAGCGTCGTGCGCCACGGCGCGCATATCGGCCGCAACGTCGTGCTGATGCCCAGCTTCGTGAACATCGGCGCGTTCGTGGGTGAAGGCACGATGGTCGATACCTGGGCGACCGTCGGCAGCTGCGCGCAGATCGGCAAGAACGTCCACCTGTCGGGCGGCGTCGGCATCGGCGGCGTGCTCGAACCGCTTCAGGCTGACCCGGTGATCATCGGCGACGGCGCCTTCATCGGCGCCCGCGCCGAAGTGGCCGAAGGAGTCCGCGTCGGCGAAGGCGCGGTCCTGTCGATGGGCGTCTATCTCGGTGCCAGCACCAAGATCGTCGATCGCGCGACGGGTCACATCTATCGCGGCGAAGTGCCCCCCTATGCCGTCGTCGTCCCCGGCACGCTGCCCGGCGTGGACGGTGGCCCGGGCCTTTACTGCGCAGTGATCGTCAAGACGGTGGACGCGCAAACGCGCAGCAAGACCGGGATCAACGAACTGCTGCGGGATTGATCGGCGCACGGGGCGCAGAAACGATTTTCCTACAAGGCATGCGATGCGCTAACCCGTATCGCATGCGACCAACCCCGTCCCCCGCCCCGGCTGACACCGGCATGACCGACCCGATGACCTATGGGCGCTACCTTGCGCTCGACCAGCTTCTCGCCGCGCAGCATCCGATTTCGGACGAGCATGACGAGCTGCTGTTCATCGTCATCCACCAGACCAAGGAACTTTGGCTCAAGCAGATGATTGCCGAGCTGGAGGTCGCGCTCGACCTGGTGCGCGGCGATCGGCTGGTCGAGGCGTATAAGGGCCTGGCGCGGGTCAGCCGGATTCAGGCGGTGATGACGCTGTCGTGGGAAATCCTGACCACGATGACGCCGAGCGATTATACCCGCTTCCGCGACGTGCTGGGGACGAGCAGCGGGTTCCAGTCAGACCAGTTCCGCGCGGTCGAGACGATGCTCGGCCTGCGCGGCGGCGGGGTTCCGGGGCCGCTGACCGAGCGCTACGGTGCCGCGCCCAGCCTGTGGGACGAAGCCAATGCCGCGCTTGCCCGCGCCGGGTTCGACCTGCCCGAAGCGGCGCTGAACCGCGACTGGGCCAAGGCCTATGAGGCCAGCCCGCAGGTCGAAGCCGCATGGGCCCAAGTCTATCGTGAGCCCGGCACGCATTGGGAGCTGTACCAGCTCGCCGAAAAGCTGGTCGATATCGACGATGCGCTCGCGACCTGGCGGCACAAGCATGTGCTGACCGTCACCCGCGTGATCGGCATGAAGCCCGGCACCGGCGGCACCCCCGGCGCATCCTACCTCCAGTCGACCCTGACCAAGCGCGCCTTCCCCGAACTCTGGTCGCTGCGGACGTTGCTGTGACCAGCTACAAGCACCTCTTCCAGCGCTCGCTCGCCGCCGCCCCCGACCGGCTGCACTTCGCCGCGCATAGCCATCACCTTTGGCCCGACGCGTCGTTCGTCGGCCATCAGGCGGCATGGCAGGACGCCGCCCGGCTCGCCGACCGCAAATGGGACCGGGTGATGGGTGAGATCTGGCCCGCCGCGCAGGCGCATGTCGCCGCCGAGCAGGCGCTGCCCGATCCCGCTTCAGTCGTGTTCGCAGGAAACACGCACGACCTAATCCTGCGCATCGTCTCTGCCCGGAGCGAGCGCCCGCTCCGCATCCTCGCCAGCGACGGCGAATTTCACAGCTTCCGCCGTCAGGCCGAGCGCTGGATCGAAAGCGGTCGGATCACGCTCCACACCGTGACGCGCGGCCCCGATTTCGACGCCCGCTTCCTCGCCGCAGCGCGCAGCGGCGATCACGACCTGATCTTCGTCAGCCAGGTGATGTTCGAAACCGGCGCAATGTTCGGGGCCATCGCCGACCTTGCCACGCTCGCCCGGCCCGACGGTCCTTGGGTCGTGGTCGACGGCTATCACGGCTTCATGGCGATGGAGACCGACCTGTCGGCCGTCGCAGACCGCATCTTCTACCTCGCCGGGGGTTACAAATACGCGATGGCGGGCGAAGGCGTCGCCTTCCTCCACTGCCCGCCCGGCTTCGGCCCGCGCCCGGAAATCACCGGCTGGTATGCCGAATTCGCCGATCTCGAAGCCCCGCCGCCCGGCCGGATCGGCTATGCCGCCGATGCGATGCGCTTCATGGGGTCGACGTTCGACCCAAGCGGCCTCTATCGCTTCGTCGCCGTCCGCGACATGCTGACCGAGGAGGGGCTGAGCACTGCAGCGATCAACGCGCATATCGCACCACTCCGTGAGCAACTCCTCGCCGCCCTACCCGAAACGCGCCTCGCCGACGCAGAATTGCTCAACCCCGGCAGCGACCCGCGCGCCCGCTTCCTCGCGCTGCGTTCATCGCAAGCCCCGACATGGAAAGCCGCGCTGATGGATCAAGACATCATCACCGATGTCCGCGGCGATGTGCTGCGGATCGGCTTCGGCCTCTACCACGACGCCCGTGATGTCGATCGACTAGTCAGCACCCTGCGCGATCTTAGCGACACCTAGCCGAGGAATCTCGATCGCCGGGCAGCGGTCCATCACCACCTGCAACCCCGCCGCCTCGGCCCGCGCTGCGGCATCCGCGTTGATGACGCCAAGCTGCATCCACACCGCCTTGGCGCCGACCGCAATCGCCTCATCGACCGCCTCGCCAGCCGCGATCGGCCGGCGGAAGATGTCGACGATATCGATCGGCTCGCCAATCTGGTTCAGCTCGCGGAACACGAACTCGCCGTGCAGATGCTCGCCGGTGATCTGCGGATTGACCGGGATGACGCGATAGCCATGCTCCTGCAGCATCGCCATCACCCGATAGCTCGGCCGATCCGGCCTGTCGCTTGCCCCGACCAGCGCAATCGTCCGCGCGCCTTCGAGCAGCGCCTTGATGTCGGCGTCATTGGTGAGGGGCATGGGTCAGCCTTTCTGGGTTTCCAGCCAGGCAAACACCTTCCCGGCCACCTCAGCAAACGCCGCGCCCTCGACCCCGTTCCCGGCAGCTGGGGGCGCGCCTGCGTCCGAAGCCGTGCGAATCGCGATGTCGAGCGGGATGCGCCCAAGGAACGGCACGCCCAGCCGCTCCGCCGCCGCCTCGGCGCCGCCCTTGCCGAACGGGTCCGACACTTCGCCGCAATGCGGGCAGGCATAGCCCGCCATATTCTCGACGATCCCGATCACCGGGATGCCCGCCTTGGCGAACAGGTCGATCGCCCGCGTGGCGTCGATCAGCGCCAGGTCCTGCGGCGTCGAAACGATCACTGCCCCCGCCGGGCGGTGCTTCTGGATCATCGTCAGCTGCACGTCGCCAGTGCCGGGTGGCAAATCGAGCACCAAGGTATCCGCCGCGCCCCAGTTCGCATCGACCAGCTGCGTCAGCGCGCCCGCCGCCATCGGCCCGCGCCAGGCAATCGCCTGCCCCTCCTCGACCAACCCGCCCATCGACAGGACCGGCACACCATATGCGGTCGCCAGCGGCACCAGCTTCTTGTCATGCGCGACCGGTTTCCGCCCTTCGACCCCCATCAGCTTGGGCTGCGAGGGGCCATAGATATCGGCATCGACCAGCCCGACCTTGCGCCCCGCCCGCGCCAGCGCGATGGCAAGGTTGGCGGAGACGGTGGACTTGCCCACCCCGCCCTTGCCGCTAGCCACCGCGATCAGGCGGCGGTTGACCCGCTGGGCGGTGCGCGCGATTCGCACCTCGTCGATCCCCGGAACACTCGCTGCCGCGCGCAGATCGGCCTCCAGCGCATCCTGCGCTGCCTCCGGCAGCCCGGTGACGTCAAGGATGATGCTGGCACGCGCGCCGTCGACCCGCACCGTGGCGCGCCCGGCGGCGATGGGGGCGAGGATTGCCTGAAGTTCGCTCTGATCGATCATGCCGCGCGACATAGGACGGCTTTCGATCGGTGCCACTGTAAATCCGCCGCGCGGTCCCTATAAAGGCTGATATGGCGAGACTGAATGGCTGGATCGCACGCATTGCCGGAACGGGCGGCGTGCTGTGGAATGAGAACAAGGGCCCCTGGGGCGGCGGGAGCGGAAGCGACGACAAGGGCGGCGCGGACGGCGGCAATGGCGGCGGCCCGCGCAACCCCTGGGCGTTTCCGCCCGAGGGTAAACGTGGCGGCAAATCCAATGTCAGCAGCCTCGACGATTTCCTGAAGCGCGCGCGCAAGGGCGGTGGCGGCGGAAGCGGCGGCGGCGGTGGCCGCGGCGGCCTGCCCACCGGTATGCCCAGCCGCCGGATCGTGCTGGTCGCGGCCGGCCTGCTGGTGCTGGCCTGGATCGCCTTTACCAGCGTGCATGTCATCACCCCCGAACAGCGCGGCGTGGTGAAGCTGTTCGGCCGCTACGCCTACACGATGGAACCGGGCATCGGCATGACCATGCCCGCCCCGATCGCGACGGTGACCAAGGTCAATGTCCAGAAGATCACCAATGAGGATTTCCCGCAGGGCAATGGCGAGAATCTGATGCTGACCCAGGATCAGAACATCGTCGACCTAGCCTATGCGGTCCGCTGGGACATCGCCAATCCGGAGGATTTCGTCTTCCAGATCGCCGAGCCAACCACCACCGTCCGCGCGACGGCGGAAAGCGCTATGCGCGCCGCGGTGGCCGGCGTCACGCTCAACGAAGCGATCGGCCCTGGCCGTACCGTGATCGAGGCGCGGGTGCAGCAGGCGATGCAGGCGATCCTCGACGAATATAACTCCGGCGTCCGCGTGCGCGGCGTGTCGATCAAGAACGCCTCCGCCCCGGCGGCGGTGGATGAAGCGTTCAAGCAGGTGACTGCGGCGCAGCAGGAGTCGGAGGGTGCCCGCAACCAGGCGCGCGCCTATGCCCAGCAGGTGACCGCGCTGGCCCAGGGTCAGGCGGCGCAGTTCGACAAGATCTACGAACAATATAAGCTCGCGCCCGAAGTGACCCGTCGCCGCCTCTATTACGAAACCATGGAGGCGGTGCTGGCCAAGTCGAACAAGACCGTGGTCGAGACGCGCGGCGTGACGCCCTATCTCCCACTGCCGGCGGCACGCGGCAATCCCGCCCAGCCCCAGGTGCAGCAAGGTCAGCAGGCGCAACCCGCCCAGCAAGCGCAGCAACAGGGAGGCGCACAGTGAACGCCATCGTCACCCGCCCCGTCCTGTTCGGCGGACTCGCCCTCGCTTTGCTGTTCGTGCTGCTCAACACCGTGTTCGTGGTCGATGAGACCAAGCAGGCGGTGATCCTGCAGCTCGAACAGCCGGTTCGGACGATCAACCAGTATCAGCCGGGCGAGCAATTCGGTCGCAACACCGGCGCCGGTGTGCAGATCAAGGTCCCCTTCATCCAGCGTGTCGTGTGGGTGGACAAGCGCGTGCTCGACATCGAGTTGGAGAACCAGCCGGTGCTCTCGACCGATCAGCTGCGGCTTGAGGTCGACGCCTTTGCCCGCTTCCGCGTCGTCGATCCGCTGCGCATGGTGGTGACCGCCGGGACCGAGCGCCGCGTCGCCGACCAGCTCCAGCCGCTGTTCGGATCGGCTCTGCGCGCCGAGCTTGGCAAGCGCACCTTTGCCTCGCTGCTCAGCCCGGAGCGGACGGCGGTGATGGACAATATCCAGGCCGGTCTGCAGCGTTACGCCAGCCAGTACGGCGTCGAGATCGTCGACGTCCGCATCAAGCAGGCCAATCTGCCCGAGGGCAGCCCGCTGGATTCGGCGTTGCAGCGGATGCGCACCGCGCGTGAGCAAGAGGCGACGACGATCCGCGCCAATGGTCAGAAGGACGCCCAGATCATCCGCGCCGAGGCGGATGCGAAGGCGGCGGAAATCTATGCGACCGCGTTCAACAAGGATCCGCAATTCTACGATTTCTGGCGCGCGATGCAGTCCTATCGCACCACCTTCATCGGCAATGGCCGCGATGCGATGGGCGAAACGTCGATCATCCTGTCGCCGGACAATGACTATCTGCGCGAGTTCCGGGGCCAGGGCCGTTAGGGCTCCGGCTTCGGCGCGTCAGGAATGATCCGGACCCCAACGGCTGTCGGTTCGTTCATATTCAATCGCCGTTCAGCTATTTCAGGCGAGTAATACACCGATGACCGAACCTACGCCCGGACCGGGCCGCAACTCCAAGGGCCAGATGACCAAAGGAACCACTCCCGTGCGCTATGCCTATGCGATCACTTCCGCGCTCCTGATCGGTGGCGCGAGCGCGGCGCTCGTCATGCAGAACCCCGCCGGCGCGCAGACCGCGCAGAACGAACCCGGCGCAATCCAGGCCGCCGTCCCCCGCGCCGGCGCGCCGATGAGCTTTGCCGACATGGTCGCGAAGCTTCAGCCCGCAGTGGTCAACATTTCGACCACGCAGCGCGTACAGGTCCAGACCAACCCGTTCGCCGGCACCCCGTTCGGCGACCTGTTCGGCGGCCAGCAGGGCGGCGGCGGCCGTCCGGTCACACGTCAGGCCGAATCGCTCGGCTCGGGCTTCCTGATCTCGGCCGATGGTTATGTCGTCACCAACAATCACGTGATTTCGGCTGGCCAGCGGGGCGCGGTGGTCGAATCGATCAAGGTGACGCTGGCCGATCGCCGCGAATACACCGCCAAGCTGATTGGCCGCGACCCGGCTACCGACCTTGCCGTACTCAAGATCGAAGACACCAACCTGCCCTTCGTAAAGTTCGGCGACTCGGACCGCGCGCGCGCCGGTGACTGGGTGGTCGCGATCGGCAACCCGTTCGGCCTTGGCGGGTCGGTGACTGCAGGCATCATCTCCGCGCTGCACCGCGCGACCGGACAGGGCGGCCCGCTCGACCGGTTCATTCAGACCGATGCTTCGATCAACCGCGGCAATTCCGGCGGTCCGTTGTTCGACCTCAATGGCAACGTCATCGGCATCAATTCGCAGATCCTGTCGCCGACCGGTGGCAATGTCGGTATCGGCTTCGCCATCCCCTCGTCTGAGGCCAAGCCGATCATCGATACGTTGATGAAGGGCGCCAGCGTCGAACGCGGTTATCTCGGCGTCGGCATCCAGCCGTTGACCGACGATCTTGCCAAGTCGTTCGGCGTGCCCAAGGGCAAGGGCGAGCTGATCAGCCGCGTCGAGCCGGGCGAGGCGGCGGCCAAGGCCGGGATCAAGCAGGGTGACGTTATCGTCAAGGTCGATGGCAAGGATGTGACCCCCGACCAGACTCTGTCCTACCTCGCCGCCAATGTCCGCCCCGGCACGCGCATCGCGGTCGAGCTGATCCGCGACGGCAAGCCGGTGACGGTCCAGGTCACGGTCGGCAAGCGTCCGCCCGAGGAGCAGCTCGGCGGCTTTGACCCCGACGCCGACGAAGGCGCGCCCGGCGGCGATGAGGCGACCCAGGGTCCGGCATCGCTGGGTATCAGCGTGACTGCACTGACGCCCCAGATCGCGCGCACCATCGGCGTTGATCCGGCGACCAAGGGCGTCGTCATCGTCGGTGTCGATCCGGCAAGCGATGCGGCGCAGAAACAGCTGACGCGCGGCCTCGTCATCACCTCGGTCAACCGCCAGCCGATCGAAACCCCGGCCGACTTCACCCGTCTGGTCAACGCGGCCAAGGCATCGGGCGCGGAATCGGTCGTGCTCTACATCATGGCACGCGGCGGTGTCGGCACCTATCGCGCGGTCGACTTCGCCCGCTGATAGGGGCTGGCCTCCAGACGCATTCTCCCTAATGCTGCGCTCCTGACCATCGGGAGCGCAGCATGTCGGGTGAAGTCGATCTGTTCATTGGCCTTGGCGGCGGCGAGCGGCAGGCGCTCGTGCTCAAGCGGGCCAATCGCCACGGCCTGATCGCCGGAGCCACTGGCACCGGCAAGACTGTGACCCTCCAGAGTCTCGCTGAAAGCTTCAGCCGCGCTGGCGTTCCGGTGTTCGCGGCGGACGTGAAGGGCGATCTCTCCGGCATCGCCATGGCCGGGTCGCCGACCGCCAAAACCCACGAACCATTCAGCAAGCGTGCCGCCGAAATTGGCGAGACCGACTGGGCTTACGCCGCCGCTCCCGTGCAATTCTGGGACCTGTTCGCGGAGCAGGGCCATCCGGTCCGCACCACCGTGTCGGAGATGGGCCCGCTGCTGCTCGCGCGGTTGCTCGGCCTCAACGACACGCAGGAAGGCGTGCTCGCCATCGCCTTTCAGGTAGCCGACGATGATGGCCTGCTGCTGCTCGACCTCGACGATCTTCAGGCGATGCTGGCCGCATGCAGCGAGCGTGCCGACGAACTGAGCGCCCGCTACGGCAATGTCGCCAAGACCAGCGTCGGCGCAATCCAGCGGCAATTGCTCCAGCTGCGCAGCCAGGGCGGCGCGCACTTCTTCGGCGAGCCGGCACTTTCGATCCAGGATTTCATCAAGACCGACGACAATGGCCATGGCGTGGTCAACATCCTTGCCGCCGACAAGCTGATGGCGTCACCCCGGCTCTACGCCACCTTCCTGCTGTGGCTGTTGTCCGAACTGTTCGAAACGCTCCCCGAAGTCGGCGACCCCGACAAGCCCAAGCTCGTCTTCTTCTTCGATGAAGCGCATCTGCTGTTCGAAGAAGCGCCCAAGGCACTGCTCGACAAGGTCGAACAGGTCGTCCGCCTGATCCGGTCCAAGGGCGTCGGCGTCTATTTCGTGACCCAAAACCCGATCGACATCCCCGAGGACGTCGCGGGCCAGCTCGGCAACCGCGTCCAGCACGCGCTGCGCGCCTTCACCCCGCGCGAGCAGAAGGCGATCAAGGCGGCGGCCGAAACCTTCCGCGCCAATCCCGACCTGAATGTCGAAACCGCGATCACTGAACTGAAGGTCGGCGAGGCGTTGGTTTCGGTGCTGATGGCCGATGGCGCGCCGTCCCCGGTCCAGCGCACCCTGATCAAGCCGCCGCGCGGCCGCGTGGGACCGGTCACCCCGGAGGAGCGCAAGATCCTGATCGAGACCGATCTGGTCGGGTCGAAATACGACACCCGCGTCGACCGCGAGTCCGCCGAAGAACTGCTCACCGCCAAGGCAACCGAAGCCTCCGCCGCAGCTGCCGAGGCCAAGGCGCGGGACGAGGCCGAAAAGGCGGCGCTCGCCCAGGCCAAGGACGAAGCCCGTGCCGCCAAGGAGGCCGAGCGCCAGCGCCTCGCCGCGCAGCGGGAGGCCGACCGTCAGGCACGGCTGGAAGAAGCGGCCCGCCGCAAGGCCGAGCGCGAGGCCGCGAACAGCCCATGGAACCGCGCAGTCAAATCAGCGACCCAGTCCGCCTCCACCGCCGCCGGTCGCGCAGTCGCGGGCGAGGTGTCCAAGGCGATCTTCGGAAAGAAGTCCGGCGTCGGGGCCAGCGTCGTCGGCGGGATCGTGCGCGGGATTCTCGGAGGATTGTTCAAGGGGCGATAGCCCCGACCTAGGTTGTGGGGGGCCTCTTCCTCTCCCCTTGATAGGGGGGAGGATAGCGCAGCTTGGCAGCTTGCTGCCTAGCGTAGCTTGGAGAGGGGTAGAGCGGAGCTTTGCTCCGCGCGGCTGCG
>JASBRX010000035.1 GCA_030149245.1 Sphingomonas bacterium
ATCCGCAAAGAACCGTTCCAAAGCCCGTGCCGCTGCGCGCCTTGCCGCCGTGCAGGCGCTGTACCAGCAGGAGATGGAGAAGACCCCCCTGCCCCAGCTGCTGACCGAGTTTCACCAGCACCGGCTGGGCGCGACGATCGAAGATGAGGAATATATCGACGCCGATCCGAATTTCTTCGACGATATCGTCAAGGGTGTCGATGCGCGCCGGGACGAGATCGACGCGCTGATCGCGTCGAAGCTGGCCGTGGACTGGAGCTTCGACCGGCTCGATCGCCCGATGCGCCAGATCCTGCGCGCCGGCACCTATGAGTTGCTGGCACGCAAGGACGTGCCGGTGGGCGCCGCGATCAGCGAGTATCTCGACGTCACCGACGCATTTTACGACCGGCGCGAGAAGGGGTTCGTCAACGGCCTGCTCGACGCGATCGCGAAGGTGGTGCGGGCTTAATTTGCTTAAGCCCCTCCCCTTTAGGGGAGGGGTTGGGGTGGGGCCTATCCTCTGGGCGCGTCGGTCTCGGTGAGACTGAGACGCCCCACCCCCAACCCCTCCCCTAAAGGGGAGGGGCTAAAAAGATTCACTCCGGCCCCACATTCTTGACCCGGCCAAGCGCGGGCGGGGTAACCACCTGCCCCCGCGCGAACCACGCCTCCAGCGCGTCGACATCCAACACGCCGCCCGCGACGATCCGCCCGACCTTCAGCGTGGTGAATGCATCGCCACCCCCGGCAAGAAACCCGTTCATCGCCACGCGATAGGTCGCCGCCGGGTCGAGCGGCTTGCCATCGACCAGCGGCGCGATGATCCGCTGTCCCTCTGGTCGCGACGTGTCATAGCTGTAGGTCAGGCCCGACGGGAACAGCAGCTTCGGCCCGTCCGCATTGGTGAATTGCTGCTCCAGCACCGCCAGCAATTGCGCGCCCGTATATTCGCGCACCTGCAGGTTGTTGCCGAACGGCTGGGTGGTGAAGAGGTCGCCGAACGTCACCGTGCCGTCCGCCGCCGGAGTAATCGACGCGCGAACCCCACCGGGGTTCATCAGCGCGATCTGTGCGCCGTCCTTCTTTGTGGCCGCCAATTGCGCATCGGCGATCAGCAGGCCGAGCGGCGATTCCACGATTTCGCTATCCTCGTCACGCAGGATCGGCGCGGACGCCTTGCCCACCGGGCGGCGGGCAAGCGGCGCTGCGGCGGCGGCATAGCGCGCAACATGCGCGGCGACCGCCGGATCGGCGGGATAGACCGGGAATGCGAGGTTGCTCTTGACCGGGCCGCCCGCGCTCACCGCGCCATCGCCCTGCACGATCCGCTGGCTCGCCGAACGCTGCGACACCTTCTTCGATACCGGGTCAAAGGTCAGGTCGATCGCGGTCAGCATGACGCCGTTATTGCCTGCGCTGGTCAGCAACACGGGTTTGGCGGGATTAGTGACCGAATAATCGCAGATATAGGCGCGATGAGTGTGGCCAGAGACGATCACGTCCACCCCCGGGTCCAGCCGATCCATGATGTCGAGGATCGGCCCCGACAGCCCCTCACACCGGTTCGGCTGGTCCGACCGCGCGGGATAGCCGCCCTCATGCACCATCAGCACGATCGCGTCGGCGCCCTGTGCCTTCAATTGCGGGATCAGCTTGTTCGCGGTCTCCGCCTCATCGGCGAAGGAGTAGCCGACGATCCCCGCCGGATCGACATAAGTGCCGGTCATCCGCGTCGTCAGGCCGATAAAGCCGATCGTGATCTTGTTCTTGCCAGCGCCGAAGCTTTTGAGACCGGTCGCAGGCATCAGGCTCTTGCCCGAAGCGTCGAGCGTGTTGCCCGCGAGATAGGTGTAGGACGCGCCCTTGAACGGTTCGAGCTGGCACGGCTGTGCGACCGCGTTCTTGTCGCACCCGCCCTGTTGCAGCCGCAACAGTTCCCTGGTCCCGCGATCGAATTCGTGATTACCGGCAGCATTGAACTCAAGGCCCGCCATGCTCAGCGCCTTGACTGTGGGTTCATCGAGGAACAGCGAGGAGACGAGCGGGCTGGCGCTGGTCAGGTCGCCCGCTGCAACGACGACATTGTTCGGGTTACCGGCCTTCAGCGCCTTTACCGCCGACGCGAAATAGGCCGCGCCGCCCGCGGGAACCTTCACCGTCTCGCCGTTTGCAGCCTGCACCTCAATCGGCCGTGCCGGGGTGTCGAGCGCGCCGTGGAAGTCGTTGAACGCGATGATCCGCACGCTGACTGGCGCGGCAGGCGTCGTCGCCCGCTGCGACGCGCAACCCGCAAGCGAAAGCCCGGCGAGCAATCCAACGATCAGGCGCATGTCAGTCTCCCGGCGAGTCGGTTTCGCCGGTCAGGTAACAGCCTGCGCGTCAGCCGTCACCGACGCGTTCGATGTCGGCGCCGACGCCCTGCAGTTTCTCCTCCAGCCGCTCATAACCGCGATCGAGGTGATAGATGCGGCTGACCTGGGTCTCGCCCTCGGCGATCAGCCCCGCGAGGATCAGGCTCATTGATGCACGAAGGTCCGTCGCCATCACCGGCGCGCCGACCATGCGATCGACGCCGCGCACCACCGCGGTACGTCCGCTGACGGTGATGTCCGCACCCATGCGCGCCAGTTCGGGCACGTGCATGTAGCGGTTTTCGAAGATCGTCTCGGTCAGCACGCTGGCGCCATCCGCCTTGCACAGCATCGCCATGAACTGTGCCTGCATGTCGGTGGCAAAGCCGGGATAGGGCGCGGTTGACAGGGTGATCGGCTTGAGCGGGCCGTCGGCGGCGACGCGGATGCCGTTGGGCAGTTCCTCGATCGTCACGCCCGCCTCGACCAGCGCGTCGAGCGTCGCGCGCATGTCGTCGGCCTTGGCGCCTTCCAGCACGACGTCGCCGCCGGTGATCGCAGCGGCGCAGGCATAGCTGCCCGCCTCGATCCGGTCGGGCATGACGCGATAGGTCGCGCCATGCAGCCGGTCGCGGCCCTCAATCGTCAGCGTCTCGCTGCCGATGCCGTGGATCGACGCACCCATTGCGACCAGCAGATTGCACAGATCGACGATCTCGGGCTCACGCGCAGCATTTTCGAGCACCGTCGTGCCGCGCGCGGTTGCAGCGGCCATCAGCGCATTCTCAGTCGCGCCGACCGACACCACCGGGAAGCGATAGCTGCCGCCGGGCAGGCGCCCGCCCGGCGCGGTCGCCTTCACATAGCCGGCCGCCAGCTCGATCTCCGCGCCCATCGCTTCCAGCGCCTTCAAGTGCAGGTCGATCGGCCGGTTGCCGATCGCGCAGCCGCCGGGCAGCGACACCGTCGCCACACCCTCACGCCCGAGCAGCGGGCCGAGCACCAGGATCGACGCGCGCATCTTGCGCACGATATCGTACGGCGCGACGGTCGAAGTCAGGCGCGACGCGCGCACCGTGAGCACGCGACCGAAATCATTGGGCCGCGTCCCCTCGATCGCGGTCGATGCGCCCAGCTCATTGAGCAGATGCCCGAAGCTGTCGGCATCGGCGAGACGCGGCAGATTGCGCAGCGTCAGCGGCTCGTCGGTTAACAGCGCGCACGGCATGAGCGTCAACGCGGCGTTCTTCGCGCCCGATATAGCAATATTACCGGATAGGCGGTTTCCGCCGCGGATGAGAATACGGTCCATCAGGGGCTTCTATCGCGTGAAAGGGCGCGCGCAAGTGCGGCCAACCGTTACGCGGCTTGATCGACTTTAATGCGCTGTTTTTTCAGGGCTGCTTTGCAGGAGGTAGTTGGGGGAAGGGACAGAGTGTCAGGGAGTTGTTTCGCGGAGATTCTGGACGAGCTGGTCACGCTCGTGCCGGGAGAGAGGGCCGCGCTCGAGCGTCTGGAGGAACGTCAGCGCCATATCCGGCGTGGCGCGATCCTGCTGCGCGAGAATGAGCCAGCGGATGAATTGTATATTCTGCGCAAGGGACTGGTGATGAGCTATGTCCTGCTCGACGATGGCAGCCGCCAGATCCTGCGCTTCCACTTTCCCGGTGACGTGCTGGGCATTTCCAGCATCGTCTATCGCGAGGCGCCCGAAACCTTGTCAGCCCTGTCCGACTGCGTGGTGTGCCCGTTCGATCGCCAGGCGTTCAGCGCGCTGTGCGTCGCGCATCCGCGCCTGTCGTCGCTGATTCTGGTGCTGTGCCAGATCGAGCGGGTGGCGCTGACCGACCGCCTCGCCGCGCTCGGCCGCACCTCGGCCAAGGCGCGCGTCGCGGCACTGCTGCTCGAACTGCGCAACCGGCTGCGCGGCACCGACAAGACGATCGACAAGGCGTTCAACCTGGGCCTGACTCAGGAAGAGATCGGCGACGCGACCGGCCTCACTTCGGTCCATGTCAACCGCATGCTGCGCCAGCTGGAGGAAGAGGGCATGATCGGCCGCGAATCGGGCCGGGTCACGCTGATCGACGAAGCGGCACTCGCGCGCGCGGCGAATTATGTGAACCGGTATGAAGGGCTGGATCTGAGCTGGCTGCCGGAACCGCGCTGAGCGGATCGTCGTCCCGGGCTTGACCCGGGACCGGGCTCCTCTTTCTACGGGCCAAAGGACAGCCCAGCCCGGGGTCGAGCCCGGGGCGACGGTGGGACGCTACGCCTTTTCCAGCGTGCATTGCAGCGGATGCTGGTTCTGCCGCGCGAAATCCATCACCTGCGCGACCTTGGTCTCCGCGACCTCATAGCTGAATACGCCGCACACCCCGACGCCGCGCTGATGCACTGCGAGCATCACGCGTGTCGCCTCTTCCATGTCCATTTTGAAGAAGCGCTGGAGCACCAGCACGACGAACTCCATCGGCGTGTAATCGTCGTTGAGCATCAACACGCGATAGGGCGTCGGTTTCTTGGTCTTGGCGCGCGTGCGGGTGACGACACCGGTGTTGGTGCCTTCGTCATCGTCGCGATCGGAATCGCTCATCGTGATCGGAGCCATCGAGTTGGTGGTGCGCAGCGCTGTCATGAGACTTGCGAAAATATGGCAGCGGTGAGTCGAGGGCAAGGGGGGAGCAGCATCCGATTTGCGGATTCGAGTTTCGCTCAAATCTGGCGGCACCGGCCGCAACCCGGCGCAGACCGAAAAAAGGGCGGCCGCACGTGGCGACCGCCCCAAATTTCGTCCGATCCGGACCGGCGCCTGATCAGGCCGCGGTCTTGATCTTCTCCATCGCGACCGCGACGCGGTTCGAGACGGGCTGCGCGGCGTCGCCAGCGAGCTTGATGAACGCTTCGGTGTTCTTCGAGGTTTCGGCGACCATCGAGTCGAACGCGCTGCGGACATAGTCGCTCTGCAGCTTGAAGAAGTCGGCCGGCGACTTGACCGCGGCCAGGCTCTTCATCGTGGCGGTCGCCTGCTCGAACTGCTTGCGGCTATATTCCGAAGCGTCCTGACCCATGGTCTCGAGGCCCTTGGCAGCGATCTTGCCGCTCTCGACCAGCGCTTCGACATTGCCCTTGGCCAGCTCGGTCATTTCGCCGACCAGCTTGGTGTTCTTTTCGACAGCGGCCTTCGCCTTGTCGTTCAGTTCGGCGAACATCGCCTGGCTCTTTTCAATGGCTTCCATGGTGTAGATTCCCTTGCTTGCGGTGTCCGCCATCTGCGGGGCGGTCTCTTCGATAATCTCGGTTACAGGTGCGGCGACCGCCTCGACGGTTTCCGCGACAGTTTCGATGGCCGGTTCGACAATCTCTTCGATCACCGGTTTGGCCACTTCTGCGATCGGTTCGACCGGCGCGGCAACGGCCGCAACGACCGGCTCCACGACGGGTTCGGGCTTCGGCTCGACCACCGGCGCGGCGACCTTGGTTGCGACCTTTGCGACCGGTGCCTTGGCTACCGGCTTTTTCGCCCCGGTACGCGGACCCTTGCTGGCCATAACGACGTCCTCGCTGCGATTATTGCAATGCAGCATATACGCAGACGCCGGGCGGGTTTCAAGGGGTTTATTGTGCAGTGCACAAAAAATTTAGCGCGTTCGAACGTAACGTCCCGGGGCAGCGCCAAGTTCCTCGTTGACGCTAGGGATTCTTGCCTTTTCTGCCGAAACCCGTGCAGCATCCAGCTGTTCGATCCACTTGACCCAATCGGGCCACCAGCTACCCTTGGTCTCGGTCGCGCCTGCAACAAAATCGTCCAGATTTGCTGCACCTGCCTCATTGATCCAGTATTGATATTTCCCTGATGACGGCGGGTTGACCACGCCCGCAATATGCCCCGATCCGGCGAGGACGAAGCGGATCGGCCCGGCCAGATGCCGGGTCAGCTTCCACACGCTGCGCGGCGGTGCGATATGATCCTCACGCCCCGCCTGGACATAAGCGGGCGTCATCACCTTGGTCAGGTCGATCGGCGTCCCTCCGATCGCCAGCGCGCCCGGCTGGATCAACAGATTGTCGCGATACAGGTCGGACAGATAGCTGGCATGCCACTTCGCGGGCAGATTGGTAACGTCCGAATTCCAGTGGAGTAGGTCGAACGGCGTATAATCCTCGCCCAGCAGGTAATTGCTGGTGACATAGTTCCAGATCAGGTCGCGCCCGCGCAGCAGGTTGAAAGTCGCGGCCATATAGCGTCCGTCGAGGAAGCCGTCGCTGGTCAGCGACTGGATCAGCGCCAATTGCTCGTCGTCGACGAACACGTTGAGGTCGCCCGCCTCGCTGAAATCGACCTGCGCTGTGAAGAAGGTCGCGCTCTTGACCTTCGCTGCCTCGCCCCGCGCGGCCAGCACCGCCAGCGTCGCGGCGAGCGTCGTGCCGGCGACACAATAGCCGATCGCGTGGACGCTCTCGACGCCCAGCAATTCGCGGATCGTGTCGATCGCATCGATCTGCCCGCGCTCGACATAATCGTCCCACACCACATCGGCCATGCTCGCATCGGCCGATTTCCACGAGACGACGAACACCGTCAGCCCCTGCTCCACCGCCCAGCGGATGAAGCTTTTCTCCGGCGTCAGGTCGAGGATGTAGAAGCGGTTGATCCAGGGCGGGAAGATCACCAGCGGGGTTTCGAACACCGTGTCGGTCGTCGGCGAATATTGGATCAGCTCATAGAGCGGGGTGCGCTTGACCACCCGGCCCGGCGTGGTCGCGATATTTTCGCCGACCGCGAATGCGCCCTCGACCGTCTGGGTCATCTGCCCCTTGCCCATGTCCTTGAGCATATGCGCGAGGCCCTTGAGCAGATTCTCGCCCTTGGTCTCGATCGTCCGTTCGACCACCAGCGGGTTGGTCGCGGGGAAGTTGCTCGGGCTCATCGCGTCGATGAACCCCTGCGTTGCGAAGCGCAGCTGTTCCTTCTGCTTTGGGGCTAGGCCTTCGATCTGGTCAACGCCCTTGAGCAGATGGTTCGACAGCGTGAGGTAGCTCTGGCGGATGAAGTCGAACACGGGCTGTTCGCGCCATTGCGGCGCCTTGAAGCGTTTGTCGCGCGCCTGTTCGGGGGTTTCCTCGAACTTGGGTGCGGCGGCAGGGTCGAGGAAGCGCTGCCACAATGTCATCGTATCGGCCCAGAACTCCGCGCCCGCGCGCATCGCTGCGGCGGGGTCGACTGGCGGCACGGTCGGCATCTGGGGCATCGCGGGCATGTGCACGGGCATCTGACCAGCCAGATCCAGCCCCTGCTCCATCATCATCTGCTGCGCGCGCCCAAACACCCAGGTCCAGTGTTGGAGGTCCTCCAGAGCAGGCTTGGTTTCAGCTGCGGCCTCAGGGGCGGGCTTGGGATCGGGCTTCGGCTTTGCCGTGCGCTTCGCCTTTGGCTTTGCGGTGGCTGTGGTGGTGTCAGGCTTCGTCTTTGCGGTCGTCGTTTTTTTCTTTGCCGTCGCCACGCGCCTCTCCTCTGGCTTGCCGCCCCGCCCCCTGTATAACGAGGCATCGCGCGCAGCGCACCACCCCGAGGAGCCGGAACCCAAGACGATGTCCGAAGAATTCTACCGCATGAAGCGCCTGCCCCCCTATGTCATCGCCGAAGTCAACGCGATGCGGGCAGCGGCGCGCGCGGCGGGAGAGGACATTATCGACCTGGGCATGGGCAATCCCGACCTGCCGCCGCCCGACCATGTCATCGAAAAGCTGATCGAAGTCGCGCGCAAGCCCGACGCGCATGGCTACTCGCAGTCGAAGGGCATCCCCGGACTGCGCCGCGCCCAGGCGAACTAGTATGGCCGCCGTTTTGGCGTCGATATCGATCCCGATAGCGAGGTCGTCGTGACGATGGGGTCGAAGGAGGGGCTGGCCAGCCTTGCCACCGCGATCACCGCACCGGGCGATGTCGTGCTCGCGCCCAACCCCAGCTACCCGATCCACACCTTCGGTTTCATCCTTGCGGGCGCGACGATCCGCGCGGTGCCGACGACGCCCAACGAGGCCTATTTCGAGAGCCTGGAACGCGCGATCGCGTTCACCGTGCCGCGCCCGAGCATCCTCGTCGTCAACTATCCGTCGAACCCGACGGCGGAGACGGTCGACCTGGCTTTCTACGAGCGGCTGGTGGCGTGGGCGAAGGAGAACAAGGTCTGGATCCTGTCCGACCTTGCCTATTCGGAGCTGTATTTTGACGGCAAGCCGACGGTTTCGATCCTGCAGGTGCCGGGCGCGAAGGATATCGCGATCGAGTTTACCTCGCTCAGCAAGACCTATTCGATGGCCGGATGGCGGATGGGGTTCGCGGTCGGCAACAAGCAGCTGATCGCGGCGATGACGCGGGTAAAATCGTACCTCGACTATGGCGCCTTCACACCGATCCAGGCGGCGGCATGCGCCGCACTCAACGGCCCGCAGGATATCGTTGAGAAGAACCGCCAGCTTTACCACAAGCGCCGCGACGTGCTGGTCGAGAGCTTCGGCCGCGCCGGATGGGACATCCCGCCCCCGCCTGCCTCGATGTTCGCCTGGGCCCCGCTCCCGCCCGCGCTGGCGCACCTGGGCAGCCTTGAATTTTCCAAGCAGCTGCTGACCCATGCCAAGGTCGCGGTCGCGCCGGGCGTCGGCTATGGCGAGAATGGCGAAGGGTTCGTGCGCATCGCGATGGTCGAGAATGAACAGCGGCTGCGCCAGGCGGCACGCAACGTGAAGAAGTATCTCCAGTCGATGGGCGTCAACACCGGCGTGAAATCCGCCTGAGCCATGGCGATACGTCGTCGCATCTCGGACGCGACCGCCCGACGGCAAAGGTGGCGAGAGTTTCTGGACTTTGCTGATCGCCACGGCAGCCCGCATTGGCTGTTTCGGGGCGTCGCGGACAAAGAGAAGCATTTACTCGTGCCCAAGATCGGACGTGACAAGGCGCGATACGATGCCGGCATAGAACGGGTGCTGTTCCGCAACTTCGAGCGCCGTGCCCGTCAGTTCGTCGATGTCGGATCTCTTTCGCCCTGGGATTTGCTCGCGCTTGGCCAGCATCACGGTCTTCCGACGAGGCTCCTCGATTGGTCAACAAACCCGCTGGTCGCGGCATTCTTTGCGGTTAGCAGCGAGCCTCGCAAAGAGGTTGCGCGGGTCTATGCTTATCAGGCAGGCAACGTTATCGACCCGGCGATTGAGCATGATCCGTTCACGATAACCGATGTGGCTGTTCATATCCCTTCATCAATCGCACCTCGGATCATCTCGCAACGTGGCGTGTTCACAGTCCATCCTGACCCGACAATTCCGCTTGCTCCCGCTGGCGGAGCGACAGGCGATCACTATTTTGATATTGAACCGATCGACCGGCCCTATTTCGAACGGCGGCTGTTCGGAATTGCGATCGATCCCAGCGTGATCGGCGCAGACTTGGATGGCCTGTGTCGCACGTTGAATTGGCAGTACGAGCGCGGCGTCGCACTCGGAAAGGTAGTGTTCTGATGGCAAGCACGGCATTTCGCTCCGACCCCCGGCGCGAACAGATCGCTGAGGCGCTGCAGAATATTGAGATCAGTGACCTCGACATCTGGGACGATCTGGACATTCTTTCGACCCACACTCGGGTCGAGGCGTTCGAAGTCCCCGTCGAAGGAATTATCCTCGGTCCGGGCAACCGTTTCTCTGCGGTTCTGAACCTCTATCTTACGCTACAATATGGGAAGGACGACGACGATGGCTTCACGACGTCTGACAGTTTCGTCGCAATCGTCAAAGGTCAACTGGAGGGTGAGGCTCTCACGGTTGACTCTTCCAGCGTAGATACATCGTCATTCTACGAGTGATCGCCGAACCCGCTTTGGCTCTAAGCAAAAAAGGGGCGCCCCGGTCGGAGCGCCCCTTTCCTTTACCGGTCCGCAGCGATCAGAAGCGGAAGCCGAAACCGACCGACGCCTGACGGCGCTGCAGGTTGAAGCCGGTGCCGTAGAAGTCGCCGAAATCGGCGTAAGCGCCTTCGACATTGATATAGGCATTCTTCGACACCGCGATTTCGACGCCGAGCGCGCCATAGACGCCGCCCTTGCTGTCGGACGCGGTGGTCGCGCCGCTGGTCGCTTCGATCGTCAGCGAGGCATAGCCGAGCTTGCCGTAGAGCGCAGTGGTCGGGCTCAGTTCGACGCCGACGCGACCGCCAGCGGCCAGATTGCCCTTGACCTTAAGGCAGTCGGGGCCGTCGCACAGTTCGACGCCCGAAAATTCATAGTTCACGAACGGACCGACAGTGACCTTGTTGCTGACCGCGAGGTCGAAACCGATTTCGGCGCCATAGGACACCGCGCTGCCGATCTTGTAGATGTCGCCATCGCCGCTGACGGTCGGGGTTTCGTAGCCGAGACGTGCCTCGATGCGCGCGCCGTCGAACAAATTGCCGGCCGACGCTTCTTCCTGCGCGAACGCGACGCCGGGCAGGCACGACAATGCCGCCGCAGCGACCAGAAGCTTCTTCATAATTCCCCCTTATCGGTGGCCGGAGTGGCCTGAAATACCCGCCATAAGTGTTTGATTCGACGGGCGCGCCGCCGATATTGCGGCGTGACTTCGCCGTCCATCCGAATTTCTTGCGAACGTGGGAACGGGTGATTGAATTCGGGACAGTGTTGCGCCAGTGCAACGACATGACTCGTCCCGGCTTTGCCTTTTCTCACCGACTGCGCGTGCGCTATGCCGAAATTGACGGGCAGAAGGTCGTGTTTAACTCCCGCTACCTTGAATATGCCGATGTCGCGCTCAGCGAATATTGGCGCTGGCTGCGGCTCGCCGAGCTGGCCGAATGGCGCGATATGGAATTTCACGTCGCGCGCGCCACGGTCGATTACAAGGCGCCGTTCCGGTACGATGACGAATTCGACGCCTTTGCCCGCACCGCGCGGATCGGCACGTCGAGCGTGACCAGCCTGATCGAGCTGGTGCATGCCCAAACCGGCGCGCTGCACACGGTGATCGAGCTGGTCCATGTCAATGTCGACCTGGCGGCTGGACGGTCGGCGCCGATCCCGCCCGATATCCGCCACCGCATGCTCGGAAGCGATTGATTTTGGGGGATACGCGCTCGCCCGCAGGCGCGGGAAACGCCCCGTTAACGGGTCGGGACTAACCTCCCGCCATGCGCCGCAGTCGCCTGTCTCAATCCAATTTCCTGGTCGTTGCCGCAGTCGCGCTGGCCTATTTCCTGTGCGCGGTCGGCGCGATCGCCTTCACCCGGCTGAGCGGTCATGTCGCGCTGCTGTGGCTCGCTACCGCGCTGCTGGTCGGGGCGCTGTTGACGCGCCCGGCGACCGAGCGTCCGCTGCACATTGCGAGTTGCTTCGCGGCGTCGGTCGCGGCCTCGCTTGCCGTGTCGCCCTATGCGCCGCTCGCGCCCGTGTTCGGCGTGGCGAACATCGTCGAAGCGCTGATCGCCTGGGCACTGCTGCGCGGGCTCGGCGTGGATGCGCGCATGTTCCTTTCGTTGCGAGCGCTCGCCGTGTTCGTTGCGACGGCGGGCGTGGTGGCACCGCTCGCCAGCGGGGTGATCCCGGCCATCACACTCCCACTCTATCAGGGGGCTGACCCGTGGGCGGTTTGGCTGAGCTGGGCCATCGGCCATGGCCTGGGCGCGCTCATCGGAACCCCGATCGCTCTGCTCGCGCTGGCAGGAGCGACCTATCGCGACCGGTTCAGTGGCCCCGCCGCATTGCCGCGCTTTGTGGGGATCACGCTGCTGATGGGTGGAGTGACCGGCCTGTGCTTCGCGCAGTCACACCTGCCGCTGTTGTTCGTGCCGATCCTACCGCTGATCGCCGCCACCATGGCGTTTCGCGTGGCCGGAGCGACGCTGGGCGTGTTCCTGATCGCGCTGATCGGGGCGGCCTTTACCGTCATGGGCATGGGACCGCTGGAGTTGATCGACGGCAGCGACGCGTTCCAGCTGCAATTCTTCCAATTCTACCTCGCCGTGCTGTTCCTGATCGCGGTCCCGTTCGCGACGATGATCGCGCAGAATCAGCGCCTCGCCGCCTCGGTGGCGCTGAGCGAGGCACGCTACCGGCTTATCTCCGAACATGTGTCCGACGTCGTCCTGACACTCGATCCCAGGGGGGCGGTGCAGTTCGCCTCGCCGTCGATGCGTGAGGTGACCGGTCACGCCCCGGAATCGATCATTGGCAAAAGCCCTGCGGAGCTGGTCCACGAAGTCGATCGCGAACGGGTGCGCGAAGCCTATCGCCATGTGATCGCGGAGCCTGAACGGGTCCACCGGTTCGAATTTCGCGGCCATACCGCGACCGGCGGCATCCGCTGGTTCGAGACGACCGCACGCGCCGTCCGCGACACCGACCAGGCGGTACTGAGCGTCGTCACGGTCGTGCGCGAGGTGAGTCAGCGCAAGGCGCGCGAAGCCGATCTGCTGCGCCAGGCGAATACCGATCCGATGACCGGCGTGCTCAACCGCCGCGCGTTCCAGGATCGGATCGACCAGTTTCGCAGCAACACGCCCGACCGGCCGGGCGCGCTGGCCTTGTTCGATCTCGACCATTTCAAGCGGGTCAATGACGGCCACGGCCATGACGCGGGCGACGCCGCGCTGCTGCATTTCGCGGATGTGCTCCGCGCCAATCTGCGCGTCGAGGACGTGATCGGGCGCCTGGGCGGTGAGGAATTCGCGGTGCTGTTCCCCGGCCTCTCGACCACCGCCGCGATGGTGGCGTGCGAGCGGGTGCGCAGCTCGCTGCAGGATGCGCGCATCCATGCCGGCGACACAACCTTCACGATTACGGTCAGCGCCGGGGTCGCGCCGATCCGCCCCGACCTGTCGTCGGACGAAGTGTTCCGCATCGCCGATGCTGCGCTCTATCGCGCCAAGTCGCGCGGCCGCAACCGCAGCGAACTCGCGGCGGCCTGATTATTCGGCGGCCTCCGCCGGGCTTTCACCGACGACATCCTCGGGCAAGGACCAGAGCAGATCGTGCTTGCCCAGCACGCGTCCATCATGGCTCCGCACCTGCACCGGCGCGATCCGGCGATGGTCGCGCGCATCGACCAGCACCGGCGTCGCGGGCATGCCCGTCTCCCACCGCTCGCCCCATTGCCGCAGTGCAACCATGGTCGGGAGGAGCGCAAAGCCCTTTTCGGTCAGGCGATATTCCACCTTTCGGCGATCGTCGTCGCAGGTCTGTCGCGCCAAAATGCCATGATCGACCAGTCGCGTGAGCCGGTTGGCGAGGATGTTGCGCGCGATGCCGAGCTCCGACTGGAACTCCTCGAAATGATAAAGGCCGTTGAATGCGGCGCGCAGGATCAGGAAGGACCAGCGCTCACCCATCGCCTCCAACGCCGCCGGCAGGCTGCAATTGGTGGCGAGCTGTCGCAGGGGTTCTCGCAGTCCAGTATGACCCATAACCGGCAAATCTACCCTAATTTCACCGCCGCACAACGCGATAAGTTCCTTGCGGTGCAGCAACAGTTTTCCATTGCAACTGAATACCTATCGGAGTAAGTAGCGATTCGCAACCTTTGTTGCAGTGCACCCCAGGGAGAGTATCATGATCCGCTTCGCCCCGATCGCCGCTGTCGCGCTCTGCCTCAGCGCCGCGACCCCCGCTCTGGCCCAGTCGGGCCACTACACCGCCACTCCGGCAGAAGCGCCGAAGAAGGCCAGCTTCATCACCCAGACCACTGTCTGGAAGTGCAAGGACGGGACCTGCGCCGCGCCCAAGTCGACGATGAGCGACAAGGTCATGTGCGAGCGGGTCGTGCAACGCGTCGGCACTCTCAGCACCTTCTCAGTCGGTGGTACCGCATTCGACGCAGAGGCGCTCGCCGCCTGCAACGCGCGCGCCAAGTAAGCCACACAGCCGTCACTTCAACGCAACACCAAACGGGCATCGGCCAACGCCGGTGCCCGTTTTGCGTGAAACCTGTTGCAAAGCAGCAGCATCACCCCCCACATTCGGCGGGTGCTGCGTCAATATGAACTTGTCGACCGGGTCCTGTCCTACGACCCCGAAGCCAATGAGGCGCTCCTCAACCGCGCGTATGTATTTTCGATGCACGCGCATGGCAGCCAGAAGCGCGCCAATGGCGACCCCTATTTCAGCCACCCGATCGAGGTGGCGGGCATCCTGACCGACCTGCACCTCGATGACGAGACGATCGCGACCGCGATCCTGCACGACACGATCGAGGATACGGTCGCCACGCCTGAGGAGATCCTCGCCAAGTTCGGACCGAGCGTCGCGCGGCTGGTCGATGGCGTGACCAAGCTGTCCAAGATCGAGGCGCAGACCGAGAGCGAGCGCGCGGCGGAGAATCTCCGCAAATTCCTGCTCGCCATGTCGGACGATATCCGCGTGCTGCTGGTCAAGCTGGCCGACCGGCTGCACAATATGCGCACGCTGCACCATATCCCGAAGCCCGAGAAGCGGCGGCGGATCGCGCGCGAGACGATGGACATCTATGCCCCGCTGGCCGAGCGGATTGGCATGTACGAGTTCATGAAGGAGATGCAGACGCTCGCCTTCCAGCAGCTCGAACCCGAAGCGCATGAATCGATCACCAAGCGGCTCGCGGCGCTGACCGTCGAGGGTGAGGACCGCATCGCCAAGATCGGATCGGGCCTCAAATTGCTGCTGTCGCGCGGTGGGGTCGAGGCCGAGATTTCGGGGCGCGAGAAACACCCCTATTCGATCTGGAAGAAGATGTCGGAGCGGCATGTCAGCTTCGAACAGCTGTCCGACATCATGGCGTTCCGCGCGATCGTCGGCACCGAAGAGGAATGCTATCGCGCGCTCGGCATCATCCATCGCCGTTGGCCGATGGTGCCGGGGCGGTTCAAGGACTATATCTCGACGCCCAAGCGCAACGGATACCGTTCGCTCCACACCAGCATCATTCATGCCGGCGACACCCGCGTCGAAATCCAGATCCGCACGCGCGAGATGCACAGCCAGGCCGAACATGGCCTCGCCGCGCACTGGTCGTACAAGCAGAATGCGGTGCGCCCCGACACGCAGGTCAGCTGGATCCGCGATCTGGTCGACATCCTCGAACAGGCCGAAAGTCCCGAGGAACTGCTCGAACATACCAAGATGGCGATGTATCAGGATCGCATCTTCGCCTTCACGCCCAAGGGTGAGCTGATTCAGCTGCCCAAGGGCGCGACCCCGATCGACTTCGCCTATGCCGTCCACACCGACCTGGGCGATCAGGCGGTGGGCGCGAAGATCAATGGCCGCGTCGTCCCGCTGCGCACCGAAATCGCGCAGGGCGATCAGGTCGCGATCCTGCGCTCCAAGGCGCAGCGGCCGCAGGACAATTGGCTGAACTTCGCGATCACGGGCAAGGCACGCGCCGCGATCCGCCGCCACCTGCGCCACAAGGAGCGCGACGAGACGATCGCGCTCGGGCGCAAGCTCTATGACGAGATCGTCGGTCGCCTGCCGGTGCCGATCGGTGAGGAGGCGCTGGGCGCCGCGCTGACCCGGCTCAAGCTCGAGGATGCCGATGCGCTGATGGAGGCGATTGCGCGGCAAAAGGTCACCGACGCACAGGTGATGGAAGCGCTGATGCCCGGATCGACCGAGGATGAGGCGGCCCTGATGCCCGTCCAGCGTGTGCCGATCTCAATCAAGGGCCTCACCCCCGGCGTCGCCTTCACCCTGGCCGCCTGCTGCCACCCGGTTCCCGGCGACCGCATCGTCGGCGTGCGCCATCCCGATGCTCCGATCGAAATCCACCAGATCAGCTGCGCCAAACTCGACGCGGTCGAGGATCAGGACTGGGTCGATATCGGCTGGGGCGACAAGGCCGAGGGCGGCACCGCGCGCATCGCGGTGACGCTCAAGAACGAACCCGGCGCGCTCGGCGCGGTCGCGACGCTGCTGGGTCAGCACAAGGCGAACATCCTCAACATCCGCTTCGACACGCGCGACACCACATTCCACACCAACATGATCGACGTCGAAGTGCGCGACGCGGCGCATCTGATGAAGCTGATCGCGGCACTGCGCGCGGCGGATGCGGTCAGTTCGGCGGAGCGGGTTTAGGGCGCAAGTCAGGCCTACACCGCCGTTTGTGCTGAGCTTGTCGAAGCACCACTCCCGCGCTCACAGAGCGCAGCCCCTGCCCTTCGACAGGCTCAGGGCAAACGGCTGTAGAGCTACGCGCGACGTTCCCGCCAACCTCAACACTGCGCCATATCCGCAACCACCAAAATGCCCGCCCCGGGGGCTGAAGTCCGGGGCGGGCAGGAACCGGCACGTTTGCGCGGCCGGAGGGTCTGGTTTCAGTTCGCGGCCTTGGTCGCCTGATCCATCAGCGCCTTCGCCGTCTTGATCGCATCGGCTTCGGTGAGTTTGCCGCTCTGGATCTCGCCCGCAATCTCCAGCAACCGGCTGGCGATCACCGTACCGGACTCCGCCGCTTCGGTGATGCGGATGCCGTTCTTCGCCGCGGCGATGCGGTCCCATTCGGCGCGCACTGCGGCCCAATAGCCCCTGGTCGCGGCCCAGTAATCGTCCGCCGCCTTGACCGCATAGCCGTCGAACCGGGTGTAGGTGTTCAGCACATATTCCTGCACCACCGGCTCCAGCTTGCCGCCGAAATCGCCCATTTTGGTGTTGTCCTGCCAATGGACCCAGCCGCCGGGGAAGCTCTGGTGGCGGTTGATGCCGAGATAGCGGTCATAGACTGGCCCGCGCACCGCATCGCGGCGGGCGAGCGGGCGCCAGGTCCAGTTGGAGCGCCAGCGCCGCACCCCCGCCTCGGTCGTCCACTGGCCCCAGCCACCATAGCGCGGGCTGTCGTCGACCTGATACACCGTCTGCGACCAGCGGCCCGGGCGCATCCGCTCCGGCACTTCCTCCCAGGTCCAGCTGTCGGGGCCGGAATAGACCAGCACCTTGGCGGGCTCATATTCCCAGTCCTGCCGCCAATGCTTGATGACGTGATCCTTGCCCTCATGGGTCACGACCAGCAGATGCTGGAGCCGGATCACGCGGCCGGTATCCTCGATCACGCGGACCGATTCATGCCCGCCCGAAATCTTGGCATCGATCGGCACATAGCCCTCACGCCACGGCGTCGATTCGCGCATGTCGAAGCGGACCTTGTAGTTCCCCGCCATCGCCAGGATGTCGCGGCGGTCGGCCTCGAACGACGCCTTCTCTTCCTCCGGCGTGCGCACCCGTACCGGGCCATCGGCCAACGCCGGGGCGGCGGTCGCGGTCATCAGCGCGGCGGCGATGCTCAATCGAATCCACTGTTTCATCTTACCCTCCGTGTTTTCGTTGTTCAGAAGCGGAAGCTGACCGACACGCTACCGTTGCGCCCCGGCTGGGTGTAGGCGTCCTTGATGGTCGAAGTCGGCGACAGGCCGCGCACATCGCTCCACCAGGCATAGGTCTCGTCGGTCAGGTTGAAGACGCCGCCGCGCAGCGTGATGCTGTCGGTGACCTTCGCGAAGGCGGTGACATCGAGCGTGGTGAAGGCGGGCGGGGTGTACCCGCCGCCGGCGCGGTCGGTCTCCTTTTTCGCACTATGCGTGGCGATCAGCTGGCCGCCGAAGCGCCCGCCCGGATCGCGCCAGCCCGCGCCGATCACGACCTTGAGCGGATCGACCGTCAGCAATGGCGAACGGGTACCGCCGGGCGCGATCTCGTCGCCGGTTGCGTAGGCGATGGACAGCCGCCCAGTGAAGCCGGTGTCGCTCCACGCCTCGAACTTCGCCTCGATCCCTTCGACCTCGGCCTTGTCGATATTGATGAACTTGTAGATCGCCGGGTCGGTCGGAGTGAAGCTGCCGCCGACCACCTCCTGCGAGATGAAGTCATCATAATCGGCGTGGAAGGCGGTCAGGTCGAGCCGGACATTGTCGCCGAGGAAACGCACCCCGGCCTCAAAGCTCGCGCTGGTTTCGGGGCGCAGGTCGGGGTTCGGCGCGGCGACATAGCCAAAGGCGAGGTTGCCGAAGAACTGGTTCACCTGGCTCGGCTCAGGCGCCTTGAACCCCTGCGCATAGTTGGCGAACAGGCGCACGCGCTCGCCCAGCTTCGCGACCGCGCCGATCTTGGGCGACACACGCGATCCACTCTGCGCGACCGGGGTGATGCCGGGGAAGGTCTGGCTCATGTCGGGCGACAGGTCATAATGATCGAAGCGCAGCGCCGGGTGGAACGTCACCGGGCCGAGCGTCACCTCACCCGCCGCGAACAGGCCGACCAACGTGTAATCGGTGTCGGGAAAGGCGCGGGTCGGGAAGGTCTCGCCCGCCGGGGGCACGGTACCGTCGCGCAGCCCCTGTTGCTCGGTCCGGCTGATATCGCCGCCGACGATCAGCCGCAGCGGCAATTCGGGGGTGCCGAAGTTGAACCGTGCCTCGCCCGCCGCACCATAGACGCGGTTCTTGAAGATGTTGAGCCGGGTGCGGTCGACTGCCGGATTGCGGTCCTCGAAGGTGAACTGGCTGTCCTCCGAATCCTGGAGATAGACGGCAAGGCGCGCCGACTCGACCAGCCCCTCCCCGCTCAGCGTCCAGTCAAGCGCGGTACGCCAGCGATGACCCGTGTCGGTCGCGTCGAGGTTGAGTACGCTGGCGCTGTGTCCGGTCAGCACATCGGTGGTCAGGTGCGTGTCGAGATACTCTCCGGTCAGGCGGATGCGATGCCCGCCGCTCTCCCACACCAACCGCCCCAGCGCGGCATTCGAGCGCCCGTCCTGCGGATTGGGCTCGGTCCGCGCCGAACCCGTTCCGCCGACCGTGCCCTGGTTCTCATATTCGTGGAAGTCGCGGCGGGTATAGGCCGCCATTGCGGACCAGTCGCCCGACCGGCCCGCGACGATCGCGGTCTCGCTGAACTCGTCATCGGCGGAGGAATAGGCGGCGCGCAGCAGGCCACCGAAATCCTGCCCCGCGCGCAGCAGATCCTTGGGGTCGCTGGTGATGAAGCTGACCGCGCCCGCGAGGCCGTCGCTTCCGTACAGCGCCGAGGACGCGCCGCGCAGAATCTCGACCGACTTGATCAAGCCGAGGTCGACATAATCGCCACGCCCCACGCCCTGCGCGCCGAAGCTGAAGCCATCAGGGACGCGCACGCCATCGACCTGGATCAGCACGCGGTTGCCGCCAAGCCCGCGGATGGTGAAGCCTTCATTACCCGCGCGGCCGGTGGTGCCGAGCGCCGCGCCGAAGCGGGTCGGCTGGCGCGTGACGCTGACACCCGGTTCGAACCGCACCAGTTCCTTGATGTCGGTGACCAGTTCGTCGGCGATCTGTTCTTCGTCGATCACGCTGACGGTGGCCGGCGCGTCCTGCGTCGCGACCGGGGTGCGGGTCGCGGTGACAGTCACCGTGTCTTTGGGATCGGTTTCCGCGTCGTTCGCCCAGGCGGGCAAAGCGAGTAGCGCGGCGAGCGCGACTCCCGAGACAAGAACGATGCGTTGCGACTTCATACCAAACCCCTTCAATCTGCGAATGCTAGTGATTCTCATTTGCGAATCGGTTAGGCGGCGTCGTTTCGGGTGTCAACCGCGTCGGCACAAATCCCGCATGACGAGGGCCGCGCGGCGCGCTAAGACCGCGCCATGCAACGTCCAAAGCTCTCGGTCGTCGTGCCGTGCTACAATGAGGAAGGCTGTCTCGAACTGCTGCACGCCCGCGTGTCGGCGGCGGCGCGCGCGGCGGTCGGCGACGATTATGAAATCGTCCTGGTCAATGACGGGTCGCGCGACGGCAGCTGGTCGGTGATGCAGCGGCTGTCGGCCAGCGACCCGCATCTGGTCGCGGTCAATCTGTCACGCAATCACGGGCATCAGCTCGCGCTGACCGCCGGGCTCGATCTGTGCGCGGGCGACGAGATTCTGGTGATCGATGCCGATCTTCAGGACCCGCCCGAACTGCTCTCTGACATGCGCGCGACGATGCGCGAACAGGGTGCGGACGTGGTCTATGCCGTGCGTCGCAAGCGCGATGGCGAGACGTTCTTCAAGAAGGCGACGGCTGCGCTGTTCTATCGCATGCTCGACCGGATCACCGACACGCCGATCCCGCTCGACACCGGCGATTTCCGCCTGATGAGCCGCCGCGCGCTCGACGCGTTCCTGTCGCTGCCCGAACAGGCACGCTTCATCCGCGGCATGGTCGCCTGGGTCGGCTTCCGCCAAGTGCCGTTCGTCTATGACCGGCATGAGCGGCACGCGGGCGAGACGAAGTATCCGCTGGCCAAGATGGTCCGCTTCGCGCTTGACGCGGTCACCGGCTTCTCGACCGCGCCGCTACGCTTCGCCAGCCATGTCGGCCTTGCGCTGACCGGCCTGTCGGTGCTGCTGTTCCTCTACATCGTGGTCGGCTGGCTGTTCGGCAATGCGGTGCAGGGCTGGACTTCGACCATGCTGGTGGTCGTGTTCCTCGGCGCGGTGCAGATGTTCGTGCTCGGCATGATCGGCGAGTATCTTGGCCGGCTCTATGTCGAATCGAAACGGCGCCCGCTCTACCTCGTCGCCGATGTCGCTGGGCCGGTAAAGGGCCATGCCTCGCTCGGCTATCGCTTCCGTGATTCGGGTGAGGTCACCGTGTCCCCGTTCGCGCCGCCCCGCGCCGATGCGGACGAACCCGTCCAGGCCAAGGCCCCCAAGCGCAAGCCAGAGCCGCCCACCTTGCTGTGAGGGCCACGCTCGCCCTCATCGCGCTTGCGCTCGCCGCGCCGGTTCGGGCGCAGGATGCGCCGCCATTGCGCGATCGGGTCGTGGCGGAGTTCGCCAAGGCACCCGTTGGCGCGCGGTTCGGTCTGGTGGTTAGCGACGGCAATGGGCGTGAGATCGTCGCGATCCGCCCAGACGAGCGATTCATCCCGGCGTCCAACACCAAGATCGTCACTACTGCCGCCGCTTGGTGGTCGATGCCCGACGCGATGACCGCGCCCGATGCGACCGGCGGTGCGGCGGTGCGGGTGGAGGGCAAGGATGTGATCCTCACCGGACGCGGCGACGCGCGGCTGTCGAGCGCGGCGGATTGCGTCACCAACTGCCTGAGCCAGCTCGCCAACGCCATTGCCGCAGGCATCCGGCGCGTTCGCAACATTACCGGCGACGCGACCCTGTTCCCCGACGAGCGCTGGAGTTCGGGGATGAGCTGGAACAACATCCCGTCGCGCTCCGGCACCGCCAATTCGGCCCTGAGCCTCGATGACAATGAGCTGGTTGCGACGCTGACGCCGGGCACACCGGGCGCGACACCGAAGATCGATCATCTTGGCTATGTCACGATTGACAATCGTGTCGTCACCGTCCCGTCGGGCGGTAAGACCGATATCGGGTTCGATCGCCTGCCATTCGACCGCACGATCCGGGTCACCGGCACGATCGCCGCCGATGCACCGCCCCGGATACTGCGTTTCGGCATCGACGATCCGGCACACTATGCCGCGTGGCGACTGGCGGCGCTGCTACGCGAGCGTGGGGTGAAGGTCGGCGGCACGGTGACTTCCCGCTACCGCACGCTCGATCCCGCGACCGACGATTCAATCAAACGCACCGCCCCACCGCCCCGCCCACCCGAACCTACATGGCTCGCCGCGCTCACCCCGCCCCCGCTGGCGGACGATGTGAGCACGATCAACAAGGTCAGCCAGAACCTGCACGCCGAACTGCTGCTGCGCCGCACCGGCCTGATCGATGGCACCGGATCGGTTGCCGATGGGCAACAGCGCGTCGCCGCGATGTTCGTCGCCGCCGGGGTACCGCGCGCCGCATTCGACTTTTCCGACGGGTCGGGCATGTCGACCTATAACCGCATCGCCCCGCGCGGCATGGTGACGTTGCTCGACTGGATCGCGCGCCAGCCCTGGGGCGCGGCGTGGCGCGATACACTCCCCATAGGCGGCGTGGATGGCACGCTCGCCCGTCGGTTCAAGGGAACGGCGCTGGAAGGCCGCATCTTCGCCAAGACCGGATCGATCAACGCCACCAACGCGCTCGCCGGCTATATGCGCGCAAAGAGCGGGAAATTGCTCAGCTTCGCCGCCTATGCCAATGATGTGCCGGGGGATGCGTCGGGCACACCGATGATCGACGCGGCGCTGGTGGCAGTCGCCGACGCGAACTGAAGCCACGCCGCCCCGACCGGGGGAAAGGCCATGCTGCTCGCCGCGATGATGCTGGTTCAGGACGCCGCCACGCTGGAGGCGGCGGGTCGCTATGCCGATGCCGAGCGCGCGCGGCGGACGCAATACGAACAAGCGCTGCGGCGCGGCGCTGGCACCGTGGCGACGGCGGACGCGGCGGAGAAGCTGGCGGACAATCTGGCGATGCAGTTGCGCCTTGCCGATGCCGAACCCTTTTATCGCCGCGCGTTCGAGATCCGGCTGGCAAAGCGCGGCGAGAAACATGGCGACACCGCGCGCAGCCTGCGACAACTCGCCTCGCTGGCGATGGCGCGGGGTGCATTGGGCGAGGCTGAGGCGCTCGCAAGACGGTCGCTCGACATCCAGCGCGGGCTGGCCCCGGCGGGCGGGATGGAACTGGCCTGGGCGCTCAACACGCTCGCCGAAGTCCTCGCGGCACAGGGCAAGGCGTTCGACGCCGATCCGCTGTTCGCTGAGGCGGTGACGATCGCACGCGCGCAGGGCGATGCCGACCTCGCCATCCTGCTCAACAATCGCGGCAATAATTTCTACCGCATGGCCACCGCGACGGTGATTCCGCCGATGTTCCGGCGGCGCGCGGGCGCGACGCGTTCGGTGGTTGCGCCGACCGATCAGGACGCAAGCAACGGGCTCGACCCGCTGCGCAAGCGCGCCTTCCTCGCCCAAGGTCGCGACCTGTTGAATGAGGCGATGCGGATGTTCGTTGCCGCGTCAGGGGCCGACCATCCCGATGTCGCCAATCTGCTCAACGGTCTCGCCGCCAATTACCGCGCCGACGGGAAGCCGGTCGAGGCCGAAGCGCGCTACCGTGAGGCGCTGGCGATCAAGGCGCGCTTCCTGCCGCCCGACAATCGCGACCGGATCGTCGGCGAGTGGAGTCTCGGCGACCTGCTCGCCACCCGACCGGGACGCGAGGCGGAGGCGCGGACGCGACTACGCGCGGCGATGGGCGGGGCGATGGCATCACAGACGCGCTTCCGCACCTTCGACGCGGCGGCGAGCAGTGAGCTGCGCAGCTATGCTCCGGTCTTCGCGACCAGCATCCGCGTGGCGTGGCGTTTGTCGGCTACTTCGGCTGCGCCAGCACGATGATCGAAAGGCCGGGCGGCATCGGCACGCGGCCGAGCAAATGGCGTTCCAGCCCGAAAATCTTCTCGAACGCCCAGTTGAGCGGCCCGGGCGGCGGCGAATCGTCGCTGTCGTCCTTGCCGGTCAGCTTGCCCGCGAGACGCGCGGCGACTGCAGCGGGGAACAGCAGCGAGTTGAACCAGCGCAGCTTGCGCCATTTGAGCCCAGCCTTGTCCAGAGCCGCGGTCAGGCTCGCCTTGGAGTAGCGGCGCTTGTGGTGGTTCACCACGTCGTGCGCGCTCCACATCCATTGATGCGCGGGCACGGTAATCAGGATCGTCCCGCCCGGCTTCAGCCGCTTCGCCATCCCGGCGAGTGCCGCAACATCGTCCTCGACATGCTCGACCACATCGAGCACCGCGATCAGGTCATATTGCCCCTCGGCGACGCCACTCAGTTCGGGCAGCGGCGCGGTGCCGACCTCCTTGCCCAGCCGCGCGCTGGCGACGGTGCGCGCGGCTTCGTCGATCTCGATCGCGTCGACCTGCCCGAATGCGCCGAGCATCGGCAGGTTGTGGCCGGTGCCGCAGCCGATCTCCAGGATCCGGGCGTCCTTTGGCGGCTGAACATAGCGCGCGATATAATCGGCGAGGATGTCGCGGCGCGCCACATACCACCAATGGGTGGAATCATGCTCGGCCATGCGGTCGTAAACGATGCGGTCCATATCAGCGGAATACCAGCCAGCGATTGAGGATGAAGGTAAAAATGGTGGCGAGGCCGACGGCGGGCAGCAGCGGCACCCAGCCGGGATAGCCGAGCACGGCCGTGCCGAGCCAGGTGATAATCGCGTTGAGCGCAACGCCCGATCCCTGCACCGCCACGAACTGCACCTTCTGCCGCGGGCCGGGGTCACGCGTGCCATGCCCTTTGAAGCTCCAGCGGCTGTGCAGGAAATAGCCCGCCGTGACCGCAACGGCAAAGGCGAACGGCACGGCGTACACGGCATCCTTGCGCGCGAAGACCCAGAAGGTCAGCGGCAGATAGACGGCCGAATAGATCACGGTGGAAATGCCCCCCGCGATCCCGAAACGGATCAGCTGGCCGAGCACCCCGCTCCGCCGCAAATCGTCCAGTCGATGATTGAGTGAAGCCACGCCCGCCTTGCCCTGAAGTCGCGCGCCGCCCTAATGCTCGCGCTGCAGAAGGGGAAGCGGTTTTGAGTTCGATGCGATTCGCGGGGTTCGACCTCGAACGGGAACTGCGGACGCGCTGGGTGCGCTGGACCCTGCTCATCTGGGCGGCGATCGCCATCTGGTATCTCTGGTACCGCTGGGGGCCGATCAACGGCCTCGCGCTCAGCGACACCGACGACAATATGCGGATGATGCAGGTGCGCGGCCTGCTCGCAGGGCAGGATTGGTACGACCTGCGCCAATATCGGCTGAGCCCGCCCGGCGGCCTCGACATCCACTGGTCGCGGCTGGTCGACCTGCCGATCGCGGGGCTGATCCTGTTGTTCCAGCCGTTCGTCGGCACCGCGATGGCCGAGCGGCTGGCGGCGGGAATTGCGCCGTTGGTTCCGCTCGCTGTGACAATGCTGGCGATGGGCGCAGCTTTGCGCCGCCTGATCGCGCCCGTCGCCTGGCCGCTCGCCATCCTGATCCTGCTGGGGTGCACCGCCACGATGGCGCAGTTCGTGCCGCTGCGGATCGACCATCATGGCTGGCAGCTCGCCTTCCTCGCTCTCGCCGTCATGGGCATCGCGGATCCGCAGCGCACGCGCGGAGGGCTCACCGTCGGGCTTGCCAGCGCCGGGTCGCTGACCATCGGGCTTGAGCTGCTGCCCTTCTGCGCCATGGCCGGGGCGATCGTCGCGCTGCGCTGGGTGTGGGACCGTGACGAAATGCCGCGGATGCGCGCCTATGGGCTGAGCCTGGCGGGTGGAATCAGCGCGGGGTTCGCGCTGTTCGCGTCCAATGCCAATTACGCGATGCGCTGCGACGCGCTGACCCCGGTGTGGCTGTCGGTGATGGTGACAGCCGGCGCGCTGGTGGTGGTGCTGAGCCTGCTCAACCCCGCCAGCCGTCTGGTCCGTCTGGGCGCGGCGGCGGCTGCGGGAGGGATCGTCGTCGGCGGCTTTGCCGGGCTGTTCCCGCAATGCCTGCAACGCCCCGAAGGCGTGTCGGACGAGCTCGCCAACACCTGGCTCAACAATGTCCGCGAAGCGCGGCCGATCTACCGGCACAGCTTCGGCATGGCGTTTCCGATGGCGGTGCTACCAGTGATCGGGATCATCGGCGCGGGGTTCGCGGCGTGGCGCGCAAAGACCGCCGACACCCTCGTCGCCTGGGTCGCGATCGGGTTGTTCACGGCGTTCGCCGGGGCGATGCTGCTGTGGCAAGTCCGGGTGGGGCCGGCGGCACAGCTGCTGGCGGTGCCCGGCGCGGCATGGCTGGCCTGGACGATCGTGCCCTGGTTCCTGGGCCAGCGCTGGATGCTGGTGCGGGTGTTCGGATCGGTGTTGGCGTTTCTGCTGGTGTCGGGGCTGTTCGCCGGGTTCGTGGTCAAATATCTGCCCGTCAACGACCCGCCGTCCAAATATCGCAGCACGGTGAGCCGGGCCAATAGCCGGTGCATGAGCGGGGCAGGCATGCGGATGCTCGACCGCGCGCTGCCGCCATCGACGCTGTTCACCCATGTCGACCTTGGCCCGCGCCTGATCGTGATGACGCGACACAAGGGGATTGCCGGGCCGTATCACCGCAACGAACGCGCGATCCTCGACGTGCACCATGCCTTCACCGGTAAGCCCGAAGCGTTCCGCGGGATCGCGCAGCGCTATGGCGCGCAATATCTGCTGGTGTGCCCGAACATGGCCGAGACCACCGTCTATCGCGCGCGGGAGAAAAACGGCTTCTACGGTCAACTCGCCAAGGGCAAGGTGCCGGCCTGGCTGGAGCCGGTGCCGCTGCCCAAGGGCGCACCCTACCGGCTGTGGCGAATCCGGTACGCGCCGCGCTAGACCCCGAAGCTCTGCTTCACCCCGTCGATCACGAACTGGATCGCCAGCGCGGCGAGCAGCACGCCGAGCAAGCGGGTGATGACCGATTCGATCTTCGCCCCCAGCACGCGCATCAGCGGCCCGGCGGCGAGCAACGCGCCGAGGGTCAGCACCAGCACCAGCGCGAGCGCACCGAACACCGCCGCCGTCTCGCCCGGCCCGTCGGCGCGTGAGACGAGCAGCATGATCGTCGCGATCGATCCGGGCCCCGCGATCATCGGCATCGCCATCGGGAAGACCGAAACATCCTCGACCGTCGGCGCCTGCATCACCTTTTCGGCGCGGTCCTCGCGCCGCTCCTGACGCTTCTCGAACACCATTTCGAGCGCGATGATGAACAGCATGATCCCGCCCGCGATGCGAAATGCGCTGAGGCTGATGCCGAGCGTGCGCAGCAACGCTTCGCCGACCAGCGCGAACACCAGCAGGATCGCGGTCGCGATCATCACCGCGCGCATCGCCATCGCCCGCTGCTGCGTCGGCCGCGCGCCCTTGGTCAGTCCGGCATAGATCGGCGCGCAACCCGGCGGGTCGATCACCACGAAGAGCATCGCGAAGGCGGACAGGAACAGCTCGATCATTGCTTCAGCTACCCCGCCGCGGTGGTTTAAGTCCAGCATCCTGCGGGGTTCGGGTCGCACCGGCCAATGCCCAGTTCGCACGCACCAGGCCGATGAACGCGGGACGGCGCGAGCGCATCTCGCGCTCGGCTCCACCGTCGAACTTCTCGAATGCGGCAACGGCGCGCTGTGCCGACGCCGTTCCGATCCGATAATAGGTGCGCGCCTCGGCCCATTTCCGCTGCCCTGCCAGCGCGTCGGCCAGATCGGCATGGGCATGGTACCACATGTTCGAATCGGGCACATATTGCGCAACCCGCATTCGCAGCACTTCGCGCTGAACCTGCTCCATCTCCGCGAACTTTCCCTGCCGCCGCAGGTTATAGGCCAGGCTGCTGCGATGCGACTGGCGGTCAAACGCGGCCGAGGCGCCGACCCCGCTGTCGGCGAGCAGGACGAGCTTGCGGCGATAACGTTCGGCGAGGTCGTAAAGCCGATATTTTTCGAGATTGAGCGCCAGCGCGCTGAGATTATAGGCCAGCGTCCCGCCGCTATCGAGTTCGGGGCAGCGTTCGATCAGGCGGATCGAGCGATGCAACAGGGTGGCGCCGCGCGACGCTTCTGTGGGGTGCCGATAGATGAGGTGGCGACCGAGATCGCCATAGGCAACGCCTGCAGCGACGCTGTCCGGGCCATGTTTGGAAACCGCCGCGAGCACCGCGAGCTGGTACATTTCCTTTGCGCGCTGATTGTCGTCGCCGGTACTATAGCTGGAGGCCCGGTCGGCAAAGCGCCGCCAGCGCGCATTCGCCCGCGCCAGGCTCTTGCTTTTGTAATCGATGCCGAAGCTGTCATAGACCTTGCCGGCATAGGCCCCCAATGTCTGGTCGCCCGCACTATAGGCTTGGCTGCTGAGCGTTACCCACAGAGTGGCGCATGGACGCTCGTCCGTCGGGTTCGCCTCGCGGCAGCGGGCGAGCGCGGCCTGCGCCAGGCTGAGCGCCTTGCGATATTCGCCGGCGAGCGACGCGTCATAGATTTCCCGCGGCACCTCCCAGCGTTCCGGTTCTTGCGCGGCCGCGGTCGCCGCGCCCGCCAGCGCCAGCACGGCCAACACCCGGAACGCTGCGCGCCGCACCGCGCTACCCGCGCTCTGCCAGTTTGCGCTCCCAGGCGAGGGCATCGCGGACGATGCGCTCAAGATCGTCATATTGCGGCCGCCACGGCAGCGCCGCCAGGATCGCGCGATTGTCCGACACCAGTTCGTCAGGATCGCCCGCACGGCGTCCTTCCAGCCTGCGCTCGATCGTGACGTTGGTGACGCGATCGACCGCGTCGAGCACTTCGAGCACCGAATAACCCCGGCCATAGCCGGCGTTGAGCGTGTGGCTCGCGCCCGGATCGGCGATCAGCAGGTCGAGCGCGTGGACATGCGCGGCGGCGAGATCGCTGACATGAATATAGTCGCGCACCCCGGTGCCGTCGGGCGTCGCAAAGTCGGTGCCGAACACCGAAACGCCGTCGCGCTTGCCGGTCGCGGCCTCGACCGCGACCTTGATCAGGTGCGTCGCGCCCGCCGTGCTCTGGCCGCTGCGGCCCTGCGGATCGGCGCCGGCGACGTTGAAATAGCGCAGCGCGCAATAGTTGATCGGGTGGGCGGCGGCGACGTCCTTCAGCATGATCTCGGTCATCAGCTTGGACATGCCATAGGGGTTGATCGGCTGCTTCGGGGCATCCTCGCGCACCGGAACAACCTCAGGAATTCCGTAGGTTGCGGCGGTGGAGGAGAAGATGAAGTGCTTCACGCCTTCCGCAACCGCGCTCTCGATCAGGCTGCGGCTGGCGGCGGTGTTGTTGCGGTAATATTTGAGGGGGTCGCTGACCGATTCCGGCACCACCACGGACCCAGCGAAGTGCATGATCGCGGTCACCTGATGCTCGCGGAGCGCGGCGCGGACCTTGTCCTCATCGGCGATATTGGCGACGATTAGCGCTGCACGCGGGTCAACCGCCCAGTCGAAACCCGTGACCAGATTGTCCAGAACGACGACGCGCCAGCCCGCATCGAGCAGCGCGAGCACCGCATGGCTGCCGATATAGCCCGCCCCGCCCGTCACCATCACCGTGCCGTCGCGCATTCCCGTCGATCCCCCTAGTTAGCCGTGCCGCTCAACCCCATCTTGCCGTTCGTAGCAAGGAGTTGAAGCGCATGACTACCGAAACCGCAATCCTCGCGGGTGGTTGCTTCTGGTGTGTGGAAGCGGTGTTCAAGGACCTGATCGGGGTCGAGACGGTCGAAAGCGGCTATATCGGCGGGCATGTCGACAACCCGACCTACAAGGCGGTGTGCGGCGGCGATACCGGCCATGCCGAAGCGCTGAAGGTGACGTTCGACCCGACGCAGATCCGCTATGACGACCTGCTCGACATTTTCTTTGCGACGCATGATCCGACGACGCTGAACCGTCAGGGCGGCGATGTCGGGACGCAGTACCGCTCGGCGATCTTCCCGCAGTCGCCCGAACAGGAAGCGGCGGCGCGCGCGGGGATCGAACGCAATGCCAGCGAATGGCCCGCGCCGATCGTCACCACCATCGAACATGCCGACACCTGGTGGCCGGCCGAGGAGTATCACCAGAATTACTGGGAAGGCGAAGGCCAGCGGAACCCGTACTGCCTGGGCGTCATCCCGCCCAAGCTTAACAAGCTGCGCAAGAGCTTTGCCGAGCGGCTGAAGGCGAAAGCGGGGGCATGAGCCCATCGCCACCCCGGGCCTGACCCGGGGCCCAGCTGCCTTGGCCGGTCGAAGAAGCGGGGCTCCGGGTCAAGCCCGGGGTGACGATTAGGTCAACGCGCCGCCGCCCGCGTCAACCGGTCGTTGATCGCGAGGCCGATCCCGTCCTCCGGCACCGGCGCGACAGCGATGGCCGCCCGATCCGATGCATCCGCCCGGTGCAGCGCGTCGAACAGGCGTGCGGCGGCCTCGATCAGGTCGCCTGCCTTCGACAGCGTGTCGTCGCCCGCGACCGCGCCGAAGCCGATCAGCCACTCCCCGTCCCGCGCCTCGGTCGCGTTCAGGCGCAGCGGCTTGCGCGGGGCATAGTGGCTGGCAAGCTGGCCGGGGGCTTCAACCTTGTCGCCAGCCGCGCCGAGCCAGCGACCGATCTCCCGCTCGATCGCCTCCGCCGATACCGGACCGGGGCGCAGCAGGCGCGGTTGCGGGCCGACCGCGACGATGGTCGATTCGATCCCGCCGCTGGTCGCGCCATCGTCGATGATCAGCGGGATGCGGTCTGCGAGCGAGGCCGCAACATGCGCGGCGCGGGTGGGGCTGATGCTGCCGCTGGCATTGGCCGAGGGTGCGGCGAACGGTTTGCCGGTCGCCGCCAACAAAGCCTGCATCGCGCGGTTCTGCGGCACCCGGATCGCGACGGTGGACAGCCCGGCGGTCACCAGACCCGCAATCGGCGCATCGGGGCGCAGCGGCAGCACCAGAGTCAGCGGACCCGGCCAGAAGGCATCGGCGAGCGCGCGCGCGTCGCGGTCAAACATCGCGATGGCTTCGGCCGCGCGGCGATCCGCGACATGGACGATCAGCGGGTTGAAACTCGGCCGCCCCTTGGCAGCATAGATGCCCGCCACTGCTTCGGCATTGGTGGCGTCGGCGGCGAGGCCATAGACCGTCTCGGTCGGAGTCGCGACGCATCCGCCCGCTGCAATGATCGCGGCGGCTTCGGCAATGGCCGCCTCGCCGTAGGGTAAGATGCGGGGATTTGGCGCGGTCATTTGCCATCGCTATAGCGCGGACAAAAGCGCCGCAAGAGAGAGGACGACATGAGCTTCACCCCCGCCATCGCCGAACAGCGTTTCGTGCTGGAGCATGTCGCGCAGATTGCCGATCTGGGCGTCGAATCCGACATTCTCGACGCCGTGCTGGAAGGCGCGGGCGCGTTCGCCGCGGGCGAGTGGGCGCCGCTTGACCGCGCAGGCGACACGGTCGGCGCGAAATGGTCGCCCGAGGGCGTGACCATGCCCGACGGCTATCGCGCGGCGTATCAGGCCTATGTCGAGGGCGGCTGGGGCACGATCGGGTCGCCGGAAGCGTTTGGCGGACAGGGCCTGCCCTTCGCGCTGTCGACCGCGGTGCTGGAGACGCTGGGCAGCGCGAATATGGGCTTTGCGCTGTGCCCGACGCTGACCGTCGGCGCGATCGAATCGCTGATGCACCACGGCACGCCCGAGCAGCAGGCGGCGTATCTGCCCAAGCTCGCGACCGGCGAATGGACCGGCACGATGAACCTGACCGAACCGCAGGCCGGATCGGACGTCGGCGCGCTCAAGACCAAGGCCGAGCCGCGCGCGGACGGCAAGTGGAGCATCAGCGGGACGAAGATTTATATCAGCTTTGGCGACCATGATCTGGCCGACAATATCGTCCATTTGGTGCTGGCGCGCACGCCGGGGGCGCCAGCGGGGACCAAGGGCATTTCGCTGTTTCTGGTGCCGAAATACCGGCTGAACGCCGATGGCACGCCGGGCGACTTCAACGATGTTCGCGTGGTATCGATCGAGCACAAGATGGGCCTCCATGCCTCCCCCACCTGTGTCTTGTCGTTCGGCGACAATGGCGATTGCATCGGCGAGCTGATCGGCCCGGAAATGGGCGGCATGCGCGCGATGTTCACGATGATGAACAATGCGCGGCTCAACGTCGGGCTGCAGGGCGTACAGGTCGCCGAGCGCGCGACCCAGCGCGCCGTCGCCTATGCCCGCGAGCGGGTGCAGGGTGTGCGCGAAGGCAAGCCCGCGACGATCGTCGAATTCCCCGATGTCCGCCGCATGCTGATGCGGATGAAGGCGCAGACGATGGCGGCGCGCGCCCTCGTCTACCTGGCGGCGGCGCAGGTCGACCGCGCCAATGCCGGCGACGCAGCGGCGCGCGCGCTGCTCGACCTGCTCACCCCGCTCGCGAAGGCGCATGGCACCGATATCGGGTGCGAAGTGACCAGCATCGGCATCCAGGTGCATGGCGGCATGGGCTATATCGAGGAGACCGGCGCGGCCCAGCATTTCCGCGACGCGCGCATCACCCCGATCTATGAAGGCACCAACGGCATCCAGGCCGCCGATCTGATCGGGCGCAAGCTCAACATGGATGGCGGCGCGACGCTGATGACGCTGCTCGCGCGGATGAAGGCCGACGCGCAGGATTCCGGGCTGATCGCACTGATCGATGCGTGCGCTGAGGTAACGCAGCATATGCTTGCGAGTGAGATGGATGACCGGCTGGCGGGCAGCTACCCGTTCCTGACGATGCTTTCGGTCGCGGTATGCGGCTGGCTGATGGAAACGCAGGGCCGGATCGCGGCCGGGGCCGAGGGCGACCCCGCATTTCTGGCGATGAAGGCCGCGGCGGCGCGCTTCTATGTTGCGCAGGTGGTGCCGGAGGCGATGGGGCTGAAGGCTGCGGCGATGGCGAGCGCGGAGGTCCTGTATGTGGTTCAAGCGGACACCTTCGCCGCCTAGCCCAGCGTTCGAGATCGGTGCCGCGCCGCTGGAGCGGCTGCGGCGCTGGTTCGAGCGGGAGGATATATCGGTCGCACCCGCAACGGCTGACCAGATTGCCGATCTGGAGCGGCGGTGCGACGTCGCGCTGCCGGACTCATTCCGCACCTATCTCAGTACGCTCGCCCCGCTGAGGAGAACTGGGATGCAGAGATGGGCAATTGGTGGCCGATCGAGCGAATCCGGACCGTGCCCCAGGAGGTCGACTGGGGTGAGGCTGCGCACGCCCAATATCTGGTCTTCGCCGATTACAGCATCTGGTGCTGGGCCTGGGCGATCGCATGCACCGATGACGCGAATCGGGGTCGCATCATCGTCCTTGGCGCGGGCGAGAAGTTTGTCGCCGACAGCTTTGACGCGTTTGTCGACAAATACCTGACCGATAACATCTCGGTCTGCTGATCCTTACGCGATCTCGCGGTCCAGCAGTTCGTGGGCGCTAAGGCCCAGCAGCGCGATATGGTCGCGCACCTTGGGCCAGTAGCCGGTCAGGAAACGCTCACGCTCGGCCAGTTTCAGCCGTTCGACCGCGCCGGGCAGGACGAACATGCCGACGCCGCGGCGCACCTCGACATAGCCGTCGTCCTGAAAGCTCTGATACGCCTTGGCCACCGTCAGCGGGTTGGCGCCATGTTCGGCGGCGAGCGCGCGCACCGATGGCAATTGGTCCCCCGCCCGATACTCGCCACGCAGAATCGCGGTCGCGATGCTGGCGCGCAGCTTCAGGTAAACCGGGCTGTCTTCGTGTTCGAGTGCTGTCATGCTGCCTTAATACAGCACGGGGGATTAAAGTTCCACCCCCAATGCGGTTTCTACTGAAACCGTCCGGCGCTTAAGCTACCCAATTCGACACGATTGCGTCGAGATCGGGACGAGGGCGTTCCTCCAGCGGCTTGGACTGGGTGCCGATATAGACGAAGCCCGCGATCCGTTCCGGCTCCGCTCCAAACAGGTTGCGCACCGCATCGCTGAACGTGGGCCAGCCGGTCAGCCAATTCGCCGCGAACCCATGCGCATGCGTAGCGTGGAGCAGGTTCATCGTTGCCGCACCCACCGACAATTCCTGTTCCCATAGCGGGATATGGCTACCGACCTTGGGCGAAAAGAGGACGACCACCAACGTCGGGGATTGCCGTGCAAACTGTTCCATTGTCTGGATTTCGAGCGCCGAGGCGGTCGGTCGCTCGGCGCGATAGGCATCGACCAGCCGCGCAGCAAAGGCGTCGCGCGCCTCGGTCGGCACCACCACGAAGCGCCACGGGGCGAGCTTGCCATGATCGGGCGTGCGCGCTGCGATCGCGAGGATGTCGCGCAGTTGCGCCGCGTCCGGGCCGGGCGCGATCAGGTCGCGCGCCTTGCCCGAGCGGCGCGTGCGCAGCAGCGACAGCGGGGTGGTGGTGTCGTTGAAGGTCATGACCGCCCGTTAGCCGCTCCAACCCAGCGCGCCAAGCATTTTTGCGAACGGTTCGCAACTCTGTGGGGCACAAGTCTGGTTACCTATGTGACAATCAGGCTTCACATGCGGGTGTTTGCCGCTAGTCTCCCGGCCCAGCCATCGGCCCTGCACGCATGGGGCCGAACCGAAGATCGACATAAGGGGTTCGACCTTGCCGTATTTTAAAGACATGGCCCTGTGGGCCGAGGCCGAATGGATCGCCGTCATCGCGACGGTGCTGCTGTTCGTGTTCCTCGGCGCGGGTGCGCTGATCGCCGCCAGCAAAAAGCCGGAATTCGCGGGCCATCCCAAGGGCCTGTACATGCTGTTCTTCGCCGAGATGTGGGAGCGTTTCTCCTATTACGGCATGCGCGCCATCCTGATTTTCTACCTGACCCAGCACTGGCTGTTCAGCGACGGCAAGTCGAACCTGATCTATGGTGCCTATACCTCGCTGGTGTACATCACGCCGGTGCTCGGCGGCTATATCGCCGACCGCTATCTGGGTCAGCGCAAGGCGGTCGTGTTCGGCGGCCTGCTGCTCGCTGCGGGCCATACGCTGATGGCGGTTGAAGGTACTGGCGGCCAGAGCGACCCGACGATCAACGTCTTCTGGGCCGCGCTCGCCTTCATCATCGTGGGGTCAGGCTTCCTCAAAGCCAACATCTCGGTGATGGTCGGCCAGCTCTACAGCCTGACTGACACTCGCCGCGACGCGGCCTACACGATCTTCTACATGGGCATTAACGTCGGCGCCGCGCTCGGCACGATCATGGTCGCCTATCTCGGCCAGACAATCGGCTGGGGCTATGGCTTCGGCCTTGCCGGTATCGGCATGCTCGCCGGCCTCATTGTGTTCGTGCTCGGCAAGGCGTCGCTCAAGGGCGCGGGCGAAGCCCCTGCCCCGCTCGCACGCTCGAAGGAAATGCTGCTTTATGGCGTCGGTCTGGCGTCGGTGGCGGTGATCTGGGCACTGGTCCAATATCAGGACGTGATTCAGGGCCTGCTCGCCGTGTCGGGCGTCGCGCTGCTTGGCTATGTTCTTTACGAGAGCTTCAAGCTGGAAAAGGAACCGCGCGAGCGCATGTTCGCGATCCTGTTCCTGATCTCGCTCAACCCGCTGTTCTGGGGCCTGTTTGAACAGGCGGGCGGGTCGATGAACCTGTTCACCAACGCCTATGTCGATCGCGGCGGGGTGCCGGCCGGCATCTTCCAGTCGATCAACCCGATCTACATCATCCTGCTCGCACCGCTGTTCGCGGGGCTGTGGCAGTGGCTGGGCAAGCGCAACATGGAGCCCTCGGCTCCGGCCAAGTTCGGCCTGGCGCTGGCGCAGATGGGTCTCGCCAATCTCGTCCTTGTCTGGGGCGCGCAGGCGTGGGGAATCGCGGCGATGACGCCGGTGTTCCTGGTGTTCGCCTATTATTTCTTCGCCACCACCGCTGAGCTCTGCCTCTCGCCGGTCGGCCTGTCGGCGATGAACCGGCTTGCGCCCAAGTTCCTCGCCTCGCTGATCATGGGTGCGTGGTTCTACATGACCGCGGTCGGCAATTTCGTCGCGGGCAAGATCGGCGAAGCCACCGGCGGCCATGACGGCCAGATGACCAAGGACGGGCTGCTCGACATCTATGGCCTGTTCGGCTGGATCTCGATCGGAGCCGCGGTCGCGGTGCTGCTGGTCTCGCCGCTGGTGAAGAAGTGGATGCACCTCGACACATTGCGCAACGATGACGATCTGGCGGGCACGGCGGAACTCGCTGAGCCGCAGGCGCCGGGCGTGCATCTGGACGGCGAGAAGCGCTGAACATCTGAAACCGGGAGGGGGAAATGGGACTGTTGATCGCGGCCTGTGCGGCGTTTCTGGGCACCCATTTCCTCCTCTCCCACCCGTTGCGAAAGCCGCTGGTCGACGCTGTCGGCGAGCGGCTTTTTCTTGGGATCTACTCGCTGGTCGCGTTCGCCACGCTGGGCTGGATGGCGCATGTCTATGGGCGGATGCCCGACGCAGCCCCGCTCTGGGCGGTCGGTGACGGCCTGTGGGGCGTGGCGAGCGCGATCATGTTGCTCGCTTCGGTGCTGTTCGTCGGATCGCTGATCGGCAATCCCGCTCTTCCGGACCCGACCGGCAAACCCAAGGCCGTGCCGCGCCCGCGCGGGGTGTTCGCGATCACCCGCCATCCGATGATGTGGAGCTTTGGCCTATGGGCGGTGGCGCACATCCTGGTCTTTCCGCAGCCGGCGCAGATCGTGCTGGCGGGCAGTATCGGCCTGCTCGCTTTGGTCGGCGCAGCGTTACAGGATGGAAAGAAACGGCGGCTCCAGCCCGATTTCTGGCCGCGCTGGCAGGGGGTGACGAGTTACTGGCCGTTCGTCGCGGTCGCACAGGGCCGTGCGCAGGGCGCTGCGGCATGGCCCGGCACCATCGCCACCGTCGGGGGCTCGCTCCTGTGGCTCGGCGCGACCTGGGCGCATCTGCCGCTGGCGGATATGCCGGCCGGTATCTGGCGCTGGGTCGGCGGCTGATCGGTTAGATTCCCCGCGCAACCAATTCGTTTCGCGTGTGTTCCAACACGGATGCTTACAATTTGCGACACTCTTTTGGTGGACGCGCCGAAGGGCGCTGGCCATTTTCGGGGCATGATGGTTCGTCCCCTTCTGATGCTCGGCATCGCCGCGCTTTCGCTCGCCGGGTGCGCTGCGGGTCCCGATTACCGGCCGAGCACGGCTACCGAACTCGGCGTCCCGCCCGCTTTCTCGGTCGCGGCGGACCAGCAGGCGCAGGCTGACCTCAAGCGCTGGTGGACCGCGTTCAACGATCCGATGCTGACCGGGCTGGTCGAGCAGGCGGCGGGCCAGAATCTCGACGTGGCGCAGGCGGTCACACGGCTGCGGCAGGCGCGTGAGGCGTTGGTCCAGTCGCGCGCGTCGCTCCTCCCGTCGGTCAGCGCAGGCGGCAGCGCGTCGCGCAGTGAACCGATCCGCGGCACGAGCACGCAGGTCACCCTTCCCGACGGCACCGTCACGACGGTATCGCAGGGCGGCAGCACCAGCTTCTCGCTCGGCGGCGACGTAAACTATCAAGTTGACCTGTTCGGCGGCGTGCGGCGCGGGGTCGAGGCGAGCCGCGCGCAGCTCGAGGCGTCGGGCTACAGCTATGCCGCGACATTGGTGTCGATTCAGGGCGAGATCGCGCGCAACTACATCCTCGCCCGCGCCGCGCAGGCACAGCTCGCCAATGCGCGCGAGAGCCTGACCATTCAGGACGACAATCTGGAGATTGCGGGCTTCCGGGTGCAGGCGGGTCTCGTCTCCTCGCTCGATCAGGAACAGGCGCGCGCAACCCGCGCTCAGACCGCCGCGTCGATCCCGTCGATCGAGGCGAGCTATAACAGCGCCGTCTCGCGCCTCGGCGTGCTGACCGGACAGGCACCTGGCGCGCTCAAGGCACAGATGGAGGCGGTGCGCCCGATCCCGCAGGGGCCGGAGCGGATCACCGTCGGCATCCCCGCCGATACGCTGCGCCAGCGGCCCGATGTGCGCCTCGCCGAACGCAACCTCGCCGCCGCCGTGGCGCAGATCGGGGTGTCGGAAGCGCAGCTTTTCCCGCAGCTGTCGCTCGGCGGCAGCATCGATGCCGGGGCGGGCAGCATCAGCAGCCTGTTCGACGTCATCACCGGCCGCGTCTTCGCCAGCATCGCCCAGACAATCTTCGACGCCGGGCGCTCCCGCGCGCAGGTCCGATCGGCCCAAGCGGCGGCGGATGGGGCTTTCTACGCCTATAAGCAGACCGTGCTGATCGGGATCGAAGAGGTCGAGAACGCCGTCGTCGCGCTCCAGGCCGCGCAGGCGCGCGAACGCGAATTCGCCATCGCGCTCGACGCTGCCAATAACAGCGCGATCCTGTCGCGCAGCTCGTACCGCGCCGGCCTCGCCGATTTCCTGACGCTGAGCCAGGCAGAGGCGTCGCTGGTGTCCGCGCGCAACGGCCTCAATCAGGCGCGATCGGACAAGGCGAATGCGCTGATCCAGCTGTACCTCGCGCTCGGCGGCGGCTGGGACGCCGCGACCGCGCCGACGCCTGACACCGTCACCGCCCCTCCCCCTGTTTCTGGAACCGGAACCGATTGATGGCCGACGCTGCAACTCCGAAGCTCGACGAATTTCTGGGCGCCAAGACCGTGCCCGCGTGGCGGCGTTATCTGAAATGGATCGTGCTTGGCGTGATCGCGATCATCGCAATCTTCGCCCTGTCGCGGCTGTTCGGCGGTGATGCGGAAGCCGGTTATGCGACCCGCGCGGTGGAGCGCGGCGCGCTGACCGTCACCGTTTCGGCCACGGGCAAGCTGACCCCGACCAACCAAGTGCAGGTCGGTTCCGAACTGTCCGGCCTGATCACGCGCGTGCTGGTCGACGTCAATGATCGCGTCACGGCGGGTCAGCCGCTCGCACTGATCGATCCCGAGCGGCTCGACGATGCCATTACCCAGGCGCGCGCATCGGTCGCGGCGGCACAGGCGACGGTCGCACAGAATCAGGCGACCTTGGTCGAGGCGCAGAGCCAGCTCGCACGGTTCGAGGAAGTCAGCCGCCTGTCCGGCGGGCGCGTCCCGGCCAAGACCGAACTCGACAATGCCCGTGCGGCGGTTGCCCGCGCGGTCGCGACGGTGCGCGCCAGCCAGGCGCAGGTCACCTCGCAACAGGCGGCGCTCCGCTCGGCCGTGACGCAGCGGAACAAGGCGATCGTCCGCTCGCCGGTCAACGGCGTGGTGCTCGCGCGCCAGGTCGAACCGGGCCAGACCGTCGCGGCATCGTTCAATACGCCCACGCTGTTCGTGATCGCCGAAGATTTGAGCGCGATGGAGCTGGAGGTCGCGATCGACGAGGCCGATGTCGGTCAGGTCAAGCAGGGCCAGCGCGCCAGCTTTACCGTCGACGCCTTTCCCGGTCAGACCTTCCCGGCGGTGATCCAGCGCGTCGATGTCGGATCGAACCTGTCGGCGCAGACTAGCACGACCACGACCACCAGCACCACGGCGCAGGTCGTGTCCTATGGCGCGACGCTGTCGGTCGCCAATCCGGAGCAGAAGCTGCGTCCCGGCATGACCGCAACGGCGGAGATCGTGACGCTGCAGAAGAACAACGTCCTGCTCGTCCCCAATGCCGCGCTGCGCTTCACGCCCAGCACGGGCGGGCAGGAGGCCGCGAAGGGCGGCATCTCGGGCGCCCTTGTTCCCAGTCGTCGACGCCGCGGCGGGGACAATGAGAAGGCTGCGACGATCTCCCGCGGCGCCAAGCAGACGGTGTATGTGAAGGGCGAGGACGGCCAGCCGCGTGCGATCGAGGTCACCACCGGCGACACCAACGGCCAGGTCACCGAAATACTGTCGGGCGATCTGAAGCCGGGCATGGAGGTCATCACCGGCCAGTTCGCGGGCGAGAGTTCGGGCAGCAGCAAGCGCTCCGGCGGCGGTTCGGGCGGACAGCGCAAGGCGGGGGCATCGGGTGGCTGATCCGATCATCCGCCTGCGCGGCGTCACCAAAACCTATGGCGAGGGGCCGACCGCGTTTCAGGCGCTGAAGCGCGTCGATCTCGACATCGAACAGGGCGATTTCGTCGCGGTGATGGGGCCGTCGGGATCGGGCAAGTCGACCACGATGAACATCCTGGGTTGCCTCGACGTGCCGACGCGCGGGCAATTCCTGTTCAAGGGCGTGCATGTCGAGGCGCTCGACCGCGACCAGCGCGCATTGCTGCGGCGCCGCTATCTCGGCTTCGTGTTTCAGGGCTTCAACCTGCTCAGCCGCACCAGCGCGCTGGAGAATGTCGAACTGCCCCTGCTCTATCGCGGCGAGGACAAGAAGACGCGGCACAAGCTGGGCATGGCGGCGCTGGAAAAGGTCGGGCTCGACCGCTGGTGGGATCACACCCCCGCTGAGCTCTCGGGCGGGCAGCAACAGCGCGTCGCGATCGCCCGCGCGATCGTGACCAGTCCCGACGTGCTGCTCGCCGACGAACCGACCGGCAACCTCGATTCGGAGCGGTCGGTGGAGATCATGAAATTGCTCACCCAGCTCAATCAGGAAAGCGGGATCACCGTGCTGATGGTGACGCACGAGCCGGACATGGCCGCCTTTGCCCGCACCATCGTCCATTTCAAGGATGGACTGGTCGAGCGGATCGAGTCCGGTGCGCGGGCGGGGGTTGGCGCCTGATGCTCGGCACCACCTTCACCCTCGCGATCCGCTCGATCCTGCGGCACAAGCTGCGCTCGTTCCTGACGACGCTCGGCATCATCATCGGCGTGGCGGCGGTGGTGGCGATGGTCACGCTCGGCAACGCGACCACGGCGGCGGTGCAGCAGCAGATCGCCAGCCTGGGCACCAACATCCTGCAGGTGCGTCCGGGCCAGGGCTTTGGCCGCGGCGGCGGCGGCCCGCGCCCGCCCGATTTCGAGGAACAGGATGTCGAGGCGATCCGCGAGCAGATCGCCGGGGTCACTGCCGTCGCGCCCCAGGCGCAGGCGACCGGCACCGCGATCTATAACGGCGCGAACTGGTCGACCACGATCAACGGCACCGGCAACGCCTATTTTCAGGTCCAGCCCTGGCCGCTGACCGGCGGGCGCACCTTCTCTCCGGCGGAGGAAGCGGCGGGCAAGGCGGTGTGCATCATCGGCAATACCGTGCGGCAGAACCTGTTCCGCGGGGGCGAGGCGATCGGGCGGCGCATCCGCGTCAACGACGTGTCGTGCGACGTGATCGGCACCCTGTCGACGCGCGGACAGGCCGGTTTTGGCGGCGATCAGGACGACGTCATCCTCATGCCGATCAAGACGGTGCAGCGCCGCTTTTCTGGCAATCGCGACATCCGGCTGATGCTGGTCGGGGTCGATGCGGCCTATGACACCGCGACGGTGCAGGCGTCGCTGAGCGACCTGTTGCGCGAGCGGCGCGGGATCGAGCCGGGCGAGCAGGACAATTTCAACATCTTCGACACCGCGCAGATCAGCGCGACGCTGACCGGGACGACGCAGCTGCTGACCAGCATCGTCGCGACCGTCGCGGCGATCAGCCTGATCGTCGGCGGCATCGGCATCATGAATATCATGCTGGTCAGCGTGACCGAACGCACACGGGAGATCGGCATTCGCCTGGCGATCGGCGCGGTCGCGCGCGAGGTGCTGATGCAGTTCCTGGTCGAGGCGATCGTGCTGTCGATGCTGGGCGGTGTCATCGGCCTGTTGGTGGCGCAGCTTGTGATCGCGATCCTGACCCCGGTGATGCAGGTCCCGTGGACGTTCGATCTTCAGATCAACATCATCGCCTTTGCCATCGCGGCGGCGATCGGGGTGATCTTCGGCTTCTTCCCGGCCCGGCGCGCGGCGAGTCTGAACCCGATCGACGCGCTGCGACATGAGTAAGACTAGCTGAACTGGAGCAGGATGAGGCCGAAGGCGAGCACCACCGCCGCAGCGATGCGGCGGCCGCCAAAGCCTTCGCCGAGCATCCATGCGCCCATCAGCGCCGCCCACACTACGGCGGTCTCGCGCAGCGCCGATACCTTCGCCACCTCCATCAGCGAGAAGGCGTAGAGCGCCGAGCCGAACGAAACGCTCGACAGCGCCCCCGCCGCAACGCCGTGCTTCCACGTCGCCTTGACCGCCCGACCAAGCTCGCGACGGCGGAGCAGCAGCGCGGTGGTGGTGATGCAGACGCTGTCGAGCATGAACAGCCACACGATATAGGTGAACGGGCTCGGCGCGACGCGCACCCCGCGCGCGTCGGCCATGTTGTACAGCGCGACCCCGATTGCCGTCGCAAAAGCCCAGCCCAGCGCCACCTTGTCGGGGTGCGCGGCAAGCGTCACGCCGCGCGCGGGCAATGCGAACACGATCACCGCGCCGGTCGCAATCACCAGCCCGATCCAGCCGATCAACGGCAGCTGCTCGCGCAACACCAGCACCGCGAACCCGGCGGTAAGCAGCGGAGCGACCCCGCGCATGATCGGGAATACCAGGCTCAGGTCGCCGCGCTGCATCGCGCGGACCAGGCAGATCTGATAGGCGAAATGCGCCGGCACCGCCCAGGCAAGCGCGGACCAAGTCTCCGCATCGGGCAGCGGCACGATCAGCGCGAAGGGCGCGATCACCACCGCCGCGCTCGACGACAGCAGCGCCCGCGCGACGAGAATGTCGTCGCCGCGCTTCACCACCAAATTGGTCAGCGCGAGGCTGAAGGCCGAGATCAGGCCAAGCGCGATGGCGAGCGCCTGATCACCCATGGATCAGCCGTTCCAAATCCTCCGGCGTATCGACATCGACCAGCTCGGCGGGCGGGACGACGATATGATGCCCCCGCCGCACCAGGTCGCGCGCGCCCATATCGCCCTGCGCGGCGAGCAGGTCGGGGAGGTGCGCGCGGCCGAATAGCGCGGGCGGGCGCGGGACCACCCCGTCGCTCGACGCCACGATCGCGTCCTCCCCCGCTGCATGGTCGAGCAGCCGGTAGATCTGCGTCGCGGTGACGCGCGGCATGTCGGCCAGCGCGATCACCACCGCATCGGGATCGCTGTGCAGCGCCGCCTCTACCCCCAGCCGCAGCGATCGGCCCATCCCCGCCGCCGGATCGTCATTGACCACGACGTCATAACCGCAGCTGGCGAGGTCGAGCGCGGTTTCCGCAACCACGCCGATCCGCGCGGCGAACGGCACCGCCTCCAGCGCCACCACGACATGCAGGCCGAGCGGGCGGCCGAGATACGGGATGGTCAGCTTGTCCGCCGCCCCGAACCGGCGCGAGCGTCCGGCGGCGAGCAGCACCAGCGCCGTGCGTTCAGCGCGGATCATGCAGCGCCCGCACCATGCCCGCAGCGATCGACAGCGCGATCTCCGCCGGGCCGACCGCGCCGATATCGATCCCCGCCGGCCCCTCGATCCGGTCGATCTGGTCGGTCGTCAGGTCAGCGGCAAGCCGCTCGCGCCGCGCCGCATGGCTTTTTCGCGATCCCAGCGCCGCAACATAGCCCGCCCCGCCGTTCAGCGCCGCGATCAGCGCGGGATCGTCGATCTTCGGATCGTGGCTCAGCGTGACCACCGCGGTCGCGCCGTCGGGACGCAGCGCCGCTATCGCCTCGTCCGGCCAGCGATCGTCCAAGGTGACGCCGGGGAAGCGTTCGGATGTAAGGAATCGCCCGCGCGGATCGATCACCACCGTCGCGATGCCGAGTTCGCGGGCGAGTCCGGCGAGCACCTGCGCGATCTGCACCGCGCCGACGATCAGCAACCGGCGCGGCGGCTCGTAGCGGTTGATGAAGGCGCCGGGCAGCGGCTCTGCGCGGCTGCGCCCGGTCGTCAGGTCGGTCGCCACCTCCAGCGCCCTCCCCTCGCCCCGCGCCGCCGCAATCGCATCGAACAGCGCCGGGTCGAAGCCTTCCGCCGAGACCGGCTGCACCATCACCTCGATCTCGCCACCGCACGGCAGGCCGACTTCCCATGCCGCCGCATCGGCGACGCCATAGCGGCGCAGTGCGAACGGCGCGCCCGCAATCACCTCTGCCGCCACCGCCATGATATCGGCCTCGACGCAGCCGCCCGACACCGATCCTTCGAACCGGCCGTCTTCATGCACCAGCAAATGGCTGCCGCGCGGACGCGGGGCCGATCCCCAGGTCGAGACGACGGTCGCCAGCGCCATGCGCGCCCCGGCCCAGCCGCGCGCGGCGGCGATCACGCTGTCATTATCGGCCATGGTGCCTCCATAATGTCATCCGAATCACCTAGCCGGGCCGTGGTAGCGGCACCAGCCCGCTCCCCCACCCGGCCACCCATCGGCAGGATATTCTGAAATGGGTGGCCGGGTGGGGGAGCGGGCTGGTGCCGGACCCGCCGAGAGGCGGACAGGTTTGGAGATAAGACGATGACAGGGATGTTGCGAGCGGCGCTGGTGCTGGCCATGATCGCGACACCCGCGCTTGCCAAGGAGGCCGTCATCGCGTCCAAGCCGATCATCATCGCGCATCGCGGCGCCAGCGGCGAGCGGCCCGAACACACGCTTGCGGCCTATCAACTTGCGATCGAACAGGGCGCCGATTTCATCGAGCCCGATCTGGTGATGACCAAGGATGGCCAGCTCGTCGCACGGCACGAAAATGACATCACCAGCACCACCGATGTGTCGCGCCGCAAGGAATTTGCCGACCGCAAGCGCACCAAGACGATCGACGGGGTCAGCTACACCGGCTGGTTCACCGAGGATTTCACGCTCGCCGAGCTCAAGACGCTGCGCGCCAAGGAACGGCTGCCATTGCTGCGCCGGGGGAACACCAAGTTCGACGGCCAGTTCGAAGTGCCGACGCTGCGCGAGATCATTGCGCTGGCGAAAGCGGCGAGCGCCAAGACCGGACGCACCATCGGCATCTATCCTGAAACCAAACACCCCAGCTATTTCGCCTCGATCGGCCTCCCGATGGAGGCGCTGCTGGTCGCGGAGCTGAAGGCCGCGGGCTGGGACCGCGCCGACGCACCGGTGTTCATCCAGTCGTTCGAGGTCAACAACCTGAAGGCATTGAAACAGCTCACGCAGGTGAAGCTGATCCAGCTGATGGCGGCCGAAGGCGGCCCGGCGGACGGCGCGCAGCCCAGCTACAAGGCGATGGCGACGCCCGAGGGACTGAAGGCGATCGCCGCCTATGCCAGCGGGGTCGGCCCGCAAAAGGACATGGTGGTGGCGGGCGACGGCACCGTCTCCGCGCTGGTCGCCGATGCGCATGCGGCGGGCCTCAAGGTCCATCCCTGGACCTTCCGCGCCGAAAACTACTTCCTCCCATCCGACCTGCGCAAGGGCATCAACCCCGCCGGCCATGGCGATATCGGCGCGGAGATTGCGCGTTTCCTGGCGGCGGGCGTGGATGGTTTATTTACCGATTACCCTTATCTGGGGGTGCAGGCGCGCGATCGGCATTCCCGCTGAACGCCCGTTGAGGGACTGCGCGATGCGCAAGGGACTGATTATCGCCGTCGTCACGCTGCCGTTGCTGTCGGGCGGCTGCATCGCCAAGACCGCACTCGACGTCGTCACAGCACCGGTCAAGGTCGCGGGCAAGGCCGCCGACTGGGCGACCACCAGCCAGGACGAAGCCGACCGCAATTACGGCCGCAAGATGCGCGAGAAAGAGGCCAAGGAAGGCCGCGAGCGCAAGAAGCGCGACGAAAAGTGCCGCAAGGACCCCGACGACTGCGATTGATGCGCGGTCGTTAGGCGCTCCGACCCAGTGTCTGCGCGATCGCGCGCAGCACCTCGGGCTTCATCTGCACCCATAAATGGCTCGAATCGACCTCGATCGATCGCGCGGTTTCGCACTCCGGCTCGTGACAGATCGCGCCATTGACCAGCCCGTCGCTCGCGCTCCAGATCGCGGTCGCGGGAACCGGCAGCGGCGTGGCCGCCTCCTCCAGCATCGCGCGCACGGCCGGGTCGTCGGCGCGCTGCCCGCTGACCAGTTCAAACACGCGCCAGACATTGGTCGCGGTGGGCAGGCCTGCAAATGGCGAACTGACCGTAATCACCTCGCGCACCAGATCGGGGCTGCGATGCGCCGCGATCCGCGCCATGATGCCGCCTAGCGACACGCCGACCAGCGTCACCTTCTCCCCTGTCTCGCCATGCACCTGTGCGATCCGCTCGATCAGCCGCTCGCCCTCCGCCCCGATCGCGCGCGCGCCGAAGTTGCGACCGAGCGCCCAGGGGTAGGCGCGATAGCCGAGCGCATCGAGATAGCGGCGCATCACGATGTTGCTCATGTCGCTGTTGACCAGTCCCGGCAGCGTCATCACGGGTCGCCCGTCGCCGCGCGGCTCGGCCAGCAACTCCTTCCACGCGAACGGCAGCGACCCCAGCGACAATGCCGCGCGCGGCCATTCGGCGAGCAGAGCCGAAGCGGGGGGAGCCTTGGCTTCGACATTTACGGGCATCGCATCACTCCTCACCGACACAAGCTCCGGCAAACCCCTCGGTTCCGCACGTCGCGCGCCCATGCTATGCTGCGGACATGATGAGTGAAACCCATGTTTTGGAGCGTCCCCCGGAAGGCGCGGGCGCCGATTGGACGATCCCGCAGAATTGGGACGCCTTCACGGCCGAAGAACATGCCGTGTGGGACACGCTGTACGAACGGCAGATCAAGCTGTTGCCCGGTCGCGCGTCGAAGGCGTTTCTGCGCGGGCTCGACCTGCTCAAGCTCTCCGAAAGCGGCATCCCCAATTTCGAGGAGCTGTCGGAGCGGCTGATGAAGGCGACGGGGTGGCAGGTGGTTGCCGTCCCCGGCCTGGTCCCCGATGACGTGTTCTTCGATCATATGGCCAATCGCCGCTTCGTCGCAGGCAATTTCATCCGCCGCGCCGACCAGCTCGATTATCTGCAGGAACCCGACGTCTTCCACGACGTGTTCGGCCATGTCCCGCTGCTCGCCGACCCGGTGTTCGCCGATTATATGGAAGCCTATGGCCGCGGCGGGCTGCGCGCGCTGGAACATGGCGCGCTCAAGCAGCTCTCGCGCCTCTATTGGTACACGGTCGAGTTCGGCCTGATAGAGGAAGGTGACGATTTGCGCATCTATGGTGCGGGGATCGTGTCCAGCCATGGCGAGAGCCGCTACGCGCTCGACAGCGACAGCCCGAACCGGATCGGCTTCGACCTCAAGCGCGTGATGCGGACCGAGTATCGCATCGACGATTTCCAGCAGAATTACTTCGTCATCCCGAGCTTCGACGAACTGCTGCGGGTGACGGTGGAGACCGATTTCGCGCCGCTTTACGAGGAAATCCTGGCCCAGCCGGATATCGCCATTGCCGCGATCGAACCGGGGGATCGGGTGATCACGCTGGGGACGCAGGACTATGCGCGCGGGCGGGATGGGTGATCTTATTTTACCGTCACCCCGGGCTTGACCCGGGGTCCCGCTTGTTCACGCGGCGGACAAGGCAGCGGGACCCCGGCTCAAGGCCGGGGTGACGAGGAATATTGCCTCACCAGCTCCCGAACCCCGGTGCCAGCCCCTGCCCGTCCGGGCCCGGCCGCGTGGTGCGGCCCCAGCCATAGCGCGTCCGCTTGCGCAGCCGCAGCGTCGGCCAGTCGCCCATCGGGGTCTTGCCCGCGAGGCGCAGGCCGTGGCGGCGATACGCCCCGGCGACGCGCTCCGCCTGCGTCTCCAGCAAGCCCGCCAGGATCAGCGTCCCGCCCTCCGCCAACACCGCGCTGATGCTCGGCGCCAGCTCGATCAGCGGCCCCGCCAGCACATTGGCGATGACGAGGTCATAGGGCGCGCGGCCGGTGAGCAGCGGATGCTCCAGCCCGGCGGCGGCGGCGAGCGCAAGCTGGCCCTGCATCACCCCGAGCGGCACGCCGTTGATCGCCGCATTCTCCGCGGTCACCTCGACCGACACCGGATCGATGTCCGATGCGGTGGCATAGGCACGCGGCCACAAATGCATCGCGGCAAAGGCGAGGAGGCCAGTGCCGGTGCCGATATCGATCAGGTTATCGACCCGCTCCCCGCGCGCGCGCATCGCGTCGAGCGTGCGCAGGCACCCGGCGGTGGTCTCATGCGTGCCCGTGCCGAAGGCCCGGCTCGCTTCGATCTGGAGGGTTTTCGCGCCCGCTGGCACCTCGCCCCGATTGGTCGAGGTGTGGACATAGAAGCGCCCGGCATGGACCGGCGCGATCCCCTGCTGGCTCAGCGTCACCCAATCCTCGTCCGGGATCTGCTCGACCACTTCCTTCGCCTTCTTCGCGCTCGGCACCAGCGTGCGGACCGCCGCGATGTCGGCCTTGCCCGGCTTCGCCTCGAAATAAGCCTCCAGCTGCCAGGCGAGCGGATCGTCGGGGATCGTCTCGCTGGTCAACAGCACCGGCGCGGGGTCAATGCCGAGCAGCTCCGCCCCCTCGAAATCGATCGCTTCGGCCTCGTCACGGGTGCACGGCAGGGTGAGTTTCCACGAACTCATCGCACGTAACTCGCGCCGTTCACGTCGAGCACCGCGCCGGTCATCGACGCGGGGGCCTCAAGCGCGCAGAAGCGGGCCATGGTCGCCACCTCATCGGGCATGGCGACGCGGCCCAAGGGGATGTCGGCGAGCAATTTGTCGCCGCCGCGGCTGGCCAGATAGTCCTCGGCCATGCCGGTCATGGTGAAGCCGGGGCAGATCGCGAAGGCGAGGATGTTCTCCTTCGCATAGCCGCGCGCGATGCTCTTGGTCATGCCGACCATGCCCGCCTTCGACGCGGCATAGTGCCAGTGCGCCGGCGAATCGCCGCGATAGGCCGCGCGGCTGGCGATGTTGACCAGACGACCGCCCTCCCCGCGCTCCTGCCAGTGTTTGACGGCGAAACGGCTGAGCTGCGCCGAGGCAGTCAGATTGACCTGCATCGTCCGCTCCCACGCCGCGAGCCAGGCATCGTCGTCCATGTCGATCGGGGCCGCCTCGAAAATCCCGGCATTGTTGATCAGCACATCGATCCGCCCGTCGAGCTGGTCGAGCGCCATCTGCCACAGGGCGGCGGGGGCCGCAGGATCGGTGAAGTCGGCGGGGATGCCGCTCGCCGTCCCCTGCCCCACCGCGCGCACGTCGCGGCCGTCGAAGCTGGCGAGGATCGCGGCGCCGATACCGCGGCTGGCACCGGTCACTAGGATATGGGTGGTCATGGCGACCCGGTTAGTCGGAACGCCCCGCATGTCAAATCTCCCCTCCTGCTTGCGGGAGCAGAGCGCAACGCCCGTTCGCCCTGAGCTTGTCGAAGGGCCAACGTACAACAGATGTTTGGAACCGCCCTTCGACAAGCTCAGGGCAAACGGGCTTTTGGTCGCCTGTGGACAGGCCCTCCCCTAGCCCCTCCCGCAAGCGGGAGGGGGACTAGAAAGGTTACGCCGCCACGCTGGACGAAAAGCTGGTGGCCGCGTCGCTGAGCTGCCCCAGCCGCGCGTCGATCTCGCCAAAGGCCGTTTCCAGCGAGTCGATCTCGCCCGCCACCGCATGGCTGTCCGCGCGGATCGCGCTGATCGTGTCGGACATCGAATCCGCCGCCAGCGCGGTTTCGTCAACTGCTGCGGTGATCGCGGTCACCGTTTGCGCCTGCATCGCCATTGCATCGCGGATGCGGTCGGCGCTCGCCTGAACCTCGCTCACCGTCGCGCGGATCGTGGTGCTGGTGGCGACGGTCTGGTCGGTTGCCGACTGGATCGCGGCGATCTTGGCCGCGATGTCGTCGGTCGCGCGCGCGGTCTGGCTGGCGAGGCTCTTCACTTCCTGCGCCACCACGGCAAAGCCGCGTCCGGCATCGCCAGCCCGGGCCGCTTCGATCGTCGCATTGAGCGCGAGCAAATTGGTCTGCCCGGCGATCTCGCGGATCAGGCCCAGGATCGATTCGATCGACTGGGCATGCCCGGCCAGCGTCGCGCTCATCAGCACCGCCTCGCTCGCATGCGCGCTGGCGCGTTGCGCCACGTCGCTCGCCCCCTCGACCTGTGCGCGGACATCCTCGATCGCGCGGATCAGGCCAGCGGCGGTGGACGCTGCCTCGCGCATCGCCAGCGCCGATTGCTCGGCAGCGGCGGCAACCTCGTTGGTCTTGCCCTGCATCCCGCGCGCCGCGTTCGCCGCGCCGCGCGCCTGATCGCGGACGCGCGCGCCCAGCCCGCTGGTCTCGTCGATGGTGCTGGCGATATCGGCGCGGAAGCGATCCGACTGGGTCTGGCGCGCACGGCGGGCGAGCTGCGCGTCGCGCACGCCCAGCTGCGACGCCATCAGGTCCGCCTCCAGCATCGCCATCCGGGTCATCACGTCGCTCAGCTGGCGCAGCGTCGTCACATCATCGCCCAGCCGCTCGGCCAGCAGCTCATAGGTCCGCGCGTGCGCACAGGCGAGCGCCGAGAGCAGCGCCGGCAGCGGGATGCGCGCGCGATGCGTATCGTCGGCATGCTGGAGCGCCATGTCGACCCAATCGCTCTCGAACGTCCTGGAATATTTGGCGCGGGTATAGCGCGTGCTCTCGACGATGCGCTGCTCCAGCCGCTCGCCCACGAAGAATGACCGCACATGCGCAGTCGCGGGCAGCGCCAGATAATGCGTCCAGAATGCCCGCGCGATCGTCTCACAGTCGTCGCCGATCAGTGCGCCGATCCGCTCCGCATTCTGCGTGATCGCGCCGTCCCAGTCATAGTCGCGAATGCGCGCGGCAAAGGGGCGGTCATCGCCGCTCCATTGCCCGAGCTCCTTGGCTCCGGCCATCCAACCCCTCCATCATGCAGCGACTTTTGCGACGAATTCGCCCGCGCTGTTCTTGAGTGTGCCGAGTTCGGCGTCGAGTGCGGCAAAGCCGGCTCCGACCCGCTCGATATCGCTGGCGACGCTTTCGGTTTCCTCGCGGATCGCGCCGATCGTCGCGGACATGGAGTCCGCCGCGAGCGCGGTTTCGTCGACCGCCGCAGTGATCGCGGTCACCGTCTGCGCCTGTACTTCCATCGCGCCGCGGATGCGGTCGGCGCTCGCCTGAACTTCCTGAACCGTGTTGCGGATCGAAGCGTTGGTTTCGACCGTGCCGCGCGTCGCCGACTGAATCGCGGCGATCTTGCCCGCGATATCGTCGGTCGCGCGCGCGGTCTGGTTGGCCAGGCTCTTCACCTCCTGCGCCACCACCGCAAAGCCGCGCCCGGCATCGCCCGCACGCGCCGCCTCAATCGTCGCATTGAGCGCCAGCAAATTGGTCTGCCCGGCAATGTCGCGGATCAGGCCAAGGATCGATTCGATCGACTTGGCATGTTCCGACAGCATCTCGCTCATCGCCACCGCTTCGCCGGCCTGTGCCGATGCGCGCGTCGCGACATCAGCAGCCACCTCGACCTCGGTCCGGGCATCCTCGATTGCGCGGATCAGTCCTGCCGCAGTGTGCGCCGCCTCGCGCATCGCCAGCGCGGATTGTTCGGCAGCGGCAGCGACCTCGCTCGCCTTGCCCAGCATGCCGCGTGCGGCCGACGAAGTGTGGTTTGCCTGCGCGCGCAACGCCCCGCCCTCGCTCGACGCGCGCTCGACCGTGGTGCCGATCGAGTCGCGGAACTGGCTGGCGAGCCGGTCGCGTGCCACCTGCGCGCTATATTCGCGGTAGAGATTGTAGATTTCGACCGTGATGTCGCTCTCCAACGCCGACAGGCGCATCAGCGTGTCGATCAGCGTGGACAGCCGGACATCGCCCGGCTCCACGCGACGCACCAGCACGTCGAGCGCGGCCCGGTCGCTGGCGTTGATCATCGACAGCAACGCCGTCGGCGCGACATCGGCGCCATAGGCGGCGGCGACGGACCGCTCGATCGATTCGATCCAGGCCCGGCCACGCGTGTCGAGAAAGCGGTTGCGCAGGAAGACGATGCCCACATCGATCATCTTCTGCGTATCGTCAGGCGCCCAGTCGCGCTCATCGGCGAAGCAACGCAGCCATTGCTGCCAATAGGCTTCGGACACCGAGCGAATGTCGGATTCGAGCAGCTCCCACACATCGCGACTCAGCCGGTCCATCGACCCGTCAAAGTCAAAGATTCGCAGCCGTTGGGCTATGTCGATCCGCGCGCTCATCGCTCCAGTTGCGGGCATATCGGTCTTCGCACGCGTTCCAGTCACGGAAACAGTCCCCCATCATTCCGGACGCACTTCGCTCCGGACCTTACTCATATCGCTACAAGCAAAGTGGTTAAGGGTCGGTTAGGGACACGGGGATTTGCTGGCTGGCGCCAATTCTAGCTTCTTGCATCGTTGGCGGCGGCGGCTATTTGGAGGCGCAAATCATAGGGGACACGCCGTGGCCAAGGCCCGCAATATCAACCGCCCGCTCTCACCACACCTGCAAGTGTGGAAATGGGGCCCGCACATGCTCGTATCGATCCTGCACCGCGTGACGGGCAGCGGCATGGCGACGGTTGGGGTCGGCGTGTTCCTGTGGTGGCTGTGCGCGCTGGCGTCCGGGCCGGAGAGCTACGCCAAGTTTCTCGACTGTCTGACGGTCGACAGCGGCGCGCCGAACGCCATCGGCTACATTCTTGGCGTTGGGCTCACGCTCAGCTTCTTTCAGCACATGATGACCGGCATCCGCCACTTCTTCCTGGATGCGGGCGCGGGCTATGAGCTGAAAACGAACAAGAGCTTTGCGGTGCTGACCATGGTCGTGTCGGTCGCGCTGACCGCGGCGCTGTGGGGCTGGATGGTCTATGGCGAACTGGCCAAGGCACCGAAGGCCGAAACCCCGATCGCGGTGGAGACGAAGTAATGGGTACCGGAACCAGCATCGGTCGCGTCCGCGGCCTCGGCTCGGCGCATGAGGGCACGCATCACTGGTGGCACCAACGCATGTCGGCGGGGTCGAACCTGCTGCTGATGACTTGGCTGATCGTCAGTCTGATCCGCCTCCCCGACCTCGGCTATGAAACCGTGCAGGCGTGGCTGTCCGCACCGGTCGCCGCCGTGCCGATGATCCTGCTCGTGCTCAGCGTCTTCTATCACCTCAAGGCCGGCCTTCAGGTCGTGATCGAGGATTATGCGCGCGACGCCGGCCGCATCGTGCTGATGACGCTACTCAACTTCTTCGCCATCGGCGGCGCGGTCTTCGCGATCTTCGCGATCCTCAAGATTGCCTTCACCACCGTCACCACCGGAGCGCCCGCAGCATGACCGCCGCCTACAAGATCATCGACCACAGCTATGACGCCGTCGTCGTCGGCGCGGGTGGTTCGGGCCTGCGCGCGACCATGGGCTGCGCCGAAGCGGGCCTGAAGACCGCATGCATCACCAAGGTGTTCCCGACGCGGTCGCACACCGTCGCGGCCCAGGGCGGCATCGCCGCCTCGCTCGGCAACAATTCGCCCGACCACTGGACCTGGCACATGTTCGACACCGTCAAGGGGTCGGACTGGCTGGGTGACCAGGACGCGATCGAATATATGGTGCGCGAAGCCCCGGCAGCGGTGATCGAGCTGGAACATGCCGGCGTGCCGTTCAGCCGCAACGACAATGGCACGATCTATCAGCGCCCGTTCGGCGGCCATATGCAGAATATGGGCGAAGGCCCCCCGGTGCAGCGCACCTGCGCCGCGGCCGACCGCACCGGCCACGCGATGCTGCACGCGCTGTACCAGCAGTCGCTGAAATATGACGCGGACTTCTTCATCGAATATTTCGCGCTCGACCTGATCATGGAAAACGGCGCGTGCCGTGGCGTGATCGCCATGTGCATGGAGGATGGCAGCATCCACCGCTTCCGTTCGCACGCCGTGGTCCTCGCCACCGGCGGCGGCGGGCGCGTGTACCAGTCGGCGACGTCGGCGCACACCTGCACCGGCGACGGTAACGGCATGGCGCTGCGTGCCGGCATCGCGCTGCAGGACATGGAGTTCGTCCAGTTCCACCCGACCGGCATCTACGGCGCGGGCGTGCTGATCACCGAGGGCGCGCGCGGTGAAGGCGGCTACCTCACCAACTCCGAGGGTGAGCGCTTCATGGAGCGCTACGCCCCCTCGGCCAAGGACCTTGCCAGCCGCGACGTCGTCGCGCGTTCGATGGCGATGGAAATCCGCGAAGGCCGCGGCGTCGGCAAGGACAGCGACCATATCTTCCTGCACCTCGATCATATCGATCCCAAGGTGCTGGCACAGCGGCTGCCCGGCATCACCGAAACCGGCAAGATCTTTGCCGGTGTCGACCTGACGAAGAAGCCGCTGCCGGTGGTCCCGACCGTCCACTACAATATGGGCGGCGTTCCGACCAACTATCATGGCGAAGTCGTGCAGCTGCGCGACGGCAACCCGGATGCGGTCGTCCCCGGCCTGTTCGCGGTCGGCGAAGCGGCGTGCGTGTCGGTCCATGGCGCCAACCGCCTCGGCTCCAACTCGCTGATCGATCTGGTCGTGTTCGGCCGTGCGACCGGCTTGCGGCTCAAGGAGCTGCTCAAGCCCAACACGCCGCACAATCCGCTGCCCAAGGGGTCGGAGGAGTTTGCGCTCACCCGCCTCGACCATTTCCGCAATGCCAAGGGCGGCACGCCGACGGCGAAGATCCGCGCCGAGATGCAGCGCACGATGCAGCGCAACGCCGCCGTGTTCCGCGACACCGCGCTGCTGGCCGAGGGCGTGACGAAGATGGACGCGGTGTATCAGAGCATGAACGATGTCGGCGTGACCGACCGGTCGCTGATCTGGAACACCGACCTGATCGAGACGCTGGAGCTGGACAATCTGATCAGCCAGGCCGTCGTCACCATCCGCAGCGCCGACAACCGCAAGGAATCGCGCGGCGCACACATGCACGAGGACTTCCCCGAGCGCGACGACGCGAACTGGATGAAGCACACCGTGGCGAGCTTCGAAGGTTGGGGCGGCAAGGGCGGCGCGGTCGCGATCGACTACCGCCCGGTCCACGACTACACGCTCACCGACGAGGTCGAGTATATCAAGCCGAAGAAGCGGGTGTATTGAGGGATTTAAGGTCGGTTTCGTTGTAATGAGCGAAACCGGCCTTCATCCCCCCGGACGATACTCCATCGCCGGACTTTGCAAGGTAGCGCGCGCACTGAGGACATCCATGCGGGCGTGCAGGATGCGGACGATCAGCACGACATCGCCGCGGATGCGATAAAAGATATTGTGCGAACCGCTGCGCCACTTGCGCAGTCCGGGCGACACATCCCCGTGATCGCTGCCAGCGAGCGGCATTTTCAGAATCTGCTCCAGGCTGTCGGCAATTGCGTCAAGATAGCGCCGGGCCTGATCGCTCCCCCACCGCTCGTCGGAATAATCACCGATAGCGCGGACATCGGCCCGCGCGCGAGGGCGCATCTCAAGCAGGTAGGTCAAGCCTCGGAATACCGTTCGGCGATCCACGCCCGCATATCGAAGGGCTCGGGATCACCGCTCTCGTCCCCTTCCCGAATCGCCGCGCGCAATTCGGCAAGCCGCTGCTCCTCATCCTCCAGCAGCCTCAGCCCGGCGCGGATCACCTCGCTCATGGACCCATAGCGGCCCGACGCCACCTGCTGAGCGGCGAAGGCGGTGAAGTGGACGCCCAGGGCGACGCTGGTGTTCTTGGCTGCCATGGCACCACATTACCAAAATCCGGTACCGGCAGCAATGCCCCCCGACGCTTGACCTGAGCGTCTGCGCCACGCACCTTCCGCTGAGGGGGTGATTTGATGCGTTCGATCCTGCCATTTGCGTTGGCGCTGCTCGCGCTTCCCGCCGCGTCGGCGCAGCAACAGCCCTATACACCGCCTAAGCACACCGCCCCGCCCCCGCCGGGTATCGCGCGCTCGACGCCCGAGGAGGTGGTGCAGCAGGCCGATGGCGGCACCCAGATCGAACGCGACCGGCCCGCCACCTATGCGCTCGCCGAACACCGTCGCCTCACCCGCGCGCTCGGCACCCTGCTCCCGCAGCGCAAGGGGGTGGTCGATGCCTATGTCCTGTCGGTCGCGCTCGACAGCGATCCCGTCTTTGGGCGGGAGGCGCGCGAGGCGGGCAAGGTGCTCGCGCGCCGCTACGACGCCGTCGGGCGGACGATCACGCTCGGCGGTAGCGACGGTAAGGCACCGTCGCCCCTCCCGATGGGATCGCCTGCCAACTTGGAAGCCGCACTCGCCCGCATCGCAGAAGTGATGGACGAGCAGGAGGATGTGCTGGTCCTCTACGCCACTAGCCACGGCGCGCCGTTCGGGGTGGTGTATAACGACGGCAATGAAGGGTTCGGCGCGATCTCCCCGCGCCGCCTCGCCGCATTGCTGCGCGCGCACGGGATCGAGCGGCGGCTGCTGATCATCAGCGCCTGTTATTCGGGCGTGTTCGTCCCGCCGCTGTCCGGGCCGCAGAGCGCGGTGTTCAGCGCCGCAGCGTCGGACCGGTCCTCGTTCGGCTGTGCGGCGGAGAATGACTGGACCTTTTTCGGCGACGCGCTGGTCAACCGCGCGCTGCGTAAGCCGCAGCCGCTGGAGGCAGCGGTGACCGCCGCCATCGCCGAGATCGCCACTTGGGAAACGCGCGGCAAGCTCAAGCCCTCGCTGCCCCAGCAAAGTATCGGGGTCGAGGTGCAGGCATGGCTGAAGCCGCTGGAAGCGCGGATGCCCAAGGTTGCGACCGCGCCGGTGGGCAAGCCGTCGGTGGATAGCCTGCAGGCTCCGTGACGCTGATCCTTTTGCCCGCTGGCGGGTTGAGGCGGCGTGGAACCGCTCATCCCGCTCGCATTCCTGGCACTGATCGCGGCCGGCCTCGCGCTGATCGCGATCGGCGTGCGCGACGCTCTGCGACGACGGCGTCGGGAACCTAGTCCCCGGCCGATGGTTGCGCGGGCGATGACCCAGACATTCGACATCCCCGCCCCGGCCTCCGACGCGGCGCCCGCGCCCGCCGCGCCAGCCCCTCACAGCACGCGCTATCCGCTGCTTGCGACGCCGCATATCTGCCTGTCCGGCCCGGTGGACCATGCGATGTATCAGAGCTTTCGCGACCAGCTTGCCACCGCCCCGACCGACGGGACGCTGGTCATCGCGATCTCCACATTGGGTGGCGACCCGGAGGTCGCGCGGCTGATGGGCGACGAGGTGCGGCTGCTGCGCGAATATACCGGGCGCGAGATCCTGTTCCTGGGCAAGGTCGCGGTCTATTCGGCCGGCGCGACGTTCATGGCGCATTTCCCGGTCGACAAGCGCTTTCTGACCCAGGGCACGCGCCTGATGATCCATGAGCGCAAGCTGACCGCCGACATCCATCTCGAAGGCCCACTCAAGACGCTCGTCCCGATCCTGCAGGCCAAGCTGCACGAGATCGAGGAATCGATCCGCATCGAGGAAGAGGGGTTCCGCGACATCGTCGCCGGATCGAAGCTCGGTTTTGACGAACTATGCCAGAAGGCCCCGTCGAACCTGTATCTGGAGGCGGAGGAAGCGCGCGATCTGGGCCTTGTTCTCGACGTCATCTGACCCGCTCAGGAAAAGCTCACCGATCGCTCATGCCGGACCGACTGCGGCGCGCTACACCGGCGACTTCACTGACAGGAGTCGCTCATGGACGTGCCCGCACCCAACCGTTCGCCGGGAATGAAAATGCTGCTCGCGCTGCTCGTCGGCGCGGTACTGACCATCCCGCTCTTCGCGGTCTATCTGCTTGTCTATGATCGCCAGAACCAGTCGGAAACCGCGCGCAGCAGCATTGCGGAGGGCTGGGGCGGGCCGCAGACATTGGCCGGCCCCTTGCTCGTCATCCCCTATGCGCTGCCGGTGACCGAGACGGTGCAGGAGAACGGCAAGCCGGTGACCCGCACCACCACCCAGCGGCGCGAGCTGTTCATCGCCCCCGACACGCTCGACCTCGACACGCGGATCAAGCCCGAGCGGCGCACGCGATCAATCTATGAGTCGGTGGTGTATGACGCCGACATTTCCGGCAGCGCGTCGTTCCGCCTGCCACCCGACGCGGCGCGTATCGTCGATCTCGCGACTCTTGAGTTCGACAAGGCCGAACTGCGCTTCGGTGTCGCCGACCCGCGCGGCCTGAAGCCTGCCAACCGCATCACCATCGACGGCCAGCCCGCTCCGGCCCAGCCCGGCAATGGCGTCGCCGCCACCGGCGGATCGGGCTTCTTCGCCAATCTCGACGCGTCCGCCCTGCGCGAGCGCGCCATCACCGCCAAATTCGCCTTTGCCCTGCGCGGCCATTCGGTCGTCGCGCTCGCCCCGCGCGCCGGCGCGACGCGCTGGACCGTCACGTCGCCCTGGAAGCATCCGAGCTACACTGGCGGCTTCCTGCCCGAAACGCGCGAGAACACGGCCGGGGGGTTTAGCGCGACCTATCGCATCTCAAACCTCGCGCTCGGTACGACGCTGGTGACGACCAGCGACTCGCCTGCAGCCACGCCCGACGCCCAGCCTGCTTATGACTCGCGCACGCCCGTCGCGGCGCCATCGTCCGCAGCGCAGGTCGGCCTGATCCAGCCCGTCGACCTCTACGCGCAGGTCAATCGCAGCGTGAAATACGGGTTCCTGTTCATCGGCTTCACCTTCATGGCGTTCCTGCTGTTCGACGTCGTCGCGGGCGTGTGCGTGTCGGCGGTGGAGTATCTGCTGGTCGGCGCGGGACTGGTGCTATTCTTCGTCCTGCTGCTCGCCTTTGCCGAAGTGATCGGCTTTGCTCCCGCCTATGCGGTCGCGGCTGGCGGGGTTATCGCGCTGCTGACCGCCTATAGCGCCGCGGTGCTGGGCAGCCGCCGCCGTGCCGGGTTCATCGCCGGACTGCTCGTGGCGCTCTATGGTGTGCTCTATATCCTGCTCAGCCTCGAAGCCTATTCGCTGCTGATCGGATCGCTGCTGCTGTTCGCGGCGCTGGCAGCCGTGATGTATCTCACCCGCAATCTCGACTGGAGCGGCCGCAGCGCCGACCCGTCCGAAGCCTGACCGGCACACACGGCGTGGGAGCGGGTCGTTCCCCCTCCCACGCCATCGCCGCGCGTCGACATTTGCGACCCTGCTCCGATTGAGATCGGTTCTGCGTCAGCTTATATTTGCAGCGCGGGCGGCGGTTATGTATCTGGCCTGCAATCTGGGCTGGAGCGGCTGCGTCGTCGCCCCGTCTGCGGTGTAGTTTAAGAGGTTCCCGATGGCCGATTTCGTCCTGCCGAAGAACAGCAAGATCACGAAGGGCAAGGCGCATCCGGCGCAGGCGGGCGCATCGCGGAAAAAAACCTTCACCATCTATCGCTACGATCCGGATTCGGGGAAAAACCCGCGCTACGACAGCTTCACCATCGACCTCGACGAGTGCGGGCCGATGGTCCTGGACGCGCTGATCAAGATCAAGTCCGAGATAGACCCGTCGCTCACCTTCCGCCGTTCGTGCCGCGAGGGGATTTGCGGGTCGTGCTCGATGAACATGGACGGCAAGAACGGCCTCGCCTGCACCACCGCGATCGAGGATATCAAGGGCGACATCAAGATCACCCCGCTGCCCGCGATGGACGTGATCAAGGACCTGGTGCCCGACTTCACCCATTTCTACGCGCAATATGCCTCGATCAAGCCGTGGGTGCAGACCGTCACCCCGCCGCCTTCGGGCAAGGAGCGGCTGCAGTCGCCCGAGGACCGCGCGAAGCTCGACGGGCTGTACGAGTGCATCCTGTGCGCCTGCTGCTCGACCAGCTGCCCCAGCTATTGGTGGAACAGCGACCGGTTCCTGGGCCCGGCGATCCTGCTTCAGGCCTATCGCTGGCTGGCCGACAGCCGCGACGAAGCGACCGGCGAGCGGCTCGACGAGCTGGAGGATCCGTTCCGCCTGTATCGCTGCCACACGATCATGAACTGCGCGAATGTCTGCCCCAAGGGCCTGAGCCCGGCCAAGGCGATTGCCGAGATCAAGAAGATGGAAGCCGAGCGGGTCGTCTGATCCGCCTCGGCGCCCCCTGACTTGTCGCAGGCCGACACGCATTTCGTCTATCTGGACGATCCCGACCATCCGGGGTGGAAGCACTGGGAGCTGCGCGACCCGACCCGGTTCAACGCGTTCCTGGGCCCGATCCTGACCCGGATCGAGGACGGCAAGGCGCTGGTGCGGATGGTGCCGGGCCGCGAACATTCGAACCTGCGCGACTCCACCCACGGCGGCGCGCTGCTCGGCTTCATGGACGTCGCGCTGTTCGCCGCCGCGCGGACGTTCGGTGTGCTGAGCGCGGGCGGCGCGGTGACGCTCGACCTGTCGGCGCAGTTCATCGGCACCAGCCGGATCGGTGAGCCGATCGTGGCGGAGGTCGAGCTGCTCCGAGAAACCGGGCGGATGCTGTTCATGCGCGGCCTCGTGCGGCAGGAGGACAATGTCCTCGCCAGCTTCTCCGGCACCGTCCGCAAATCATCGCCGGTGCCATGACCGGCGTCCTCGAACGCTATCAGGCGCTCGTCGCCGCCGGCGAACTGCGCGCCGACCCCGATCAGGCCGCCGCCGCACGCCGCCTCGCCCATCTCGCCCACGAACTCGAACAGGGACCGCGCAAGGGCAGCGTGTTGTGGCGCCTTGCCCGCCGCGCGCCGGAAGCTCCGCGCGGGGTGTACATGTGGGGTGGCGTCGGGCGCGGCAAATCGATGCTGATGGACCTGTTGTTCGGCTGCGTTAGGATCGAGCGCAAGCGCCGCGTCCATTTCCACGAGTTCATGATCGAGGTGCACGCGCGGATCGCTGAGGAGCGCAAGAAGGAGGCCGGCGACCCGATCGTGCCGGTCGCCAAGGCGCTGGCCGAGCATCTCCGCCTGCTCGCGTTCGACGAGATGGTCATCAACAATACCGCCGACGCGATGATCCTCTCGCGCCTGTTCACCGCGATGATGGCCGAGGGGCTGACCGTGGTCGCGACATCGAACCGCCCGCCCGACGACCTGTACAAGGACGGGCTTCAGCGCGACAGCTTCCTGCCCTTCATCGCGCTGCTCAAGGACCAGCTCGACGTCCTGCCCCTCAACGGCCCGACCGACTATCGCCGCGACCGGCTTGGCACGATGGACATGTGGCTGACCCCCAACAGCCCCGCCAACACCGCCACCCTGTCCGCCGCCTTCTTCCGCCTGACCGATTACCCGGTCGAGGATCGCGCGAACGTGCCGAGCGAGGACCTGTCGGTCCAGGGCCGCACGCTGCACGTGCCCAAGGCGCTGAAGGGCGTTGCCGTCTTCTCGTTCAAGCGCTTGTGCGAGGAAGCACGCGGCGCATCCGACTATCTCGCCATCGCGCGGCGCTATCACACCGTCATCATCGTCGGCATCCCGCGCCTGGGTCCGGAAAACCGCAACGAAGCCGCGCGCTTCGTCACGCTGATCGACGCGCTGTACGAACATAAGGTCAAGCTGCTGGCGATGGCCGACGCGGCGCCGACCGATCTGTATGCCGAGGGCGACGGCAAGTTCGAATTCGAACGGACGGTGAGCCGTCTGATGGAGATGCAGTCTGAAGACTATCTGGCGCAAGGGCATGGGACAGTCACCTGACCCTGCACAACCTCCGTTTGCCCTGAGCTTGTCGAAGGGCCGCAAGCGAGTCGCGCGTGACCGTGCTTCGACAAGCTCAGCACCAACGGCCCCTTAGCCCTCACCCCGCCACCGCCTCCGCCAACTCCGCCCCCCGCCCTGTGAGGCCATAGAGCGCCACCGGCGGAAACCGGTCCTCCAGCCGCCGCTGCACCAGATCCTGCCCGATCATCGCCTGCAGCGTCAGCGACAGCGCGCGCGGAGTCACCGGGGCCAGCCGCGACTGGAGCGCGTTGAAGCGGGTCCAGTCGTCGCCCAGCCCGCCCGCCACCGGCAGCGTCCAGCGCGACAGATCCGGCGCCTCCAGCCCCAGCCGCACGCGCACCGCCTCAATCCGCTCGCACGCCGCGCCGATCGCACGGCCGCTATCGGTCAGCACATATTCGGGGCGCAGCGGGTGGCCGTGACCGGGATTGGGCATCACCCAGCCCTGCTCGCACAGATACGCCAGCGTCCGCGTCAGGCTGTTGCGCGACAGGTTGAAGCGCCGCTCGATCACCGCAAAGCGCGACCCGCTCTCGCGGCTGAGCAGCGCCAGCACGGGAATCGTCCACCGCCCCGCCGCCAGCCGTTGCAACACCGCGCTTGTCAGAACCGGATCATTCACGCGCTTGACCAAATCACAATCTACTATACAAATGGAACCATAGAGTCGGGAGGACGATATGGCAAGCGAAGCTACCCTTGAGGCGACCAACACCGCGATCAGCTATGACGGCGGACTGACCTGCGCACTCAGCGTCACCAGTCTCGACCGCTCGATCCCATGGTACGAAAACGTGCTCGGCATGACGCTGATGTACCGGATGGACGAGATCGCGTGGTGCGAACTGGCCTCGTCGGTCGCGCGCGTCAGCATCGGGCTGTCGCAGGTCGAAAGCGCGGGCGGACCCGGTGGCGCGACGCTTACCTTCGGCGTCACCGATCTCGACGCGGCCAAGGCGGCGCTGGATGCAGCGGGCGTACGGCAGGATGGGCCGATCAACGAAATCCCCGGCATGGTGCGCCTGCTCACCTTCTACGACCCCGACGGCAATGCGCTGATGTTCTATCAGGACCTCTCCGGCGGCGGTGAGGGTTGAGCCGGGTCTAGCTCTGCACGTGGAGGCGGCGTAGCATCACCCGATGCTGCGCCGCCTGCTCTTCCTGACCCTCGCCGTAGCAGCATTGCCCGGCGCGCGTCAGGCCGATCCTGCGCCGCAGAACTGGTACGTCATCGCCGACAATGCCGGCGCGGTGCTCGGCCATGCCAGCACCGCCAGCCGCACACTCCCGGACGGACACGAGACGATCGAACGGCGCGAACTCCGGCTGGCCGATGGCGAACGGCCAGCCACTACGCTCACCGACACGACCACCACCCGCTTCGACGCATCGGGCCGCCCGCGGCTGATCGTCACCGAATCGCGCGACGGTCGCACCATCCGCCGACTCGAAACCCGCATCGCAGCGACCAGCGCCACCGTCACCCGCCAGAGCGAGAGCGGCCGCCACGTCGCCCGCATCGCGCTGCCGCCCGGCACGCGCTTCGACAATGGCGAGGGGCTGATGCGTGGCTGGACGGGCGATGCGCCGCTCGCCTTCCTCAACCTCAACCCCGCCGCCGGGCTGGTCGAGCGCATGACGATCGAACGCGCACCGACCCAGCGCCCCGGCACGCTGACCGTCCTGCGCAAACGCTATGACGGGACCGAGCTGCGCGGGATCATGCGGCTCGATCTCGACGCATCGGGGCGCATCGTCGCGGCGATCCAGCCGATGTTCGGCGTCGCGGTCACCACGCGCCCCGCCGACCGCGACACCGCACTCCGCCCGCATCCGCCCTATCGCCTGCTGCACAATGTCTTGGCCAAGTCGCCGGTGCGGATCGGCCCCGCCGCCGCACAGGGCCATATCCGCTACCGCTTCGGCTTTATCGACGGCATCGCCTTTGCCCCACCCGTAACGGGCGAGCAGCGGGTCAGCGCCGACGCCACCGGCGTGACACTCGATATCTGCACCAGCTGCGGCCCCGGCCTGCCGAGCGATCCGGCCAGCCTTGCCGATGCGCGCCGCGCCACCGCCTGGCTGCAGCATGACCATCCCCGCGTCATGGCGCTCGCCCGCCCGGTGATCCGCCGCAAGCTATCGCCCGCGCGCACGATGGAGGAGTTGGCGGTGCGTGCCCGGACGGTGATGCAGCGCATCGACTTTACCGGGCATCGCAGCGCCGCCGACGCGCTGGCCCATGGCGCGGGGGATTGCACCGAGGATGCGGTGGTGCTTGCGGCACTCGGGCGCGCGGCGGGCATCCCGACCCGTGTCGCCAGCGGCCTCGTCTATTCGCGCGAACGCTATCACGGCGTCAGCAACGTGTTCATGCCGCACAGCTGGACGCTGGCTTATGTCGACGGCGCCTGGCGCAGCTTCGACATGTCGCTCGACGGGTTCGATGCGACCCATATCGCGCTCACCATCGGCGATGGCGATGCGCGCTCGATCACGGCGGCGGGACAGCTCGCCAGCCTGCTCGACTGGCAATCGCTGGCAGAGGTCAGGACACGGGCTTCACCGTGACCGGCTGCGGCGCATCGTCATAGACCACCGGCAGTTCGGGGAGCGTCGCATCGGCCGGATCCTCGACCATCGCCACCGACTTGGGATCCTTGATCCCGCCGACGATGATCATGTCATAATCCTCGTCCGGGGTCGCGACCTCGATCGGAGTCGGTGCCACATCCTGCGCCGCCGCAGGCAGTCCGACCACCGCCGCCGCCAGCGCCGCAGCAGCCAGCGCCGGCCGCACCGGCAGCGTGTAACGCACGCACACCTCGGTCTCGCACCCCTTCAGGAACGCCACGCGCTCGCCATCGCTCCAGCCCGACAGGTCGAACACCTCGCGCTTGCACATGCGACAGAAATCGCCGTCCATGATCGCGGCCAGATCGGCCTTATAGGGACAGGGGCTGTCGATTTTCGGGAACTTGGCCATGGCACGCTCTCCGGTCGTTTGCGCGATCCTACCTCTTTTTGCGGCTCGAGTCATGCCACCCGGTAAAGTCTAAACAGGCATTGCGCGATAACCATCGTTTCGATATTTCTACGACTATGGAAATAATAGACAGTATTGCCGTCACGGCTCTGTCCGCGCTGGCGCAGGGACACCGCCTGGCGCTGTTCCGCCTGCTGGTGCAGGCCGGACCGGACGGCCTGCCCGCAGGCACGATTGCGGAGAAGCTCGGCGTCCCCGCCTCGTCGCTGTCCTTTCATCTCGCCCAGCTCAACCGCGCCGGGCTGGTCAGCCAGACGCGGCAAGGGCGCTCGCTGATCTATGCCGCAGACTATGCCGCGATGAACAGGCTGATCGGCTATCTGATGGAAAATTGCTGTGCAGGTGCCGACTGCGCGCCCGCCCCCATCCCCGCCTGTTGCTGAGAGACGCGCGATGCCCGATCCAGTCGATATCGTCATCTACCACAACCCCGATTGCGGCACGTCGCGCAACGCCCTGGCGATGATCCGCAACGCCGGGATCGAGCCGCATGTGGTGGAGTATCTGAAAACCCCACCCAGCCGCGCGCTGCTGGCCGAGCTGCTCGCCCGCGCCAACGCCACCCCGCGCGACTGGCTGCGCGAAAAGGGCACGCCCTATGCCGAACTCGGTCTCGACAATGCGGCGCTGTCCGACGACGCGCTGCTCGACGCGATGCTGGAGCACCCGGTGCTGATCAACCGCCCGATCGTCGTCTCGCCGCTCGGCGTCGCATTGTGCCGTCCGTCCGAAGCGGTGCTCGACCTGCTCCCCACCGCCCAGCGCGGTGCCTTCGCCAAGGAAGATGGCGAGCGCGTCGTCGACGCCGCCGGCAACCGACTCTCCTGACAGGATCATCATGCAGCCCCAATCCTCCCCGCTCGGCCTGTTCGAGCGCTGGCTCTCGCTCTGGGTCGCGCTCGCGATCCTCGCCGGCCTCGCGCTCGGCCTGATCGCGCCGGGCGTTACCACAATGCTGGCGGAGCTTGAGGTTGCCTCGGTCAACCTCGTGGTGGCGGTGCTCGTCTGGGCGATGATCTACCCGATGATGGTCGGGGTCGATTTCGCCAGCATCCGCGATGTCGGGCGCAAGCCCAAGGGGCTGGTCATCACGCTGGTGGTCAACTGGCTGATCAAGCCCTTCACCATGGCCGCGCTCGCGATCCTGTTCTTCGACTGGCTCTATGCCGACCTGATCCCGCGCGATCTGGGCCAGCAATATATCGCGGGCCTGATCCTGCTCGGTGCCGCCCCCTGCACCGCGATGGTGTTCGTCTGGGCCCAGATGACCAAGGGCGACCCCGCCTATACGCTGGTGCAGGTGTCGGTGAACGACCTTGTCATGATCGTCGCCTTCGCCCCGATCGTCGCTCTGCTTCTCGGCGTGACCGACATCGTCGTGCCGTGGGAGACCTTGCTGCTCTCGGTCGTGCTTTATGTGGTGATCCCGCTGCTTGCCGGAGCGCTCACCCGCCGCCGCGTGATCGCGACGCATGGCGGCGATGCGGCAGCGGTCAACGCCTTCACCGCGCGGCTCAAACCCTGGTCGATCATCGGCCTGCTCGCCACCGTAGTGCTGCTGTTCGCGTTTCAGGCGCGCACGATCGTCGCCAACCCGCTGCTGATCGCGCTGATCGCGGTGCCGATCCTGATCCAGTCCTATGCGATTTTCGCCATCGCCTATGCCGCAGCCAAGGCGTGGCGCGTGCCCCACAACATCGCCGCGCCGTGCGCGCTGATCGGCACGTCGAACTTCTTCGAGCTGGCGGTGGCGGTCGCGATCGGCCTGTTCGGCCTGTCGAGCGGCGCGGCGCTCGCCACCGTCGTCGGCGTGCTGGTCGAAGTACCGGTGATGCTCAGCCTCGTCGCCTTCGCCAACCGCACGCGGGGCAGTTTCCTGGCGAAATAACGCCGTGTCTCAGATAAAACGATTGATAGACACTGCAGAATCAAATCAGTGTGGGCTGTCTGGTCGGCTTCATCTTAACCACGCCGATTATCATCCAAACATCCGGATACGCCGAGTGGGTGCCCATGGCGAGGGCCATGCCGTCCTGTGGATAGTCCTCACCGTAGCGCTTGCTCATCAATTCAAGCGTGCGCTGAGCGCCATACTCGCGCTCCCACTTGATAAATGTCTGCTCAACCTCCCAATCGTGACAACGACAGTCATGCGGGCCATCCTCGTCATTGTACCGATAGTAAAATTCATACGGCGCGGGCGGGAGGGGCTTCAAGGGCTGCGCACCGAACATATCCGGTTGCTTAGCCAGCCTCACATAGGTGCTTAACCGCTCAGCTATTGCCTCATCAGACCGGCGCTTCCAATGAAACTCGACGTCTCTTGGCCTTATTAGGGCTAAGCTGCGCCCCTCCGCCCTCTCCCGCTTTACGCCACCCACCAAAGATTTCTCGAGGAACGCAGAGCGAGCATCAGGCCGAACCTTGCCAAGTAGTCTAATCGAATCTTGATCGACGTTGCGAGACTCAGAACGCCGGTCCTTGTTTGGCGAAACAAGTCGGCAATTTACGCTTACGCGGCTCCATCTGGTGAACCTTTGGTCCATCGACAGCATTCTAAAAGTAATAGGGTATAGCCGATACCATCGCCCTTCATCGTCCAAAGCTGCGACGCATACCGTCTCGCCGTGCTTGTCGCCTACCTGCGGTAATGCCTTGGCGATGATCGTCGCCTCAATCCTATGCGAGCGCGACGACTCCGGCAGTAACGCTGTTTCCTCTCTCATCGCCCCCCGCCACACGGATGGTCTTTTGGACACCCAAATGCCTTATCTGGAACTCAGACAACCCATTCATCGCTTGCGCAACAAGCGATCGGTGGCAATGTTTAAAATCCCGCTCGTAGCAAAGCAATGCCGAAGGGATCGATTTAGCAATTGATACCGCCGTACCCAAGGCTTCTTGCCCGGGTTCAAGCGCTAAGTGCTCAGTATAAATTTTCTTGAAATCTTCGTATCTGCCCTCGCGCGCCGCCTCCCTCCCCGGCTTCGGATCACCCAGCGGCTTCAGATGAACATACTTTATTCCTTCATCCCCAAGCGCATGTGCGAGCACATTCTTGGAAAATCCGGGGCGACGCGAGGCAGGAACGTCGCGAATGTCTATGATCTGCCTAACCCCGGCACGGTGAAGGGTCTCGATGAAGGACGCCAAATTAGCGCCCTCGTACCCAATTGTTGATAGCGTCGTCATCCGGCCCTCCAATGGCGCGCTCGTTCGCGAATAGTGAGTCAGCATTATGGCCAACGGTCAACCAAAATTGGTTAATGAACTAGCTCAGTCCAGATTCGGCCGCAGATAGCGCTCCGCCAGTTCCACACTAATGCCCCGCCGCGCCGCATAATCCTCCAGCTGGTCGCGCCCGACGCGCGCCACGCCGAAATACTCAGCTTCCGGATGGCCGAAGTAAAAGCCGCTGACCGCCGCGGTCGGCAGCATCGCAAAGCTTTCGGTCAGGCTGATGCCGGTCGCCTTGTGCGCGTCGAGCATCTCGAACAGCACCGGCTTCAAACTGTGCTCGGGGCAGGCGGGATAGCCCGGTGCCGGGCGGATGCCGCGATATTGTTCCTTGATCAGCGCTTCGTTGGTCAGCTGCTCGCCCTCGGCATAGCCCCACAGGGCGGTGCGCACGAAATGGTGCAGCCGCTCAGCGAACGCCTCGGCCAGACGGTCGGCCAGTGCCTTGAGCAGGATGTCCGAATAATCGTCGATCGCCGCCTTGAACCGCGCCAGATGCGGCTCGATGCCGTGGATCGACACCGCAAAGCCGCCGATCCAGTCGCCCTGCCGGTCGATGAAGTCGGCGAGGCACATATTGGCCCGCCCCTCGCGCTTCTGGATCTGCTGGCGCAGCATCGGCAGCGTGACGTGCTTTTCATCCTCGACATGGACGATGATGTCGTCGCCCTGACGGCGGCACGGCCACAGCCCGGCAACGCCGCGCGCGGTCAGCCACTTCTCCTCGATGATCTTGTCGAGCATCTTCTGCGCGTCGGCGAACAGGCTGGTCGCGCTCTCGCCGACCACCTTGTCCTCGAGGATCGCCGGGTAATTGCCCGCCAGCTCCCACGCGCGGAAGAATGGCGTCCAGTCGATATATTCGCGCAGGTCCTTCAGGTCCCAGTCGGGGAAGCTGTGGACGCCGGGCATGCGCGGTTTGCCGGGTTTCAGGCTCATGTCGGCCTCGAATGCGTTGGCGCGCGCGGTTTCCAGCGGCACCAGCTCGCTCTGCCCCTTGTTCGCGCGGGCGATGCGCACCGCTTCATACTCATCGGCGACCTTGGCGACATAATCGTCGCGGATCGTGTCGGAGACGAGCGTGGTCGCCACACCCACCGCGCGGCTGGCGTCGAGCACATGCACCACCGGCCCGTCATAGGCCGGCGCGATCTTGAGCGCGGTATGCACCTTCGACGTGGTCGCCCCACCGATCAGTAGCGGCATGGTCATGCCCGACCGCTTCATCTCCTCCGCCACCGTCACCATCTCGTCAAGCGAGGGGGTGATCAGGCCGGACAGGCCGATCATGTCGGCGTCATTTTCGTTCGCAGCCTGCAGGATCGTCGACCACGGCACCATCACGCCCAGATCGACCACCTCGAACCCGTTGCACTGCAGGACGACGCCGACGATGTTCTTGCCGATGTCATGCACGTCGCCCTTGACGGTCGCCATGATGACCTTGCCCTTGCCCTTCGCGCCGGGCTCCTTCGACGCCTCGATATAGGGGAGGAGGTGTGCGACCGCCTTCTTCATCACGCGCGCGCTCTTCACCACCTGTGGCAGGAACATCTTGCCGCTGCCGAACAGGTCGCCGACGACATTCATCCCGTCCATCAGCGGCCCTTCGATCACCTCGATCGGCTTGGCGGCCTTTTGGCGGCACTCCTCGGTATCCTCGACGACATATTGGTCGATGCCCTTGACCAGCGCATGCTCCAGCCGTTTCTCGACCGCCCAGCCGCGCCACTCGGCCGCCTGCTTCTCCGCCACCGCGTCGGTGCCGCGAAACTTCTCGGCCAGCGCGACCAGCCGGTCGCCCGCCTCGGGATCGCGGTTCAAGATCACATCCTCGCATGCGGTGCGCAGCTCGGGGTCGATCGTGTCATAGACGTCGAGTTGCCCGGCATTGACGATCGCCATGTCCAGCCCGGCGGGGATCGCATGGTACAGGAACACACTGTGCATCGCGCGGCGCACCGGCTCATTGCCGCGGAAGCTGAACGACAGGTTCGACAGACCGCCCGAGAAATGGACATGCGGGCAGCGTGCCTTGATCTCCTTCACCGCCTCGATGAAGTCGACGCCGTAATTGTTATGCTCCTCGATCCCCGTCGCGACCGCGAACACATTGGCGTCGAAGATGATGTCCTCCGGCGGGAAGCCGATGGCCATCAGCTCCTTGTACGCCCGCTCGCAGATCTCGACCTTGCGCGCTTGGGTATCCGCCTGACCGACCTCGTCGAACGCCATGACGACGACCGCCGCGCCATAGGCCATGCACTTGCGCGCATGCTCCAGGAATTGCGGAACACCCTCCTTCATGCTGATCGACTTGACGATCGGCTTGCCGGACACGCACTTCAGCCCCGCTTCGATCACGTCCCATTTGGAGCTGTCGATCATCACCGGCACGCGCGCAATGTCCGGTTCCGCCGCGATCAGCTTGAGGAAGGTCGTCATCGCCTCATGCGCGTCGAGCAGGCCTTCGTCCATGTTGACGTCGATCACCTGCGCGCCATTCTCGACCTGCTGCCGCGCGACCTCGACCGCGGCGGTATAGTCGCCGGCCATGATCAGCTTCTTGAACTTGGCCGAGCCGGTGACGTTGGTGCGCTCGCCGATATTGACGAAGGCCGTGGAGGTGGGGGTCGCGGTGGTCATCTTGGTCTTTCGTCGCCCCGGCGAAGGCCGGGGCCGCTAGATTGGGTGCAGAAACATGGCGGCCCCGGCCTGCGCCGGGGCGACGGTCACGCCGCCATCACAAACGGCTCCAGTCCAGCCAGCTGAGTCCGCACCGGTGGCGTCGGAATCGCGCGCGGGGGCAGGTTCTTCACCGCATCGGCAATCGCCTTGATATGCGCCGGGGTCGATCCGCAGCAGCCGCCCAGGATGTTGACCTGCCCCTGATCGGCCCATTCCTTGACCAGACCCGCCGTGGTGTGCGGCGCCTCATCATAGGCGCCCAGTTCGTTGGGCAGGCCGGCATTCGGGTAAACCATGATCAGCGTGTCGCAGAGCTTGGAGAGCGTCGCGACATGCGGGCGCAGCTGCTCCGCGCCGAACGAGCAGTTGAGCCCGATCGTCACCGGCTTGGCGTGGCGGATCGCGGCCCAGAACGCCTCGACCGTATGGCCCGACAGGTTGCGGCCCGACAGGTCGGTCAGCGTCATGGACATCATGATCGGCAGGTCGCGGCCCAGATCGTTCGCCGCCTCGATACACGCCATCACGCCCGCCTTGGCATTCAGCGTGTCGAACACCGTCTCGATCAGGATGAAATCGACCCCACCCTCGACCAGCGCGTCGATCTGCTCGCGATACACGTCCTTCAGCGTATCAAAATCGATCTCGCGATAGCCCGGATCATTGACGTCGGGTGACAGCGACAGCGTCTTGTTGGTCGGGCCGAGCGCCCCGGCGACGAAGCGCGGACGGCCATCCTTCGCCTCGAACTCGTCGGCGATGCTGCGCGCCAGCTTGGCCGACTCGATATTGATCTCACGCACCAGATGCTCGGCACCATAATCGGCCTGGCTGATCCGGTTGGCGGAGAAGGTGTTGGTCTCGGCAATGTCCGCCCCCCCCTCGAAATAGGCGCGGTGGATGCTCGCGGGCACTTCCGGCATTGTCAGGGCGAGGATGTCGTTATTGCCCTTCTGGTCGTGGCTAAGGCCGAGATTGCCGGCATAGGCCGCCTCGTCCAGCTTCCAATTCTGGATCTCGGTCCCGAATGCACCATCGGTGATCAGGATGCGCTTGGCCGCCTCGGCCAACAGTTTTTCACGTGGTGTCATTTCAATCGTCATCCCGGCGAAAGCCGGGATCTCCCTAATCTTGGCGCGCCCTTGTGGCGCGAGACCCCAGCTTTCGCTGGGGTGACCGTTCAGGCCGCCACGCTCGCCGCCGCCCCGCGCGGGCGCACGCCCAGCAGGTGGCAGATCGCGTAGCTCAGCTCGGCCCGGTTGAGCGTGTAGAAGTGGAACTGCCGCACGCCGCCCGCATAAAGGTTGCGGCACAACTCCGCCGCCAGCGTCGCGGAAACCAGCTGGCGCGCCGCCGGACGGTCATCCAGCCCCTCGAACAGCCGCTCCATCCAGCCCGGCACCGCCGTCCCGCACATTGCCGACATCTTCTGGACCGCGGCAAAGCTCATCACCGGCATGATCCCGGGCACGATCTCCGCATCGATCCCCGCCGCCGCCGCCGCATCGCGGAAGCGCAGAAAGGTATCGGCCTCGAAGAAGAACTGCGTGATCGCGCGGTTCGCGCCCGCGTCGATCTTGCGTTTGAGGTTGTCCAGGTCATGCGCCGCGTCGGGCGAATCCGGGTGGCATTCGGGATAGGCCGCGACCGAAATCTCGAACGGGTGCAGCTTGCGCAGCCCCGCGACCAGATCGGCGGCATTCTCGTACCCGCCAGGATGGGTCGCATATTTCTCGCCCGCACGCGGCGGATCACCGCGCAGCGCGACGATGTGGCGCACGCCCGCCGCCCAATATTCCTCGGCCACTGCGTCGATCTCGGCCTTGGTCGCGTCGACGCAGGTGAGGTGCGCAGCGACCGCGATCGGCGTTTCGCGGGCGATCCGGGCAACGGTGTTGTGCGTCCGCTCGCGCGTCGTCCCGCCCGCGCCATAGGTCACCGACACGAAGCGCGGATCGAACGGGCTCAGCGTTTCGACCGACTCCCACAGCGTCTTTTCCATCGCTTCGGTCTTGGGCGGGAAGAATTCGAAGCTGACGTCGATGTCGCCTGCAACGTCCGCGAACAGCGGCGGTGCGGACGGGTCGCGATCGATACTCATGCTGCCTTCACCTCATTCACTGGCAGTTGTTCACCCGGCTGTCCCGCCTTGCGGCCCAGCCATAATTTCACGGTCAGCGCGCCGCCCTCCAGCGTCTGGATCTGGACCGGCGCCAGCCCGGCCTTGCCGAACCAGCCGAGCATCTGCTCGTCCGAAAATCCGAGGCGCACATGGCCCTCGCGCGTCCGCAATTCCTCACGATCATGCGGCGCGAAATCGACGATCAACAGGCGACCGCTTGGCGATAGCACCCGCGCTGCCTCCCCGATCGCGGCCCCCGGCTGCTGCGCGAAGTGCAGCACATGGTGCAGGATCGCCGCATCCGCCTCGCCATCGCTCATCGGCAGTGCATAGAGGTCCGCCTGGCGCAGCTCGGCATTGCCAACGCCCTGTTCCGACAGCTTCGCCCGCGCCAGCCGCAGCATTTCCGACGATCGATCGATCCCCAGCGCGCTGTCGGCATGCGGCGCGAACAGCTCGAGCATCCGCCCGGTGCCGGTACCGATATCGATCAGCCGCGCAATCGGCGCCGCGCCCAAAGCCGCGACCATCGCTGCCTCGACCTGTTCCTCCGCGACATGCAGCGAGCGGATCGCGTCCCATTCGCCGGCATGCGCCTCGAACCACTCGGCCGCAGCAGCCGCGCGATCGGCGCGCACCGCCGCCAGCCGCGCGCTGTCCGCCACCGCCCAATGATCCTCGGTTTCGCTGCGCCATGCATCGATGGCGGCAAAGATCGGCCCGGTCCGCTTCGCCTCGCCCAGCGCGACGAACACCCAGCTGCCTTCCTTGCGCCGCTCGGCCAGGCCGGCATCGCACAGAATCTTCACATGGCGGCTCACCCGCGGCTGGCTCTGCCCCAGCACCTGCGCCAGCTCACCCACCGACAGCTCCATCAGCCGCAGCAGCGCAAGAATGCGCAGCCGCGTCGAATCCGCGAGTGCGCGGAAGGATTCGAGCGCCGTGTTCATAGGTATAGAGATATAAAGATATCTTTATATCAGGTCAATGCGGGATGCGGCGGAACCTGCGACGCGCCGTCTTCGCCCCTCCCGCATGCGGGAGGGGTTGGGGAGGGTCTTCTTCTGATCCTGCCACCTACCATCGTCACCCCCGCGAAAGCGGGGGCCCATCTCCCGGACTGCCCACCTCCCACACCGGTGTGATACGCCGCGCGTGCTGGAGATGGGCCCCCGCTTTCGCGGGGGTGACGAGCGATTGGGCAAGCCCGCAGCCCGATGCTTAAGCCGCCCGCGCTTCCTCGATAATCGGCACCAAAGCCGAGAGGAATTGCGCCGCGCTCGCCTCCCAGGTGAAGCTGCGACCATAGGCCGCACATGCCGCGCGGTCGCGGGTCAGTGCTTCGCCGATCGCCGCATCCAGATCCTCGGCCATCGCTCCGGTCTCGGGCGTCAGGATATCGACCGGCCCGGTCACGGGATAGGCCGCGACCGGCGTGCCGCACGCCAGCGCCTCGATCATCACCAGCCCGAACGTGTCGGTCTTGCTCGGAAACACGAACACATCCGCCGCGCGATAGGCCTGCGCCAGCTCCGCGCCGAACATCGACCCCATGAACTTCGCGTCCGGGTATTTCGCCTCCAGCGCCGCGCGCGCCGGGCCATCGCCCACGACAACCTTGGTCCCCGCATGGCCGGAGGCCAAGAATGCCTCCAGATTCTTCTCCACCGCGACCCGCCCCACATAGAGTTGCACCGGCCCCGGCAGCGCGGCCATCGCAGGATGCGGCGTCACGCCGGGGTGGAAATTGGACAGGTCCACGCCCCGCCCCCAATGCTGCACCTGGGTCAGCCCGTGATCGACCAGCGCCTGCCGGATCGACGCGGTCGAGGCGAGGATCGCCCGCGCCGGCGCATGAAACCAGCGGATGTATCGCCACACCCACTCGGCCGGCACGCCCGACCGCGCCTCGACATAGTCCGGAAACTGCGTGTGATAGGCGGTGGTGAACGGAAAATCATGCCGCAGGCACCAGCGCCGCGCCGCGACACATACCGGCCCTTCGGTCGCGAGATGCACCGCGTGCGGCGAAAACTCGTCGAGCAGGTCGCCGATCGTCCGGCTGCGCACCATCGCGAGGCGGATTTCGGGATAGGTCGGGCACGGCACCGAGTAGAACAGGTCGGGCGAGATTACCTTGACCTTGTGACCCTGCCCCTCAAGCACGCGCCGCACGGACTGGAGCGTGCGCACGACGCCGTTCACCTGAGGCTCCCAGGCGTCGGTTACAATGGCGATCCGCATCTCCGTTTCGCTCAAGCCGCTACGCGCTCCTCGACCCGCTCCGGGTCGAGGTCACGCGCAGCGATCTCATCGGCCCAATGGAGAATTTCCATCGTGCCATCGTAGTGTTCGACCAGAGCGGTGCAACCCTCCACCCAGTCGCCGTCATTATAATATTCGATCCCGTCGATCGTGCGCATCTCGGCAGTGTGGATATGCCCGGCGATCACGCCATCGACGCCGCGTGCCGCCGCTTCCTTGGCGACGATTTCCTCAAAGCCGCAGATGAATTCGACCGCGTTCTTGACCTTCTGCTTGGCGTGCTTGGACAGCGACCAATAGGGCAGCCCGCGCCAGCTGCGATATTTGTTGCACCAGCGATTGAGCGTCATCACCGCGGTGTAGGCCGCGTCGCCGACATGGGCGAGCCAGCGGTGGCTCAGCGTGATCGCGTCGAACTCGTCGCCGTGGAGCACCAGCAGGCGGCGGCCATCGGCGGTCTGGTGGATCGCCTGGCGCTTGATCTCGACCCCGCCAAAGCTGAGGCCGGTGAACTGGCGGAAAATCTCGTCATGATTGCCGGGGATATAGATCACCCGCGTTCCACGCTTGGCGCGCTTCAGCAGGCGCCACACGATGTCGTTATGCGCTGCGGGCCAGTAGAATTTCTTCTTGAGCTGCCACCCGTCGATAATATCGCCGACCAGATAGATCGTGTCGCTGTCGACGTGATCCAGAAAGTCGATCAGCATCTCCGCATTGCAGCCGCGCGTCCCCAAGTGGATATCGCTGATCCAGATGGTGCGATATTGCCGACGCCCGCCGATCGTCTTTTCCGGGATCGCGGGCTCCGCGGCGGTGAAGTCTGCGAATTCTGCGACATTCGTGTCGAACGGAAGTCGAGTGATCGTGGCCATTGTAGCGCCCCGTGCAATGCCCTTGCCTGGGTCGCCTATGGCGATGGAATGTTACAGCTCGAATCGTTGCCGCGTCACCGAAGTGTCACGCAGTAATCGCGATATAGTCATCGAGACCTTCGATCCGCGCGATCCACGCCCGCACCGCCGGGAAGGGCGCGAGCGCAAAGCCGCCCTCTTCGGCGACATGCGTATAGGCATAGAGGCAGATATCGGCGAGGCTCGGCGCATCTCCGACGAACCAGTCGCGCCCCGCCAGATGTTCGTCCATCAGCTTGAGCGCCGCCTCCCCCGCCGCACGCTTGCCCGGCAACAGCGCGCGCTGGAGGTCGTCGAGATTGGCCTCTCCCACCCAACCCATCCAGAACCGCACCGTCGCGATGTTCGGCTCGTGGTTATACTGCTCCCAGAACATCCAGCGCAGCATGTCCGCGCGGTCGAACGGGTCGGCGGGGATCAGCGCCGTCCCATCGGCGAGGTAGAAGCACGCCGCATTGCTTTCCGGCAGAAACCGCTCGCCAACCTGCAGCACCGGGATGCGCCCATTGGCGTTGACGTTGGCGAGGAACGCGGCCGTCCGCGTCTCCCCCGCCAATATGTCATAGCCGCGCCGCTCGATCGCCGCGCCGGTCAGCGCGGCGGTCAGGCGGATCTTGTAGCAATTCCCCGACGGGGCGTATTCATGCAGGATCAAATCGGTCATGGCGCCACCTCCAGGACGATCTTCCCCATATGCGCCCCGCTCTCCATCCGGCGATGCGCTTCAGCCGCTTCGGCGAGCGGGAATGTCCGGTCGATCACCGGCTTCAACCGTCCGTCCGCCACGAACGGCCACACCGCACGCGACAGTTCATCCGCGACCAATGTCTTGAACGCGGTGTCGCGCGCGCGCAGCGTGGATCCGGTCAGCGTCAGGCGGCGGCGCATGATCTCGAACACCGGCACCGTGGCCATCGCCCCGCCCTGCACCGCGATCGACACATGCCGCCCGTCATCGGCCATGCACTTCAGGTTGCGCGCGACATACTCCCCGCCGACCATGTCGAGCACGACATTGGCCCCGCGCCCCTCGGTCAGATCCTTGACCCGCGCCACGAAATCCTCAGTGCGATAGTTGATCGCATGATCCGCACCATGCGCCAGGCATGCGGCAACCTTCTCGTCGCTTCCGGCGGTCACGATCACCGTGACCCCGAACAGCTTGCACAGGCTGATCGCCATCGTGCCGATCCCGCTGGCGCCGCCATGGACCAGCGCGACGTCGCCCTCGCTGGCATAGCCGCGCTCAAACAAATTGGTCCACACGGTGAACAGCGTCTCCGGGATCGCCGCCGCCTCGACCATCGACAGGCTTTCGGGCACCGACAGGCACTGACCGAGCGGCGCGACGGCATATTCGGCATAGCCCCCGCCGGCGATCAGCGCGCACATCGGCTGGCCGATCAACTCGGGCGGCAGGTCCGCGCCGACTGCCACCACCGTGCCTGCGACCTCCAGCCCCGGGATGCTCGTCACCCCCGGCGGCGGCGGATAGCCGCCCATCCGCTGCAGCACATCGGGCCGGTTGACCCCGGCGGCGGCGACGCGGATCAGCACCTCGTCCGCGCGCAGCACCGGCACCGGTCGCTCGACCGGCACCAGCACCTCCGGCCCGCCCGGCTGCGTGGGATCAATGGCCGTCATCCGGTCGGGCAGGCTGGTCATGCGGATCCCCCAAGAACTGCGCCTGAATCGGGGCCACGCCGCGTGACGTCAAGGCCACAGTTGCGCAATCCGGTGAGCATCGGCGCGCGTCCGACCGCTTGACAACCCCGCCGCCGCGTCCGACCTTCGCATGATGGAAGACGATCTTCCCCGCCGCACCGACGATCCCGCAGCACAGCTGGCGCGCCAGGATCTCGACCCGTTTTCGGTGGCAGAGCTTGAGGCGCGGATCGCGCTGCTCGAAACCGAAATCGCGCGATGCCGTAAAATCATTGAACGCGCCGTTAACCATCGCGCAAGCGCGGATGCCTTATTCAAGCGATGAGTGGAGCATCGATCCCCGGGCGTCACGCTATAAGAGTCTTGGGGACAGGTGTGGCGCTTGATGCACGGTGCAACACTCCCGACATAGGGAATGCACGGGCCGCGTGTCTCTCTTCTTCGGCCCGACTGGAGTAAGCCCGAATGCCTAGTTTTGCTTCCGCCCTCGAATCGACTCTTCACCGCGCGCTGGAAGCCGCCAGCTCGCGTCGCCACGAATATGCGACGCTCGAACATCTGCTGCTCGCGCTGGTGGACGATGAACATGCGTCCAAGGTGATGGGTGCGTGCGGGGTGGACCTGGGTGAGCTCAAAACCACCGTCGCCCATTATCTCGATACCGAGCTTCAGGCGCTGCGCGTCGACCAGCAGACCGACCCCTCGCCGACCAGCGGGTTCCAGCGCGTCGTCCAGCGCGCGATCCTGCATGTCCAGTCGTCGGGCCGCGACGAAGTGACCGGCGCCAATGTGCTGGTCGCGCTGTTCAGCGAGCGTGAGAGCTACGCCGTCTATTTCCTGCAGCAGCAGGATATGAGCCGCCTCGACGCGGTCAGCTACATCAGCCACGGCGTCGGCAAGGGCGCAACCCCGGCCGAAGCCACCCCGCCCAAGGGCGCGGAAGAGGACAAGAGCCAGAAGAGCGACGGCAAGAAGGGCGAGAGCGCGCTCAAGCAGTTCACCGTCAACCTCAATGAAAAGGCCAAGACCGGCAAGATCGACCCGCTGATCGGCCGCGGGCCCGAGGTCGATCGCACCGTCCAGATCCTGTGCCGCCGCAGCAAGAACAACCCGCTCTATGTCGGCGATCCCGGCGTCGGCAAGACCGCGATCGCGGAGGGCCTGGCACGCAAGATCATCGAGGGCGACGTGCCCGAAGTGCTCAAGGAAGCCGTGATCTACTCGCTCGACATGGGCGCGCTGCTCGCCGGCACCCGCTATCGCGGCGATTTCGAGGAGCGGCTGAAGCAGGTCGTCAACGAGCTCGAAAAGCTGCCCCATGCGGTGCTGTTCATCGACGAGATCCACACCGTGATCGGCGCTGGCGCGACCAGCGGCGGCGCAATGGACGCGTCGAACCTGCTCAAGCCCGCTTTGTCGGGCGGGTCGATCCGCTGCATCGGTTCGACCACCTACAAGGAATTCCGCAATCACTTCGAAAAGGACCGCGCGCTGCTGCGCCGGTTCCAGAAGATCGACGTCAACGAACCGACGATTGAGGATACGATCAAGATCCTCGCCGGGCTGCGCTCGGCGTTCGAGGATCACCACAATGTCAAATACACCCCCGACGCGATCAAGTCGGCGGTGGAGCTGAGCTCGCGCTACATCAACGACCGTAAATTGCCCGACAAGGCGATCGACGTGATCGATGAGGTCGGCGCGATGCAGATGCTGGTGCCGCCGTCCAAGCGCAAGAAGACGATCACCCCCAAGGAGATCGAACAGGTCATCGCGACCATGGCGCGCATCCCGCCGAAAACGGTGTCGAGCGACGATACCAAGGTGCTGGCGAACATCGAAACCGACCTCAAGCGCGTCGTGTTCGGCCAGGACAAGGCGATCGAGGTGCTGTCGAGCGCGATCAAGCTCAGCCGCGCGGGCCTGCGCGATCCGGAAAAGCCGATCGGCAATTACCTGTTCAGCGGCCCGACCGGCGTCGGCAAGACCGAAGTGACCAAGCAGCTCGCCGAACTGCTCGGCATCCCGCTGCAGCGCTTCGACATGTCCGAATATATGGAGCGCCACAGCGTCAGCCGCCTGATCGGCGCGCCTCCGGGCTATGTCGGCTATGATCAGGGCGGCCTGCTCACCGATGCGATCGATCAGAACCCGCATTGCGTGCTGCTGCTCGACGAAATCGAAAAGGCGCATCCGGACCTGTTCAACATCCTGCTGCAGGTGATGGACAACGGCAAGCTGACCGACCACCACGGCAAGACGGTCGATTTCCGCAACGTCATCCTGATCATGACGACCAATGCCGGCGCGTCCGACATGGCGCGGGAGAGCATCGGCTTTGGCGAGATCAGCCGCGACGATGTTCAGGAAGACGCGGTGAAGAAGCTCTTCACACCCGAATTCCGCAACCGTCTCGATGCGATCGTGCCGTTCGACTATCTCCCGACCAAGGTGGTCGAGCGGGTGGTGGAGAAGTTCATCCTCCAGCTCGAACTCCAGCTCGCCGACCGCAACGTCCATATCAGCCTGGACGAAGAGGCGAAGGCGTGGCTCACCGAACGCGGCTACGACAAGCTCTATGGCGCACGCCCGATGGGCCGCCTGATCCAGGAAAAGATCAAGCAGCCGCTGGCCGAGGAGCTGCTGTTCGGCAAGCTCGTCCATGGCGGCGAGGTCGAAGTGAAGCTGAAGGACAACGCCCTCACCTTCGCGATCACCCCGGCGGCGCCGAAGGGATCGAAAAAGGGCGGGAAGAAGGCTCCGGCCAAGGCGAAGTAACCGCAGTCACCCGCGAACCACGAAGCCGCTCCGGTGCAAACCGGGGCGGTTTTCGTTTTGGGCGGGCAACGCTCTCTTCTGCCTCGCTTTCGCGAGCCCCTCCCGCTTGCGGGAGGGGTTGGGGAGGGCCTCCTTCTTTGCCCTTCTTCGTGAGGCGCGCACCACAACCCGGTTGCGCTGAGCCTGTCGAAGCACCGCTCCTGATCAAAGTGAGCGCCGGCTGCCACCCTTCGACAATGACCAGCTGAAACGTCCCCCGGACGGTTCAGCCAAAGCTGAGGGCTTTGGCGACCGGGTCATCAGGCCAAACGGATGTTCGGGAAACGCGCTTCCGTCTTGTCGGCGCCGAAGCGTCGCAACGACCTTACACGGGATAGAATGTGAGGACGCCCCTCCCCCACCGTCATGCTGAACTTGGTTCAGCATCCACCGCGCAACCCGGGACCGATCCGCTGGCGGAGACATGGATTCTGAAACAAGGTCAGGATGACGGGTAGGGCTGCAATTGGGTCGGAGGCGATCTGGCAGCTTTTGTCCGCATTCGGGCCAATGACAGATTCAAACTAGCCGCGGCGACAGCTGCGCCAACAAAGCATGTGCTTCCTCGCGTTCGTATTCCGAAATGTATTGCGAGCCTATGGCGGTAGCGACGCAACGCAGTGCCAACACCACATTCTTTCGAACACCAGATCCAGCGAGATAACACTTGGCCATTTGCAGATGCGCGCTTCCATCACCAGCAGCAGCGGCCCGCTGATACCACCGAAACATCATACCATGCCTGCCTTGTTCACGGTATAAGATAGCAATATTTCCCGCCGAGACATGGCTCCCACGCCGCCATGCTCTGCGGTATATTTTCATAGCCAGCACTTTGTCTTGGGGCACACCTTCACCGACATCGTGCATGTAGCCGAGAGCGTGAAGAGCCATAAAGTCGCCCAGAGCGGCACCTTGTTCGTAGCAAAGCCGGGCATGTGCGAAATCACCGCTCTCGGCGGCAGCGTAAGCAATCCGGAGCAATGCGTCGGTGTCGGCCACCGGAGGCTTATAAGAAATGCCACCGTGATTGGAAATGTCCGCAACGGGGTCGTTAGCCGAAGGGCAGCTAAACCGGCCCCCTCAATTCCGCACCACGATCACCGTAACCCCAGCGGGAGGCGGCGGCGCATACCACGCCGCCGGCCGCGCACACCGCTCCCGGCACGCCCGCAACTGCGCCGCGCGTTCGTCAGCCAGCCGTCGCCACGCCCGCGCCGCGCGGATCAGCCGATCGACCTGCCACTCGGTGCTTTGCCACGCCCCGTCGGCGCATGCGCGGTCGCGCCCGCAGATGCGCTTCACCGCATGGTCGATCCGCGCCGCCAGAATATCGATCCCGGCCTCGGTCGACAGGTCCAGTCCGGCGGCCGGAACCGCGATCTGGCGCGTCTCGTAACGCTCGCCGGCCGTCGCCGGGCCGGTCAGACTCAATGCAGCCGCCATAACGAAGATCAGGTGTATCGGTGTCATCGCAAACCTCGCTCCCCGCAGATTACCGGAATGCGTATGTCGCGTTAACCAAGCATCGCCCGTCCCGCGTCCCACCATCGGACAGGGTTCGCATGCACTTGCGCCATATTCCGGCGGCGCAAACGGTGACGACGGGTGGTTGATGTTAACCGCTTCTTCGGGTTCGGCGGATTAGTTCCGTGATATGACACGGGGGATCGTCACGCTGCTGGGATTCGTGGTCGCGCTGGCCGCGTTCTTCGCGAGTCCGGCTCAGGCGCGCCCGCCCGGCTGGAGCGCCGGGACCACCGGCCGGCCGCTCGCCACCTGCATCCGCCGCGCCGCGCCCGGCGACGATCCGCGCGCCATCGCCCGCGACCTCGCCGGATTCGATTGCACCACGCCCCAGAAGCAGTTCGGCAGCGGCGATTTCTGGGTGATCTCCGAACCGGTCGGCGAACGTTCGCGCTCGCGCCGCCCGCTCAACGCGCGGATGCTCAGCCTGTGGCAGGACCGGCTGACGCTGCACGTCCTGTATGCCGATGGCCGGATCGAGACGATGGCCGACGACACGGTCGGCATGACCAAGCGCATCCAACTCGGCGCCATCATCGAATATCCGATCCCACGCCTGCGCGCGCCGGTCGACCGGCTGCTGTGGAAGGTCGAAGGCGCGAGCAATGTCTATGCGGTCGTCCGCAACCCGCGCATCGCGACGGAGGCGGAAAGCAACCGCGCCAACCTGTTCATGGCCGCGCTCTATGCCGCGTTCGGCGGGCTGTGCGTTGCGCTGCTGACCTACAATCTCGCGCTATGGACGACGCTGCGCTACCGGTTCCAGCTGGCCTATGCGGCAATGGTCGCGGCACTGATGGTCTATGCCTTTACCTCCTCGGGCGCGCTCGCGTGGCTGGTGCCCGATATCGCCAATACCACGCGCATGCGGCTCAACTATTTGCTGCTGACCGTCACCGCCGCCTCGGCGCTCTGGTTCGCCCGCGCCTTTTTCGAAGAACATGTGTTCGGCCCGCGCATGCGCATGCTGATCCGGGGCAGCATCGCGACCCTGCTGCTCAGCGGCATCGGCTTCGCCGCATGTGCGCCGCTCGCACCAGCCCTCGCGCACACCATCTACAGCTGGGTGTTCGCCAGCATCCTGATCCCGATCGTCGCGATCGTGGTCTCCGCATGGGTCAACCGGTCCAACTTCCTGTGGCTGTTCGGCATTGCCTGGGCAGCGCCGATCGTCGCGGGGTGCCTGCGCGTGCTCAACGGGCTGGGCGTGATGCCGTGGAGCTTCTGGCTCGACAATTCGACGCTGATCTCGATGTCGGCTGAGGCGTTGCTGTCGTCGATCGCCATCACCTACCGCATCCGCCTGCTCAGCCGGGAGCGCGACGCCGCGCTCGCCGCCGAGACGGTCGCGCGCCGCCTTGCCGATCTCGACCCGCTCACCGGCCTGCTCAACCGCCGCGCCTTCCTTGGCCACGCCATCGGGCGCAGCGGGCCGCAGACCTTGCTGATCCTCGACCTCGACCGGTTCAAGCAGGTCAACGACACGATCGGCCATGATGGCGGGGACGAAGTGCTGCGTACCGTCGCCCGCATGCTGCGCATGGTCGCGCCCGAAACCGCGCTGATCGCCCGGCTTGGCGGCGAGGAATTCGCGCTGCTGTGCAATGCCGCCCAGCCGGTCGATCCCGACACCATCCTCGCCCGGTTGCGCGCGACACGCATGCCCTATGACCTGCGCGTCACCGCCAGCATCGGCAGCGCGCACGGCACCATGGCCGATGAGCGCGACTGGAAATCGCTCTACCGCGCCGCCGATCAGGCGCTGTTCGACGCCAAGTCCGCCGGCCGCGACCGGGCGCGCGCCAGCATCGCCGCCTGAATAGCAATTCAGCTTTCGTTCAGCCCGCTTCTGCCCTAAAACACGCCCATCGGGAGGGCATGATGGACCAGATCAACAAACGCAGGATCGCGCTGGCCGCTGGTGCCGCTGCGCTGCTCGTCACCGCCACGACGGTGCATCCGACCGCAGAGTTCGAAATCCTGACGCACGAGATCACCGACAAGACCCCGCGCAAGTTCCAGGCCGCGGTCGATACCGGCATCCTCGCGGTTTCGGTCCTGTATACCTGGACGGAGCGCACGCTGCGCTGACTTGCCTTCCGCCGGGCTTTGCTTACACTCGTGTAAATGAGCGATCCTGAGACAATCTGGCGGAATAGTTATCGTCACCCCGGTCCGTGGGACCAGACCTTGCCCCCGCTCTCCATGGTCGACGCGTTCGAGGAATCGGCGCGGCGCAAGGGCAATGCCCCGCTGCTCGACTTTCTCGGCCGCCATTACAGCTTTGCCGAGACGCTGGACGGCGCGAACCGCGTCGCCTGCGGCCTCAAGGCACTCGGCTATGGCCCGGGCGACCGCATCGGCCTGTTCCTGCCCAACGTCCCCCACTATGTCGCGGCCTATTACGGCATCCTCAAGCTCGGCGCGACAGTGGTCAATTTCTCGCCGCTCTACAGCGTCGACGAACTCGCAGCGCAAGTCGCCGACAGCGGCACGCGCCTGCTGTTCACGCTCAGCGCCACTGCCCTGCTCCCGACCGCGCTCAAGGTGCTCGACAAGAGCGGCCTCGAACGTCTCGTCGTCGGATCGGTCGCCGGTGCGCTGCCCACCACCAAGTCGATCCTCTACCGCCTGTTCAAGCGGGCCGAGGTCGCCGAGAAGCCCGATGACCCGCGCATCACCGCCTTCTCGCAGCTGATCGCCAATGACGGCGCGTGCGTCGCGGCACCGATCGACCCCGAAACCCATCTCGCGCTGATCCAGTATACCGGCGGCACCACCGGCGTGCCCAAAGGCGCGATGCTGACCCACCAGAACCTGTCCGCCAACGCGCGACAGGTGGCAAAGCTCGACCCCGATCTCGGCTCCAGCCATGACAAGGTGCTCGGCGTGCTCCCCTTCTTCCACGTCTTCGCCAACACCTGCGTGCTCAACCGCACCGTGCTGACCGGCGGCGAGATCGTGATGCTCCCCCGCTTCGACGCGGCGCAGGCGCTGGCGGCGATCAACCGCACCAAGCCGACCGCGCTCCCCGGCGTGCCGACCATGTTCCAGGCGCTGATCGACCACCCGCATTCCAAATCGACCGACTGGTCGGCGCTGCAATATTGCATCTCCGGCGGCGCGCCTTTGCCCGCCGAGCTCAAGAAGCGGTTCGAGGCCGAGACCGGCGCGACGCTGATCGAAGGCTATGGCCTGTCCGAAAGCTCGGGCGTGGTCTCCGCCAACCCCTATCGCGGCGAGGGCAAGTCCGGCACCATCGGCCAGCCGATCGTCGCCACCCGCGTACGCCTGGTGGACAAGGAAGACCCGTCACGCGACGCTCCACAGGGCGAACCGGGCGAAATCGTCCTCGCCGGGCCACAGATCATGGCCGGATATTGGAACCGCCCCGACACCGACGGCTCAACCTTCTGCCACGACGCCGCCGGCACGCGCTGGCTGCGCACCGGCGATGTCGGCCAGATCGACGAAGACGGCTTCATCCGCATCGTCGATCGCCTCAAGGACATGATCTCGGTCGGCGGGTTCAAGGTCTTCCCGAAACATGTCGAGGACGTCCTCTACCACCACCCCGCGATCAAGGAGGCGCTGGTCGTCGGCATGCCCGACCCCCGCATGGGCGAAGTCCCCCGCGCCTATGTCGCGCTGAACGAAGACGCAGAGCCGGTGACCGGCGAAGACCTGCGCACCTGGCTCAACCCGCAAGTCGGCAAGCACGAACGCGTCGACGCGGTGGTGGTGCGGGAGAAGCTGCCCAAGACGATGATCGGGAAGCTGAGCCGCAAGGACTTGCTCCTCGAAATCGCGGCGGAGGCGACGGCTTCTTCTTAAGCCCCTCACCCCTTGTTCTGAAGCCCCTCCCGCTCGCGGGAGGGGTTGGGGAGGGTCTTCTTCTTTTTGAGGTGAGGGTGCTAGATAGCCGCCATGCCATACACTGCCGCGCAACCTGAATTTGGAGCGATTCTAAGAGCAGCTGGCTGGATCGAAGTGGTACCTTTCGTCGAGTTCCGGCGTGACCACCAATTGATCGTCTTCGACACCAGCAGTTGGATCGAACTATACGGCGATGGAAATTTCCGCATCGCAGACCTTCCGGTTCCAGAACCGGGGAAGGAACGCGAAGCTATGGCCCGGATTGAAGCGGCATTTGCAGCGGCGAAGCGATCCTAAGCCCCTCCCCTTCAGGGGAGGGGCTTTAAGAAGGCCGCATCTCAGCCTTCAAATTCATAAACTCATGCAGCCCCCACGGCCCCAGCTCGCGGCCATGGCCGGACAGCTTCACCCCACCGAACGGCGCGCCCGGCACCGACGCCAGCATCTGGTTCACCGCCGTCATCCCCGCCTCGATATCGCGCACCAGCCGCGCCTGCTCCTCGGCATCCTGCGTCCACACGCTCGACCCCAGTCCATAAGGCACATCGTTCGCCAGCCGGATCGCGTCATCCAGCGACTCCGCCCGGAACAGCATCGCGACGGGCCCGAAAATCTCTTGCCTGGCGAACTCCGCCTCGGGATCGACATCGGTCAGCACGCCCGCGCGCATCCACGCGCCGTCGCGCTCGATCTTCTCCCCACCATGCAGCGTCGCACCCGCCGCCACCGCGCGCTCCAGCTGCTCCAGCACCGTATCGCGCTGCTCGACGCTCGACAGCGGTCCCATTTCGACCCCGTCTTCCATCGGATCGCCGATCTTCACCGCATCCATCGCCGCGACGAACTTCTCCGCGAACGTGTCATAGACATCGGCATGCACGATCATCCGCTTGGCGCAGATACAGCTCTGCCCAGCATTCTGGATCCGCGCCTTCACCGCCGTTTTCACCGCCGCGTCCAGATCGGCCGAGGGCATGACGACGAACGGGTCCGACCCGCCCAGCTCCAGCACCACTTTCTTGAGCGCACGCCCCGCCGCCTCGGCGACCTTGGCCCCCGCCCCCTCGCTCCCGGTCAGCGTCACCGCGACCACGCGCTTGTCGGCGATGATCCGCGACACCTTGTCCGACTTGATGGGCAAATTCTGGAACAGCCCGTCCGGCGCGCCCGCCGCACTGACCATCTGCTGGATCAGCGCCGCGCACCCCTGCGTCAGTGAGGCATGCTTCAACAACCCGACATTGCCCGCCAGGATCGTCGGGGCGAGCCAGCGCACCACCTGCCAATAGGGGAAATTCCACGGCATGATCGCCAGCACCGGCCCCAGCGGCAGCCAGTGCGTCACCACCCGCCCGCTCGGCAGCGCGACCTCCTCGCCCTTCAGAAAATCCGGCCCATGCTCGGCATAATAGCGGAACCCCGCGACGCATTTCTCGACCTCGGCCACCGCCGACGCCAGCGTCTTGCCCATTTCCCGCGTCGCGGTTTCGGCAAGATGATCCTTCCCCGCCTCGAACCGGTCGGCAATCGCGTTCAGCAACGCCACGCGCTGTTCCACCGGACTGACCCGCCACGACGCAAACGCCGCATCCGCGCGCACCAGCGCCGCCTCGACGCCATCGCCGTCCAGTTCCGCAAAGCTCTCGCCCGGTTCCCCCGTCGCCGGATTGATGCTGGTAAACATGCGCGCTCCTTCAAAATCCGTATGTAGGCGGTAGCCAGATATTATCCTCCCCCGCCAGGGGGAGGTGTCGCCGCAGGCGACGGAGGGGGAGGACGGCTGTGTCCTTTCGGATCCAACGACGCCCCTTCCTCCCCCTCCGTCAGCTTCGCTGCCACCTCCCCCTGGCGGGGGAGGATTGTTGAAGCCAATCGCGGGAGGTTGAATTGGTTCCGCCGCCATCGCATAGCATCGCCATGACCGATCCGATCGACATCGCCGCCTTGTCCTTTGAAGACGCCCTTCGCGAACTTGAGCGGATCGTCGGACAGCTCGAAACCGGCGATGTGCCGCTCGATCAGGCGATCACGCTCTACGAGCGCGGCGACGCGCTCCGCCGCCAGTGTCAGGCGCGGCTCGACGCGGCGCAGGCGCGGATCGAACAGGTGCGCGCCGACGCCAGCGGCAACGTCACCGGCACCACCCCCTTCGCCGCAGGATGAGCGCGGACGTGGCCGACGCCAGCCAGACGCTCGAAACCGCGCTACGCGACGTCGCGGCAGAGATCGACCGTCAGTTCGACCAGTTCCTCGCCGTCCCCGCCGACCCGCGCGCGCGCCTCTATGAAGCGATGCGCCACGCCGCGATCGGCGGCGGCAAGCGCCTCCGCCCGCTGCTCACCTTCGCGACGGCGCAGCTGTTCGCCGTCGATCGCCGCTGCACCGCGCGTGTGGCGACGGCGATCGAGGCGATCCATGTCTATTCGCTGATCCATGACGATCTGCCCGCGATGGACAATGACGACATGCGCCGCGGCAAGCCGACGGTGCATCGCGCGTTCGATGAGGCGACCGCGATCCTCGCCGGCGACTGCCTCCATGCGCTCGCCTTTGAAATCCTCGCCGATCCCGACACCCATCCCGATCCCTTCGTCCGCGCGGAACTGATCGCCGATCTGGCGCAGGCGTCTGGCCCGTCGGGCATGGCGGGCGGGCAGATGATGGATCTGGTCGCCGAAAATACCAGCTTTGACCTAGCCACCGTGACCCGATGTCAGGCGCTCAAGACCGGCGCGCTCATCGCCTGCTCGGTCGAGGCCGGCGCGATCCTCGGTCGCTTGCCACCCGAAGGCCGCACGGGCCTGCGCGGCTATGCCCGCGACATCGGCCTCGCCTTCCAGATCGCCGATGATATTCTGGACGTCGAGGGCGATCAGGACGCGGTCGGCAAGCAGCTGCGCAAGGATGAAGCGGCGGGCAAGGAAACCTTCCTCTCGCTGCTCGGCATCGACCGCGCGCGCGAACAGGCGCGGCTGCTGGTCGACCAAGCGGTCGAGCACCTCCACAGCTACGGCCCCGAAGCCGACCTCCTCCGCGACATCGCCCGCTTCGTGCTCGAGCGGGATCGGTGACACCGCCCGCATCCGTCACTCCAGCGAAAGCTGGGGTCTCCCGCCACAAGCGCCGCGCCTGCGGCACAAGTTGCCAGCTTTCGCTGGCATGACGAGGTAGCGTTATGACCACCCGCACCGGCGTCTATCCCGGCACCTTCGATCCGATCACGCTCGGCCATATGGACATCATCCGGCGCGGCGCGAAGCTGGTCGACCGGCTCGTCATCGGCGTCACCACCAACCCGTCGAAAAACCCGATGTTCACGGTCGAGGAGCGGATGGACATGGTCCGGCGCGAGGTCGCCGACCTCGACGGCGAGATTCACGTCGTCAGCTTCGATTCGCTGCTGATGGACTTTGCCGAGCGTGAAGGCGCGAGCATGATCGTGCGCGGCCTGCGCGCCGTCGCCGACTTCGAATATGAATATCAGATGGCGGGCATGAACCAGCAACTGAATGCGCGGATCGAGACCGTCTTCCTGATGGCCGATGTCTCGCTCCAGCCGATCGCGTCGCGCCTGGTCAAGGAAATCGCGCTGTTTGGCGGCGAGATCCGCAAGTTCGTCCCCGCCACCGTCCGCGACGAGGTGGTGGCACGGGTTGAGAAGATCGGCCGCAAGGGCAGCTGAGCCACGCGCCGCATTCACTTTGCTGCAAGCGGTGATTTGCTCTAAGCCGCTCTCGTTTTGTAAGTCCGGTGGGGATGTCGATGCGTCTTGTTGCCCTGTTTCTTGCCCTGCTGACGTCGCTGTTCGCGATGCCGGCCGCTGCCCAGTATGTCCCCGGCCCGGCCGGCCGCGCGGCCCCGCCCGCGACGACGGACAAGGAGAATCTGTGGATTCTCGACCTGTCGACCGGCGGCCGCGTCACCATCTGGCTGCGCCCCGATGTCGCGCCCAAGGCGGTCGAGCGGATCAAGGAACTGACCCGCCGCAAATTCTATGACGGCCTGATCTTTCACCGCGTGATCGACGGCTTCATGGCGCAGGGCGGCGATCCCAAGGGCGACGGCACCGGCGGCAGCGACCTGCCCGACCTGCCCAAGGAGTTCAACTACCTCCCCCATGTGCGCGGCGCCGTGGCTGCGGCCCGCGCGGAGGATGAGAATAGCGCGAACAGCCAGTTCTTCATCATGCTATCCCCGCGCCTCCAGCTCGACCAGAAATACACCGTGTTCGGCCGCGTGCTCGACGGGATGCAGTGGGTCGACGCGATCCCGAAAGGCGAGCCGCCGGCGAACCCCGCGCGCGTCGTCCGCGCCTACATCGCCGCCGACAATCCCCCGCCGTTCGCTGCGGCGCCGGCAACCCCAGCCCAGGAGCCGGCGGCACTTCCGGCGGGACCGGGTCAATGATCGGAATTCCTCCCCCAGCTTGCTGGGGGAGGGGGACCGCCCGCGCAGCGGGTGGTGGAGGGGCGGCTGCGCAGACAGCCGTGACCATCTCGACAAAATTCCGCCGTCTGTGTGGCGGCCCCTCCACCGCCTTCGGCGGTCCCCCTCCCCCGTTGGGGGAGGAATGAGATTGACCGAATGAACGTCGACCTGTTCGATTTCGAGCTGCCGCCGGAGCGGATCGCGCTGCGCCCGGCAAGTCCCCGCGATTCGGCACGCCTCCTCCTGCTCGACGGCGACAAGACCGAAGACCGCGTCGTCACCGACCTCCCCGCCCTGCTCCGCGCCGGGGACATGCTGGTGTTCAACGACACCCGCGTCATCCCCGCCCAGCTCGAAGGGACACGGGGCGAGGCCCGGATCGGCGCCACGCTGCACAAGCGCGAAGGCCCGCGCCACTGGATCGCCTTCATCCGCAATGCCAAAAGGCTGAAGGTCGGCGACACCATCGATTTCGGCAACGCCGTCACCGCCACCGCCGAGGCGCGCCACGACGATGGCAGCTTCACCCTGTTCTTCCCCGGCGACGAACCGATCGAACTGCTGCTGGAGCGCGCCGGGCGCATGCCGCTGCCGCCCTATATCGCTGCCAAGCGCCCGACCGACGCCCGCGACGCCGACGATTACCAGACGATGTTCGCCAACGAGCCCGGCGCGGTCGCCGCGCCGACGGCGGCGCTGCACTTCACGCCGGAGCTGATCGCCGCGCTCGACGCCGCCGGGATCGGCCACACCACGCTGACGCTGCATGTCGGCGCGGGCACCTTCCTTCCGGTCAAGGCCGACGATACCGACGACCACAAGATGCACGCCGAATGGGGCCGTATCGATGCCAACACCGCCGACCGTCTCAACGCCGTCCGCGCTGCGGGTGGCCGGGTGATCGCGGTCGGCACCACCAGTCTCCGCCTGATCGAAAGCGCGGCAGGTGAGGACGGGCTGATCCGCCCGTTCGAAGGCGACACAGCGATCTTCATCACGCCGGGCTACCGCTTTCGCGGCATCGACGGCCTGATCACCAACTTCCATTTGCCGCGCTCGACGCTGTTCATGCTGGTATCGGCGCTGATGGGCCTTGAGCGGATGCAGGCCGCCTATGCGCATGCCATTGCATCGGGCTATCGTTTCTACAGCTATGGTGACGCCAGCCTGTTGTTGCCCGGAGTCCGATCATGATCCTCAGCCTCGCCCTGCTTGCCGCCACTCAGCAAGTTCCTGAGGACCTGCCCAACCGCGCGCGCGTGCCGGTCACCGTCGACCTACGCGGCCAGCAGCAGCCGGCGACCGCCCCTGCCCCGATCCCGCTGATGATCGCCGAGCCGGTCGCGATGGCCATCGCCACGTTCGACAGCGATCAGGACGGCATCGTCACCCGTGCCGAGTTCGACGCAGGGCTGCGCAAGACGTTCGAACTCAGCGCCAAAGGCCAGCCTTCGCTCGGCTATATCGCGCTCGGCGACTGGTCGGAGCGCTGGCTCGGCAACCGCAACGCGCTGCCCAGCCCGTTCGAGGTCGATGGCGACGGCGACAATCGCATCACCCTCTCCGAACTCCAGGCGCGGTTCGACCTGTTCTTCACCCGCTTCGATACCGACAAGGATGGGTCGCTGCGGCGCAGCGAGCTGCTGACGGTACGGACCCTGCCGACGCCCGGCCAGCGCGGTGGCGAGCAGCCCGATCGCCGCAAGCGCGACCGCTGAACTGATGTCCTAGCATCTCCTGCCGCACTGCGGCTAAGGTTTGCGCGATGCACGGCTCGCACCTTCATCACGGCCCCGCCGGGCACAGCCATTCGGGGCATGGGCATAGCCATGCGCCCGCAGATTTCGGCCGCGCCTTCGCGATCGGTACCGTGCTCAATCTCGGCTTCGTGCTGGTGGAGGGGCTGGCGGGCATCGCCACCGGGTCGATGGCGCTGCTCGCTGACGCCGGGCACAATCTGTCCGACGTTCTCGGCCTGTTGATTGCCTGGGGCGGTGCGTCGCTCGCCAAACGGCCCGCCTCGCGCCGCTTTACTTATGGCCTGAGCAGCTCCACCATCCTCGGCGCACTCGCCAATGCCGTGCTGCTGCTGTTCGCGGTCGGCGCGATCGCGCTGGAGGCGGTGCAGCGGCTCGGCTCGCCCGCCCCCGTCCCCGGCGCGACGGTGATGATCGTCGCGGGCATCGGCATCGTGATCAACACCGCCACTGCCCTCCTGTTCATGCGCGGCAGCAAGCATGACCTCAACATCCGCGGCGCCTATCTCCACATGGCCGCCGATGCTGCAGTCTCCGCCGCCGTGGTCGTCGGCGGCGCGCTGATCCTGCTGACGGGCAAGACGTGGATCGACCCGGCGCTCAGCCTGCTGATCGTCGCCGTGATCCTGTGGAGCACCTGGGGGCTGCTGCGCGATTCGGTGGTGATGGCGCTCCACGCGGTGCCGCCGGGGATCGACGCCGAGAAGGTGGAGGAGACGCTGGCGACCCTGCCCGGCGTGGCGCGCGTCCATGACCTGCATATCTGGCCGATGAGCACGACCCAGGTCGCGCTGACCGCGCACCTCCAAATGCCCGGCGGCCATCCCGGCGACGCGTTCCTGCACGATGTCCAGCACCGGCTCGAGCATGAGTTCGGCATCCACCACATGACGCTGCAGATCGAGATCGGCGACGGCGACGCGTGCCACCTGCATAGCGCACATGGAGCCGGACATGACTGAGCCCGCACCGCTGCGCCTCGTGATCTTCGACTTCGACGGCACCCTGTCCGACAGCGGCAACTGGTTCCTGTCGATCGTCGACCACCTCTCCGACCGCTACGGCTTTCGCAAGGTCGCGCCCGACGAGATCGAGCCGCTGCGCAAGATGACGTCGCGCGACGTGATCAGCCACCTGCGCATCCCGCGCTGGAAGCTGCCCTTCATCGCCCGCTATGTCCGCAAATTGTTCGGGCGCAACACGCATCAGGTGCATCTGTTCGACGGGGTGACCGAGATGCTCGCCGCGATCGAGGCGATGGGTATTCCGCTCGCGCTCATCACGTCGAACAGCGAGACGAATGCCCGCGCGGTGCTCGGCCCCGAAAATGCTGCGCGGTTCAGCTGGTGGGCCTGCGGCGCATCGCTGTTCGGCAAGGCGCCCAAATTCCGCCAGGTGCTGCGCCAGAGTGGGGTGCAGCCGGCGCACATCGTCTCGCTCGGCGACGAAACCCGCGACATCGACGCCGCCCGCGCCGTCGGCATCCGCGCCGGCGCCGTGCTGTGGGGCTATGCCGAGCCAGAGGCGTTCGCGCACCTCAACCCGGACCTTGCCTTCTCAACCCCCGATCAGGTCGTCGCCTTCGTCCGTGCGTCAGCCGAGATGCACCGCCAACCATAGGGTCGGCGCATCGGGATCGGTCCGCGTCACCCAGTGCCGCGTGCCGCCGGGAATGAAGACATGATCGCCGGGCGCGAGCGCAACCTCCGCCTGCCCCTCGATCCGCAGTGCCGCGCTGCCGCGCAGCACCACCACCCACTCATCGGCGTCCTGCACGAACGGCGCATCTTCGGGCGTCGCCTGCCCGTGCGACACGATCCGCTCGATCCGCACCCCGCCCCGGTCCAGCAACGGGGTGAACACTTCCCCGTCCCGCGCATCGGGCAGAGGCGCGAAGAGATTGCCGCCGCTTTCAGCCATTGCCATTGCCCCTTCAACATCGCATCGGACGCCTATGTCCCGTTTCACCTTCACCATTCACGCCACCGACGGCAAGGCGCGCACCGGCACGATTGCGATGCAACGCGGCGACATCCGCACCCCCGCCTTCATGCCGGTCGGCACCGCCGCCACCGTCAAGGCAATGAAGCCCCAGGATGTCCGCGCGTCCGGCGCCGACATCATCCTCGGCAACACCTATCACCTCATGCTCCGCCCCAGTGCGGAGCGGATCGACCGGCTGGGTGGCCTGCACAAGTTCATGGGCTGGGATCGTCCGATCCTCACCGACAGCGGCGGTTATCAGGTGATGAGCCTGTCCGAGCTGACCAAGCGCAGCGAGGAGGGCATCGTCTTCAAGTCGCACCTCGACGGCACGCGCCACATGCTCAGCCCCGAACGCTCGATGGAGATTCAGCGGCTGCTGGGATCGAACATCGTCATGGCGTTCGACGAACTCGTGCCCACCACCTCGACGCGTGAGGTGCAGGCGGCCGCCATGGAACGCTCGATGCGCTGGGCGAAGCGGTCGCGCGACGCGTTCGACGCGGGCGGCGCGCATGCCGCCAACAACGCACTGTTCGGCATTCAGCAGGGCGCGCTCGACGAAGGGCTGCGCAAGGCCAGCGCCGACGCACTGCTCGACATCGGCTTCGACGGTTATGCCGTTGGCGGCCTCGCCGTCGGTGAGGGGCAGGAGGCGATGTTCGGTTGCCTGGATTACGCGCCCGGCCAGCTCGATGCGACCAAGCCCCGCTACCTGATGGGCGTCGGCAAGCCCGACGACATTGTCGGCGCGGTCGAGCGCGGGATCGACATGTTCGACTGCGTCCTCCCCACCCGCTCCGGCCGCACCGGACAGGCGTTCACCCGCAACGGCCCAATCAACATCCGCAACGCCAAATTCGCCGAGGATCAGACCCCGCTCGATCCCGACTCGCCGGTCGCCGGGTGGAGCAAGGCCTATCTCCACCACCTCGTCCGCTCCGGCGAGATTCTCGGCGCGATGCTGATGACCGAACATAATCTGTGGTTCTATCAGCGGCTGATGGCCGACCTGCGCGCCGCGATTGCGGCGGGGCAGCTGACCGCCTTCGCGAACGATTTCCGCTCCGCTTATTATGGCGGTCGCGACTGATTGCACCGGCCCCGCCGCTGTCCTACTCCTGTGCCACCAAGGAGTATCCAGTGACCGACACGACCGACGAGACCGCCAACGAGATCACCGCCGCAGCCCGCCAGGCGCGCGAGATTGCCGAGCGCGCGGAAGGCACGCCCCAGCCCGGTGACGCCAAGAAATGGCCGCTGACCAAGATCGGCATCGGCATCGGCTCCGCCGCCCTCGCCGCCGCCGTGATCTACGCCGCACGCACCCGCAAGAAAGACTGACCTTCATGTCCCCCTCCCGCTCGCGGGAGGGGAGTTTGAAGTCCAATGATCAGGAGACCGAATTGATGCGCCTGACCCGCACCGCGCTTTACCTGAGCGCCGCCCTGCTCCCCTTCGCCGCGCAGGCACAACAGGCGGCGCCCGCCCCTGCCCCCGCCGCGCAGCAGCAGATCGCCGTCGCCCCGCTCAACTTCACCGAGCGGACCCTGCCCAATGGCCTCAAAGTCTATGCAATCCGCGACACCAGCACCGCCAACGTCTCGGTCCAGGTGTGGTACGATGTCGGCAGCAAGGACGATCCCGCCGGCAAATCGGGCTTCGCCCACATGTTCGAACATCTCATGTTCAAGGGCACGAAGAACCTGGTCGACGAACAGATGGACCGGCTGACCGAGGATGTCGGCGGCTACAACAACGCGTCGACCGCATCGGACTATACCAACTATTATGAGGTGGTCCCCGCCAACCATCTCGAACGGCTGCTGTTCGCCGAAGCGGATCGCATGGCGAGCTTGGTGGTGGACGAAAAGATATTCGCCTCCGAACGCGACGTGGTGAAGGAAGAGCTGCGCAGCCGCGTGCTCGCCTCGCCCTATGGCAAGCTCTTCTACATCTACTTCCCGAACATCAGCTATTCGGTGCACCCCTATGCCCGCCCCGGCATCGGCAGCATCGAGGATCTCGACGCGGCGACGATCGACGACATCCGCGCGTTCCACGCCACCTACTACCGGCCCGACAACGCCGTGCTGGTCGTCGCGGGCAATTTCGACCCCGCCCAGTTGGACAAATGGGTAGACAAATATTTCGCGCCGATCGCGAAGCCCGACCGCCCGATCCCGCGCGTCACCGTCGCCGAACCGCCGCGCACGGCCGCGGTGCGCAAGACGGTTTATGAAGCCAACACCCCGCTGCCGGCCGTGCTGCTCAGCTATCAGCTTCCGCCCGACAATCACCCGGACTTGGCGGCGCTGACGGTGCTCGACGGCATCCTGTCGGGGGGCGCGAATTCGCGCCTGTACCGCAACCTCGTCTATCGCGATCAGCTGGCGGCGCAGGCCGGCACGTTCCTCGATACGCGTCAGTCGACCGGTGCCTATGCGATGTACACGATCCTTGCCGGCGGGAAGTCGGCTGACGCCGGCGAGGCGGCGATGCGCCGCGAAATCGCCGAACTGCGCGACAAGCCGGTCAGCGCAGCCGAACTGGCCGAAGCGAAGAATGAGATCCTGACCAGCGCGCTCAAGAGCCGCGAGACGGCGGAGGGCAAGGCATCGACCCTCGCCGCGTCGATCATCGTCAGCCGCGATCCCAGGGCGGCGGACCAGCAGCTCGCCGCCATCGCGCGCGTCACCGCCGCCGATGTCCAGCGCGTCGCGCGCCAGTATCTGGGCGACAACCAGTCCGCTGCGCTCACCTACCTCCCGGATGCGATGGCGCAGGGGGCCAAGGGCGACAGCGTCGGCATCGCCGATACGGTCAAGGTCGCCGCCCTGGTCGCGCCCAAGGACATCGTGATCCACACCCAGGCGAGCGCGGAAACCCGCGTCGCGATTCCAGAGCCGGGCGCCCCGGTCTCGCCGACCATCCCGACCGCATCGGAAAGCAAGCTTGCCAACGGCATGCGCCTGATCGTGGTCGAAAAGCGCGACCTGCCGATCGTCACTGCCACCGTCGTCGCGCCCGCAGGCGGGACGCGCGACCCGGCGGGCAAGGCCGGTACCGCCGCGCTCGCTGCGGCGCTGCTGACCAAGGGCACCACCACCCGCTCGGCCGAACAGATCGCGCAACAGATCGAATCGCTCGGCGGGTCGATCGGGGCCGGGGCCGATTGGGACGCGGCCTTCGCGACCGTCACGGTCAAGGCCGATCAGGTCGAACCCGCGCTCACCGTCCTCGCCGATGTCGCGCGCAACCCGGCATTCGCGCAGGAAGAGCTCGACCGCGCGCGCAAGCAGACGGTCGATGGCGTCACCGTCCAGCTCAAGGATCCCGCCGCGCTCGCCGGCATCGCCGCGAGCCGCGCGGTGTTCGGCAGCCGCGCCTATGGCAATCTGCTCTCGGGCACCCCGACCTCGCTGCCGCGCATCACCCGCGATGACGTGGCAAGCGCCTATGCCCGCGCCTGGAGCCCCGACCAGTCGGCGCTCGTCGTGGTCGGCGACATCGCCGCCAAGGACGCGACCGCACTGGCGCAAAAGCTGTTCGGCGACTGGAAGCGCGGCAACGTCACCTACATCGCTGGACCGGTCCCGGCCGCGCCCAAGCCGCGCGTGATCGTCGTCGACCTGCCCGAAGCGGGTCAGGCCGGCGTCGTCGTCGCGCGTCCGGGCATCGCGCGCAATGACAAGGATTTCTACGCGGCCCAGGTCGCCAACGCCACGCTCGGCGTCGGCTTCACCTCGCGCCTCAACCGCGAAATCCGCATCAAGCGCGGCCTCGCCTATGGCGCGGGCAGCAGCGTCGACGCCCGCCGCCAGCCCGGCATCGTCACCGCCGCGACCCAGACCAAAAACCCGTCCGCGCCGGAGGTCGTCAAGCTGATCGCCGAGGAAATGACCAAGCTCGGCGCCGCCCCGGTCCCCGCCGCCGAACTCGATTCGCGCAAGGCGGTGCTGGTCGGCAGCTTCGGCCGCCGCATCGAACGCACCGACGGCATCGCCGGCGCGCTCGCCGACTATGTCGCCGACGGCGTCCCGCTCGGTACGCTGCAAAGCTACATCCCGTCGATCCAGGGCGTCGATCCGGCGGCGGTGCAGGCCGCAGCCAAGCGCGTGCTCGATCCCGCCAGCGCCAGCATCGTCGTGGTCGGCGACGCCAAGACGTTCGTCGACGAACTGCGCAAGGCGTATCCGCAGCTGGAGGTGATCCCGGCGAGCGCGCTCAACCTCGACAGCGCGACGTTGAAGTAAGGCAAACAAAGCCCCTCCCCTTCAGGGGAGGGGTTGGGGTGGGGCCTTTCCACACGGGTCACGGTCTCGGCGGCGGGCACCCACCAAAAGCTCAGATTTACCTCATGACGTTACCCAATGCGCGCGCCTACCGGATCGGCCGTGACACGGGGGACGACATGACAATCGACGGCATCGACCAACTCAAGCGCTGGCTCAAATACTATGCTGGGCTGGCAGCTGTCCCGTTCGCCTTCGGCATTCTGAGCGTGTGGTTGCCGTTCCTGCTCCTACTCGTGATTTGGGTCGGGCTGGCGGGACTTTATCTGGCGGCGATCGCCGTCACCATCCGCTGGTCGTTCGCTGCATGGGCAACGATGCCGCTGGGCGGGACGATGACGCGCCGGATCGCGGCAATCCTGATACCGCCTGCGCTGCTCGTTGCCGGAGAGCTCGCCATTTTCCCGCTCGCGCGGGTCGGCGGCAACGTCGGACTGCTTTCTCAAATCGCGGTATATCATCAGCGGTTCGAGCACATCATTGCAACGGAGACGGCTCGACCGACTGCGGAGGGTCGGGGTGCGTTCAAGGGCGTGACCTATCACGTCGATCCCGGGCCGCCCGCGCGTGTCGCCTTCTTTCCAGAGGGGGTGCTCGATAACTGGACAGCGTTGATCTACGATCCGACCGGCGAGATGATGCAAGCCGACGGGTTCGACCCCGCCACCGGTAAATTCCGTGCGCCCGATCGTGTGACCAAGCTGTTCGGCGGAGACCTGGTCTGGTGTCGCCCGCTATGGGGGCACTATTACGAATGCGGTTTCACTTGATCAGGCACCCACCCCAAACCCCTAACATTACCTTAACTATCAACCGTTTCACCTCGGGACGCGCCCAAATCCGCAGCAGAATTTAAACCTCCGCCACGCTACATCGCACGCTCGGGATTCTCCCGGCGGGACGAGCATGCTGCGGCGGATGACACGGGTACAGCTGAGGGGCCTTGCGGCGGCGCTGATCGCGTCGCTGATCGGTGCCGGCTTTTCCGCGCATGCCGGGCTGAGCGCGCTGCACGCTTCGGAACAGGGTGCACAGCGCGCCGGGCCGGAGCCGACCGGCTATGAAGCCGACGACCATTTCCCCGGCGCGGCCTTTTATCAGCTGGCCGATGACGATGCCGCCGCACCCTCGGCCCAGGGCGCGACCGGCACGGTCGAGCTGCCCGACGCGCCTGTCCCCGACGGCGCGGTGATCGACCCCACCATTCGCCCCGCCCCGCCCTTCGAGCTGCGCGGATCGGCGCAGGACAAGGCGCGCGCGCTGCAATGCCTGACCACCGCCATCTATTATGAAGCGGCGACCGAGCCCGATGACGGCCAGCGCGCGGTGGCACAGGTGATCCTCAACCGCGCCCGCCACCCGACCTTCCCGGCCACCATCTGCGGCGTAGTCTATCAGGGGTCGGAGAAATCCGGCTGCCAGTTCAGCTTCGCCTGTGACGGGTCGATGGCGCGCAAGCCGTCGCGCCAATATTGGGACCGCGCCGCGCGCGTCGCATCGGCGGCGCTGGCGGGCGAGGTGTTCGCGCCCGTCGGCATGGCGACGCATTACCACACCCACGCCGTCACCCCGCGCTGGAACACCTCGCTGGTGATGACCGGTGTGTTCGGCGCGCATTTCTTCCATCGCTGGAAAGGCTATTGGGGCACTGGTGCCGCCTTCACGCAACGCTATCGCGGCGGTGAGCCCGTGCCCGGCCCCAAGGTTCAGGTCGCGACCGCCGCGCCTGCCCCGGATGCCGCCAAACCCGCGCCGCAACAGACGCCGGTCGCAGCGGTCGGCGCAGTTCAGCGCCCCGGCAACCCCCTGCTCCGCCCGACCCCTGCGGTTCCGATGCCCCGCACCGAACGGCCGGCCCCGCGCCGCGCTGAAGCCGAAAGCGGCGACGTCCTCCCCCGCTATGCAGAGCCTGCCGACTCACAGGTGCTTGACCGCTGGAAGGACAGCGGCAAACCGATCCGCTGACGCGAAACGGCCCCCTCACCGGAGTGCGGAGGCCGTCATCGTTAAAGCTTAGCGCCGAGGCTTAGCGGCGATTCTGCCAGTCGCGACGCTCCCAGCGGATCTTGCGCGCCAGCACATCGAAGCGCCGGTCGAGGTCGGCCCGCTCGGCGACGGTCAGGCCCGGAGCGGTCCGGCGATAGCGTGCCTCGAGCGCCACGAGCCCGCGGAACTCGGCCCGCAGGCGGACCGCCTCAGCGCGAGTCAGCTGGCCGCTGCGCACGCCCTGATCGATCCGGCGATCAAGCTGCGCCTGACGCTGGTTGATGTTCCACCAGCCATTGCCGGCGCCCTGACCGTCGTGGCGCTCGGCGCGAATCTTGCGCGACAGGGCGTCGAACCGGCGATCCAGATCGGCACGTTCCGCGACGGTCAGGCCGGGAGCCGAACGGCGATAGCGGATCTCAAGGTCCGCAATGCCGCGGAACTCGGCGCGCAGGCGCGCTGCCTCGGCGCGGTTCAGCTGGCCGCTACGCACACCCTGGTCGATCCGCTGATCGAGCTGCGCCTGGCGCTGGTTGATCGTCTGCCACCCAGCCTGCGCAGTAGCGGCAGGAACCGTGGCGGCCGCGATGCCGAGACCGGCAATCATCAGTGCAAACTTCTTCATCGAACGTCTCCTCTTCAAATTCATCGCCGCATCGGCGGCTGTGTTCGTTATCGTGAGCAGGTGTCGCAGCGATTTGGCGGGAATGTCGTTATTGTGTCGCGGCGTGTCGCACGCGTGACGGGTCCGTTCATATTGGTTAACACGACCCCAGTGTGCTATCTTGCCAAAACACCTCCAAGGAGCCATGTTGCCATCATGCTGAACATTCTCTCGCTCATCACCGGCGCCATCGCGCTCCTCATTGCGTTGATTGGTATTCTGCCAATCCCACTGCTGCCGATGGTCAACTGGGTCGCGTTCCCGATCGCGGTCGTTGGCCTCGTGTTTGGCCTGCTGTCGAGCGGTACGGCCGGGCGCAATCTCAACATCGTCGTGCTGGTCATCAGCGGGTTGCGCTTGATGCTGACCGGCGGATGGATCTGACGGACACGCCCGGGCTACAATAGCCGGGGCGCTCCATCACTTGCGTCAGCGGCAGCGCACGTTGCCGCGGTCGATCGACGCGCCCAGCGCCGCGCCACCGGCTACACCCAGCAGGGTGCCGAGAACGTTCGAACGCCCGTTCGACAGCGCATTGCCGAGCAACCCGCCGGCGATCCCGCCGACGATCAGACCGGTCGTGCCATCGCTGCGGCGGCAATAGTAACGGCCGTCGCGCCCGCGATAGATGCGGTCCTGCCGCGTCAGGCGACGCTCCTGATAATAGCGGCCATCCCGGTAATAATCATCGGCATAGTAAGCCCGCTGACCACGCGCCGGGCGGTTCCAGTCATAGTTGCGGTACTGGCGCCAGTCGCGGCGGTCTTCACGGCGATCCCGGCGCGCATCGCGCACCTCGCGCTGATATTCGCGCTCGGCGGCGCGCCGCTCCGCCGGCGTATCGGCGCGGCGCACATCGCGGCGATAGTCGCGCTGGGCATCGCGGATTTCCTCGCGGTATTCACGGTTGGTCTCGCGCGGCGTCTGCTGCGCCATGGCCGGAACCGGTGCCAGGGCAACCGACACCATGATCGCGGCGATAAGGGGGGTACGCATGCAACTTCTCCTGCATCTTCAATGCCGGCCTAAACGGCTCTCACCACACGGAAGTTGCGTGAACGACAAACTACTCCGCGTTCATCGCACGGCCAGTTTCACATCCGGGTGTCGCCGGGATAGGCGAACAGCAGGTCGGCATCGCTCGATGCGGTCAGCACCGCGCTGCCACTGACGCTGAGGCAATCCCCGGCCTGCCACGCCACGCCATCGACCTCGCCCGTCCCGCGCACCGGCACCAGCCATCCGGTCTCGCCATGCGGCAGCCGAATCATCCGATCCCCGCCGATCCACCGCTCCAGCACGAATTTCGGTCCCTCGACCAGGATCGTGCGTCCATGCTCCACGATCCCCGGGCTCGGCAGAGGAACCCATGGCTCCAGGACGGCGACATCGACCCCGTCGTCCAGATGCAGTTCGCGCGGACGACCATAATCGTACAGGCGATACGTCGTTTCGCTATTCTGCTGCACCTCGATCAGCGTGATCCCCGCGCCGATCGCATGCACCGTACCCGACGGCGCGTAGAAGAAATCACCCGCCCGCACCGGCTTCCAATCGAGCAGATCGACGATCGACCCATCCTGCGCCGCCGCTCGCAGTGTCTGCGCATCCAAGGGCTCGCGCGGCCCGATCGCGATGGTCGAATCAGGCTCGGCCTCCAGGATCAGCCAGCACTCATCCTTCCCGCGCGGCAATCCGCGGGCGTGCGCGGCATCGTCGTCGGGGTGGACCTGAACCGACAGCTTCTCACTGGTAAACAGATATTTGATCAGCAGGTCCGGCGCGGCATCGCCCGGCGACTGGAACCACACTTCCCCCACCGGCGCGCCTTCGGGCGCGGGATCGTCGAATCCGGGCCACAGCCGATGGCGGCCCCAGGGCTTTTCGACTCGGTGCATGGCGAGCAGTTGCGCGGGCATCGGTGCATCCTGAATGAGAAGATCGGCGTATCGCGTCAACGCCGGATTCTGGCCCGCGATCCCGTTCGCCGCAACCACCCCGAAAAAACATTTCGCGCGGCCGCAAGGCTCGGCTAAGAACCGGCGCAATGCGTATGCTTTCGACCCGCTCGCTCGCGCTTGCCGCTGTTGCCATCGCCCTTCCGCTCGCCGGCTGCGCCAGTGGTGCGGGCAAGCGTGCCGATCTGCCCTATGTCGCGCGCGACGTGGGCACGCTGTACACCACGGCCAAGGACCGGCTCGACCGCGGCCAGTATAAGCTCGCCGCCGCGCTCTTCGACGAAGTGGAGCGCCAGCACCCCTATTCGGTCTGGGCGCGCCGCGCGCAGCTGATGGGCGCCTTCTCCTACTATCTGGACAAGAACTACACCCAGTCGATCCAGTCGGCGCAGCGCTTCCTCGCGGTTCACCCCGGCAACCGCGACGCGCCGTACGCCTATTATCTGATCGCGCTCAGCTATTATGAGCAGATCAGCGACGTGACCCGCGATCAGAAGATCACGCAGCAGGCGCTCGATTCGCTCGGCGAACTCAACCGTCGCTATCCCAACACCCGTTATGCCGCCGACGCGCGGCTCAAGATCGACCTCGTGCGCGATCACCTTGCGGGCAAGGAGATGGAGGTCGGGCGCTATTATCAGGTGCGCGGCCAGTGGCTCGCCGCCGTGATCCGCTTCCGCACCGTGGTCGATCAGTATCAGACCACGACCCACACGCCCGAAGCGCTGATGCGCCTGACCGAAAGCTATCTGGCGCTCGGTGTGAAGGACGAAGCGAAGAAGGCTGCAGCGGTGCTGGGTGCCAACTACCCGGGCACGGAGTGGTATGAGCGCGCGTATGATCTGGTGCAGAAGCATGGTGAGCCTGTGCCGGTTCCCGCGCTCGTCACGCCCGCTGGTCCTCCGGCCCGGGACGAAACGCCCAGCCCCGCGCCCGCCACCAACTAAGCGCGCAACGCCCCTGACTAATCCCCTCTCCCACAGCGGAACAAAAAGGGGTAATGCGGGCGCATGCTGACCGCGCTTTCCATTCGCGACGTTGTGTTGATCGAGGCGCTGGACCTCGATTTCGGTGCCGGCCTTGGCGTGCTCACCGGCGAAACCGGCGCGGGCAAATCGATCCTGCTCGATTCGCTCGGCCTTGCGCTGGGTGCGCGCGCTGATAGCGGGCTGGTGCGGCAGGGCGCGACGCAGGCTGTCGTCACCGCCAGTTTCGAACCCGCCGACCCCGCCCCGATCGCGGCGCTGCTCGGCGAAAGTGGCCTCGACCACGACCCGTCCGAACCGCTGACGATCCGCCGCCTGGTCAAGGCCGATGGCGGCAGCCGCGCCTATGTCAACGATCAGCCCGCCTCCGCCGGACTGTTGCGCGAACTCGGCGCGCTGCTGGTCGAGATCCATGGCCAGCATGATGATCGCGGCCTGCTCAACCCGCGCGGCCATCGCGCCTTGCTCGACAGTTTCGCCCGCGCCGATACCGCTGCCGTCGCCGCCGCGCACCGCGCGCTGCGTGAAGCCGAAGACGCGCTCGCCGCCGCGCATGCCGAACAGGAAAGCGCCGCGCGCGACCGCGAATGGCTCGAACATGCCGTCGCCGAACTCACCAGACTGGCCCCCGAACCGGGCGAGGAAGCCGTGCTCGCCGAACGCCGCGCGACGATGCAGCGTGGCGAGAAGATCGCGGGCGAGCTTCAGGCGATCGCTGAACTGATCGACGGATCGGACGGCGCGCTCACCCGGCTGCGTCAGGCCGCGCGCATCCTCGAACGGATCGCCGAGGATCACCCCGCCCTCACCGAAGCCCTCGCCGCGCTCGACCGCGCGCTGAACGAGGGCAGCGCGACGCAGGAAGGCATCGATACCGCCGCCGAAGCGCTCGCCTTCGACCCCGCCGCGCTGGAGGCGGATGAGGCGCGGCTGTTCGAACTGCGCGGCCTCGCCCGCAAGCACCGCGTCCAGCCCGACGACCTTGCCGAACTGACCGAAACGCTCGCCACCCGGCTGGAGCGGATCGAGGGTGGCGAAGGGCTGATCGCCCGCCTCACCGCCGATCTGGCGAAGGCGGAGACCGCCTATGTCGCGGCGGCGGAAACGCTCTCGGCCACCCGTACCGCCGCCGCCGCGCGGCTCGACGCGGCGGTCGCCGCCGAACTCGCCCCGCTCAAACTCGACGCGGCGCGCTTTTTGACCCGAGTTGAACCACTGCCGCGCGACCAATGGTCGGCGTCGGGCCGCGACCGCGTGGAGTTCGAGGTGTCGACCAACCCCGGCGCCCCCTTCGCACCGCTCATCAAGATCGCCTCGGGCGGCGAGCTGTCCCGCTTCATCCTGGCGCTCAAGGTCGCGCTGGCGGAAGAAGGCGGCGCGCGCACGCTGATCTTCGACGAAATCGACCGCGGCGTCGGCGGTGCGGTGGCCAGCGCAATCGGCGAACGGCTCGCGCGCCTCTCGACCGGCGCACAATTGCTCGTCGTCACCCACAGCCCGCAGGTCGCAGCCCGCGGCGCAGCGCATCTGCTGATCGCCAAAAGCCACGACGGCACCGTCACCCGCACCGGCGTGCGCCAGCTCAGCGAAGACGAGCGCCGCGAGGAGATTGCGCGGATGCTGTCGGGCGCTCAGGTTACGGACGAGGCAAGGGCGCAGGCTGGACGGTTGCTGGAAGCGGCGTAAGTCGCCGGAGCATCAACGACCGCTATTGAGTGGTTAGCTGACCTTAGCCAGTCTACCGTCGGTGGCCTTACAAAAGCCTTGAGGTTATGACGTGGACTGGCATGCGTACGATGGCGGAGAAACGGTGGGCCAACGAGGGTCCGAAAGCGGCCTCATTTTGCTCGACGAGGAGCATCCCTCCGGCGCTCGGATAACCCTTGAGCACAATGGCGTCACCGCCCCGTTCTCCATCACCTGCGGCGTCTACGGTGTGCTTGCCCATACGCGGTTCTTTGGAACTGAAAGCGAGGCGCGCGACGAGTTCGCCGCAATGAAGATGGGTCTGATTGATATTGCGACCATGCTCGATAGCTCAGACTTCGAGGCTGGTGTCGTCGCGTTTTTGGAGCAGTATCCCTAAGCGTTCCTAATGTCCGCAATGGGGTCGTTTCGAGACAGACCGCTCTTTACAAGACTAGCCCTAATTCCCCCGGTTAGCGATTAAATCGATCTCGGTCCCGCCATCGCCGCGTGCCGACAGGAACACGACATAGGCCGAATCGTCCTTCGCGCGCGTGCCGCCCAGCACATGCTGACCGTCCTTCAGCTGATGCTCGGCCGAATAGCCGCCGCGGACCGCGCGGGTGTAATACCAGTCGATCATCGTCTGCAGCGGCTGGGGCGTCGAGAAGCTGACGACGCGCAGGCCGCACTGGCCGCCCTCGGCACCCGCTGCCTCGGTCACTCGGGCCTGGGGATGGAGCGGCATGTCGGCCGGGAGGCGCGCGGCCCAGCCGGCGGAGTAGTTCAACTTTGCGGCGCACTCGGCGGTACGGCGGTCCTTCTGGCCTGCTGCGAGGCCGCCCAGCGTCACCGACTTGTCCTGCGCGTCGCAGGCGTCGCACTTGCCTTCGACCGGGGCGGGGGCCTTGAGCAATTCGCCTTCGGCCGGCATTGCCGCCTTGGCAGCAGCGACGGTGTCGGACGGGATCGGCGCCGAATAGGGCTGACCCGGCGGGCGGATCGCGTCCTTGTTCGATTGCTGGGCGAGCTGCGGATCGACCATGATCTGGTCCTGCAGCGCGCCCATCAGCGCCGGGTCGGTCGCGTTGCTGCCGATCGAATCGTCCAGCGCATCGACATTGCCCGCCTCGCCCCCGCCGCACGCGGCGAGCGCCAGCGGCAGCAGCAGGACGGCAAAACCAGTGGCCCGACGGCTCATCATCACGCTCCGCATCCCCGCACAGGCTGCGGGATTTGGGGCAAAGGGATGACAGGCCAGGGTTAAGGAAGCGTTTGCCGCACTTCCTCAATTCCTCCCCCGCCAGGGGGAGGTGGCACGCGCAGCGTGACGGAGGGGGAGGAAGCACAGCGGTCGAGGATACTCCCATCCTCCCCCTCCGTCGCCTTCGGCGCCACCTCCCCCTTGCGGGGGAGGATTAGGGAAAAGCGTTTGCCGGACCTTCACCCCGCCGTCTTCACCCGCACCTTTTCCGCCGCAATGAACGTATCGATCTGCGCGTCGAGCACGTCCAGCGGCACCGCGCCCTGTTCCAGCACCGCGTCGTGGAAACGCTTGACGTCGAACTCGACCCCCAGCGCTTTCTCGGCCCGCGCACGCAGCTCGCGGATCTTGATCTCGCCCAGCTTGTAGCCCAGCGCCTGGCCCGGCCAGCTGATATAGCGGTTGACCTCGGCATCGATATTCGCCGCCGACAGCGCGGTGTTGTCGAGCATGAACTGGACCGCCTGCTCCTTGGTCCAGCCCTTGGCATGGATGCCGGTATCGACCACCAGCCGGCACGCGCGCCACATCTCGTACGACAGCCGCCCCATTTCCTTTTCGGGGGTGTCGTAAATGCCCATCTCGATCCCGATCCGCTCGGAATACAGCCCCCACCCCTCGGTAAACGCGGTGAAATTGGCGAGGTAGCGGCGGAACTTCGCCGTCTCCAGCTCTTGCTGCAGCGCGATCTGGTGGTGATGCCCCGGCACCGCTTCATGCGCGGTCAGTGCGGGTAGCTCGTACAGCGGCCGCTGGTCGAGTTTCGAGGTGTTGACGTAATAATGGCCGGCCAGCCCCAGCTCGGGATTGCCCGGGCCGTAATAGGCGGTGGTCGTCCCCTCCGCAGTCTCCGCCGGGATGCGCTTGAGGCCATAGGGCAGCCGCGCGATGCGGTTGAAGAAGCCCGGCATCTTGCCGTCGATGTCCTTGGCCTGCACCGCGGCGGCGGCCATCAGCTCTTCGGGCGTTTTGGCGTAATATTTGGGGTTGGTGCGCAGCTCGGCGACGAACGCCTCGCGCGTCGGGAACCCCACCTTCTTCGCCACCGCCGCCATCTCGGCGCGGATGCGGGCGACCTCGTCCAGCCCGATCTTGTGGATCTGCTCGGCCGACAGGTCGGTGGTGGTCAGCTGACGGATGCGGAAGGCATAGTAACGCGCGCCATCGGGCTGCGCCGACACCCCAACCGCCTTGGCGCATTTGGGGGCATAGCTGGTGCGATAGAAGGCCGCCGCCTTGGCATAGGCCGGGTTGATCACCTCGGTAACGGTCTTCGTTGCCCGCGCCTGAAGCGCTGACCATTCGGCGTCGGTGGCATCGACCGGCTTGTTGCGGGTGAAGGGTGCGTAGAAACGCGACTTGGTCGCATCGTGCTGGATCACGCCGGTGATCGTCTGTTCGAACCCGACCAGGCTGACGCACGGCTGGATATAGCCGCCCTTCAATGCCTGACTGGTGATGTCGATGAGCGTGTCGTTGGTCTTGGGGAACTGGTCGAGCCGGTCGAGATAATGGCCATAATCGGCCTTGCGCCGGAAGGCGGTGCGCTCGCCCTGCCCCGCCGCGCCCTGCCACGGGTTTGAGTAGCTAGTGAACAGGATCGTGCGCTGGCCGAAGCTGTTCGCTTCGATGCTCTCCGACAGCAGTCGGCGCAGGATCGCCTTGTCGGTGCGCTGCGCCGGGGTGAGGCCGGGGTCGGGGATGGCATCGAGCCGTTTCAGGAACCCCGCCTCGGCTGCGGCGCGCCGGTCTTCGGCGGCGAGGCTGACATCGCCGACCGCGATCGGATCGATATCGACGCCGACCGAGCGGGCAAAGCCCGGGTTCTCCTTGAGAACCCAAGCGAAATGTTCGTCGAGCAACGCCTTGAAATCATCCGATGGCGACGCCTGAGCCGGCGCAGCAGCCAGCGCCAATGCACCAGCACCAGCGGACAAAACTGACAAAACTGACAAAATTGCGCGTGTGTAAGGCACCGAGATTGGTGTGCGGCGGGCGAGGCTGGGCTGGATTTTCATGGGAGTAAGGCAAGCAAATGAACTCCAACATTGCAAGCGCCACCGACCGCTACACCCTTGTTCCGGCACATCTCTTGCCGCAGGGGTGGCGCGACGGGCGATCAACTGCCCCGTTGAGTGAGGTGCCCACCGCGTGACTCCCGCCGCCGCCCCGCGCCGCACGCTGCGCGCCGTCGATGTGTTCGCGCTGACCGTGGGCATCGTCATCGGCGCCGGCATCTTCCGCACCCCAGCGCTGGTCGCGGGGGTGGCGGGGGATACGACGACGATGATTCTGGCATGGGTCGCGGGCGGCGTGCTCTCGATCATCGGCGCGCTCTGCTATGCCGAGATGGCGGCGGCCTGGCCGCACATGGGCGGGGATTATCACTATATTGGACGCGCATTCGGACAGCGGATCGCGTTCCTCTACGCCTGGGCGCGGCTGGCGGTGATCCAGACCGGGTCGCTGGCGCTGCTGTCGTTCATCGTGGGCGATTATCTGCAGATCCTGTTCCCGCTAGGCCCGGCGGGTCCGGCGATCTGGGCAGGGATCGCGGTCGTCGCGGTGAGTGCGATCAACTGGCTCGGCGTGCGCTGGGGCACGCAGGCGCAACGCTGGCTGACCCTTACCGAAGTGATCGGCCTGATCGCGATCATCGTCGCGGGGTTTTCGCTCGCCCCGCCGGACGCCGTTCCCGCTGCACCTGGCGGCGGCGCGCTGGGGCTGGTGATGGTGTTCGTCCTGCTATCTTATGGCGGGTGGAGCGAGGCGGTCTATGTCTCGGCGGAAATGAAGGACCCGCCGCGCCGGATCGCCGCGATCCTGTGCGCGGCGCTGGCGCTGGTCACCGCGCTGTATGTGCTGGTCAATCTGGCGTTGCTCAACGGACTCGGCATGGCGGGAATGGCGGGCAATGACGCGGTGGCCGCGGAGGTGATGCGCCGCGCGTTCGGCCCGGCGGGCGCGGCGGCGATCAGCGCGGCGGTGGCGGTGGCGGCGCTGACCAGCGCCAACGCGACCGCGATCGTCGGCGGGCGCACGGCCTGTGCATTGGGACAGCGGGTGCGGCCGTTGCGCTGGCTCGGCCAGTGGGACCATCGCCGCGACACGCCGGGCAACGGGCTGATCGCGCAGGGCGGGGTCGCGCTGCTGCTGGTGGCGCTGGGCGGATTTGCGCGCGACGGGTTTCGCGTTGCAGTCGAATATACCGCGCCGGTGTTCTGGCTGTTCCTGCTGCTTGCCGGACTGTCACTGTTCGTGCTGCGCCGGACCGAACCGGCGACGCCGCGCCCGTTCCGCGTGCCGCTCTATCCCGTTCTGCCCGGGATCTTTTGTGCGACTACGGCGTATCTGCTTTGGTCGAGCCTCGCCTATACCGGCTGGGGCGCGCTGGCTGGCGTCGCGGTTCTCGGCGTCGGCACATTGATGCTGTTGGTCGTCACCCCTCAAGAGGAGCTTGCGCCATGAAGCTGTTGATCCTCGCCGCCGCCACCCTCGTTGCCGGAAGCGCGATGACGCCGCCTGCCGCACCCATTTCTGTGGCACCGAGCCAAACCCCCGACGTGATCTATGTCCCGACCCCGCCCGCCGTGGTCGAGGCAATGCTGGACATGGTGAAGCTGCGCGACGGCGATGTGCTCTACGACCTTGGCTCTGGCGACGGGCGCATTCCGATCGCGGCGGCGAAGCGAAAGCAGGTGCGCGCGGTCGGGATCGATATCGACCCACAGCGGATCGCAGAGGCCAACGCCAACGCCAAAGCGGCGGGGGTGACCGGTGAGGTGTCGTTCAGGCAAGCCGATCTGTTCACCAGCGACTTCAGCGACGCGACCGTCGTCACCCTCTATCTGCTCGATACGCTGAACGAGAAATTGCGCCCGAAGCTGCTCGCCGAGTTGAAGCCGGGCACGCGGATCGTCAGCCACGCATTCCGCATGGGTGATTGGGAGCCGGAGAAGGAAGAAACGGTCAACGGGCGGACGATCTATTATTGGACCGTGCCGGGACGCTAGCTGGCGGGCCATGCTAATCCTCCCCCGCAAGGGGGAGGTGGCGCCGAAGGCGACGGAGGGGGAGGACGGCTACGTCCTCAAACCTCTTGCCGAGCCCCTTCCTCCCCCTCCGTCAGCTATGCTGACACCTCCCCCTGGCGGGGGAGGATTGGTGACAGTCCTCAGGAATCGACCCGGAGCGCTTTCCGCGCTAGGGCGGCGCGATGCATCATCTGTTTCTCGTCATGCTGGGCGGCGCGATTGGCGCCGGCGCGCGGCATCTGGTTGGGCGCGCAGCGCTTGCACTATGGGGACCGGGGTTTCCGGTCGGCACGCTTGCGGTCAATGTGATCGGCGGGCTGGCGATGGGTCTGCTCGCGGGGTGGCTGGCGTCGCGGGCGAGCGGAGATGAAGCGCTGCGTTATTTGCTCGGCGTTGGCGTGCTCGGCGGGTTCACCACCTTTTCGGCCTTTTCGCTCGAGACCGTGCTGATGATCGAGCGCGGCGAGCTGATGACCGCTTCGTTCTACATTATCGCATCGGTCGTGCTGGCGATCGGCGCCCTGTTTGCGGGGCTGCTGGTCAGCCGGATGGTGGCGGCATGAGCACCGAGAATGTCCGCCAGTTCACCGTCGCGCTCGACGATGACGGCATCCGGCTGGATCGCTGGTTCAAGCGGCATCTGCCCGATACCAGCTTCAACATCGTGTCGCGCTGGGCGCGGACGGGGCAACTGCGCGTCGATGGCGCGCGTGCGACGCCGGGCGACCGCATTCAGGCGGGTCAGGTGATCCGCGTGCCTCCGGCCGAAGCCGCTCCCGCCACGACCGCCAGGCCGAAAAAGGCGCGTCCGGTGCTGTCGCCCGAGCAGATGGAGTTTGCCGAGTCGATGGTGATCCATCGCGATGCGCAGGCGCTGGTGCTCAACAAGCCGCCGGGGCTGGCCACACAGGGCGGGACCAAGACGCACGACCATGTCGATATGCTGCTCGACGGGCTGTATTTCGACCTGGATACGCGGCCCAAGCTGGTCCACCGGCTCGACAAGGATACGTCGGGCGCGCTGGTGCTGGCGCGGACGGCGCGGGCGGCGGCCTATTTTTCGAAGAGCTTTTCGGGGCGAACGGCGCGCAAGACCTATTGGGCGATCATCGTCGGGGTGCCGAGCATCGAGGACGGGTATATCGACCTGCCGCTGGGCAAACAGCCCGGGACCGGCGGCGAGAAGATGCAGGTCGACGAGAAGGAAGGCCAGCCCGCGCGCACCCGCTATCGCGTGATCGACCGCGCCGGCAATCGTGCCGCCTGGGTCGAATTGCAGCCGCATACCGGGCGTACGCATCAGCTGCGCGTGCACATGGCGGCGATCGGCCACCCGATCGTGGGCGACGGGAAGTACGGCATGGCCGAGGCGTTTCTGTCGGGGAGCATCAGTCGCAAGATGCACCTGCACGCGCGCCGCATCCGCATCGACCATCCCGATGGCGGCAAGCTGGACGTGACCGCGGACCTGCCGACGCATTTCGCGGAGACGTTGGTCCAGCTCGGCTTCAACCTTGAAGATGGCGACAACCTACCCTCCGACGAAAAGGCACCGCCGACCAAGGAGCAGGAAAAGGCCTGGGCCAAGGCGCATGCCAAGACGTTCCGTAAGGAGCGGCGCGGGGAGCGGCAGGGGCGTCGGGATACGACGGCTGCGAAGAAACCGGCGAAGAAGCCCGCCCGGAAGCCGGTGAAGAAGTGAGAGGCGACCCAACGCCCGTTTGTGCTGAGCTTGTCGAAGCACTGCGGCCCTTCGACAAGCTCAGGACAGGGCCCTTCGACAAGCTCAGGACAGGGCCCTTCGACAAGCTCAGGACAGGGCCCTTCGACAAGCTCAGGGCAAACGGAAGTGGGGTATGACCCGCCTCGCCGTATTCGACTGCGACGGGACGCTCGTCGATTCGCAGGCCAATATCTGTCGCGCGATGGAGGCTTGCTTTGTCGCCCAGCGGCTGGAGCCACCGACGCGCGAGGATATCCGCCGGATCGTGGGACTGAGCCTGGTCCCCGCGATCGCGCAGCTGCTGCCCCAGGCCGATCCCGCGATGCATGTCGCGATGGCGGAGGCGTATAAGAGCGCGTTCCATGCGATGCGGACGGATGCGGCGCTCGATCCCGAGCCGTTGTTCGATGGCGTCGCCGAAGCGATCGAGGCGCTGGCCGATTCAGGGTGGCTGCTGGGTGTCGCGACCGGCAAATCTGATCGCGGGCTGGCGCTGATCCTGGAGCATCACGGGCTGACCGACCGCTTCGTCACGCTGCAAACCGCCGACCGGCATCCGTCCAAGCCGCATCCGGCGATGCTGCAGGCCGCGATTGCCGAGGCTGGAGGCGATCCGCTGCGCACCGCGATGATCGGCGACACCAGCTATGACATCGCCATGGCGGTGAATGCCGGCACCCACGCGGTCGGGGTTGCGTGGGGCTATCACGAGGCGCATGAATTGCATGCCGCCGGGGCGCATCACGTGACCACACACGCACGCGATCTGCCGGCGCTGTTGGAGGCGTTATGACCGAGGATCCGGCCCGCAACCGCTATTTCGCGATGGTGTTCGCGCAGATGATCGCGGTCGCCGGGGCGGTGTTCGGCCTGATCATCATGGGCCGGGCCGAGGATATGGTGATGCGCCTGCTGGGCGCGGCGATCCTGTTGTCGGGCCTCTATTGCATCGCCATCGTGCCGCGCGCGCTCGCCCGGCGCTGGCGCACCCCGCCCCAGGACTGAACCCATGCGACGGTTCTGGAAAGAGGTCGCGCTGGTCGCCGCCGATGGCGGGCATGACGTGCATCTCAACGGCAAGCCGGTGCGTACACCCGGTCGCGCGCCGCTGACATTGCCCAATCCGGCGCTCGCCGAGGCGGTGGCGGAGGAGTGGCGCGGCGTCGGCGAAACCATCGATCCGCGCGCGATGCCGCTCACCGGCCTTGCCAATGCCGCGATCGACCGGATTGCGCCCGACCCCGCCGCCTTTGCCGCCGGCCTTGCCAAATATGGCGAGAGCGACCTGCTCTGCTACCGCGCCGACCATCCGCTGGAGCTGCAGCTGCGGCAGGCGGCGAGCTGGGATCCTCTGCTGGGCTGGGCGCGGGAGCGTTATGGCGCGGCGCTTACCCCGACCACCGGGATCGTGCATGTTGCGCAGCCGCCCGAGGCGGTCACCGCGCTCGCCGAGGCCGTCGCCGCGCGGTCGCCGTTCGAGCTGGCCGGGCTGTCGCCGATCGTCACCATCACCGGATCGCTGGTCGCGGCGCTGGCACTGATCGAGCGTTCCACCGACCCGGAGGATATCTGGTCCGCCGCCAATCTGGACGAAGACTGGCAGGTCGAGCATTGGGGCGAGGACGAGCTCGCCCGCAAGGCGCGCGATGCGCGGCGGACCGATTATGCGGCGGCAGTGAAGTTTCTGCATTTGCTCTAATGAAACAGGATGGTAGCGATACCATCAGATACGACCACCGCAGAGCGGGTCGTTCGACGAGGGGATAACGGGGTGTTGGAGGAGCTGTTCGGCGATACGTTGCGTGCATTGGGCGACGTCATGGGTGCGCATGGCCCGGCGGTGAATGCCGCAGCGAGCTTTACTCCGAACGATCACAGCATTCACTTCTTCCTCCAGCTCGCGCTGATCATCCTCGCCGCGCGCGTCGTCGGCTGGCTCGGGCAGAAGTTCCTGGGTCAACCGCAGGTGGTGGGGGAGATGATCGCGGGCGTCGTGCTCGGTCCGTCGCTGTTCGGGCTGTTCTTCCCTGAGCTGCAGGCGGCGATCTTCCCCAAGGAAACGAAGAACATGCTGTATGTCGGCGCGCAGTTCGGCGTCGGCCTGTACATGTTCCTGGTCGGCTGCACGCTGCATCTCGACCATTTCAGGACCAAGGCGAAGAGCGCGGCCACCGTGTCCGTCGCCGGCATCGCCACGCCCTTCGTGATGGCCGCACTCATCACGCCGCTGCTGCTCGATGTCCCCGGCCTGTTTGCCGAGGGGATCAGCCAGTGGAGCGCGACCTTGTTCATGGGCGCGTGCATCGCGCTGACCGCGTTCCCGATGCTGGCGCGGATCATTAATGAGCGTGGCCTGGCCAACACCTCGCTCGGCACGCTCTCGCTGACCGCCGGCGCATTCGACGACGCGGTGTCGTGGTGCGTGCTGGCGATCGTGCTGGCAACCTTTGGCGGGGGGCCGGGCATCGCGGTGATCGCGATCGTCGGAGGCGTCAGTTACGCGATCTTCATGCTGATCTTCGGCAAGCGGCTGCTCGCACCGCTGGGCCGCGCGGTCGCGGCGCGGGGCGAGATGAGCAATCTGGTGCTGGCGATCACGCTGATGTTGTTCTGCCTGTCGGCATTTCTGATGGACGCGATCGGCATCCATGCCGTGTTCGGCGGCTTCCTGCTGGGCGTGTGCATGCCGCGCGGGCTGTTTGTCGAGGAGCTGAAGCGGAAGGTCGAGCCGCTCGCGGTGGTGATGCTGCTACCGATGTTTTTCACCTATTCGGGACTGAACACGCGGATGGACATGGTCAACAGCCTGTCGCTGCTCGTCATCGCGCTCGGGATTCTGGCGGTGTCGATTCTGGCCAAGCTGGGTGCATGCTGGGCGGCGGCGCGGCTGTCCGGCGAGGATAATCGCACCGCGCTCGGCATCGGTGCGCTGATGAACTCGCGCGGGCTGATGGAGCTGATCATCATCAATATCGGCCTGCAAAAGGGGATTATCGGGCCGACGCTGTTTTCGATGATGGTGCTGATGGCGATCGTCACGACGATGATGGCCGGGCCGCTGTTCGAAGCGGTCTATGGCAAAAAGGCCCGCGAGAGCGGAGAGCTGGACGCGATCCGCAGCGAGGACGGGGTAGCGCCAAGCGCCGTCATCACCGCGCGTCCGGCATAGCCTACTCAGCGACTGTACTCCCCTCCCTGAAAAGGGAGGGGTTGGGGGTGGGTGCGCGCGTCTGCGCGCCGAACAGACTCTAACAGGCCGGGCGGCAAAACAGCGGCAATCGAGGCATCGAGCCTCGTTTCCCGCTAAACCCACCCCTTGCCCCTCCCTTTCAGGGAGGGGAAATGAAGGTCGCTCCGGCCTAGGCCACCGGGGCCACAGGCTTGGGCAGCAGCCAGGCGATCACTGCCCCGGCTGCCAGCCAGCCGGCAACTTCGCTGATCCACAGATAGATGAAATAGCCCCAGGGGGCGTGGTTGAACACCGGCTGCCCCAACTGGCTATAGGCGGTAAAGGCCACCGCAAACAGGCCGACGGCGGTCAGCCGCTGGACAAAGCTCATACCAATCGTGAGCCGGGCGAGCGCGAATGCGAGTAGCCCTGCGCACAGAACGCCGAGAACCAGTCCGCCGACCAACGCCGCCGTATCGGGCAGCGCGAAGCCATTGGTGTTGAACAACACCATCGCGATCGGCCCCTCACCATAGGCCTGCGTGCCGAGCGGAGTGCCGGGCCAGGGGATCGGATAGGCGCCGCTGCCATTGGGGCCGAGATGCTGAGCAAGTGCAGCCTGCACCGCCACGCTGGCGCTGTCACCTGCATTGCTCGTCGCCAGCATCGACAGCGGCGTGCCCCAGAAGATGAACCCGACGATCCACATCGCGACCCCGCCCAGCAGGCCGCCCAGCAAAACTCTTGGCATATGCGCTCTCCCCATCGTTTCGGCGCAGGTTAGTGCAACCGTAACAATCGGGCGATCTGAAAGTTCAGTTGTTGGTCGGCTGCGCCGAGGCGGCACCGGCCCGCTCCCCCACCCGGCCACCCAACGACAGTGTATGCTATGGGTGGCCGGGTGGGGGAGCGGGCCGGTGCCGGATTACAGCAAACGAAATCAGCGCGTCGCGAGGCCCATTTCGATCGCCTCTTCGGCGCGCTCGCGGATGAAGCCGATCAGGCCGGGCTTGCGCGAGCGCTTTTCGCGCTCGGCCTTGAGGATCGTGTGGACCTTCTCGAAACAGGCATCGAGATCGTCGTTGACCACGACATAGTCATAGCCGTCCCAGTGGCTGAGCTCACGCTCGGCGCGCTTCATGCGATACTGGATCACGTCTTCGCTGTCGGTCGCGCGGGCGCGGAGGCGTTTTTCGAGTTCGGCGAGCGATGGCGGAACGATGAAGATGCGGACGACGTCGCCGCCTTCTAGCTGGAACAGCTGTTGCGCGCCCTGCCAGTCGACGTCGAACAGCACGTCCTGCCCGGCGGCGAGCATCCGCTTCACCGGTTCGCGCGGGGTGCCGTAGCGATAGGCGAAGACATGCGCCCATTCGAGGAATTCGTGCCGCGCCGCGCGCGCCTTGAATTCCTCGGTAGACAGGAAGTGGTATTCGCGGCCGTCTTCTTCACCTTCCCGCATCGGGCGGGTGGTCGCAGAGACCGAGACGCCCATGCCGGGTTCGCGCTCAAGCAGCTTGCGTGCGATGGTCGACTTGCCCGCGCCCGAGGGAGAGGACAGGACGAACAACACGCCCCTGCGGTCAAACTCAAATTTGGAATCGCGATGCGCCATGCGCGCCATTGGCGCGGGCGAGACGGTTACGTCAAGGTTGCGACGCGATTCCCGCGCGCCGTTTGCCCTGAGCCTGTCGAAGGGCGGGGTGCGACGGTCATCGAGGTCGGGCTGCGGCGCTTCAACAAGCTCAGCGCAAACGGAGTTCAGTAGCGCCGGTTTCGACCCGTCATCAGGGACCACAGCAGGATCAGTCCGCCGATCACCCAGCCAAACGGGCCCATCCGCGTCAGCGCACGCTGACCGACCGCACCGATGATCGCGCCCTTCATCCCGCCACGCCCGTCGCGGCGGTCGATTGCACGCCCCAGCAGTGCGGCGAAGATGGTGCGGATCATGCCGCGCGCGCCTGCCACCGGCGGCGGACATAGCGCGCGCCAAGTGCTGCGGCGCCAAGCACGATTGCGGCCGGAATCACCGTCTTGCCGACACGCCAGGCGGCGATGCCGGCGATGGTGCCGAGCGTACCGCCCTCGCCATCGCTCTCATCGATGCGCTTGCCGATATAGCCTGCCACCAGATCGCCGATCATCGTCCAAACTCCTTATTGCCGGTCGCGAGGTCGAACACCTCGCCCATTCCGCGCAGCCCGGTCCAGAAGGCCGCGCCCGCAAATGCAACCGCGACGCCGCCCAGCAGCGCTCCAATGATCGATCCGTCCATTAACCAAGCCTCCGTTCGGAGGAGGAAAAGCGCGAAGCCGCAATGGGTTCCGCGTCGACGAGTCAGACCATCGTTTCGGGGCGGACGAGCCGGTCGAAGGTTTCGGCATCGACCAGACCGAGCGCCAGCCCGGCCTCGCGCAGCGTCGTCCCCTGTTCATGCGCGGTCTTGGCGATCTTGGCGGCGTTGTCGTAGCCGATCTTTTGGTTCAGCGCGGTCACGAGCATCAGGCAGTTTTTCACGTAGCGGTCGATCTGGTCGCGGTTCACCGTGATGCCTTCGACGCAGTGTTCCACAAACGAATGGCACGCGTCGGCCATCAGGCGGACGGAGTGCAGGAAGTTGAACACGATGACGGGCTTGAAGACGTTCAGCTCGAAATTGCCCTGTGAACCGGCGAAGCCAATCGCGGCGTCGTTGCCCATCACCTGCACG
>JASBRX010000045.1 GCA_030149245.1 Sphingomonas bacterium
CAGGTTCGGGTTGATGTCGTTATAGCCATAGCACGACGCGATGATCTCGTTGACGTCCGGCGAGAAGATCGTGTCGCTGACCTTGATGTTGTAATAATCGATCGAGCCGGTGAAGCCGAGCGCGTTGAACACGAACCCTGCCGTGAACGCATCCGACTTTTCAGGCTTCAGGTTCGGGTTGCCCGTCACCGTGATGAATGCCTGTGCACCCGGGGTCGCGACGAAGGTGTTGATCGTCCCCGCCGACACACCGGTCGCCTGACAGATGGCCGCAGCTGCCGCACCGCGCGTCGTGCGGAAGTTCGAGTTGGTCGAGCACGGATCGAAGATCTGCGGGAAGCTGCCGCCGCCCGAGAACAGTTCACCGAAGTTCGGCGCACGCACCGAATGCTGATAGCTGGCGCGGAAGCGGAGCTCGCGCACCGGCGACCAGGTCAGCGTGCCACCATAGGACCAGTCGTTCGAGGGCGTTCCATCGACACCGTTCTGGATGTCGTTGAAGTCGCTCTTCGAGTGACGCGCCGTGAGGGTCAGCTCAAGATTTTCCGCAAGCGGAGCGTCCTTGAGGATCGGGATCGACGCTTCGCCGAAGAAGTCGAGGAAGCTGTTGGTGCCGAGGTCGGGCGTGCTGGTGTTGAAGCCAGCGATCGGGCCGAACAGTGCGCCGGGATCGAACTCGTAGCGGAAGTCGCGCTTCTCGGCGCCGAACACGACCGAAAGCGGACCCGCCGGCAGCTCGGCGAGCTGACCGCTGATATACGCCTGGGCGATCTTCTGGGTGAAGGTCGTCTTGGTCACACCGACTTCGTCGACGAAATCGACGCATGCCTGCGAGAAGGGCTGGATACCGAACGGGTTGAAGCCGCCGGCACACAGGCTGACGCCGCCATCGGGCGCTTCGAGCAGCTGCTGAACGCGCTGAACGTTGACGTTACCGGTCGCGCGCTGGTCGATGACCGTCTTGCCCCACGAGTAATAGGCTTCGTAACGCCAGTTCGGCGCGATCTCACCGCGCAGGCCAGCGAGGCCCTGGATCACTTCGTTCTCGAGCTGCTGCTCGCGCAGGCCGGTGCCGAGGAAACGGTAACCGATGCGAACGCCTTCAGCCGCACCGACACCCGTCAGCAGTGGATCGTCACCGGTGCGCGAGTTGACCAGCGCGACGAGATCCGGCGACGCCTGCAGGAACGGGTTGGTGACCGGCACGACGAAGCCGGTGATGCGCTGACCCGGAGCGACCAGCGGCGAGCGAGCGTTGAGGCCCGACGCGGTGCTGGTGGTGTTGACGATGCCGGTGCTGACCGGCGTCGGCGCCAGCGCGGTAGCCGACTTGTAGTTGGTGTAAGCACCCTGGACGAAGAACTCGAACGAGTCGTTCACCTTGTAGTTGCCGCGGGTGAACGCCGAATAGCGCTCGAGCGGCAGCACGAGGATGTTCACGATGTCGAAGTTGTACGAGTAGAAGTCAGGGAAATAATTGAGGTTCGGGTTCGCCGGCGAGTTCAGCGCGTAGCGGAAGTTGACCACGTCACGCGGGTTGTTGAACGTGCCGACACCGAACAGGGTGCCGTCCGAGTTGAACGCAAGCTGGTTGGTCAGCGGCAGTTGCGCGGTCGGAACGCCATAGGCGGTGAAGATCGAGTTGACGACCGTCTGGCTGTACGGGTTGCTCGCGCTGTTGACCAGCGAGCCGGTCGGGAACGAACTGGTGGTCGACGTCGCCTGCGCCGCGAACGGACGCTGCGCCTTGATCAGGCCCTGACGCTCGGCATATTCGACCGAGAGGGCGAAGTTACCGCGGTCCTCGGCGAAATTGCCGCCGATCGTGCCGCTGATCTGATATTCGCGCGCGTCGGTCTGCGGCATCGAGTTCGAATAGTTGGCGCGCAGATCGACGCCCTCGAAATCGTCCTTCAGGATGATGTTGACGACGCCCGCGATTGCGTCGGCACCGTAAGCCGCGCCCGCGCCGCCGGTGAGAACGTCGATGCGTTCGATCAGGCCCTGCGGGATCGTGTTGAGGTCGACCGTCTGGTTCGACGCCGACACCATCGGGCGGCGGCCATCGACCAGCACGAGGTTGCGGTTGGCGCCCAGGCCGCGAAGGTCGATGTTCGACTGACCACCATTGCCAGGGTTGTTCGACGTGGTCGTGCCGGCCGGATTGACCTGCGGCAGCGTGTTCAGGAACGTGTCGAGCGTGACGTCGGCGTTCTGCGTGGTTTCGAGGCCGGTGACGCTGGTGACCGGGCTGTTCGCCTCAAGGTTCGGGCGCAGAATGCGCGAACCGGTGATGACGATGGCCTCACCCTCGGCCGGAGCCTCTTCAGTCTGAGCGAAGGCCGGCGTTGCGACCACAGTGCCGATCAGCAGGGTCGAGGTAAGCAGGTGCCTGCGAACATTTGATACCATTGGAAGCTCCCCGTTTTCGGGCATCGCGTTGGACGCCCTATCGTTCACGCACGGCACACGCCGCGCAGATTGGGTATCGATACGTCTGCAACGATGCGCCGCACAAGAGCTTGGCGCGCAAACTGTCGCAAAGTCGTCATGCCGTGACAAAAACGTCACATATGGCGTGTAGCTGGCGCGGCCCTAATCCGCCGTGACCGGCATTGACCCGGCGATCAGCAACGGGTCGATGCGCGCTTCGCCCCATTTCATCCCCCAATGGAGATGCGGCCCGGTCGAGCGGCCGGTGGTGCCGATCGCGCCGATCCGCTGTCCCCGCCGCACCACGTCGCCGACCTTCACATCGATCCGCGACAAATGCAGAAACGCACTGTTGAGCGCCATGCCATGGTCGAGCATCAGCAGCTTGCCCTCCAGGGTGAACGGCTGCTGCGCGGCAAGGACGACGACGCCGTCAGCAGGGGCGATAATCGGCGTGCCGCTCGGGCGTGCGACATCGACGCCGGAATGATAGGAACCCGGCTCGCCCTTGTAGATGCGCTGCGATCCGAACAGGCCGGAGATGCGCCCCGTAACCGGCCACATGAACTCCTGTCGCCACCCTTGCACATTATGCGACTTGGCGCGGGCGGCGTTGATCTGTGCCAGCTCTGCTGGGCGGCGGCGCTGGAACTCGGCACTGGGCTGGGCAAAGCGCGGCAGCGTATTCAGCCGCTCGATCCGCCAGGCGCGCGGCTGGATCGTCAGCGTCTGGCGCAGGCTGCTGCCATCGACCCGGATCGCAACCAGTTCGGCGCTGGCCGCGGCATCGCGATCGAACGCGATCAGGAACCGACCATCGGGCGCAACCGGCACGTCCCGGCCATCGAGCCTTACCCGGCTCGTCAACGCGGGTGCAGTGCCGAGCACCGCGCCACCCTGGATCATCGGCCCGTCGAAGCGGAACGCGTTACGCGCCTGCGCCGATTGCGGCGGCGATGCAGCCGACGGATCCGCCCCCACACCGACAGCGCCCAGCAGCGCGAACATCGCGCCAGCGAAGATCGTCCCCCCGACCAGCCTCACGTCGCAGTCATCGCCTTGGTCGCGATCTCCGCGGTCGCATAGGCTTCCTGCTCCGCCACGCTCCAATAGCGTAGCGCGTCGAGCGGGATCTTCTCCCCGCTCACCGCGCACACGACATGATCGCCAGAGGACAGCACGCGAAAGCCGTTCGCCATATAATGAAGCCGTGCCGGACGGGCGGAATTGGACGACATCAACATGGCTACGCTCACTCTTCGCTGTGGGGCGGGTCAGAACAGGTCGGGCTGTTCGGGCTTGTCGCCAGCATAGGGCTTGCCGCCGCTGCGCTCAACCCGCGCGTCGACAGGACCGTCTCGGAAGTGGAGTGTCAGCGCGCCGGCCGTGCGCGCATCGGCAGCGGTTCCGACCACCTTGCCGCTCGCGCGCCCCTCGACCCAGGCATAGCCGCGTTCCAGCGGTCGTTCGGGGTGCGCAGCGGTGAGCAAGCGGTTGAGCCCCTCTAGCCGGTCGCGCGCGCGCGCAAGACGCTGCTCCAGCACCGCCGGGCGCAATGCCCCGCCCGCACGGTCAAGCACGCCGCGTGCCACGGTCACCCGCCGCTCCAACCCGCGGTCGAGCCGCGCGGCAAGGTCGTCGGCCATTTGCCGCTGCGGCCCGAGCAGCGCGTCGCGCCGCGGGAGCACGCGCACCAGCGCCTGCAGCCGTTCGGCCCCGCGCTCATGATAACGCCGCGCGCAACGTTCGGTACGCAGCGCAAGCGTCGCAATATGGTGGCTGAGGTCGGCGCGCACCGGCACCGCCATTTCCGCCGCCGCGGTCGGGGTCGGCGCACGCACGTCCGCCGCGAAATCGCACAGGGTCGTGTCGGTCTCATGCCCGACCGCCGAGATGATCGGGATGTGGCAGGCGGCAACCGCGCGCACCACCGGCTCTTCGTTGAACGCCCACAAATCCTCGATCGAGCCACCGCCGCGCGCGACGATGACCAGATCCGGGCGCGGCACCGGGCCATCGGCGCGCATCGCGTCGAACCCGCGCACCGCCGCCGCGACTTCCGCCGCTGCGCCATCGCCCTGGACCTTGACCGGCCACACGAGCACGCGCGTCGGGAAGCGGTCGGCGAGGCGGTGCAGGATATCGCGGATCACCGCGCCGGTGGGCGAGGTGACGACGCCGATCACCCGCGGCGCGAACGGCAGCTCCTTCTTCTCGCCGTCGAAAAGCCCTTCGGCCTTGAGCTGCGCCTTCAACCGTTCGAACAGCGCCATCAGCGCGCCTTCGCCCGCCAGCTCCATCCGGTCGATCACGATCTGGTATTTCGACCGGCCGGGATAGATGGTGAGCTTGCCGGTCGCGACGACCTCGATCCCGTCCTGCGGGCGGAAGGGCAGTCGGTCCGCCGCGCCGCGCCACATCACGCCGTCGATCACCGCATCGGCATCTTTCAGCGCCAGATAGACATGGCCCGACGCCGCGCGCTTGTACCCCGAAATCTCGCCGCGCAGCCGGACATGGCCGAACTCGCCTTCGACCATCCGTTTCAGCCGGTGCGACAATTCGCCGATCGAAAGCGGCGGATCATTGTCCCCTTCCCGCCCCTCGGCTACCAGCCGCGGCATATCGTCGTCGTCGAAGGGATCTGACATGAACGTCCTGTTGCTTGGGTCGGGTGGCCGCGAACATGCGCTCGCCTGGAAGCTCGCGCAATCGCCCCGGCTCGATAGCCTGCATGCGATCCCCGGCAACCCCGGAATCGCCGATCATGCGACCTGCCACGACGTTCCGCTGACCGATCACGCCGCAGTGATCGCCTTTTGCCGCGCCCACGCTATTGGCTTCGTGGTGGTCGGCCCCGAAGCGCCCTTGGTCGACGGCCTCAGCGACGCACTGCGCGCCGCCGGCCTACCGGTGTTCGGCCCGTCGCGGGCAGCAGCCCAGTTGGAGGGATCAAAGGGCTTCACCAAGGATCTGTGTGCGCGCGAGAATATCCCGACCGCCGGCTATGTCCGCGTCAACGACCTCGACACCGCCCGCGCGGTGCTGGCGCGCGACTTTGGCCGTCCGGTCGTCATCAAGGCCGACGGCCTGGCTGCGGGCAAGGGCGTGACCGTCGCCATGCGTGAGGACGAGGCACAGGCCGCGATCGCCGCGATCTTCGAAAAGCCCGGCGGTGAGGCAGTGATCGAGGAGTTTCTGGAGGGCGAGGAGGCAAGCTTCTTCGTCATCACCGACGGGACGAACTTCGTGACCTTCGGCTCGGCGCAGGATCACAAACGTGTCGGCGATGGCGACACCGGACCCAATACCGGCGGCATGGGTGCCTATAGCCCCGCCCCGGTGCTGACCCCCGCGCTGGAAGCCGAGGTGATCGAAACGATTGTCAAGCCCACCATCGCGGGCATGGCCAAGGCCGGGACCCCCTATTCGGGTGTGCTCTATGCCGGCCTGATGCTCACCCGCACCGGGCCGAAGCTGATCGAATATAATGCGCGTTTCGGCGATCCCGAATGTCAGGTCCTGATGATGCGGCTGGAAGAGGATCTGCTCGAACTGATGCTGGCGACTGAGGCGGGCTCGCTCGCTGGCAGCGCCGCGCCGCGTTTCTCGGACAACACCGCGCTCACCGTGGTGATGGCCGCCAAGGGCTATCCCGGCACCCCGGAGACTGGCGGCGCGATCGGCGGGATCGCTGCGGCCGAGGCTACCGGCGCAAAGGTGTTCCAGGCGGGCACCAAGCTGGACGGCGACACGCTGGTCGCGACGGGTGGTCGTGTTCTCACCGTCACCGCCACCGGCGCGAACGTCACCGAAGCCCAGGCCGCTGCCTATCGCGCAGTCGATGCGGTGGACTTCCCCACCGGTTTCGCTCGCCGCGACATTGGCTGGCGTGAAGTGGCGCGCGAGCGGGGCTAAAGTTCCACCGTCGCCCCGGCGGAGGCCGGGGCCGCCTGGGACTGGTTCAGACCTTTCATCTGGCGGCCCCGGCCTGCGCCGGGGCGGCGCAATTTCTGACACTTTCAGTCAATCTATGTGACATTATCTCCTGTTCATCTGTCGCTCATCGGTCCGAGCGCACCCCTAAACGCATCACCGCCAAAGGGGTCATCGCCATGAAGCGCACCGCCGCCCTCATCTCGGTTTCGCTCCTACTCGGGGCCGCTGCGCCGCCGCCGGGACAGCACCGCCCCCATCGCCCGGCCCCGCCGCGCGCCGACAATGACTCGCCGGTGCGGTGCAAGACGGGCAGCGGGGGATATCGCCCGGGTTGGGCGATGCCCCAGCGTCACTATTTCGCGCCGCCACCGGCCCCACCACCGCCGCCGCCCCCGCCCGTGATGGCCGCGCCCGCCCCCCGCGCCATCGCGCCGGGCTCTGCCGCAGATTATGCCGCAAGGCGGGTCGCGCCCAGCCAAGCTGCGGCCGCCCCCTATGGCTCGGCCGACAATCGCGAGCGCTATGCGGGCAAAGAGGTCGCATCGGTCCAGTCGGTCGCGACCGCGCCGGTCTCGACCTTCTCGGTCGATGTCGACACCGGTGCCTACTCAAACGTCCGCCGCTTTCTGCAAAAGGGGCAGACGCCGCCCGCCGAAGCGGTGCGGACCGAAGAGATGATCAACTATTTCCGCTACGATTACCCGCTGCCCGCCTCGCGGCAGCAGCCGTTCAGCGTCACCACCGATGTCGCACAGACCCCATGGAACCCCGACACCCGCCTCGTCCGCATCGGACTGCGCGGCTATGATGTGACCGCGCAGGGGCGTCCCGCCGCGAACCTCGTTTTCCTCGTCGATGTGTCGGGGTCGATGAGCAGCGATGACAAGCTGCCGTTGGTCAAGCGCGCGCTGACGATGCTCGCCCACAAGCTGACGCCGAAGGACAAGGTGTCGATCGTCGTGTACGCTGGCGCAGCGGGCGTAGTGCTCGACCCGACCTCAAACCCCAAACACATCCGAACCGCGCTCGACTGCCTCGAAGCGGGCGGGTCGACCGCGGGCGCTGCGGGGCTCCAGCTCGCCTATGACATCGCCAGCGCGAACTTCATCAAGGGCGGGATCAACCGCATCTTCGTCGCCACGGATGGCGACTTCAATGTCGGCGTGAGCAGCAACACGGCGCTCGAGGCGATGGTCAAGAAGTATCGCGACACCGGCGTTACCCTCACCACGCTCGGCTTTGGCGAGGGCAATTACAACGAGGCGCTGATGGAGCGCATCGCGGACCTCGGCAACGGCAACTACGCCTATATCGACAGCGCGATGGAGGCGCAGAAGGTGCTCGACGACGAGCTGTCCGCCTCGCTGTTCACCATCGCCAAGGATGTGAAGGTCCAGGTCGAGTTCAACCCGGCGCAGGTCAGCCAATATCGCCTGATCGGTTACGAGAACCGCGCGCTGGCCGAGGAGGATTTCGACAATGATGCGGTCGATGCGGGCGACATCGGCGCTGGGCATCAGGTGACTGCGCTCTACGAAGTCGTGCCGACCGGAGCCCGGGGCTGGCTGCCCGACCGCCGCTATGACGGCAACCGCCCGCCCGCGCCGAGCGCATCGGGACGCGAGCTGGCCTTCGTCAAATTGCGCTACAAGCTGCCGGGCGAGGATACCTCGCGCCTGATCGAGAAGCCTGTCCCGGCATCGCTGCTGCGCACGGCAACAGCCCCGCGCGGCGACATGGCGTTCGCGACCGCAGTGGCTGCGCTGGGCCAGAAACTGCGCGGCGACAAATATCTCGGCGGGTACAGCTATGCCGCGATCCGCGGCCTCGCCGGCAATCCGCAGGGCTATTGGCGCAACGAATTCCTAAAGCTCGCCCAGCTGGCGGCGGTGCAGGAAGTGCGCAGCGCATCGAAGGAGTGATGCACCCGATCGCTCTCCTCGCGCATTATCCCTGAAGATCTGCGCGGGGAGACGGCAAGATGAACGAGAAACCCTATGTGCCCCCTGCGGGAATGGCGGAGGCGTTCGAATGGGCCACAGTCACCCATTTCCTGATGATCGCGCTGCTCGCTGCGGGTGCCATCGCGATCATCTGGTGGGGTCGTCGCCTGCATCGACGCTGGAAGGAGGCGCGTGACGAGGCGATGCGCGCGGCGCAGGAGCGCGACGCGGAGAACTAGGCTTCCATCTCGCTGACCAGCAGCTTGTCGATCTTGTGCCCGTCCATATCGACGATCTCGAAGCGCCAGCCCTGCTCGACAAAGCTCTCGCCCTCGTTCGGCAGCCGCTTGAGCACCGCCAGCGCGAGCCCGGCGACCGTTGCATAGTCGCGATCCTCGGGCAGCTCGATCTTGATCCGGTCCGCCAGCGTGTCGGCAGCGAGCTGGCCCGACACCAGCAGCGAGCCGTCGTCGCGCACCGTGATTGCCGGATTGTCCCCGACATCCGCGTCGGACGCGAACTCACCCGCAATCGCTGCGAGCAGATTGGCGGGGGTTACGATCCCCTCGAAATGCCCATATTCGTCATGGACGAAGCCCATCGGCACCGCCGCACGGCGCAGCGCGCCGAGCGCGTCCATCGCATCGACCTGATCGGGCAGCACCGGTGCAGTTTGCGCCAGCGCGCGCAGGTCGAGCGGATGTCCCTCGATCAACGCCGTCACCACATCGCGCGCCTGCACCACGCCGATCACCGCATCGACCGACCCGTCGGCAACGGGCAGGCGGGTATGCGGCGTCGCGGACAGGGCCGCACGGATCGCGGCTTCATCGAGGTTGACGTCGATCCAGTCGACATCGGTGCGCGGCGTCATCACCTCCCGCACAGGACGGTCGGCGAGGCGCACGACGCCGGAGATGATCGAGCGTTCATGCTCCTCGATCACGCCCGAATGCGTCGCCTCGGCGACGATCATGTGCAGTTCTTCGGCTGTCACGCGATTCTCGGATTCGCGGTTAAGCCGCAGCAGGCGAAACACCAGCGCGCTGCTCTGGTCGAGCACCCATACGATCGGCGCGGTGATGCGCGCCAGCAGCTTCATCATCGGCGCGATCAGCACCGCGAACGGCTCGGGCGAGCGTAAGGCGAACTGCTTGGGCACCAGTTCACCGAAGATCAGCGACACATAGGTGGTAAAGGCGATGACGATGGCAAATCCGATGGTTTGCGCCAGCTCCGCCTCGACGCCCAGCGCCGCGATCCGCGCGCCGGCCGGCGTGCCGAGGCTCGCGCCGGAATAAGCACCGTTGATGATGCCGATCAGGGTGATGCCGATCTGCACCGTCGATAGGAACTTGCCGGGATCGGCAGCCAGGTCGATCGCGGTCTGTGCCCCGCGCTTGCCAGAACGCGCCATTCCCTCCAGCCGCGCCTTGCGCGCCGACACGATCGCCAGCTCCGACATGGCAAACACGCCGTTGAGCGCGACCAGTGCAAGAATGATCGCGACGTCGATCCAGGGTATGGGGGGAAGCGGGTCCATTGGCCTGCCCCTCCCATAGTCGCATTCATCCCCGTTTCACAACGCCCGATTCATGCAGTGTCGGTGCGCAAGCGGAACAAGGGCGCGTCTCGGGCCGTTTGTCGCGCGAAGTTCAAGGAGGCTGTAATGCGTATTTCCAACAATTGGGCCATGATCCCCGCCGTCGCCGCGCTGGCGCTGACGAGTGCCTGCGTGACCGATCCGGTCACCGGGGAACAGCGGATTTCCAAGGCCGGTATCGGCGCGATCGGCGGCGCGCTGGGCGGCTATCTGCTCGGCGACATCGTCGGCGGGCGGCGCGACCGTACCGAAAAGATCGTCGGTGCCGGGATCGGCGCGGTCGCGGGCGCTGCGATCGGCAATTACATGGACCGGCAGGAGCGCGAGATTCGCGAACGCACCGCCGGCACCGATGTCGAAGTAATTCGCCGCGGCGACGACCTGATCCTGTCGATGCCGTCGGGAATCACCTTCGCGACCGACAGCGCGACCGTCCAGTCACAGTTCCGTCCGACGCTCGACAAGGTCGCCGACGTGCTCGACCGCTACAACCAGACCTATGTGGACGTGTATGGCCACACCGATTCGACCGGATCGGACGCCTATAACCAGACACTGTCGGAGCGCCGCGCTGTAGCTGTCGCCGACTATCTCGTCTCGCGCGGCGTCGAGGCAGCCCGCCTCGAAACGCTCGGCTATGGCGAAACCCAGCCGATCGCATCGAACGACACGGTCGAAGGGCGCGCGCAGAACCGCCGCGTCGAGATCAAAATCGTGCCGATTCGCGAAAGCGATATGCGCTGAACTTGAAAGCAACTCTCCTTCTCTCCGCTTGCGGGGAGAGGGAGATTACCGCCGCGCGGCGAAGAATTCGCGCAACAGCGTTGCCGCCTCGCCCTCACCGATTCCCGGATAGATGTCCGGTCGGTGATGGCAGGTCGGTTGTGTGAAGAACCGCGGGCCGTGCTCGACCGCGCCGCCCTTGGGATCGCTCGCGCCATAATAGAGGCGGCCGATGCGGGCATGGGCGATGGCACCCGCGCACATCGCGCAGGGCTCGAGCGTGACCCACAGGTCGCAATCTTCCAGCCGGTCGCGCCCGAGCGCCTGGGCTGCCGCGCGGATCGCCAGGATCTCGGCATGCGCGGTGGGGTCATGCAAGGTGCGCGGCGCGTTGGCCGCGACGGCGACCACGCGGTCCCCCTGCATCACCACCGCGCCGACCGGCACCTCGCTCGTTTCGGCGGCGGCGCGCGCAGCGTCGAGCGCGGCGCGCATGGGTTCGGGCAGCGGGAACATGCCGCTGCTATGCCGCAAGCGGCGGCGGTCGGCTACCATGCGCCGACGCGCCGCGGCTGAATGCAGTTACTTGGCGGCCGGAGTCGGCTGCGCCTTCTCGACCTCGACCGTCGGGACCTGAATGGTCTTGTTCTCCATGGTGATGGTCGGCACCTGGATCGTCTTGTTGGTGGTGCCCATGCCGACATCGCCGACGTCCGCCGCGACGGTCGGGGCCTTGCCGCCCTCGAACTTCACGGTCGGGAGCGCACCCGGCTTCATATCGATGCTGAGCATGCCGAGCGACATCAGCACCACGATTACCACGGCGGCGAGGCCGAGAATTGCCAGAAGTCCACGCATCGAGTCCGATCTCCCTGTTCGAATCGTTTGCGAAATAACGCATCATTGACCATAGGGGTTGCACGCACGGTGCGATACAGGGCGATGCACGGTTGACGAAATCGCGCTGTCCCGTTATCGGGCCGCTCTTTCCCAGCGCCGCTGGACAGGCTGAAACCTAGGAACGATTCGATGTCGCGCATTTGCGAGCTGACCGGCAAGGGCCGGCAGGTGGGTCACAATGTTTCCCACGCCAATAACAAGACCAAGCGGACCTTTCTGCCCAACCTGCAGAATGTGACGCTGATGTCGGAAGCGCTTGAGCGCTCGATCCGTCTGCGCGTGTCGACGCACGGCCTGCGCTCGGTCGAGCATAATGGCGGCCTCGACAACTGGCTGATGAAGACCGGCGACGACAAGCTGTCGCTGCGTGCTCGCCGCCTGAAGCGCGAAATCGCCAAGAAGGCGACTGCCGCAGCCTGATTCGCTTCGGCGACCGGGTTTCTGATCGGCCCGCTCCCATTCTGGGACGCGGGCCGTTCGGCGTTTTTGCGGTTCTGGCCCGCGCCGATCAAACAGCGAATCAGCGATCCAGCCGGAATTTGAGCAGCAAAGAGCGCTGCAGAAACAGCTGATTATCGTCCGACGCAATCCACAGGATCGTGTCGCGGCCTTCCCGCACGGCGGCGAGAGCCTCAAAATTATCGTGCAGCACCGCCCCCTCGAATCGGGCGATCTCACGACCGGTGACGATCGCCCTGCGCCGAATCGCCTTGCGCGGAACAACCGTCAGCGTCGCAGTGAAGCTCAGCGGCAGCGCGAAGCGTCGGTTGAGGATCGCGATGCGCCCGTCCGGAAGCTCCGCCATATCGGTCGGCTTGAAGCCGCGCGGCGGACGATAGCTGAACGCGAAACCGCGGCGCGGGGCAACGACCGGATCGCCGCTGAACAGAACCCCACGCACCGTCCCTGCAGCGTCGCCCTTGCGGTCTTCCGCCAGCATGATGAAGCGGCCATCGCGGAGCCGCACCATCGCCTCGGCCCCGCCATTGCTGGACCAGTTTGCGAGTGCCGAGGGCGTGGTATGCGCCTGCGCCCGCGCAAAGCCGCGATCATAGCGCCAGATGGCGTTCGCGCGCTCGAACCCGACCCAGATTCGCCCGGTCGCGGGATCGGTCGTCAGCGATTCGCTGTCGCGATCCTGCTTGCGCCAGCCTTTGCCGGGGCCAGCGGGAAGCTCGGCAAAGCGCACTGCGCGCGGCGTCCAGTCCGCGTCCATGGTGAACGACACGATGTTGCCGCCGTCGCTCAGCAGCGTGAACCGGTCGCCATCCACCGCCATCGCTGAAAAGCCGCCGAACGCCGCGCCGTCCCCCTGCAGCGCGACTCCGCCGAGAAAGGTCAGCCCGCCGAGTTGCGTGCGCTCCGGATTGCCCGGCTCCAGCACCACCGGCGTCGCCTGCACGGTCGCGTCGCGCGGCAATAGCGGCAGCCGCGCCTCGCCCGACCAGTCCGGGACGAACAACAGGATCAGCAGGATCGACAGGAGGATGCGCATCGCCGCCCCTTCATAGCGGCCGCAATCGCGCCGCAAAGCTGAACCTCAGATAACAACGCCGTTCAGCCAGCGTTGGTCGCCGTTCAGCTAAACGACAGCCAAGCTGTTCCGTGGCGTATCTCACGGACCTGCCCGACATGCCGGTGCGATCCGAACGCCCCGCCCGATTTCCCGTGTTGCGTATCGGGACTGGGCACTCCCCCCTAGGGCGCTACGGCCGCACCGGCACCCCCTTTACGATCCCGCAACGATTCTGAACCGCGCATAACAGGCGCATTCAGGGACGGCTCAATGCGATTGTGCGAATCCCTTGTTCAACGAGATCGAACGAACAAGGAGATACGACATGTTCAAGAAGCTTTCCCTGATCGGCGCCGCGCTGGCGATGACCGGCACCGCGCTCGTCCCCGCGACGGAGGCCGCAGCGCAGAGCCGGCACGAATATCGCGAGGGTCGCGGCTATTATGGTGATGGCTATCGCGACTATCGCCGCGACACCCGTCGCTATGACCGCCGCTACAATTACCGGGGGCGCGCGGCCAATCAGTGCCGGGACGGCGAGGGCGGCGCAATTGTCGGCGCGATCGCCGGCGGTCTGGCCGGTAACGCGATTGCCGGTCGCGGCGACAAGACGCTCGGCACCGTTCTGGGCGGCGTGGTCGGCGCACTGGCCGGGCGCGAGATCGACCGGGCCGACCGTCCGGGCTATTGCCGCCGCTAAGCGCGTCGCATGACGAAATAAGACGGGGCTGGCTCCTTCACTGGAGCTGGCCCCTTTCTTTTGAACAACTTGGCCGCTTGAGCGTTGGCCGATCATGCTGAAACCCTGCAACGATTCCGCGCATCCGCTGGCGGAACGCTTCCGCGCGTTCGTCAAATCGACCGAATTCCCCTGTGTCGGCGCCAAGTCGGCACTGAGCCGCGACCGCATGCGGTTCGTGGTCGGCAAGGATATCGGGTCGGGTTGGGACGATCTGCGCATCCTGCCCAACCTCCATGACCTCGCTGCCAGCTATCGCGCCGAGCCCGAACTGTTCCAGTCGCTGGTCGTGTTGTTCGAGCAGGATCGTGAACTCGACGAACCGGCCTTCGAGGCCAATTTATGGGCGCGGCTGCAGTCGCTGACCGACAAGGATGAATGGCTGGGGCAGGAGGCAGATCCCCGCGTCAGCCATGATCCCGATGACCCGCATTTCTCGCTCAGCTTCGGCGGTGAGGCGTTCTTTGTCGTCGGCCTGCATCCGCAGGCGAGCCGGCCCGCGCGTCGCTTCGACCGCCCGGCCCTGGTGTTCAACCTGCACGATCAGTTTGAACAGCTTCGCGCACAGGGCCGCTATGAGAAATTGCGCGATTCGATCGTTGCGCGCGACGTTGCGCTGGCGGGTGCACCCAACCCGATGCTGGCGCAGCACGGCACGGTGTCGGAGGCGCGGCAATATAGCGGGCGGGTGGTCGATCCCGAATGGCGCTGCCCGTTCCGCGGACGCGGAGGTGCTCAGGATGCCGCATAGGATCGCCCCACGCTCGGGCGTCGCGTTCGAGGTGCCAAAGGGTGCCTTGTTGACCGTCACCGATCCGACCGGTGAGCAGGTCGCCGACCTGCTCGCCTATCGCAAGGACGATATCGGCGAGGTGATCTCGTCGGGCCGGACGTTGGATTATGCGAGCCGCATCTATCTGACGACGGGCGATAAACTCTATTCGAACCGCAGCAACGTGTTGCTGGAGATCGTCGCGGACGATGTCGGGCGGCATGATTTCCTGCTGACGCCGTGTTCGAAGGATACGTTCAGAATCATCTACGGCGACACCGATCCGCATCGCGGATGTTTCGGCAACCTCGCCGCCGCGCTCGCGCCTTATGGGGTCGAGGAGGACATGATCCCGACCGCGTTCAACTGCTTCATGAACGTGCCGGTCGATGGCACAACGGGCGAGCTGCGTGTCGATCCGCCGCTGAGCAAGGCGGGGGATCGGATCGTATTTCGGGCGCTGGAGGATCTCGTCATCGGACTGACCGCCTGTTCGGCGCTGCAGTCGAACAACGGGTCGTTCAAGCCGATCGACTGGGAGGTGACGCTGCCGGACTAGACCGGCAGCGCCCAAATCCCGTTAGTTTCCAGTCGGAAAGCCGCGGCGCTTGAACAGTGCGTTGACGTCCGGATCGCGGCCGCGGAACGCCTTGTAGGCTTCCTTGCGGTCGGTTTCGTTGCCGGTTTCCAGCAGGATCGTGCGGAACTTGTCCGCCGTCGCCTTGTCCCAGACATTGCCCGTTTCCTCGAACGCGGCCCAGGTGTCGGCGTCCATCGTTTCCGACCAGAGGTAGGAATAATAGCCCGCCGAATAGGCGTCGGAAGAGAACAAGTGGTTGAACTGCGGCAGGCGGTGCCGCATCACGATTTCCTTTGGCATACCCAAAGAAGCGAGCGTGTCGCGTTCGAACGCGTCGGGATCGGTCACCGGGGTGTCGCGATTGTGGAGTTGCATGTCCACAATGGCGGATGAAAGATACTCGACCGTGTCGAAGCCCTGATTGAACGTCGACGCCTTCTCGATCTTTTCCACCAAAGCTGCCGGAATCACCTCGCCGGTCTTGTAGTGCTTGGCGAAGCGGTTGAGCACGTCGGGGGTCAGCAACCAGTTTTCGTTCACCTGGCTGGGATATTCCACGAAGTCGCGCGGCGTGCCGGCAAGGCCCGGATAATAGACATTGCCGAGCAGGCTGTGCAGCGCATGGCCGAATTCGTGGAACAGCGTCGAGGCGTCGTCGATGCTGATCAGCGTCGGCTCGCCGCCGCCACCCTTGGTGAAGTTGTTGTTGTTCGACGCCAGCACGATGTCGTCGCCGCGCAGGCCCGAACGGCTGCGATAGCTGGTCGCCCACGCCCCCGAACGCTTGCCCGCGCGCGCGAAATTGTCGAGGTAGAAGACGCCGATCGTCTTGCCGAGGCGCTTGACCTCGAACGTGCGGACATCGGCCTGGAACACCGGAATCGCGCCGGTATTTTCCTTGAACTCAAGGTCATAGAGGCGGCCAGCGGCGTAGAACATGGCGTTGACCATGTTGTTGAGCTCAAGATACGGCTTCACCTCGCTCTCATCGAGGTCATACTTCGCCTTGCGGACCTTCTCCGCATAATAGCGATAGTCCCAGCCCTCGATCTTGATCTTCGGCCCCTTGCCCGCCGCCGCTTCGGCATCGGCCAGCGCCTGCATGTCGGCGACTTCCTGTTTCACCCGGCCGACCGCAGCGGGCCAGACCGACATCATCAGCTTCGTCGCATTTTCCGGCGTCTCGGCCATCGTGTCGTCCATGCGGTAATGCGCATGGGTCTTGAAGCCGAGCACCTTGGCACGCTCCTGACGCAGCTTCAGGATGTTGGCGATGATCGCGTTGGTATCATTCGCGCCACCATTGTCGCCGCGGTTGATGTACGCGTTGTAGACCTTCTCCCGCAGCGCGCGGTTGGTGGCGTACATCAGGAACGGCTGCATCGACGAACGCGTGTTCTTGACCGCCCATTTGCCCGCCTGCCCGCGTGCCTTGGCCTCTTCGGCGAGGCTCGCCTTGAAGCTGTCGGGGAGGCCGGCAAGGTCGGCTTCGTTATCGATCATGATCGCGGTCTCTTCGTCCGCCAGCACGCGGCGGCTGAATTCGGTATAGGCGACCGACAGCTCGCCGTTGATCCGCTTGATCTCTGCTTTTTGCGCCTCGTTGAGCAGCGCGCCCGAGGTCACATAATCGCGATAGCTGCGCTCGAGCAGGCGCATCTGCTGGGCATTGAGGCCGAGCGTCTGGCGCTTGTCGTAGAGCGTCTTCACCCGCGCGAACATCTTGGGGTCGAGGCTGAGTTCGGTCGAGAAGGCCGACAGCTTCGGGCTCCACTCACGCGCGATCTTCTGCACCTCGGGGCTGGCGAGGTTACTGGTATAGACGCCCCAGACCGGGAAGACGCGCGCCAGCGACGTGGTCACCTTGGCCGGTGCCTCGATCGTATTCGCAAAGGTCGGCGCCTCGGGATTGTCGCGCACCTTGGCGAAAGCGGCGCGTGCCTCAGCCATGCCCTTTTCAAAGGCGGCGGGGAACATCGCCGGGGTCACCTTGTCCCACTGGGGAACGCCGTCGAACGGGCCGGGCCAGGTGTCGATCATCGGTGCAGGGTCCACGGTGGCGGTGGCGACCGGCGCGGCCGGGGTCTGGGCAGCGGCGGGCAGGATCGACAGGAGCGAGGCGGTGGCGAGCAAAATCGCGCCGGATACGGGCTTCATGAACTTCCCCTGGGAGATGGTGTGATAGCGGGATGATACGGCCCGGCGCATGGTTGGCAAGCCGGACTCGACGAACTGCATGGCCGGTTGCAGTGCTATTCCTCCCCTGAACTTGTCTCAGGGGAGGGGGACCGCACGCGCAGCGGGTGGCGGAGGGGCGCCGGGGGCAGCTCGGCAAAATTCCGCCGCTTGCAGCGGCGGCCCCTCCGTCATTGCTTCGCAATGCCACCTCCCCCAGCAAGCTGGGGGAGGAATGCGCTTATACCCCGACGGTCTGCTCGATCGTGCCGAAGATCGGGTGATGCCGGTCGTCCTCGGCCCAGATACGGACGGTGTCGCCGGCTTTCAGAAACGGAGTCGTCGGCTTGCCATCGCGGATCGTTTCGACCGTGCGGACTTCGGCGAGGCAGGAATAACCCACGCCGCCCTGCGCGATCGGCTTGCCGGGACCGCCATCGGCATCGCGGTTCGACACGGTGCCCGATCCGATGATCGTGCCAGCACCCAGCGCGCGGGTCTTGGCGGCATGGGCGATCAGCGTGCCGAAATCGAAGGTCATGTCCTCCCCTGCCTCGGCGCGGCCAAAGGGCTGGCCGTTCAGGTCGACCATCAGCTTGCGGTGCAGCTTGCCGTCCTGCCACCAGTCGCCCAGCGCATCGGGGGTGACGAATACCGGCGAGAAGGCGCTGGCCGGCTTGGACTGGAAGAAGCCGAAGCCCTTGGCGAGTTCGCCCGGGATCAGGTTGCGCAAGGAGACGTCGTTGGTGAGGCCGACCAGCCGCACCGCCGCCAACGCTTCCTCCCGGCTCGCGCCGAGCGGCACGTCGCCGGTGACGACGACGACCTCAGCCTCAAGGTCGCAGCCCCAGTCTTCGTCCGCCAGTGGGATCGGGTCGCGTGGCCCCAGGAACCCGTCGCTGCCACCCTGATACATCAGCGGATCGTGCCAAAAGGTTTCGGGCATCTCGGCCCCGCGCGCCTGCCGCACCAGCGCGACATGGTTCACATAGGCCGAGCCATCGGCCCATTGATAGGCGCGCGGCAGCGGCGCGGCAGCATCACGCTCGTGAAAGCGCTCGCGCGGGATCACTTCATGGTCGAGATCCGTGGCGAGGTTGCGGAGCGCCCCCTCATAGCGGTCCCAATCGTCGAGTGCCGCCTGCAGCGTGCCGACGATGTGACCGGCATCGGCATACCAGGCGAGGTCGCTCGACACGACGACAAGGCGGCCGTCACGTCCGTGTTTCAGACTGGCGAGTTTCACGCTGCTTCTCCTGCTCCTGGCCCGCCTGCTCTAACCGGCTGGTTTTCGGCGAGTCCTTACCCAAGTTGCATTGACAGGCGCGGGCGCAACCCGCAACGCTGAACAGATGTATTCCGAGCTTCGATTCCTGGAGCAAGGCGGCGAGATGGGTCGTCGTATTCGGGAGCATGACTGGGCCGCGACGCCGCTCGGACCGCCCGACAGCTGGCCGCAACCGCTGCGCTTTGCGCTCGGCATCTGCCTGGGGTCGCAGATGCCAACCGCGATCTATTGGGGACCGGAGCTGCGGCTGTTCTACAACGACGCCTGGGCCCCGATCCCCGCCGAGCGCCATCCCGACGCGCTGGGCCGCCCCGGCGCCGAAGTGTGGCCCGAAATCTGGGACGTCATCGGCCCGCAATTCGCACAGGTGATTGCGACGGGCGAAGGATTCGCCACCTATGACCAGCGACTGGACATGGCGCGGGGCGGCGTGCCGCGTGAAACTTACTGGAATTACAGCTTTACCCCGATCCGCGACGAGCATGGCCGCGTCTGCGGCATCCTCAATCAGGGGAATGAGACGACCGCGACGGTCCTGTCGCAACGCGAACGTCGCGCCGAGGTCGAACGACTGCACGAGCTGTTCCAGCAAGCGCCGGGCGCTGTGGCATTGCTGGAGGGGCCGGAGCATGTCTTTGCACTGACCAACCCGGCCTATCATGCGCTGACCGGACGCGCCGAACTGATCGGCAAACCCGTTGCGGAGGCGCTGCCGGAGATCATCGACCAGGGGTTTGTCGACCTGCTCGACCAGGTGTTCGAGACTGGTGTCGCCTATCGCGCCAGCGCCCAGCCCGTGCTGCTGACGCGCGACGGGGTCGATGAGACCCGTATGGTCGATTTCGTGTTTCAGCCGATCAAGGACGCCGCCAGCGCGACCACCGCGATCTTCATTGAAGCGAATGACGTCACCGAGCGGGTGCTTGCCGAGTCGCGGCTGCGCGAGAGCGAGGAACGGCTGCAGCTGGCGCTGCAGGCGACCAATATCGTGGGGGTTTGGGACTGGGATCTGGTGACCGACCGGCTGAAGACCGACGCGCGGTTGGCGCGTCTTTACGGCGTGGACGCGGCGCTGGCCGAACAGGGCGAGTCGAGCGCGGCTTTCCTCCGCCATGTTCATCCGGAAGATGTGGAGCGGCTGCGCGCCGGGATCGGCGAGGCGGTCCGCAGCGGCGACCCGTTTTCGAGCGAGTATCGGCTGGTCGATGCGGACGGGCGCGTGCGCTGGGTCACCGCGCAGGGGCGCTGCAGCTACAATGCCGAAGGACGCGCGGTGCGCTTTCCCGGCGTTATTTTCGAGATCACCGAACGGCGCGAGGCGGAGGAAGCTGCGCGCAGGGCCGCCGCCGACCTGGAGGCCGCGACGCAGGACCAGGCGTTCCTGTTCGATCTTGCCGGGCGCCAGCGTGCGCTGGATTCGCCCGAGGCGATCATGCGGCTCGGCGCGGGCGCCATTGCCGAGCGGCTAGGCATCGACCGCGTGGGTTTCTACCGCGTTACCGACAATGACGCGGTCCAGTTCGGTCCCTGTGTTACGTCCGGCAAGCTGCCTTCGCTGGAAGGGACACGCCGTCTCGACATGAACGCCGCCAATGCGATCTATCGGCAGGGGCAGACCCTTGTGTCGCATGACGCAGCCAACGATCCGCGCTTCGTGGGCAGCGACCTGTCGCGTTACTCGCCCGCGGCGGTGGGCGTCCCGCTGATGCGAGGTGGGGCGTGGGTCGGCAGCCTCTATGCCAATCAGGCGGAGCCGCGCCACTGGCGCCCTGAGGAGGTCGCGCTGATCGAGGCCATCGCCCAGTCGACCTGGGACGCGGTGGAACGCGCCGCCGCCGTCATCGCGCTGCGCGAGAGCGAAACCAAGTTCCGCGCCATCGCCAATTCGATCGACCCGATGGTGTGGTCGACGCTGCCCGATGGCTATCACGATTATTACAATGACCGCTGGTACGAGTTCACCGGCGTTCCCCATGGCTCGACCGATGGCGTGGCGTGGAACGACATGTTCCACCCGGACGATCAGCCGCGCGCCTGGGCGGTGTGGCGCCAGTGCCTGGAAACCGGTGACCCCTATCACATCGAATATCGGTTGCGGCATCATAGCGGGGTCTATCGCTGGGTGCTCGGGCGGGCGCAGCCGGTGCGCGACGACACTGGCGCGATCACCCGCTGGTTCGGCACCTGCACCGATATCCAGGACATTGTCGACGCGCGCGAGGTGCTGGCGCGGTCGCGGCAGGAGCTGGAGCAGGCGGTCGAGGAGCGGACGCGTCAGCTGATGTCGGCCGAGGAACGGCTGCGCCAGGCGCACAAGATGGAGGCGGTCGGCCAGCTGACCGGCGGCATCGCGCATGATTTCAACAACATGCTGGCGGTGATCATCGGATCGCTCGACATGCTGGAGCGGCGCATCGCGCAGGGGACGACCGATCTCGACCGCTACATCGTCGCCGCGCGCGACGGCGCAACCCGGGCGGCGGCGCTGACCCAGCGGCTGCTCGGCTTTGCGCGGCAACAGCCGCTGGCACCGGTGCCGCTCGACATCAATGCGCTGGTGTCGGACATGATCGACCTGTTGATGCGCACATTGGGCGAGAAGGTCACGGTCGAGACGCGGTTGCAGAGCGAGTTGGCCCCGGCGCTGGCGGATCCCAATCTGCTCGAGAATGTGATCCTCAACCTGTCGGTCAATGCGCGCGACGCGATGCCCGATGGCGGCAGGTTGACGATCGAAACCGCCAACCGCGTGCTCGACGGGGGCGAGGCGGGCGAGCTTGGCCTGGCGGCGGGCGATTATGTCGCGCTGACCGTTGCCGACACCGGCGTCGGCATGTCGCAGGAGGTCGCGGCGCGCGCGTTCGACCCGTTCTTCACTACCAAGGGCGTGGGCAAGGGCACCGGGCTGGGGCTGAGCCAGGTCTTCGGCTTTGCCCGCCAGTCGGGCGGGCATGTCGCGATCGACACCGCGCCGGGCCGGGGGACGCGCGTCACATTGCTGCTCCCGCGCCACGATGGCGTGCCCGACGCAATCGACCCTGGGGCGGATGCGGGGGCGCTACGCACCGGATCGCCCGATGAGGTGGTGCTGGTCGTCGAGGACGAGGAGCGGGTGCGCAACCATTCGGTCGAGGCGCTGCGCGAGCTGGGCTACACCGTGCTGCAAGCGCCCGACGGGATCGAAGCGCTGCGCATCATGGCGCGCGGGCAGCAGCCGATTTCGCTGCTGTTCACCGATGTCGTGATGCCGGAGATGACCGGCGACGAACTCGCCCGGCGCGCGCGTGAGCGCCAGCCGGGGCTCAAGGTGCTCTACACCAGCGGCTATACCCCCGACGAGAACGCGATCACCAATGACGCGGGGATCGCCGCCGCGCTGATCGCCAAGCCGTTCGGCGTTGCCCAGCTCGCTGCCAAGGTCCGCGCCACGCTGGACAGCTGACCAGCGCTGGACGTAGCGGCCTCCGCCCTTTAGGGGAGCCGCGCATACCGGAAAGGATCGGGATTTGGCGAACGTCGCGGTGATCGGCGCCCAGTGGGGCGATGAGGGCAAGGGCAAGATTGTTGACTGGCTCGCCAGCCGCGCCGACCTGGTCGTCCGCTTTCAGGGCGGGCATAATGCCGGCCACACGCTGGTCGTCGGCGACAAGGTGTACAAGCTGTCGCTGCTCCCCTCGGGGCTGGTGCGCGGCACGCTGTCGCTGATCGGCAATGGCGTGGTGTTCGACCCGTGGCATTTCCGCGACGAGATGGAAAAGCTGCGCGCGCAGGGGGTGGAGATCACGCCCGAAACGCTGCAGGTCGCCGAGACCGCGCCGCTGATCCTGCCCTTCCACCGCGATCTCGACGCGCTGCGCGAGGATGCGAGCGGGTCGGGCAAGATCGGCACGACGCGGCGCGGGATCGGCCCGGCGTATGAGGACAAGGTCGGCCGCCGCGCGATCCGGGTGTGCGATCTGGCGCATCTCGACGATCTGGGGCCGCAGCTCGATCGCCTGTGTGCGCATCACGACGCGCTGCGCGCCGGGTTCGGCCAGCCGCCGATCGACCGTGACGCGCTGATCGCCGAGCTGCGCGAGATCGCGCCGGCGGTGCTGCCCTATGCCGCGCCGGTGTGGCTGACGCTGAAAGGCGCGAAGGAAGCGGGCAAGCGCATCCTGTTCGAGGGCGCGCAGGGTGCGCTGCTCGACATCGACCATGGCACCTATCCGTTCGTCACCTCGTCCAACACCGTCAGCGGTGCCGCGGCGTCGGGATCGGGCCTTGGCCCGGGGTCGGTCGGCTTCGTGCTGGGGATCGTCAAGGCGTACACGACGCGCGTCGGTTCGGGCCCGTTCCCGAGCGAGCAGGACAACGAAATCGGCGAGCTGCTCGGCACGCGCGGGCGCGAGTTCGGCGTCGTGACGGGTCGCAAGCGCCGCTGCGGCTGGTTCGACGCGGTGCTGGTGCGCCAGTCGGTTGCGCTGAGCGGGGTCACCGGGATCGCGCTGACCAAGCTCGACATTCTCGACGGGATGGAGACGCTGAAGATCTGCACCGGCTACACCGTCGGCGACAAGCATTACGACTATCTGCCCCCCAGCCCGCAGGATCAGGCGCGCGCAGTCGCGGTCTATGAGGAGATCGAGGGCTGGAGCGAGTCGACCGCGGGCGCGCGCAGCTGGGCGCAGCTGCCGGCGCAGGCGATCAAATATATCCGCCGGATCGAGGAGCTGATCGGATGCCCGGTCGCGCTGGTGTCGACCAGCCCCGAGCGCGAGGACACGATCCTGGTACGCGATCCGTTCGCGGACTGAAGGTAACCCGGACGCGGCACGCCGCGCCCGGGGACGAAACCATCAGTAGAAGGTCGAATTTGGCTCGGGTGCGGTATCGGTCCCGTCCTGCGTCGGATCGGACGGCTCGGCACTCGGCTCGACATCCGTGCGGTTGGACAGCGTTTCGGGCGCGGTGGTGTCGTCGGGCACCGCCTGGTTTGTCATGTCGTTCTGCAGCGGCGGATCGATCTGCGGCGTGCCGATCGCGGCGATGGCGGCGGACGATCCGCACAGGGCGATGAGGCTGAACAGCGTCTTGTGGCGCATGGGATACTCCTGGTTACACAGCGCGGGTTGAACGCACGCTGCTCTACAGAAGTCGCACCCCGGTTCCTCGGCCCACCGGCGATGGTGCCCGGCTCGCCCGTCAACTGGGCTGCGCGAGCGGCAGACCGATCACCCGCACTGTGCGCGGTGGAGGAGTTTCTGGTCGGCCAGCACCAGTGCCATCATCGCCTCGACCACCGGCACCCCGCGAATGCCGACGCAGGGGTCGTGGCGGCCCTTGGTACGGATCTCGGTCGCTTCACCCTCGCGCGTGATGGTCTCGACCGGGGTGAGGATCGAGCTGGTCGGCTTGAACGCGACGCGCACGCGCACCGGCTGACCGGTCGAGATGCCGCCCGCAATCCCGCCGGCATGGTTGGAGAGGAATTGCGGACCGGCGCCCGGCGTGCCGGGGCGCATCGGATCGGCATTGCCCTCCCCCGTTGCCAGCGCCGCAGCAAAGCCGTCGCCGATCTCGACGCCCTTGACCGCGTTGATGCTCATCATCGCAGCCGCCAGCTCGCTGTCGAGCTTGGCATAGAGCGGCGCGCCCCAGCCGGCGGGCACACCCTCGGCCTCGCACACCACCACCGCACCGAGCGAGGAGCCGTCCTTGCGCGCGGCGTCGATCACCTTTTCCCACTGCTCAGCCGCCTTCGCGTCGGGAGAGAAGAAGGCGTTGTTGTCGATCTCGTTTTCGTCGAACCGCGAATAGAGGATCGGGTGCTGGCCGATCTGTTCGACCCAGGCGCGGATGCGGACCTCCGGAATCACCTTGCGCGCCACCGCCCCCGCTGCGACGCGCATCGCGGTTTCGCGCGCCGAGGAGCGCCCGCCGCCGCGATAATCGCGAAAACCGTATTTGGCGTCATAGGCATAATCGGCATGGCCGGGGCGATAGGCGCTCGCGACCTCTGAATAGTCCTTTGAGCGCTGGTCGACATTGTCGATCAGCAGGCCGATCGGGGTGCCGGTCGTCCGCCCCTCGAACACGCCGGACAGGATGCGCACCTGATCCGGCTCCTGCCGCTGGGTGGTGAAGCGCGACTGGCCGGGGCGGCGCTTGTCGAGGAATGGCTGGATATCGGCTTCGCTGAGGTCGAGGCGCGGCGGGCAGCCATCGACCACGGCACCGATTGCGGGGCCATGGCTTTCGCCAAAGGTGGTGAAGCGCAGCATGCGGCCGAAGGTGTTGAAGCTCATGGCCACATCTCCTTGCCGATTGCACCGCGATTTGGAAGCAAGAAGGGCGCGGGGCCGGGCAATGCCCGCTATACCGCGGCCTGCTCTCCGAGCGCCGCGAATGCGCTGGCATGGGCCGCGATGCTGCGCACGCCGCACGGCAGCTTCCCATCCTGCAACGCCAGCGCCATCAGATAGTCCCCCGCATAGGGCGAGTCGAACCCGCGTGCGAGATCGGCGGCATAGCCGAAGCGGCCATAATAAGCCGGGTCGCCCAGCACGAAGCTGAGCAGATAGCCCGCATCGCCGAGATGCCGGTGCCCGGCGGCGATCAGCGCTTCGGCCACCCCCTGCTGGCGATACGCCGCCGCGACCGCGACCGGGGCGAGCGCGACGGCGGCGAGTGCGACATCGTTGACGCGCACGTCCATCCGGCTGAACGCGACCATGCCCGCCAGCGCGCCGGTCTCTTCGTCATCGGCGACCAGCGTCAGTACCATGTCGCCATCGATGCATAGCCGCTGGACCAGCAACGCCTCATCCGCCGCCGGAAAGCTGCGTCGCAACAGCGCGTCGATCGCGGCGACATCGCCACCGGTGGCGGGGCGTATGGCGATCATGAACCCCTCTCCCCATTGGGGGAGAGGGAGGGGCCCGCCGCCGCAGGCGGTGGGAGGGTGAGGGTCAGTGCGGATCGGATCGCGTCGGCGACGCCGTCGAGGTTGGTCATGACCTCATCGTTCGTAAATCGGATCACGCGATATCCTTCTCGCTCAATATAGGCGTCGCGACGCGCGTAGCTGGCGGCTGCCGCTCCGCCAAAATGGGTGTCACCGTCGATTTCGACGACCAGCCGCCGGTCATGACAGATGAAATCGCAGTAGAAGGGGCCGAACCGCTGCTGCTGACGGAATTTGTAGCCGTCGAGTCCGCGATTGCGCAGCACCGCCCACAGCGACGCTTCAGCAGGAGTGCGATTGCGGCGCAGCTCCCGTGCGCGGGCTACGCTGCCATCGTCACTGGAGAAGCGTGTTCTTCCCACTGGCCCTCACCCTTCCCACGCCTGCGGCGCGGGCCCCTTCCCTCTCCCCCGAGGGGAGAGGGAGTTTAGGTTTACACCAGCGCGATATCCGGGGCGTCCTCTGCCTTCATGCCGATGACGTGGTAGCCGGCGTCGACATGGTGGGTTTCGCCGGTGGTGCCGCTCGACAGGTCGGACAGGAAATAAAGGCCGGCGCCGCCGACATCCTCGATCGTCACGTTGCGCTTCAGCGGGGCGTTGAGCTCGTTCCACTTGAGGATCAGGCGGAAGTCGCCGATGCCGCTGGCCGCCAGCGTCTTGATCGGCCCGGCGCTGATCGCGTTGACGCGGATATTCTGCTTGCCGAGATCGACCGCGAGATACTGGACGCTGGTTTCCAGCGCCGCCTTGGCCACGCCCATCACGTTATAGTGCGGGATGACCTTCTCCGCGCCGTAATAGGATAGCGTCAGCAGCGATCCGCCATTGGGCATCATCGCCTGGGCGCGCTTGGCCACCGCGACGAACGAATAGACGCTGATGTTCATCGTCATCAGGAAATTGTCGAGGCTGGTGTCGATATAGCCGCCGCGCAGTTCGTTCTTGTCCGAAAAGCCGATCGCGTGGACCACGAAGTCGATCGTCGGCCAGCGTTCCGCCAGCGTGGCGAACGTCTTGTCCAGCTCGGCCATGTCGCTGACATCGCAGTCGATCAGGAAATCGCTGCCCAGCTCCGCCGCGAGCGGGCGCACGCGGCGCTCCAGCGCTTCGCCCTGATAGCTGAACGCCAGTTCCGCACCCTGTTCGCGCAGCTTCTTGGCGATGCCCCATGCCAGCGAACGATCATTGGCGAGCCCCATGATCAGCCCGCGTTTACCCTGCATCAATCCGGTCACGTCTTACCCTCCGGTCCCTCTGACGGTGTCTCTAGCCCGGTTTCGGGCGTTTCTGCCAGTGCGGCGTTGAGCTCGGCGCCGATAACGACGCCAAAGCCGATGAGAAAGAAGAAGATGAGCGCGACCATCACGCCGGCCAGGCTGCCATAGGTCAGGCCATAGCCGCCGAACGCGCCTATCACCGCGGGCAAGGCAGCAGTGCAGCCCATCCACCACAGAGTCACGAACGCCGGGCCGGGCCATTTCGGGCAGCCCGATTTGCGGTAACGCGACGGGGTCAGCGTGTAGAACAGGATGTAGAGCGCGCCGAACAGTGCGATGGCGGGCGCGACCTTGGTCAGCGAGATCACCCGCGCCGCGTCGGAGGCAAAGGGGATCACGCGCAGGATGAACTGCTCCGCACCGCTGAGCAGCAGCTGGAAGCTGAAGGCCATCATCGCCAGGATGACCGAGGCGATCACCATGCCGATCGCCGCCAGCTTGAGCCGCCAGAACGGCGTGACCGAAGGGATTCCATAGGCCTGACGCAGGATCGCGCGAATCGTTTCGATGAAGCCGGATGTCGTCCATAGCCCGACCAGCGCGCCCAACCACAGCAGCGAACCCGAACGCCCCTCCAGCACCTCGATGATCGCCGGGCGCAGCAGATCGGCGACTTCGGGCGGCACCGTGCGCAGGAATGCACCGACCGCCTGAAGCCCGTCGCCGGTGCGCCCGACCAGCCGCGCCACTGCGGTGGCGACGATGAAGAACGGAAACAGCGTGACGAGGCTGAGATAGGCAAGGTTGCCGGCATGGGTGAAGCCGTCGTTGAAGGCACCGACCGCCACCCGCTTCGTCACCTCGATCGCCCGGTCGGTGACGCCGAGATCGGACAGCTTCTTGTGAAAGCCGTGCCGGCGGGCCTCGGGCGATTCAGGGGAAATCGGCTCGGTCACGATATCCGTTCAGACGCCCAACCGCGCGCGGGGGTTCCCCTGATCGGTCCAGTCGGCGACGAACTCGGCGAGCTTCGGGTCGGCCCCGGGGATTTCGATCATCAGTGTGACGAGCAGGTCGCCGCGCACGCTCTTGCCGTGAAAGCCGCGATCCTTGAGCCGCAGCGTCTTGCCCGAGCTCGATCCGGCCGGAACCTTGAGGTTCACCGGCCCTTCGGGCGTGGGCACGCGCACACTCGCGCCGGCCACCGCTTCCTTGAGCGTGATCGGCAGGTCGAGGCGGATATGGTCGCCGTCGCGGGTGAAGAAGCGGTGCGGTTCGACCTCGATCGTCACGATCGCATCGCCATTGCCGCCCGGCCCGGCATCGCCCTTGCCCGCCAAGCGCATCTGGGTGCCGGTTTCGACACCCTTGGGCAGTTTGAGGTCGATGGTCGATCCGTCGCGCAGCTGAATCCGCTGTTGCTTGAGCGCGGCGGCATCCTCGAACGGGACGCGCAGGCGATAGGCGACATTCGCGCCCTTGGCCGGCGGGGGGCGGCGACCAAAGCCGCTGGAGAAGCCACCACCGGGGTGTCCGCCGGCGCGGCCGCCAAACAGCCCCTCAAGAATATCCTCGAACCCGGCATCCCCGCCGCCACCGAAGTCGAACTGCGCACCGCCGGGGCGAAAGCCGCCCTGCGGGCCGCTGCGCGCGCCGCCAAAGCCCGCACCGAACGGCGAGGTCGGGTTGCCGTCGCCGTCGATCTCACCCCGGTCGAAGCGCGCACGCTTGTCCTTGTCCATCAGCAGGTCGTACGCCTGCGTCACCGTGCCGAACCTCTCCGCAGCCTTGGGATTGTCCTGGTTACGGTCGGGATGCAGCTCCTTCGCGAGCTTGCGGTACGCTTTCTTGATCTCGTCCTCGCTGGCCCCGCGCGAGACTCCCAAAATTGCGTAAGGATCGGCCACGTGTTTCCCCGGTTATTCTGATGATCGTGTATTGCCCCGCTACATCGGCATGGCGGAGCGCGGATGCAAGTCGGACAGGCTAATCGAGCGGCTCGACATCCACCGACACATGCATGTCCTGCGCGCCCGAACCCAGCACGATGCCGTCGATCGGGGCGATGTCGGTATAGTCGCGGCCGATCGCGACGACGACATGATCGCTCGCCATCCAGATGCCGTTGGTCGGATCGACCCCGACCCAGCCGCGCGCATGCCCGCACCACAGCAGCACCCAGGCATGGGTCGCGTCCGCACCGACCAGCCGCGGTTGCCCGGGGGGCGGGAGCGTGCGAAGATAGCCCGAGGCATAGGCCGCGGGCAGGCCGGCGGCGCGCAGGCCGGAGATCATGATCTGCGCGAAGTCCTGACACACGCCGCCGCGCTTCAGGAACGCCTCACGCGGGGGCGTATCGACCAGGGTCGCGGTGGGGTCGAAGGCGAATTCGTTCTGGATGCGCCGGGCGAGACCGATCGCAGCATCGAGCGCGCCGCGTCGCGGGTCGAGTTCCTGCGCGCACCAGTCCGCAATGTCACGATCAAGCGGGATCAGCGGCGAAGGGAAGAGATAGGAGGCGGGGCTAGCCGGCCCGGCATCGCGGCTGGCGCGCGCTTCGGCGGCGACCTGCGCCAGCGTGGGATCGTCGGGCGCGGGCATCGGCACCGGGCGATCAACGGTGATGGTGCAGCGGCTCTCGATCGTCAGGCTCTGCACCGGCTGAGTCACGACGAGACGCACGACATTGGCGAGCCCCGCCTCGGCCCGCGCGGGCGCGGTGCTGCCGCCGGGCTGAACGGTCAGGCGATAATCGTGCAGTTCCTGCCCCGACCAGTGGATCGGCTTGAGCCGCAGGTTGCAGCGCGCGAAGCCGACCCGCTCGGCATAATCGAAGCGGGTGATGTGGCGGATGGCGTAGCGCATCAACCCACGACCAGCCCGGCGGCGCGCAGCGGTTCGGAGCCATGGAGGAAATAGCGGCGCGCCACCGCGTTCGACAGGTCGGCGAGCTTGTTGTCGATCGCAAACAGCTGATCGCGCCCGAAACTGGCGGCCTGTGCCGTCGCGACCATCGCCGCGAGTTCACGCGCCAGCGCCTGTTGCGGTTCGGCCAGGCCATCGTCGGACAGGCGCGGGAGCGCTTCGAGATGCGCCGCGATCGCCGCAACCTGAAACGCGATGGCACGCGGGTTGCCGGGGTCGAGCGCGATCAGGTCAATCACCGGAACGCGGGCGATGCCGGTCAGATAGCGCTGGCGGTAGCTGATCTGGCTGTCGGCAAGGTCGAGCAGTGCGGACAGGTCGTCGCTGGTAGCCTGCGGATCGCCCAGTGCGAGCAGGGCGGAGACGGTCGCCACCGCGCGTTCGACCCGACGGCCGAGATCGTGAAAGCGCCACGCGTCGGTGCGCGCCATATGTTCGGACGACAGACCGGCGAGCGCCGAATAGCGCCGCTGCAGCGACCCGGCCCGGTCGAGCGCACTGCCCCGCGTCGGATAGGGCGCATCGAGCAGTCGGATCATGTCGGCGGACAGGCGGTCGCGGCTGATCGCGCCGATCGCGCGCGCCTGACGGTTGATTGCGCGCACGCTGTACCAGCCATCGGTCGCGTCCATCGCGGCTTCGGCAAAGCGGGTGAGGTGCGCGCGGCCCAGGCTATCGGGCTGGGGCGCTGCCCCGCCCTCGACCACAAGGCGCACCAGCCGACCGACCGTATCGGCGGCGAGTGCCGCGCCGCTATCGGCGCTGATCGAATGGCCGAGCAGCGCGCGGATCACGCCAAGCCGCGCCTCGCCGCGCTCGAGATAGCGGCCGAGCCAGAAGAGATTGTCAGCGACGCGGCTGGGCAGGGTGCCGGGGTTGCGGCGCAGCTGGGTGGAGTCGCTCGGCTGGAGCAGGGTCACCGGGGCTACCGCATCGCCGCCATGGATCACGACATCGGCGGACCAATTGCCCTCCCCCATCACCGCCGCGCGCGCATCGGGCTTTTCACCGATCTGCGCGAAGCCGCCGGGCATGACGTGCCAGCTGCCGTCCGCGCCGCGCGCCGCGAACACGCGCAGCGTGAAGGGGCGCGCTTCCAGCCGGCCATCGCTGACCACCGGCATGGTCGACAGGCGCACCACTTCCTGCCCGACATAATCCTGCGGACGGCGGTCGAGATCGGCGCGCAAAGCGGCGCGCATTTCGGGCGACATCGCCGAGCCGAGCATCGCATCGGACAGGACATTGGTCGCGACACCGAAAGCGGGTGCGATCACCATATTGTCGAGATCGCTCGCGACCTCGGCACATTCGCGCGGCTGGCCGCACCACCAGGTCGCGATATTGGCGAGCTTCAGGCTCTCACCCGTCAGACGGGCGCAGACGCGCGGCAGGAAGGCGGCGAAGGCAGGTGCCTCCAGCATCCCGGCGCCGGGTGAATTGGCGATCACCACCTCCCCCTGCGCCATCGCGTCGATCAGGCCGGGCACGCCGATCGCCGAATGCGAATCGAACGCGAGCGGATCGATCATGCGCGGGTCGACGCGCCGCCACAGCGCATCGACGCGCTTCAGGCCCGCGATGGTGCGCAGATAGACGCGGTCGTCGAGCACCGCGAGGTCGCCCCCCTCGACCAGCAGGAAGCCGAGATAGCGTGCGAGATGCGCCTGTTCGGCATAGCTGGGGTTGAGCCGGCCCGGCGTGAGCAGCCCGATGCGGGGATCGGCGCGCTTGCACCGCGCGGCGATGCCTTCGCGAAAGGCAGCGAAGAAGGGCGCGTGGCGTTCGACATTGAGCCGCCCCTGCAAGCCCCCCAGCATCCGCGCAATGGCGAGCCGGTTCTCGAGCGCATAGCCCGCCCCGGCCGGCGCGCGCAGATGATCGGCGAGCACGCGCCATTCGCCCGCCGGCCCCCGGCACAGGTCGAACGCGACGAAGTGCAGGTGGCAGCCGCCCGGCGGCTCCAGCCCCATCATCGGACGCAGGAAATAGGGGCTGCCGGTCAGCAGCGTCGCGGGCAGGCTGCCGCCGCGCACCAGATTTTGCTCGCCATAGCTGTCGGCGAGGATTGCTTCGAGCAGGTCGGCACGTTGTGCCACGCCATCGGCGATCCCCTGCCATTCGCGCTTCTCGATCAGCAGCGGGACGGGCGAGAGTGGCCAAGGCCGTTCCTCGCCCTCGCCGGGGATGCGGAAGCCGGTGCCGATATCCTCGGCATGGCGCTGTGCCCGCTCGCGCGCGGCGGTAAGGTCGTCGCCCGCGCGCTCGGCCAGTTCCTCGAGCGCCGCGTTCCAAGCGGGATCGTCGAGCCCGGCGGCGTAGAGCATGTCAGTCGCGGGGGTCGCGGCGCGATAGTCCGTCAGCCAGCGCCGCGCGATCGCCGCCGTGTCATAGCCGGTGTCCGCAACAGCGCTCGCCATTCATTACCCCCTTGGACCTGATGTTCTGTGACGGGGTTGCTGCGCAGGTGCAACAAGGATCAGATATCGGGCAGCATCTGATCCGCCTGACCCCAACCGGCGAGCGCGCGTCCGGTCGCGCGATCCAGCAGCAGCGCGGCGTCGCGAACACTGAACAGTTGCGCGCTGTCGGCATCGCGCAGCTCGCTCCAGCTCAACGGCACCGACACCGGCGCGCCGGTGCGGGCGCGGGCGACATAGGGCATCACCGCCGTGCTGCCGCGCTGATTGCGGAGATAATCGATGAAGATGCGGCCCTTGCGATCGGCCTTTTTGAGGTTGGCGGTGAACCGCTCCGGCTCGGCCTGTGCCAGCGCGCGGGCGAAGCGATCGGCAAAGGATTTGGCGGCGGGCCATTCCGCCTGCGGGGTCAGCGGGACGATGACGTGCACGCCCTTGCCCCCGGTCAGCATCGGGAAGCTGGTGAGGCCCAGATCGGCGAGATGCTGTTTCAGATCCTCCGCCGCCTTCTTGACCTTGGCGAAGTCGAGGCCCTCATCGGGGTCGAGGTCGAACACCAGCCGGTCAGGCTTCTCGACATCCTCCACCTGGCTGCCCCAGCCGTGGAACTCGATCGTCCCCATCTGGACGCAGGCACGTACGCCATCGGCATCGTCGACCCACAGATAGGGTTCGGTCGAGCCATCCTTCTCGCGGATGTCGACGTGATGGACATGATCGCCGAAGCTGCCCGCGTCATGCTTCTGGAAGAAACATTGCTTGGCACGTCCCTGCGGACAGCGGACCAGGCTGATCGGGCGATGAGAGAGCCAGGGGAGCAGGATCGGTGCGACCGCGGCATAATAGTCGGCGAGATGACCCTTGGTGATCTTTGAATCCGGGAAGATCACGCGGTCGGGGTTGGTGATCTTCACGTCGCTCTGCGCCGCGGGTGGCGGCGGGGCGGCGGTTTCGGTCACGATCGCGTCGGCAGGCTTGTCGTCGCGCAGCGCGATGAAGCTGGCGTGGCGGACGACATGTTCGGCGGTGAATTCGGCAAAGGCGACCTCCGCGACCAGCTTGGGCGAGACCCAGTGCGCGCCGCGTGCCGCAACCTTGGGAACCTCGGCGGGCGGGGTCTTGCGTGCGATGCGCGCGAGTTTGTCCATCAGCGCGGCGGAATTCGATGCGTTGAATCCCGTACCGACCTTGCCCGCGTAGCGCAGCGCGCCATCGTCATGCACGCCGAGCAGCAGCGAGCGCAGCCCGCGTCCGCGCGCGCTGCTGGGCAGCCAGCCGAGGATCACGAATTCCTGCCGCCGCGTGCATTTGATCTTGAGCCAGCTCTTGCTGCGCGTACCGCGATAGGGCGCGTCGGCGCGCTTCGAGATGACGCCTTCATGCCCCTCGCGGCACATCGCCTCGAACAGTTTTTCGCCCGCACCAAGGACGTGTTCTGAGAACAGCAGGCGCGGGTCGGCGCCGTCGAGCAGGGTGCGCAGCCGCTCCTTGCGCTCGATCTGGGGCAGGTTGGTCAGGTCCTCACCGTCGAGTTCGAGCAGATCGAAAGCGAAAAAGGCAAGATCGCCGCTGCCGCTGGAGAGCGCGTCCTGGAGTGTCGAGAAATCGGGCTTGCCGTCCTTGAACGCGACGACCTCGCCGTCGATCAGAGCGGAGGATGCTGGGAGGTTGCCCGCGGCTTCGGCAATGCTCGCGAACTTGTCGGTCCAGTCGAGCCCGCTGCGGGTATAGACGTGCGGCCCGCCCTTGCCGATCGCGACCAGCGCGCGGTAGCCGTCATATTTCATCTCGTGCAGCCAGCCGTTGCCGGAGGGGACGGCATCGACCAGCGTGGCGAGTTGCGGGGCGCGGAACTTAGGCGGCTTCGCGTCGCCCCGGCGCAGGCCGGGGCCGCCCTGTTTAGCGCCCCCTCCAGGCGGCCCCCGCCGGCGCCGGGGCGACGGCGTGAAGCCATCTGCCATCACC
>JASBRX010000006.1 GCA_030149245.1 Sphingomonas bacterium
CTATGGCCCGACCTGCGATGACATGGACCATATGGTCGGCCCGTTCATGCTCCCGGCGGACGTGAAGGTCGGCGACTATATCGAGATCGGCATGCTCGGCGCCTATGGCGCGGCAATGCGCACCGGCTTCAACGGCTTCACGTCGGAATCGACGATCGAAGTGTCGGACGAGCCGATGGCCAGCCTCTATGCCGAAACGCTGCCGGCCCGTCGTCGCGCAACTGTCATCAAGCTCGGTTAAGACGGGCGCCGCTCCCCTTTAGGAGAGGATGCCCGTCCAACGGCCCGCATAGGCCGAGGATCGAACGAAAGACTATATCCCTCGCTGCCGCCCCCTCGCAGCGAGGAATTTTCTTTGGGGCATTTGTGTCCCTCCACGACGGTGTGAACTTCGCAGAAAATCGCTCAGGGGCGCCGGAAAATCCCGACCAGCTCGACATGGGTCGACCAGCGGAACTGGCCGACCGGCATGACGCTGTCGAGCACATAGCCACCCGCCACCAGATGCGCGGCATCGCGGGCGAAGCTGCCCGGATTGCACGAGACATAAGCGATCAGCGGCACGGTCGACTGCGCCAGTTGCATCGCCTGTTCGCGCGCACCCGCACGCGGCGGATCGATCACCACGGCGGCAAAGCGGTTCAGTTCCTCGGGCGTCAGCGGCCGACGGAACAGGTCGCGATGATCCGCCACCATGCGCCGCTGCGCGCGGTGCCCGGCAAGCTTGAGCGACAGCACCAGATCGCGCGCGCCCTCCGCCGCATAGACCGGCCGATTGGCGCCGATCGCCAGCGCAAAGGTGCCAAGACCACAGAACAGGTCGGCGACAGCCCCGGTTGCCGGCAGAGCATCCTGCACCGCCTTGACCAGCGCCGCCTCGCCATCGGGTGTCGCCTGCAGGAAGGAATAGGGCGGGAAGCCCACCGCTACGCCTCCAAAGCTGACGGTTACCGGCTCCGGCTCCCAGCGCGTCTCCGGACCATCGCCCTGGTCGATGGTCAGCCGCGCCAGGGCGTGTCCGCGGGCGAAATCTCCCAGCGCCTCGTCCGCCGCCAACCCCTCGACCTTCACGCCTTCCAGCAGCAGGTCGACGCCCTGATCGGTCAGCGACATGCGCACATGCGCGGCGCGCTTGTCGGGCAGACAGGTCAACAGCATCGTCCGCAGCGGCGCGATCAGTGCAAACAGGCGCGGATCCAGTATCTCGCACATCGTCAGGTCGACCAGAACATGGCTGCCCTGCTCGGCAAAGCCGATGGTGATCCGCTTGCCCTGCCGCGCGGCACGCAGCGAGGCACGGCGACGCGTGCGCGGCGGCGAGACATGGGCCGGCAGCACCATCTGCGGCACTACGCCCTGCCCGGCCAGCGCACCGGTCACGCGGGCGCTGACGAAATCAGCGAGGCTCGGCTCGTCGATCTGCTGCAGTTCGCAGCCACCGCAACCGGGAAAATGGACACAGGGCGCGTCGACATGATGCGGGCCAGCGATGATGCTGCCGTCGGCAGCAATCCGGTCGCCCGGTGCTACCAGCGCGAAATGCCGCCCATCGGCGGTGACGCCATCGCCCTTGGCGGCGATGCGGAGGATGAGATCATTATCTTGGGTCACAGCCGCGAGCCGATAGCGGCTGGAAGCGCGGCAAGCAAATCATCCGCGACAAAAGCCGGGCCAGCCCGTCGCGCAGCCTCCCCATGCAGCCACACCGCCTCGCACGCCGCACGGAAGGGATCGCCGGTCACGGCCAGTCGCCCGACGACCAGGCCAGCCAGCACATCACCCGTTCCGGCTGTAGACAGCCAGGTCGAAGCGCCCCGCGCCACCGCTACTTGGCCATCCGGCGCGGCGATCACGCTGTCCGCGCCCTTATAGACCACAACCGACCTCGTCATGCGGGCGCCGGCCAGCGCCCGGTCGATC
>JASBRX010000009.1 GCA_030149245.1 Sphingomonas bacterium
GTGATCGTGATCATGGTGTTGTTGAAGCTGGCGTTCACATGGGCGACGCCGGCGGTGATGTTCTTGCGTTCGCGACGGCGAAGACGCTGCGGTGCTTGTGCCATTATTCAGTAATCCTTCGAAAATCGAAGCAGGCGGGCCGTCGTGAAACGGCCCAGCGGCTTACTTCTTCTTGCCAGCGATCGGCTTCGCCTTGCCCTTGCGGGTGCGGGCGTTGGTGTGCGTGCGCTGACCGCGAACCGGCAGGCCCTTGCGATGACGCAGGCCGCGATAGCAGGCCAGATCCATCAGACGCTTGATGTTCATCGCGGTCTGGCGACGCAGGTCACCCTCGACCGTGTGGTCGGCGTCGATGGTTTCGCGGATCTGCAGCACTTCCGAATCGGTCAGGTCCTGCACGCGACGCTCAACGGTGATGCCGAGCTTTTCGGTGATTTCCTTGGCCTTTGCCGGGCCGATGCCGTGGATATACTGAAGCGCGATCAGAACGCGCTTGTTGGTGGGCAAGTTAACGCCCGCAATACGTGCCATGAACCAAATTCTCCCAGCTCCACGGGGCGTGCATGGCAGCAAACCCCATCTCGTCGCGTTGACCCGAAACGCATGCGCGCGGCAGACGTGCACGCACGCTGCCGTTGGCCGGTGTTTCGGAAGATGGGCGACATATTGACCACGGCCCGCGCTGTCAAGCGCCGGGTCGGGGGAAAAATCGGTTCGGATGCCATACACCAAAGCGGAGTGGCGGCCAAGCGGTCACGATGGTGGCGATGGCCCTATTCGGCACGCTCCGCCGCCGCCTTCAGCCCCGGCATCTGCGCGGCGATGACCCCGTCGACGGGCGCGGCGAGGTTGGCGAGGCCGGCGGGATGGAAGCCGCCGACGACATAGGTGACGGTGAGCGCGGTCCCCGCCCCCTCCGGCTTGAGCGCGAAGGTCATCGTCGCGGTGACGGCGCCTGATTGCAGCGGGCCGAACGCGCCCGACAGGCGCAGCGTCTTGCCGCGCACGGCGTAGAGGGTGCGGCCATGTTCGACTGCGCCGCCATCCAGCTTTTCGCACCAGCAGCCGCCGGGGCGCGTGTCCCAGCTGATGTTCGCGCTGTCGCCGGAGTAGGTGTGATCCTTGTTCCACCAGAGCGATGGCCGGGCGATGGTGTCCCACACCTTTTCGGGCGGGGCGGCGATGAGCAGCTTGTGGGTCGAGACGAAGGCGGTGGCATCCGACTGCGTCAGCTCCGCCGCCGCCGGTCCAGCGGCCAGCGTCAGTGTGAACGCTGCTGCAACCAGTGTCTTCATGCTCCCCCTCCCGGCCAAATCAGGCAGGGAGGGTGCGCCGGTGCCTCCAGATGGTCAATTCATTTCGCGGGCGGTGCGTCCTTGCCCATATGGCGGTCGAGGAAGTTGAGGATCGTGGTCCACAGATGCACGCTGATGCCCGGCCCGGCGACGCGGTGCGTCTGGCCCGGATAGAGCATCGTTTCGAACGGCACCGCCGCACCCTGCATCTTCGCCATCATCACGGTCGAATGTTCCAGAACGACATTGTCGTCGGCCATGCCGTGGATCAGCAGCAGCGGATCGGTGATCTTTGTGGCATCGGCGACGGTGTTGGCCTTGTCATAGGCGGCCTGAACCTGACGCGGGTCGCCCATGTAGCGTTCGGTATAATGGGTGTCGTACAGTTCCCACTTGCTGACCGGCGCGCCGGAGATGCCCGCGGCGAAGGTGCCGGGCGCGGCCTGGAGCATCTTGAGCGTCATATAGCCGCCATAGGACCAGCCATAGGTGGCGATGCGGTTGGGATCGACGAAACCGAGCCCTTTCAGATACGCCGCACCGGCGAGCTGGTCCTCGACCTCGACCCCGCCCATGGCTTGATAGAGGTGATCCTCGAACGCCTTGCCGCGATTGGCCGCGCCGCGATTGTCGAGCACGAACCAGATATAGCCGCGATCGACCAGATATTGCTGGAGCGCGCCGCCCCATGCGCGGCTCACCTGCTGCGAATGCGGGCCGCCATAATGGTGGAAGAAGACGGGGTATTTCTTGCCCGGCTCCAGCTTGGGCGTGATCATTTCCCAGTGCAGGACGGTGCCGTCCGCCGCCTTGATCGTCCCGAACTGCTTCTGCTGATGGCTGGCGAGATAGGGGGCGTAGGGGTGGTCGCCCGCGACCTTGTTCTCGTTCACCCAGGCGATGCGCTTGCCCGCCGCGTCGGTGAGCATGACCTGGGCCGGCTGATCGCTCTTCGACCGGGTCAGGATGATCTTGCTGGCGGTGCCGTTGGCGCTGGCGCCGTGCCACCAGCCGGGTTCGGTGATGCGGGTCACGACGCCGGGCTTGTTCAGGTTCACCGTGTAGAGGTGGCGTTCGAGCACGCCGTCCTTGTTGCCGGTGAAGGTGATGCGGCCGCTCTTTTCGTCCACCCCCACGACGTCGGCGACTTCCCACTCGCCCTTGGTCAGCTGCGTCCACGTGCCCGCTTTGAAGCGGTAAAGATGCCCATGACCGTCCCGCTCGGACCACCAGATCAGGCTGCCGTCCTGCATCGGGTGATAGGCGTCGGACAGGTTGATCCAGCTGCGCTCGCCCGACTTCTCGCTGAACAGCACGCGCGACGCGCCGGTCGCGGGATCGACCGCGAGCATGTCGAGCACGGTCTGCGCGCGGTTCTGGCGCTGGACGAGCAAGGTCTTGCCGTCAGGGGTCCAATCGACGCGGGCGAGGTAGATGTCGGTTTCGGTGCCGAGGTCGACCTTGACCCGCGCCGACCCGTCGGGGTTCATCAAATAAAGATCGACCAGCACGTTGGCAGTGCCCGCCTTGGGATAGCGCTGATCGTAGATCTTGGTCCCCTCCGCTCCGATCGCGGCGCGGCTGACGATGCCGACCGGGCTTTCGTCGAAGCGCTGGACGGCGATGCGCGTGTCGTCGGGCGACCACCAGTAACCGGTGCGGCGACCCATTTCTTCCTGCGCGACGAACTCGGCCTCGCCGAAATAGACGGTGCCCGCGCCCTCGGTGGTCGCCTTGACCTCCTTGCCGGTTGCGAGGTCGAGCACGACGAGATTCTGGTCGCGCACGAAGCTGGCATAGCCGCCGCGCGGGCTGATCACCGGATTGAGCTCGCCGCCTTCGGTCGCGGTCAGGCGGCGAACCTTGCCGTCGAGCGTCGCGAGATACAGGTCGCCGTCTAGTGGCACCAGGATCGACTTGCCATCGGGGGCCCAGTCATAGGCGACGATGCCCTTGCTCCCGCCGATCCGGGCACGCTCGCGCTGCATCTTCTCCGCTTCGGACAGCTCAGCGCCGGTGCCGATCTTCGCGCTGTCGACCAGCATGCGCCATTGACCGGTGGCGGTGTCCATCGCCCACAGGTCGAAGCGCTGATTATCGTCCGGACGGTTGCGCAGCACGGTGACGAGCGTGCCGTCGGGCGAGAGCTTGAGCGCGCGCGGGGTGGTGCCGGCGAGGTCGGGGCTGGCGAAGACGCGCTCCAAGGTCAGGTCGCCGCTTGCCACCTGCTGCGCCTCAACTGGCATCGCCACCCCCGCCGCCAACAACGCCATCGCACCCAGTGCCGATTTCCACATCCTGCAACCCGTCCATCGTTATCATTGTGCCTATGCCTATCGGGCTTCGCGGGGGCGAGGTAAAGTCTCACCCGCAACCGCATCGCTCAGCACATAGCGTGGGCCAGCGCCGCCCGTGCCAGCTTCATCATCCGGATTGTAGAGTCCGCACTTGCGCAGCGACAGGCAGCCGCAGCCGATACATCCGTCCAGCTTCTCGCGCGTGCGCTCCAGCAGCGTGATGCGGCGGTCGATCTCGGTGCGGAAATGGCGGCTGATGCGGGTCCAGTCCGCCGCAGTCGGGGTGCGGCCTTGGGGCAGGCGGTTGAGCTCGGTCGCGATCTCCTCGATCGTCAGTCCCAGCTTCTGCGCGATCAGCGCGAACGACAGGCGGCGGATGTCGGAGCGCAGGAAGCGGCGCTGATTGCCGCTGGTGCGGATCGGCGCGACCAGCCCCTTCCCCTCGTAAAAGCGGATGGCCGAGACGCTGAGCCCGGTCCGCGCCGCCAGGTCGCCGATGGTGAGCAATTCGTTGCCGCGCATTTTCCGTTTGACCTCAACTTAAGTTGAGGTTGTAGCGGGGTTGGGCAATCACGCAAACCGCAAAGGAACAGCGATGCCCACGACCTTCATCGAACACGCCAATCTGACCGTCACGAGTCCCGCCCGGACCGCCAAGCTGATCCAGCATCTGTTCGGCTGGCACATCCGCTGGCAGGGCGCCGCGCGCGATGGCGGGACGTCGATCCATGTCGGCGACGATCGCAGCTATCTCGCGCTCTACGCCCCGCCGGTTGAGGGCGAGCGGCGTTATCCGAAGGGTCAGCCGCTCAACCATGTGGGGATCGTGGTCGACGATCTGGACGGCGTCGAGGCGAAGGTCGCGGCGGCGGGGCTCAAGCCGTTCGGGCATGACGATTATGAACCGGGTCGGCGGTTCTACTTCTTCGATTTCGACGGGATCGAGTTTGAGATTGTGAGTTATGGGTGATTGTTCATCCTCCCCCGCCAGGGGGAGGTGTCAGCGCAGCTGACGGAGGGGGAGGAAGGGGTTCGGCAAGAGCCAACAGGACACAGCCGTGCGGCCCCGCCGGGGCCCTCGGCGCCCCCCCCCCCGGGGGGGGGGGGGGTGGGCCCCCCCATGCGTGTTATGCCAAGCCCCCGGGGGGG
>JASBRX010000024.1 GCA_030149245.1 Sphingomonas bacterium
CACAAGTGCCAACGATAACGAAGCACTCGCTATTGCGGCCTAACCCCAAGTCCTAACGGACTAAGGTTAGACTAAAATGCGCGGTTGGACCGCACCGGGCAACAGAAGCGGATTCCAGCGGTACGGGGGGCACCGGGCAACAGAAGCCCCCCACTATCTCCCCCTCGCCAGCCGTTCCTCCTCGACGCTGAACGCCGTACGCCCCTTGCTCACCGGCGGGGTCGCGGTGGCGAAAAAGGCGACACCGCGCCCCGCCGCGCGGTCGATCCATAGCCCCGAGCGCAGGCCATAAGCCTCACCGGCATGACCGATCCGGGTCCGCCCATCGCCGAACAGATCGTCGTCACACCCGACCCGTGCGGTCGGCAACGTCGTCACCGCCAGCCCATACTGGCAGTAAAAAGCGCCGGTCGTGTCGCCATTCATCCCGTCGAAGCGCCATGCGACACGTTCCACCTCGGCGATCGAGGCGGGTTTCAGAAAGCTTCCGTCATTCCGGATCAGCATCGCGCCGATCACCGCCAGGTCGCGCATCGACGCGCGCAGCCCGCCCTGGGGCGAAAACAGCGCGCCATTCTCCCCCAGCGGGTATGCGGCAATGTCGCAGCCCTGCTTGGCGATTACCGGGCAATCGGGCCGCTTCCCGCCCAGATCGTCGAGCGCGACTTCGCCGCTCGCGCGGTACAGCACCACGTGCCGCGCGATCTTCGCGTCCGAACAGGTCGACCAGTTGAAGCACGCGTCTAGCTTGAGCGGCGCGAGCACATGGCGCTGCATCAGCCGGTCGAACCGCTCGCCACCCGCGCGCTCCATCACGCTCGCAATCACCGGGAATGCGACGTTGGAATAGCGAAAATAGCTGCCCGGCGCGTGCTGCGCGTCCCACAGGGCCGGCTGCGCAATGACGTGGGCGAGCGGGTCGCCAAGCGGAACGCGATACTCCTCCGGGTCGATCAGCCCGGACTGGTGTGACAGCAGGTGGCGCAGCGTTACCGGCGCATCGGGAAAGGCCGGATTGCGCACGCGCCAGCCCAGCACTTCCGACACGTCGCGGTCGAGGTCGAGCTGCCCTGCCTCGACCATCCGCATCACGCCGAGCGCGACCACCAGCTTCGAGATGCTGGCGATCCGCACCGGATCGTCCGCCGTGACGGGGCGACCGGTACTGCGATCGGCCAGACCGCTGGCGCGGGCCGAGGTCACCCCCTTGGCATCGAACGCGACCCGCACCTCGGCCGGGCCAGTGGTGGCACAGCCGGCCAGCGCCACCGACGCGGCGAGCGCGACCGCCCGCCTGCTCACGCCTTCTTGCCCGCGATATAGCGATCGACCTCTTCCTCCAGCACGTTCAGCGGCACGGCACCGTTTGCCAGCACCACCTCGTGGAAATCGCGGATGTCGAACCGGTCGCCCAGCGCGGTTTCGGCCTTCTTGCGCAGCTCCGCGATCTTGAGCTGGCCGATCATGTAGCTCGTCGCCTGCCCCGGGTTGTTGATGTAGCGGTTGACCTCGCGCTCGATATCCGCCGCAGAGATCGACGAATTCGCCTTGAAATAGTCGATCGCCTGCTCGCGGCTCCATTTCTTGGCGTGCAGCCCGGTATCGGTCACCAGCCGAATCGCGCGCCACATTTGCAGCGAGAGCATGCCGAATTCCGAATAGGGGTCAGCATAGCCGCCCATCTCCTTCGCCAGCCGCTCGGTATAGAGGCCCCAGCCCTCGCTGTAGACGCTGTAGCCGCCGAAGCGCCGGAATTTGGGCAGCCCCTCCAACTCCATCGCGCGCGCGATCTGGAAATGGTGACCCGGTGCGCCCTCGTGCACCGCGATCCCCTCCAGCTGGATCTTCTGCACCTGATCCATATTGGCAAGGTTGACGTAATAGATGCCGGGCCGCGATCCGTCGGGTGCGGGGCGGTTGTAGAAGGCGACCGACGCGGTCCCCTCACGCCATTTCTCGACAGCGCGCACCTCCAGCTTTGCCTTGGGCAGGCGGTGGAACCAGCGCGGGGCGACGTCCATCATCTTCGCGATCACCGCGCGCGCCTGAACCAGATACTCCTCGCGCCCGGCATCAGTGTTGGGGAATTTGAACTTGGGGTCAGTGCGCACGGCATCGAAGAAGCTTTCGAGGCTGCCGGCATAGCCGACACGCGCCTTCACCGCCTCCATCTCGCGGCGGATCGCGGCGACCTGATCGAGGCCGATCTGGTGGATCTGATCCGCGGTCAGGTCGGTCGTCGTATTCTGCGCCAGCCGGTTGGCGTAGAAGGCCGCGCCATTGGGCAGGCTCCACGCGCCGTCATTGCCCTTTGCCTTGGGCTCGATCTCGTCGAGCACCGCGAACAACGTGTCGAAGCCGCGCTTGAACGGGCCGGTCAGCGCCTTCTCGGCGTCAGCGATCAGCGCCGCCTTCTCGGCATCGGCGATCTTGAGCGCGCCCGCCTTCTTGCGGAAATCGGCGAGCAGGGTGCTGTCTGCGCCCGGCCCAAAGGGCGCGCCGGTGATCACCTTCGCCGCATCCTCCCGCGCAGGCTTGAACACCATCTTGGGCGGGACGATGCCCTTTTTCGCCTGGTCACGCATCGTTGCCGCGACCTCGCGCATCACCCGCTCCACCTCGGTGATGCGGGCGATATAGGCGCGCGCATCGGCCACGCTGTCGACCCGATGGTTATTGATCAGGAACACCGGGATCTGACCCGCCGGGCTGCCATTGGTCGACACCGGAAAGCCGTAGTCGCGGAACTTGTACGCCGCGCGCGACCGCTCGACCTGCGTCTCGAACAGCCGATAGCTCAGCCGCGCCTGTGGCCCGAGCTTTGCCGGATCGAACTGCGCACGCATCCTTTTGAGCGTCGCCTCGGCCATCGCCATCCGCTTCTGGCCATCGGCGCGGGTATAGTCATCGAGCTTGTCGTAGTTGGTCTTGAGGCCCAGCGCAGTCTGCGTTTCCGGGCTCAGCGCGACATTGGCGTCGAACGCGGCATCGAGAAAGGCGTTGAGCCGGGCATCCTCCGCCCGAGTATCGGCAGCGACCTCCAGCGGCGCGGCGTTCGATACGAGCGCGGGGGCGGCGACCCCAGCGAGCAGAAGGGAAAGAGCAAGACGAAGCGTCACGGGCAAATCCTGTGTCGGAGGGCAATGCCCCACGCTATCGCCTGTTGCCGACCCGGGCAAACGCCCCCCGCAATGAAAAAGGGCCCCGGTTGCCCGGAACCCTCTTCATTGTCGCAATCGCTAAGGCGATCAGTCGTCGCTGCCGCCGGTCAGGAAGGCGGGAAGGCCGATATTCTCGCCGCCCTCATCCTTCGATTCCGAACGCGCCGGACGGTCGTTGCGGTCGCCACGGTCGCGGCGCGGGCCACGATCGCGGTCGCCGCCACGACCGCCGTCACGACGGCGATCGCCGCCACGGCCGCCTTCGCGGTCGCCACGCTCGCCACCACGGCCACCTTCACGCGGTTCGCGTGCCGGACGGGTGTCCTCCAGCTCGGCGCCGGTTTCCTGATCGACGACGCGCATCGACAGGCGCACCTTGCCGCGCTGGTCGATCTCGAGCACCTTGACCTTGACCTCCTGACCTTCGGACAGGACGTCGCTGACCTTCTCGACGCGCTCGTTCTTGATCTCGGACACGTGGACGAGACCGTCCTTGCCGCCCATGAAGTTCACGAACGCACCGAAATCGACCAGGTTGACGACCTTGCCGTTGTAGATCTTGCCGACCTCGGCCTCTTCGACGATGCCCTTGATCCAGTTCATCGCGGCTTCGATCTGGCTGACGTCGGACGAGCTGACCTTGATCACGCCCTCGTCATCGATGTCGACCTTGGCGCCGGTGGTCGCGACGATCTCGCGGATCACCTTGCCGCCGGTGCCGATGACGTCGCGGATCTTCGACTTGTCGATCTGCATCGTCTCGATACGCGGAGCATGCGCCGAAAGCTCGGTGCGCTCTTCGCCCAGCGCCTTGGCCATTTCGCCCAGGATGTGCGCGCGGCCTTCCTTGGCCTGTGCCAGCGCGACGCGCATGATCTCGTCGGTGATGCCGGCGACCTTGATGTCCATCTGCATCGTGGTGATGCCTTCGGAGGTGCCGGCGACCTTGAAATCCATGTCGCCGAGGTGATCCTCGTCGCCCAGGATGTCGGACAGGACGGTGAAGTCCTTGCCTTCCAGGATCAGGCCCATGGCGATGCCCGAAACCGGCCGCTTCAGCGGCACGCCGGCATCCATCATCGACAGCGCGCCGCCGCAGACCGTCGCCATCGACGACGAGCCGTTGGACTCGGTGATGTCCGACACCACGCGGATCGTGTAGGGGAACTCTTCCTTGGTCGGCAGCACCGCCTGCAGCGCCCGCCAGGCGAGCTTGCCGTGGCCGGTGTCGCGGCGCGAGGGCGCGCCGAAGCGACCGACTTCGCCGACCGAATAGGGCGGGAAGTTGTAGTGCAGCATGAAGCTTTCGTAGCGCAGGCCGTCGAGGCCATCGATCATCTGCTCGGCATCCTTGGTGCCCAGCGTGGTGGTGCAGATCGTCTGCGTTTCACCGCGCGTGAACAGCGCCGAACCGTGCGTGCGCGGCAGGAAGCCAACCATGCTTTCGATCGGGCGGACCTGCGTGACGGTGCGGCCGTCGATGCGCTGGCCGTCCTTGAGGATGGCGGTGCGCACGATGTCGGCCTCGACCTTCTTCAGGGTCTTGATCGCGACCATCTGGGTCTGCGGCGTTTCGCCCGCGAAAGCTTCCTTCGCCTTCGCGCGCGCTTCGTTCAGCGCGTTCGAGCGGGCCGACTTGTCGGTCAGCTTGTAGGCGGCGGCGATATCCTTGCCGACGAGAGTCTTGAGCTTCTTCTTGATGTCCGCGGTATTGTCGGTGAGATCGACGTCCCACGGTTCCTTCGCGGCCTTTTCAGCCAGTTCGATGATCGCGCCGACAACCTTGCGGCTTTCCTCGTGCGCGAACATCACCGCACCGAGCATTTCTTCCTCGGTCAGTTCCTTGGCTTCGGATTCCACCATCATCACGGCGGTGTCGGTCGCGGCGACGACGAGGTCGAGGCGGCCTTCGGCGGCCTGGGCCAGCGACGGATTGAGCTGGTATTCGCCATCCTTGAAGCCGACGCGCGCGGCACCGATCGGGCCCATGAACGGCACGCCCGAAATCGTCAGCGCGGCCGATGCGGCGATCATCGCCACGATATCGGGCTCGGTTTCGCCGTCATAGCTCATCACCTGGGCGATGACGTTGATTTCGTTGTAAAATCCTTCGGGGAACAGCGGGCGGACCGGGCGGTCGATCAGGCGGGAAACCAGCGTTTCCTTTTCCGTCGCGCCGCGCTC
>JASBRX010000038.1 GCA_030149245.1 Sphingomonas bacterium
ATTCCTCCTCGACCCGCTCCGGTGTCATCCGCGCCGCGTTGACGATCACGAACGGGCCGTTCGCGCGGTTGCTCCACTCATGCAGCAGCCGTGCGGCCACTTCCTTGCCCGTCCCCGGCCCGCCGGTGATCATCACCCGGCTGCCCGTCGCTGCCACCCGCTTCAGCGTCGCGCGCACCGTGTTGATCGCGCCCGATGTGCCGTGCAGGTCGTTGCTGCGCCCCACGCTCGCGCGCAGCGACGCCACCTCGCGCCGCAGCCGCTCGGTCTCGGTCGCGCGCTCGACCAGCAGCATCAACCGCTCGGCCTCGAACGGCTTTTCGATAAAGTCCGATGCCCCACGCCGGATCGCCGCGACTGCGGTGTCGAGATTGCCGTGCCCCGAAAACACCAGCACCGGGATCGACGGGTCGCGCCGCTTGATCTCGTCGAGCAGGTCCAGCCCGTCGAGCCGCGACCCCTGCAACCACACATCGAGCAGGACCAGGCTCGGTCGCCGCTCGGCAATCGCCTCCAGCGCGGCATCGCTGTCGGCGGCGCTGCGCGTCTCATAGCCCTCGTCCTCCAGCACGCCCGCGACCAGCTCGCGGATATCGGCTTCGTCATCGACGACCAGGATATCGAGTTTCATTGTGCATTTCCGTTCTTGGTCGGGGTCAGCGCGGTCAGCCCGGCTGCGCCCTGTTCCGTCTCATCACTACCCCCGGTTCCCGCCAGTCGCTCCAGCGTCGCCGTGTCGAAACACAGCGTCACCACCGTTCCCCCGCCGTCTCGGTCGGCAAAGGCCATCGTGCCGAAATGCTCCTCAACAATCTTCTTGACGATCGCCAGGCCCAGGCCGGTGCCCCGCGCGCGCGTCGTCATGTACGGCTCGACGATCCGCTCACGCTCGGCCGGCAGGCCGATGCCATTGTCGGTAATCTCGATGATCAGCTGCGCGTCGGCAGCCTCACGCACCACCATGCTGATCTCGCCCGGCGCATCAGCGTCGGTCCGCGCCTCGATCGCCTCGACCGCGTTCTTGACCAGATTGGTCAGCGCCTGCCCCAGCTGGCGGCGGTCGCACACCAATGGCGGCAAGCCATCGGGCGCGTCGAAGCTGAAGCGGATGTCGGGCTTGGCCACCTCGTGCAGGAACAGCGTCTGGCGCGCGACATCGATGATCGATTCGGCGCGGAAGATCGGCTTGGGCATCCGCGCAAAGGACGAGAATTCGTCCACCATCCGCCGCAAATCCCCGACCTGGCGCACGATCGTTTCGGTCAGCTTGGCAAAGGTGCCGTCGTCGCTCTCGATCTTCTTGCCATAGCGGCGCTGCAGGCGTTCGGCGGCGAGCTGGATCGGGGTCAGCGGGTTCTTGATCTCGTGCGCGATCCGCCGCGCCACGTCGGACCAGGCCGCGCGGCGCTGATCGAGCAATTGCTGGGTGATGTCGTCGAACGTCAGCACCTGCCCCGCTTCGTCGCGGGTAATCTTGACCGCCAGCGTGCGCGCCTCGCCGCCGCTGGTCAGCTGGACGATATCCTCGCGCGTCTCCCCGCCCAGCACTGCGTCAAGCTCCGGCGCCACCTCGGCAAGCAGCTTGCCCACCGGCGCGTCGCCCGGCTGCAGCAGCGCCATGGCGGAACTGTTGATCAGCCGAATGCGCCGCTCGGCATCGATCGACAGGACGCCCGCCGTCACGCCGGACATCACCGCCTCGATCAGCGCGCGGCGACTTTCGGATTCGGCATTGGCATCGACCAGCGCGTTGGTCTGCTCCTGCAACCGGTCGGTCATCCGGTTGAACGCAGTGGCCAGCGTGCCGATCTCGTCATCCGCCCGCGGGGTCGGAACGCGCGTGCCAAGATCGCCGTCCGCCACCTCACGCGCGGCCTTCACAAGATCGCCCACGGGGCGGACGAGACGATCGGCGATTTCCAACGCGGCCCACACGGCGAGGCTGACGATCAGCAGCGACAGCACGAGCAGCGCGATGTTGAACTGGAGTTGCAGCGCGCGAGACCGCTCTGTCAGCGCGCGATAATCGTTTACGACGCTGTCGGCGCGCTGCATTCGGCGGAACAGCGCCGGATCGACGACGCGAGCCACATAGAGGTAGCTATCAGTCGATCCGGGCATTCGGATCAGCGCCCGAAAGCGCCCACCGGCTTGTTCGACGATCGGTCCGCGCGCGCCCGCCTTCAAACGGCGCAGTGCGTCGCGATTGATCTGTTGCTGGATCAGTTCCTCATATGGATTGAGCACGATGAGCGTTTGAAGCTCCCCGGAGGGCGTCTCACGGATGATCGCTGACTCCGATAACTCGCGCTGCGCCGTTTGCCCGGCGAAGAAGACGATGAACCGCTGATCGTCAACCGGAACCTCGGTCAGCGCGCCGGCTAAATCCATTGCCATTTTCTCGGCATTGGCGCCGACACGCGCCTGGAGCTCGTTGAACGTCTCGGCCGCGACCGCCGACGCATTCTCGAGCATCCCGCGCGCTCGGTCCGAATACCAGAACTCGACCCCGTACTGGAACAACAAGGACGCGACGATCGATACAAAGATCGTCGGCACGCTCGCCAAAACGGAAAACACCGCTACGAGCCGCACATGTAACCGCGCGCGCCCACCCAGCGGCGACCGCGCTGCACGCCGCATCGCCACCCGCCGCCCGACCAGAACGATCAGCGCGACCAGCGGAATGAGGTTGCCGACCAGCAACAGCGCGACCAGCGGCGGGGTCAGCAGCCGCTGCGACCCCGTATTCCCGCTCACCACGAAATAGCTGGCGACCAGCACCGCGAGCGCCAGCGCCAGGACCAGCAGCTCGACAAAGGGGGTGATGCTCAGCCGCCAGCGGGGCGCGCCCGCGTCGATCAGTGGCTTTGCGGCAACATCCATCGTGACTTGGCTACAACAACATTGTTGCCATGAAAACACACTTGTCGCTCAACCTGTCGCTAAACGGGCCGAGTCCGTCGTTAGACCGATTCGTCGATGCGACCCCCCACATCGATCCCCAGCGTATCCAGCCGCTTGCGCAACGTGTTCCGGTTGATCCCCAGCGCCCGCGCCGCGCGCAGCTGGTTATGCCCGTGCCGCGCCAGCATCGCCTCGATCAGCGGCCGCTCCACCTCGCCGATGATGCGGTCGTACAGCGTGCCGTCCTCCAGCACCGCCGGCTCCTCCGCCGCCAGCCGCGTCAGCCGCGCGATCACCGCCGCCTCGATCCCCGCGTCGCGCGTCGGCGCGGCAAGCCCGCTGCCCTCGCCCAGCATCGCGCGCACCGCATCGCCGTCGATCCACTCGTCACGGTGCAACGCGGCCATGCGCCGCATCAGGTTCTCCAGCTCGCGCACATTGCCCGGCCAGTCATGCGCCTCGAGCACCGCAATGGCATCGTCGCCGACATGCTTGCGCGGCAATCCATCCTCGACCGCGCGATCGAGGAAATGCCGCGCCAGCAACCGCACATCCTGCCGCCGCTCGCGCAACGCCGGCAGCGCGATCGGCACGACATTCAACCGATAGAACAGATCCTCGCGAAACTGTCCCGACACGACCTGGTTCATCAGATCCTTGTTGGTCGCCGCGACGATGCGCACATCCGCCCGGATCGCCCGCGCCCCGCCGACCGTGGTGAACTCCCCCGACTGCAGCACGCGCAGCAGCCGCGTCTGCGCCTCCATCGGCATGTCGCCGATCTCGTCGAGGAACAAAGTCCCACCCGACGCCTGCTCGAACTTGCCCGCCACCCGCGCCGCAGCGCCGGTAAACGCGCCCTTTTCATGCCCGAACAGCTCGGCCTCGATCAGCTCGCGCGGGATCGCCGCCATGTTGATCGCAACGAAAGGCGCGCGCCGCCGCGGTCCCAGATCATGGATCGCCTGCGCCACCAGCTCCTTGCCGGTCCCGCTCTCGCCGGTGATCAGCACGGTCAGCTCGTTCGACACCACCCGCGCAATCACACGATACACGTCCTGCATCGCCGGCGAGCGCCCGATCAGCGCAACGGCCTGCTCCTCTGACGCGGGCAGATCATCGACCAGCCGCCGCCCCCGCGCCAGTGCGCTCGCCACCGTCGCGGTCAGCGCATCCAGGTCGAACGGCTTGGGCAGATAGTCGAACGCCCCCGCCTCGGTCGCGCGCACTGCAGTCGACAGCGTATTCTGCGCCGACAGCACGATCACCGGCACATCGGGCATCTCGCCAGTAAAGGTCGCAACGAAATCCAGCCCATTGCCATCGGGCAGCACCACATCGGTCACCAGCACATCGGGCCGCCCCGCCGCCAGCTCGCGCCGCAGCTCACCCAGCGACGCCGCCGCCGTCACCCGATGCCCCGCCCGCCGCAGCGCCTGCGTCACCACAGTGCGGATCGCGGCGTCATCGTCGCAAATGAGGATGGAGGCGGTCATGCGCTAATTCCTGCCCTGCCCCTCCCCTTGCAGGGGAGAACTGAATGGAGAACACCGTGGCCATCACCCGTCCGCCCGCGGCAAATTCACCCGAAAAACGGTCATCTCCGGATCCCCCGCCCGCGCATATTCGACCACCCCGCCCATATCGCGCACCAGCTTCTCGACCAACGGCAGCCCCAGCCCCTTCCCCTCGGGTTTCCCCGACACGAACGGCTCGAACAAATGGCTCGCGATATCCGCCGGCGCGCCGGGCCCATTGTCGGTCACCGAAAACTCGATCGGCAGCCAGCGGCGCGGCTGGTCCGGCCCCGGCCGCATCGCCACGCCATGGCGGTATTGGGTGGAGAGGACGATCTTCGGATCGGGCGTATCGCGCAGCGCCTCGGCCGCATTCTTGAGCAAATTCATCGCGATCTGCAGAAACGCGTCCTTGTCCATCATCACCGGGGGCAGCGAGGGATCGAACCGCTCCTCGATCACCATCCCCCGCGCAAACCCCGCCAGCGCGACGCGCCGCGCATGGTCGAGCAGCGGATAGATATTGTGCGGCGCCAGCTTGGGCGGGCGCGTATCGGTGAAATCCTGCATCCGGTCGATCAGCGCGGCGATGCGATCTACCTCGGTCGTGATCAGCTGGGTCAGCTCGGCGCGCGTCTCGGCATCGTCATCCCCGGCCAGCAGCTGCGCAGCCCCGCGAATACCCGACAGCGGGTTCTTGATCTCATGCGCCAGCATCGCCGCCGCGCCGACCGCCGCACGCGCGCCTGCGCTGCGATCCGCCCCGACCGACAGCCGGCGAGAGGTCGGCGCCTGGTGCAGCGTCACGATGCGCCAGCCGGGATGCTCGGCAATCGGCTGTTCGATGAAATCGACGCGGGTGCGGGGCGAGCGCGTCGGCTCGATCTCGACATCGAACGCGGCAAAGCCATGCCCATCGCGCCGCCCGCCATAGCCCTCGGGCAGCGCAAAGATGCGATCCAGCCGCTGGCCCAGCATCGCCTTCTCGCTATGGTTGAGCAGATGCTCGCACGCCATATTGGCGCGCACCACGCGGTCCTGCGGGTCGAGCACCAATGCCGCGACCGGCAACCCGCCGAAAATCTCGGTCAGGTCCGGCTCGCCCGGCTGCGGCGGCGGCCTCAGGCCGCTTCGCGTGACGGCCATGATCCCAGCGCGGGCATGCCGCGGAACGGCGCATAGAATTCGTCGAGCATGCCCAGCACCGTCGCCGCCTTGGGCTCCTGGTTTACCTTGTTGCGGAACTCGGCCGATCCGGGCAGCCCCTTGGTGTACCATCCGATATGCTTGCGCATCAGATTGACGCCAGTCATCTCGCCATAATGATCGAGCATCATAGCGTAATGCTCTGCAATCAGGGCATATTGCTCGTCGATACCCGGGTCCGCCCGCTCACCCTTCCCGGACAGTGCGTCCATCACCTGCCGCAGCACCCACGGCTTGCCGTAAGCCCCGCGCCCGATCATCACGCCGTCCGCGCCCGATTGCGCCAGCGCGGTGCGCGCGTCCTCGACCGTGCAGATATCGCCATTGACGATCACCGGGATCGACACCGCGTCCTTGACCTTGCGCACGAACGCCCAGTCGGCGCTGCCCTTGTACATCTGGTTGCGGGTACGGCCATGGACCGTGACCATCTTCGCGCCCAGATCCTCGGCAACGCGCGCCAGTTCGGGCGCGTTCAGGCTGTCATGGCACCAACCCATGCGCATCTTGACCGTCACCGGCACGCTTACGGCCTTGACGCACGCCTCGATCAGCTTGGCGGCCAGATCCGGCACCCGCATCAGCGCCGATCCCGCGTCGCCATTGGTCACCTTGCGCACCGGACAGCCCATGTTGATGTCGATGATCGCCGCCCCGCGATCCTCATTGAGCTTCGCCGCCTCCCCCATTTCATAGGGGGTACAGCCGACCAGCTGCATCGACACCGGCTCCTCGATCGGATCCCATGCCGCCTTCTGCACCGACTGCCGCGTCTCGCGGATCGCCGCCTGGCTCGCGATCATCTCGGTGACATTCAGCCCCGACCCATAGCGCCGCACCAGCCGCCGGAACGGCAGATCGGTGACGCCCGTCATCGGCGCCAGGATCACCGGCGTCTCGACCGTCACCGGCCCGACCTGGATAGGGTTCAACATCGTCATGTGTGCCTGAAATTTAGGCACGGGCCGATACAGGGGCAAGGGAGCGGATGCAAGGGTGGTGCGACTACAGCCCCTTCCCTTCATCTTAGCCCCTCCCGCTTGCGGGAGGGGTTGGGGAGGGTCTTCTTCTGCCTTCTTCCGCCTGGCAGCTAAAGATGCCGCTCCGTATCCTGCCTCACATGAAGAACGCGAACGACATCAATCATGTCATCGCTTTCGCGGAAATAGATCATGTGCGACCCCGTCGCCAGTTTGAGGTACCCCGGTCGAACCTCAACCGCCCTACCCCACTTCGCGCGCAATGCCAGCGCCCGGCACGCATCCCTGATCTCGTCGATATAGCGGTCGGCCTGATCCGGTCCCCAATGTACGGCGCTATAGTCCCAGATATCGTCCAGATCGGCCTCAGCCGCCGGCGAAAGGACAAGCGCCTTCACTGGGCGCGAAACGCAGCGCGCTTCCGTGCCTTAAAGGCTTCAAAATCAAACGGTTTGGACTCCCCCGACTCCTCGCCCGCGATGAGCGCGTCCTGCAACGCCCGCACGCGGGCCTCATGCTCTTCCAGCAACCGCAGGCCCGCCCGCACCACGTCGCTCGCCGACCCATATCGTCCAGCACGGACCTGCTCGCCGATAAAGTCGGCGAAGTGGTCGCCGATCGTCACGGAAGTGTTGCGTGGCATTACACATCCTCGAATTTACCGATAGCCGGGCAGGCTATACCAATAAGTATTACAGCTCAATGCGGCTCGGGTCGTGGACAGCCCAATCGCTTTCCTACAAGGCCCAGTCTCGCTAGGCAGCGGGAATGCTCTCGCTGCCATCCCCCGTTAGCCCATGCCGACCTGTCGCGCGCCCGTCCCGGGCCGGTCGCGGCACCGTCGCGTCGCCGCGCCGACTGGTCTCAAATCCGTCGCGTCGGCGTCGCCCGACCGCCGTCGAAGCGTCCCGCTCCGTCGCGCCGATGTCGCTTCGCAGTCGTCCAGGTGTCGCATCATGACCACCGCCGCGATCATCGTCGCCGCCGGTAAGGGCGTCCGCGCAGGCGGAACCGTTCCCAAGCAGTTCGCCCCACTCTGCGGAAAGCCAATGCTTTCCCATAGTGTTACCGTACTAACCTCCCACCCGATGATAACGCAGACCATCATCGTCATCGGCGAAGGCCAGCAGGATCTAGCCCGCGCAACACCCCTCGAAAACGTCCGCTTCGTCCAGGGCGGGGCCGAGCGCCGCGACTCGGTCCGCGCCGGGCTGGAGGCGCTGGAGGGCACGGGCGCCACCCGCGTCCTGATCCACGACGCCGCCCGTCCCTTCATCCCGCCCGCGGTAATCGACGCCCTGCTCGCCGCGCTCGACCACGACCCCGGCGCCGTCCCCGTCCTCCCCGTCGCGGACACGCTGGCGAAAGGGATCGAAATCCTCGGCGACAATGTTCCGCGCGCCGGGCTCAACCGCATCCAGACGCCGCAAGCCTTCCACTATGACGCCATCGTCGCCGCCCATCGCGCCTGGCCCGACGGCGAAGAGGCCACCGACGACGCCCAGATGCTCCGCCGCGCGGGTCATGACGTCGCGCTCGTTCCCGGAGACGCAATGCTCGACAAAATCACCCACCCCGCCGATTTCGCCGCTGCCGAGGCACGCCATGCCGCCAACCTGATCTCGCGCAGCGCGATCGGCTATGACGTCCATCGCCTTGCGGACGGTGAGGAACTCTGGCTCGGCGGCGTGCTGATCCCGCACGACAAGGGGCTGGCCGGGCATAGCGACGCCGATGTCGCGCTCCACGCCATCACCGACGCGCTGCTCGGCACGATCGGCGCGGGCGATATCGGGATGCACTTCCCACCCAGCGACCCGCAATGGCGCGGCGCCGCGTCCGACCGCTTCCTCGACCACGCCGCTTCGCTGGTCCGCGACCAAGGCGGCATCATCGACTTCATCGACCTGACCCTGATCTGCGAGGCCCCCAAGATCGGCCCGCACCGCGACGCAATCCGCGCCCGCATCGCCGAAATCCTGAAGCTGCCCGTCGCGAAGGTCAGCCTCAAGGCCACCACCACCGAACGCCTCGGCTTCACCGGCCGCGGCGAAGGGATCGCCGCACAGGCGATCGCCACCATTCGCATCAAGGGGGATATCGAATGACCAAATTCGCAACGCCGTTGCGCATCGCACTCTGCGCCGCGCTGGCCGTGCAGTCGGTTCACGCGGCGCAGGCACAGACCGTTGACTGCATGCCGGCAAAAGAGGCGGAAGCGCTGTTCCTCACCATTGGCCCGACTTTCGTCAAAGAGATGGTCAAGACCTGCACAGGAACGCTCGCTGCTGACTCGTATCTGCTGCGTAGCGGTCCCGATCTGGTGAAACGGATCGAGGCGGCGGCCGCTGGCCGCGAGGACGAAGCCGTCGCTGCGTTCAAGCGGTTTGGCGACGGCGAATTGGATGGCCTGGAGACTCAGGCCGTCCTTCCTCTCGTCCGGGACACGATGGGGGTTATGATCGCAAAGGATCTCAGCGCCAAAAACTGCGGCGGCTTTGACGCCGTCTTCGCCCAGCTGGATCCTCTGCCCGCTGCGAATCTCGCCGGGGCGATCGTCGCGATCGTACAGCTTGTCGATGCGGACCGCCCCGCATCGCGAACGAAACGTAAAAAGAAGAGCGGTTCAGACTTCGATATCTGTCCGGTCTCTACAAAGCCCTGACGGGGCCGCCACGTCGGGGCTGCCGACGGAGTAAAGTGCATGCGTTTCCGCCACCTCGCCACCACCGCCCTGCTCTGGACCGGCCTCGCCGCGTCCAGCGTTCAGGCCCAGCCGCGCCCCTGCCTCTCCGATGGCGAGGCAGAGGCGCTGTTCCAGGTTCTCCTGCCCGACATGGTGGCGGAGATGGGCCGCGTCTGCACCGCCCTGCCCCCCTCCGCCTTTCTCCGCCGCCCCAACCCGGCCTTCGCCGCCCGCCTCCAGTCCGGCGTCGCCCCGGCGCTTCCGGCGGCACGCAGCGGCATCGCCAAGCTGCTCGGCCCCGATATGCAGGCCATTGCCGGATCGATGTTCGTCCTCCCCGCGATCAAGGTGATCGTCGTACCGCTCGCCGGGCAGATGATCGAACCGGCCGATTGCCCGAAACTGGACAAGATCGTCACCAATCTCGCGCCGCTCCCTCCAAAGAATCTGGCGGGCGTGTTCGTCGGCATGGCGCAACTCGACGCCGACCGTCGAAAAAGCGGGCCAAAGCTGCCGCTTTGCCCTATGGCCCGCCCCAAATGATGGACACGATTCTCCCCACCGAACTGGTCGACGCCGCGCGCCGCGTCGTCGAAGCCAACCGCGCCGCCGGCCGCACCGTCGCGGTCGCCGAGAGCTGCACCGGCGGCCTGGTCTGCGCCGCAATCACCGAAATTCCCGGCTCTTCGGAGATTCTGATCGCCGGTTTCGTCACCTACTCCAACGAAGCCAAGACCAAGCAGCTGAAGGTCAGCCGCGACGTGCTCGAAACCTTCGGCGCCGTCTCGGTCGCCACCGCCTGGAGCATGGCCCAGGGCGCACTTGAGCAGAGCGATGCGGATGTTGCCGTGGCAATTACCGGGGTCGCCGGGCCCGGCGGCGGCAGCGACAAGAAGCCGGTCGGCCATGTCGTCTTCGCTCGTGCCGAAAAGGCCGCGGACCCAGAGGTCATCGTCGCCGACACCCGCGACTTCGGCGACCTTGGCCGCGGCGGCGTTCGGCTTCAGGCGGCGCTGTGTGCGCTCGAACTGCTGCTGCCTGCCGCGCCCGAGTAAAGCGCCGCCGCGCGCTGTTCGAACGCGCCGATCATCATCCGCAGCGCACGGTCGAACACCTGCCCCGCGAGCATTTCAAACACGCGGTTCTTGAACGAGAAATCGACCTCGAAATCGACCAGCACCCCGCCCTCGCCATCGGGCCGGAATTTCCAGTCATTGTGCAGGTGCTTGAGCGGGCCTTCGAGATATTCGACCCGGATATGCCCCGGCCGCTGCTTCTGCACCCGGCTGGTAAAGGTTTCGCGCAGCCCCTTGAACCCGACCATCAGGTCCGCGACCATCTCGGTCTCACTATTCGACCGGACCCGCACCGCGCTGACCCAGGGCAGGAACTCGGCATAACGGCCGACGTCGGCGACCAGATCGTACATCTGTTCCGGCGTGTAGGGCAGCCGGCGAGTCTCGGCGTGACGCGGCATCAGACGGAAACCACCGCCTTTGCGAGCTTGGCATCGCGTGCCGCCTTCATCTTCGCGAAATCATCACCGGCGTGATAGCTCGACCGCGTCAGCGGCGAGGATGCGACCAGCAGGAACCCCTTGGCCCGCGCGATCGCCGCATAGGCATCAAACGCCGCCGGAGTCACGAAGTCCTGCACCTTGGCGTGGCGCGGCGTCGGCTGGAGATACTGGCCCATCGTCAGGAAATCGATGTCGGCGCTGCGCATGTCGTCCATCACCTGATGGACCTCCAGCCGCTCTTCGCCCAGCCCCAGCATGATGCCCGATTTGGTGAAGATCGACGGGTCGAGCTTCTTGACCTGCTCCAGCAGCCGGATCGACGCATAATAGCGTGCACCCGGGCGGATCGTCGGGTAGAGGCGCGGCACGGTTTCGAGATTGTGGTTATAGACGTCCGGCCGCGCCGCCACGATCATCTCGACCGCGGCCTCATGCTTGTTGCGGAAGTCCGGCGTCAGGATCTCGATCGTGGTGCTCGGCGACGCCTTGCGGATCGCCTCGATTACCTTGACGAACTGCTTCGCCCCGCCATCGGGCAGGTCGTCGCGGTCGACCGAGGTGATGACGATATGCTCCAGCCCCATCTGCACCGCCGCGTCGGCGACGTTGTTGGGCTCCATCGGATCGACCGCACGCGGCATGCCGGTCTTGACGTTGCAAAACGCGCAGGCGCGGGTGCAGGTATCGCCCAGGATCATCACGGTCGCGTGCTTCTTGCTCCAGCACTCGCCGATATTCGGGCATGCCGCTTCCTCGCACACCGTCGTCAGGCTCTTCGAGCGCATCAGCGCGCGCGTCGCGGCAAAGCCGGCCGAGGTCGGTGCCTTGACGCGGATCCAGTCAGGCTTGCGCTGGCGGGCAGCGGGTTCGGCGGGGCGCGCGACGGGCGTGGGATCGTTCATTGCGCGCAGATAGCGTCCCGCGCGGCATTTTCCAACCGGGGGCTTTGCGCCTTGCCTCGCCGCAACCCCGGCATTACCGAGACCACTCGATGAGCTTCGTCGAACCCTTTCTCAGCCCCGTGATCCTGTTCTTCCTGCTCGGTGCATTTGCCGCGCTGGTCCGATCCGATCTGGCGATCCCAGAGCCGATCGCGAAGGCGATGTCGCTCTACCTGATGGCCGCGATCGGCCTGAAGGGCGGCGTCAGTGTCGCGGCCCATGGGCTCGAGGCCGGCCTGATCTGGGCAGCGGTCGCCGCGCTTGCGCTCAGCTTTCTGATTCCGATCCCGGTCTTTGGCCTGTTGCGCGGTTTTGGCCGGCTCGACTCCACCAATGCCGGTGCGGTCGCCGCGCACTATGGCTCGGTCAGCGTGGTCACCTATGTCACCGCGACGGAGATGCTGCGGATCGCAGGCACACCACCAGCCGGTTACATGGTCGCGGCGTTGGCCCTGATGGAGACCCCAGCGATCGTCACCGGCCTGCTCCTGGCGCGGCGCGCTAGCGGTGCGACGGCGCGCGTCGATGAACGGAGCGGGCTGTGGCATGAGGTCCTGCTCAACGGGGCCGTTGTCCTGCTCGTCGGCAGCTTCATCATCGGCATGATCGCGGGTCCCGACCGATTCGCCCCGGTGGCCCCGGTGTTTGAAGGCGGGTTTCGCGGCATCCTGTGCCTGTTCCTGCTAGACATGGGGCTGATCGCGGTGCGGCGCCTACGCGAAGCGCGGGCGCTGACAGTCCGGCTCGCCACACTCGCGCTGCTGATCCCGGTGGCCAACGGCATGCTCGGGGTAGCGGTCGGTAGTGCAATCGGTCTCGACATCGGCTCCGCCGCAGCACTCGGCGTACTCGCGGCGAGTGCGTCCTACATCGCGGTGCCGGCTGCCATGCGCCTTGCTTTGCCTGCCGCCGATCCTGGCTTGTATCTCGCTATGTCGCTGGGCATTACGTTCCCATTCAATGTGGTGATCGGCATCCCCCTGATTGCCACGGTGGCGAGGATGCTGGGCACATGACGGACACCGTCGAGCGGGTTCGCGTCGAGATCCTGGTGGACCAACCGCTGTTGCGGCGAGTCGAACAGATTGCTCGGGATGTCGGCATCAATGGATACACCCTGCTTCCGTCGCTCGGCGGGCTTGGTGCGTCGGGCCCATGGCGCGACGATCAACTCAGCGGCGCGCAGGCCAAGATCTTATTTCTGACAATCACTTCCCGAACGCGCGCTGAGCGACTAACCGACACGCTGTCCGACCTGCTCGACAGCCATGGGCTGTTGCTGGTGATCAGCCGGGTCGAAGTGGTACGAGGCGCGAAGTTCGATTGACTGAAACCAGATTCACTAATCTCGTCGCAGGCTATCATCGGTTCAGGGAAAGCGGCTGGCGCCAGCAGCGCGACCGCTGGGCCGCGCTGTCCGAGGGGCAGAGCCCCCGGGTGATGGTCATCGCCTGCTCCGATAGTCGCGTCGAGCCCGCCCAGATCTTCGATACGTCACCGGGCGAGATTTTCGTCGTGCGCAATGTCGCCAATCTGGTCCCGCCGTTCGAAAATGACGGCGGCCGCCATGGCGTATCCGCCGCGCTCGAATTTGCAGTGACCAAACTCGAGGTCGAGGAGATCGTGGTGCTCGGACACGGCATGTGCGGTGGCGCGCATGCCGCGCTGACGGAGATGTTCCAGCACTCGGAACCGGGCGACGGCGGCTTCGTCCACGCCTGGGTCAGCCTGCTCGATGACGCGCGCGAACGCGTGAGGGCCAAGTTCGGCGACGGCCCGGAGGCATCGCGCGAAATGGAGCTGGAAACCGTCCGCACCTCGATCGCGAACCTCCGCACCTTCCCGTTCGTTCCGACGCGCGAAGCGGCGGGCACGCTGACCATCCACGGCGCCTATTTCGCGATCAGCGACGGCTTGCTGCATCTGATGGACGAGAGTGGCGGCTTCAATCTCGCCTGAGGCTCCATTCCACGCCGAACCGCCCCGCTGCTGCGCCAGGGCAGACTATGCGAAGGTGCCCGCTCCAGATTATGACATCCCCCGTGCGCGACGTAAGCGCATGTGTATGCGGGGATTACCATCAATGACGGCACAGCGTTTGCTGATCGAAGGGCGCGTGCAGCGCGTTGGCTATCGCGATTGGGCGGTGCGCACCGCGCGCCAGCTGGGCGTGACCGGCTGGGTTCGCAACCTGCAGGACGGACGGGTCGAGATTCTGGCGGATGGCGAGGATGTCGCGCTCGACACCTTTGTCGATCGCTGCCGCGAAGGGCCGACAATGGCGCAGGTCAACCGGATCGATGCGCAGCCCGCAGAACTGGGCAATGTGAAAGGCTTCACCAAGCGGTTCACCGCCTGAGCGAATTTCAGTCCTCGACCAGCTTCATCAGCCGCCGCTCGACCGGGGCGAGCACCGGGCCAAGCTCATGGCCGCGCTTCAGCACCGCGCCGGATTCATTGACCAGCGCCCACATGCCCTGCCGATTGCGCAGCGCCGGACGCTTCTCGACGCGGAATTCCGGGCGCTCGGCAGTGCGGCGGAACGCGGCGAAAACCGCTGCGTCGCGGCCCAGATCAATCGCGTAATCCTTCCAATGGCCGGCCGCGACCATCCGGCCGTAAAGGTCGAGGATCCGCATCAATTCGGCCCGGTCGAACCCGACCTGAGTGGGCGCGCGGCGCGCGGGAAATGGCGTGATGTCAGCGCTCACGCCCGGTCGCGCTGCTCCGGACGGCGCTCCGCCGCACGCTCGGCGAGCAGCTCGTCCAGCCGCTTGCGCATCGTTTCGAGCTCGCAGCGCATGATTTCAAGCTTCTGCGTCGCCGGGTCGTAGAGTTCGCTGCATGGCGTGCCATAGGGGACAAAGTCCTTCTTCCACGCCTCCGCCTCGACCAAGGTCGGCTTGGCCGGAATCCCGACCATCACCGCGCCCTCGGGTACATCCTTGGTCACCACGGCATTCGCCCCGACACGCGCGCGCGGGCCGACCGTGATGGGGCCGAGCACTTGAGCGCCAGACCCGATGATCACCCCGTCCGCAAGCGTCGGATGGCGCTTGCCAGCCACGCCATTGTCGGGGCTAGTCCCGCCCAAAGTGACGCACTGATAGATGGTCACATTGTCCCCGATCTCGGCCGTCTCACCGATCACGACAAAGCCATGGTCGATGAAAAAATTGCGCCCGATCGTGGCCCCCGGGTGAATGTCGATCGCGGTCAGCCAGCGCGACAGATGGTTCACCGCACGCGCCAGGAAAAACAGCCGGGCGCGGAACAGGCGATGCGCGACGCGGTGCCAGAACAGCGCCCACACCCCAGGGTAGAGCAGGATTTCTGCACGGCTGCGCGGCGCCGGGTCGCGAGCGCGGATAGAATCGAGATAGGCTGCGACGCCGCCGAACATGATCAGGCCCCTTTTCGAACAGCCGCCTATTTAGTGAGGTCGGTTCGGCAATTCCAGCGTGGCGAGGATTTCGCTTGTCGCGGCTAAACACGATGTATCTTGTGGGAATTGTCGCCACCCGGCACATCAAGCGGCCGATCCAGAGCAGGTGCGTGCATGTTTGAAGGTTTCGATGTCCAGGCCCTGCTTCCGTTCATCGCGGTCGGCTTTGCCGCACAGATCGTCGATGGCGCGCTCGGCATGGCGTTCGGAGTGATTTCGAGCACCTTGTTGGTCAGCGTTCTCGGCGTGCCCCCTGCCACGGCGTCCGCCGGGGTCCATCTTGCCGAATGCTTCACCACCGGCGTTTCGGGAATCAGCCACGCAATCCACAAAAATGTGAAGTGGAAGCTGTTCTTCCGACTGCTGATCCCCGGCGTGATCGGCGGCGTTACCGGCGCCTATCTGCTCAGCACGCTCGATGCCTCGGTCACCCGGCCTTATGTCATGAGCTATCTTGCGCTGATCGGCATTTACTTGCTGTGGCGCGGCATCAGCTTTCCGACCCGCCACCATCGCGAGCCGAAGATCGTCGAGCCGCTTGGCCTTGCCGGCGGATTCCTCGACGCGGCGGGCGGCGGCGGCTGGGGCCCGGTCGTCACCAGCAACCTGCTGATCCAGGGCACGCAGCCGCGCTACACGATCGGGACGGTCAACAGCGTCGAGTTTTTCCTGACCCTGTCAGTGTCCATCACCTTCATCTTCCACTTGGGATTCTCGGCATTTACCGAGGCGGTCGTGGGCCTTCTGATTGGCGGCGTCATCGCGGCGCCGTTCGGTGCGATCCTCGCCAAGCGCGTTCCAACCAAGACGCTGCTGATCCTGGTGGGGGTCGTTTTGACCCTGACCAGCAGCTACAGCGTCTATCGTGCAATCACTTGAAAAAGCGATTAACTGCGCCCGGCTGATTGATTTGATCGATCAGCCAGAGCAACTCTTCCAATTTGGATGTGCCGCGCCGCACCCTATATGCGGCATTGCACAAGCTGCACTGCACCATCCAAAGGAGAACAGAAAATGGCGCTCATCGGAAGCGAGCTCAAGCCGTTCACGGCAACCGCATTCAAGGAAGGCAAGTTCGTCGAGGTCACCGACGCCGACGTGCGCGGCAAGTGGGCGGTGTTCTTCTTCTACCCGGCCGACTTCACTTTCGTCTGCCCGACCGAGCTGGAAGACCTGGCCGACATCTACCCGACCCTGCAAAAGATGGGCGTCGAGGTCTATTCGGTGTCGACCGACACCCATTTCAGCCACAAGGCATGGCACGACACCTCGCCCGCGATCGGCAAGATCAACTATTACATGCTGGGCGACCAGAACCACAATCTCGCGAAGAATTTCGACGTGCTGCGTGAAGGCCAGGGCCTGGCGGATCGTGGCACCTTCGTGATCGATCCCGAAGGCGTGATCCAGTTGGTCGAAATCACCAGCGAAGGCGTCGGTCGTAACGCCGCCGAACTGCTCCGCAAGATCAAGGCTGCGCAGTATATCGCGGCGCATCCGGGCGAAGTCTGCCCGGCCAAGTGGGAAGAGGGCGAAACAACCCTCGCCCCGTCGCTCGACCTCGTCGGCAAGATCTAAGCCACGCGGTTCTTCGCACCCGCCCCTCCCCCAGTTTGGCGGGTGCGAATACGGCCCGGGGCATTGTGTTGAAGTTGGATTGTCCCCCGGACAATCCAGGCGGCTTGCCGCCGCCACCTTCAACACTCCCGATGCCCCGGGCCGTTTTGATTTCAGTTCAAGGAGTTTCCCCGATGCTCGACGCGCACCTCAAGCAGCAGCTGGAAGGCTATCTCGTCCATATCCGCGAAGCGATCGAACTCGTCGCCAGCCTGGGCGACGATGCGAAGTCGCGCGAGCTGGAAGGTCTCCTCACCGAAATCGCGGGCCTGTCGGGCAAGATCACGCTGATCCGCAAGGACGACGACAAGCGCACGCCCAGCTTCATGATTCGCCGCGCGGGCACCGATATCGGCGTCCGCTTCGCCGGCATCCCGATGGGACATGAGTTCACCAGCCTCGTGCTCGCCCTGCTTCAGGTCGGCGGCCACCCGTCCAAGGCGGCGCAGGACGTGATCGAAGCGGTCAAGGGCCTCGACGGCGACCTCCACTTCGAAACCTATTTCTCGCTCAGCTGCCAGAACTGCCCGGACGTGGTCCAGGCGCTCAACCTGATGGCGGTGCTCAACCCCAGGATCAGCCACGTTGCGATCGACGGCGCGCTGTTCAAGGAAGAGGTCGATGCGCGCCAGGTGCTCGCCGTCCCCACTGTCTATCTCAACGGCGAGCTGTTCGGATCGGGCCGGATGGAGCTGGAGCAGATCGTCGCCAAGCTCGACAGCGGCGCCGAAGCCAAGGCCGCGGAGAAGCTCGCGGCCAAGGAGCCGTTCGACGTCCTCATCGTCGGCGGCGGCCCGGCTGGCGCGGCCTCCGCCATCTACACCGCCCGCAAGGGGCTTCGCGTCGGCATCGCGGCTGAACGCTTCGGTGGCCAGGTGCTCGACACGATGGGCATCGAGAATTTCATCTCGGTCCCCTACACCGAAGGCCCCAAGCTCGCCGCCCAGCTCGAAGGTCACGTCAAGGACAACGGCGTCGACATCATGAACCTGCAGCGCGCGGAAAAGCTGATCCCGTCCGCGCGCGAGGGCGGATTGCATGAGGTCGTGCTGGCGAACGGCGCGAGCCTCAAGGCCAAGACGATCATCCTGTCGACCGGTGCCCGCTGGCGTCAGATGGGCGTTCCCGGCGAAGACGAATATCGCAACAAGGGTGTGGCCTATTGCCCGCACTGCGACGGCCCGCTCTTCAAGGGCAAGCGCGTGGCGGTGATCGGCGGCGGCAATTCGGGTGTCGAGGCGGCAATCGACCTGGCCGGTATTGTCGGTCACGTCACGCTGATCGAATATGACAGCCAGCTGCGCGCAGACGCGGTGCTTCAGCGCAAGCTCGGCAGCCTGTCGAACGTCCAGGTCATCACTTCTGCGATGACGACGCGAGTGAACGGCGCGGAAAAGGTGACCGGCCTGACTTACAAGGACCGCAACACCGGCGTGGAGCACGACATCGCGCTTGAAGGCATCTTCGTTCAGATCGGCCTCGTCCCCAACACCGAATGGCTCAAAGACAGCGTCGCGCTGACCCCGCGCGGCGAGATCGAGATTGATGCGCGCGGTGAAACCAGCCAGCCGGGTATCTTCGCCGCCGGTGACGCCACCACCGTTCCGTACAAGCAGATCGTGATCGCGATGGGCGCAGGCTCGACCGCCGCACTTTCGGCCTTCGATTACCTCATCCGGCTCCCCGCCGAAGAGATCGAGGCCGCGGCTGCCTGAACCCCGATGGCGCCGCCCCCGTAGAATGCGGGGGTGGCGTTATCGCGCGGCTGCAGTTCGGGAAAAACGCCCCGGCGGCTGCCCGACGTGTCGACTAAACGCGGTGCTGAACGTGCTCGCCGACCCATAGCCGACCCGTTCGGCGACCTCGGTCAGCGCGAGCTGCCGCCCCTTTAGCAGATCCTTGGCCAGCGCCATCCGCCAGGCGAGCAGATACTCCATCGGCGGCACGCCGACCGCACGCACGAACCGCTCGAAAAAGGCGGACCGTGACATGCCTGCCTTTCCGGCGAGTTGCGCCATCGTCCAGGGACGCGCGGGCTCGCCATGCATCGCGCGCATCGCGCCAGCGATCCGCCGGTCGCCCAGTCCGCGCAACAGGCCGGCCGGCGCTTGATCGCCCTGGATCGACCGCAGCGCCTCCACGAGCAAAATCTCCACCAGCCGCTCTAGCACCAGATCGCACCCCGGCTGCCGTGCCAGTGCCTCGTCCCCCAGCATCGTCACCAGCGTGGTGAGCCGCGTCGCACCGCGCAGATGGATCAGCGCAGGCAACAGTGACAGCAGGAGCCCGGTGTCGGGGACAGCAAACGCGAAGTATCCGCCCAGCAACCGCACGTCGGGATCGGCATCCGCATCGCCATGGCGCAGTTCATCGATTGGCGGCAGCGCTGCCGCCTCATGCGAATCATGGTAGATCGGGATCACCGGTTCAAAGCCCGACAGCACGAAACCGGGCGTCGCGGGCATCAGTATAAAATCCCCGGCTTCAAGGGTCACCGGATCGTGACCGTCCACCGCGAGCCGACAACGCCCCTCGATCACGGTGCAAAAGCTCGGCGCACCATAAGCGCCATAGCGCACACCCCAACGCCCCGCGCCGCTGACCCGCTTGGAAAAGACCGTGCGCGGCCTGAGCAATGCAATGATCTCGGACAGCGGATCAACCATGTCCGGACTATCGCAAATGAATTACGGATTATCAATCGCAGAACGTCCGGTTCGTTCAGGATATCTGGGGAACACCAACAGCAAGGAAATTCCCATGAAGACAATCCTGATCACCGGCGCCTCGTCGGGCTATGGCCTCGCAACCGCCCGCCTGTTTCATGCACGCGGATGGCGCGTCATCGCCACGATGCGCACGCCGCGTCTCGACGTGCTGCCCAGTTGCGAACGCATGCAGGTGCTTGCACTTGACGTGACCCGCCCGGAGAGCATTGCCGCCGCGATCGCGGCGGCGGGGCCGATTGACGCGCTGGTCAACAATGCGGGGATCGGTGGAATCGGCGCGCTGGAAGCGATGCCGATGCACCGAGTGCGAGAGATTTTCGAGACCAACACCTTTGGCGTTATCGCGATGACACAGGCCGCTATTCCCGGCTTCCGGGCACGCCGGTCCGGAGTGGTGGTCAATGTGACATCGAGCGCGGTGCTCGTGCCGATGCCGCTGGTATCGGTGTATACGGCGAGCAAAACCGCCATCGAGGGCTTTACCGGTTCGCTGGCGCATGAACTCGCGGCGTTCGGCGTGCGGGCCAAGCTTGTCCAGCCTGGCTATGGCCCAACAACCCGGTTCATCCAGAACTCAACGACGCGAATCGAGGAAGCGATACCGCAAGCCTATATGCCGTTCGCCGAACCAATCCTTGCTGCCTTCGCCACGCCGGCATTGTTCACGACCGAAGCTGATGTCGCGGAGGGCGTATGGCGTGCGGTTCAGGACGACACGGGGCAGCTGAGCTTTCCCGCTGGCCCGGACGCGGTGGCGTTGGCGCAGGTGCGCTGAGGCTAAACTGCTGCGCTGCGTGCGAAATTGCCCGCAGCGCAGCCGCTTCGGACTTGGTATCATCGCATCGATCACTTATATCGCCGCCATCAATCGCGTGGATCGATCAATGGCGCAGACCTATCTTCCGACGCTGAAGCAGCTTCAATATCTCGTCGCGCTCAAGGACCATGGCCATTTCGGGCGTGCGGCCGAGGCAAGCTTCGTCACCCAGTCCACGCTTTCGGCAGGGCTTCGCGAGCTCGAAACGCTGATCGGTGTGGTGCTGGTCGAGCGTACCCGGCGCGTGGTCCGCTTTACCCCGCTGGGCGAGCGAATCGTCGATAAGGCGCGGCGTGTGCTACGCGAGGCGGACGAACTGGCCGACCTTGCGCGCGCCGCCGGGCGTCCGTTGTCGGGGGAGATGCGGATGAGCGTTATCCCGACGATTGCCCCGTTCCTGCTCCCGCGCATCCTGCCCCGGCTGCGCAAAGGCTATCCCGACCTCAAGCTGTTCCTGCGAGAAGAGCCAAGCGGCGCGGCGTGCGAAAGCTTGCACACCGGGCGCACCGACTGTGTGCTGCTCGCCCTCCCCTATGCCTGTGGCGACGTCGAAACCGCGCCCTTGTTCGATGATCGGCTGTTCGTGGCCTTTCCGAACGGCGAGTATGAGCCCGATCATGCCAGCGTGAGTGCAAGCGAGATCGACGAGACCCGCCTGCTGCTGCTGGAGGACGGGCATTGCCTCAAGGATCACGCGCTCGCCGCGTGCAACCGCCCGGAGCTGCGTGCCGAGGCGACGATGCTGGGTACGTCGTTGCACACAATGGTGCAGATGGTGGACAACGGCCTTGGCGTGACGATGCTGCCCGAAATGGCGATCGATGCCGGCATCCTCGACCATACCCACATCACCGCGCGCCCGCTTCAGGCCGACAATCCGTCGCGCCGCATCGCCTTGGTTTGGCGCAAGGCAAGCCCGCGGGAACGGGATTTCAGGTTGCTTGCAGAGGTGCTGGCTCAGTCGGGAACCGTCGGCTAGATCTCGAACGCCTGTTGGACATGGGCGATGTGATGCATGCGCTCATGCAGGATCGTAACGATGCCCACCTCCTCGCTGCTCAGGATGCGCCAGTAAATGAAGTGGCGTTCATAGCGGCAGAAAAAGCCATCAACGCCGAATTCTGCCGGGATGGCTCGCCATGGAAGCTGGCGCGAAGCGATCTCGGCAAATTTGGCAGCCATTCCTTCGAAATAGCGGATCGCCTGCGCCTCGCCCGAATGGTCGCGCGTGAAATCGACAATCTCATCGAGCCGATGTTCGGCATGCTTCAGGAGAAGGTAACCGCTCAACCCCGCCACCGGTCGCGCGCACGCTCCACGAACGCGTCGGGGTCGAACGGCTTATAGTCGCTCTCCGGCGTCGCAAACGCCCGCTGCAACTCCGCCTTCAGCGATGCAAACCGTTCGGCCTCCACGCGCTCGCGGTCCCGCCGAATCAGGTCGCGGACATATTCGCTGGCATTTTCATACGAGCCGTTGGCACCGATATTCTCGCTGACAAAATCTTCAAGCGGCCCGGTGATCCGGACATTCAGCGTCGTGGCCATGCGCAACTCCTTCCGTCACAATATAGCGGAATATCGTGGACCGCTCAATGCCAGCGCGCCGCCGCCTCCGAGTCGCTCTCCCGTGCATCGACCCAGTCCACCGCATCTCCACGGTGCTCGCGCTTCCAGAATGGCGCGTCGGTCTTGAGCCGGTCGATCAGGAACGCACACGCTTCCAGCGCCGCCGCGCGATGTGCCGCTGCGGTCGCGACCAGCACGATCCGCTCGCCCGGGTCCATCGGCCCCACGCGATGCACGACGACGGCGGAGACCAGCCCCCAGCGCGCCATCGCCTGCTCGGCCAGATCGCACAGCACTGCTTCGGTCATTCCCGGATAATGTTCGAGCTCGAGGCAGGTGACGCCATCGTCGCCCCGCACGACTCCGATAAAGCTCGCGATGCCGCCCGCGCCGCTTTCCTCGATTCCCGCAAGTTCGATCCCGACATCGATCGGCGCGGTGTCGACCGAAACGCGGATCATCCGCCGGTCACCGGGGGAAAGATCGCCACCTCGCGCGCTGCACCCAGCTGCGTGTCGAGCGCGACGAACTTCTGATCAACCGCCGCGCGCAGCCGCGTCATATCGGCCAGCGCCGCCGCATGCGCATCGCTACACCCGCGCAACCAGTCGATCAGGTCAGCGACCGTCCGCACCGCCTCGGGCGGCTGAACATCCTCCTCGCCAACACCGATGGTCTCGCGGACCCAGGCGAAATAGAGCAGCCGCATCAGCTGTCCATGTGCCGCAGGCCGACGCGTAGATAATCCCATCCGGTGATCAGCGTCAGCGCCGCAGCAGCCCACAACATCGCCAGGCTGGTGTCATGGATCCAGCCCCATGCCGGCAAGGCTCCCGCCAGAATCAATCCGCCCAGCGACGTCAGCTGCAGCGCAGTCTTCCACTTGGCCAGCGCCGATACCGGCACTGAAACCTGAATTCCGCCGAGAAACTCGCGCAGCCCGGAAACGGCGATCTCCCGCAACAAAATCACCAGCGCGGCGATCATGTGGATGCCGGGAATCAGCTCCTTGGCGCAGAGGATCAGGATCACCGCCGCAACCATGATCTTGTCCGCGATGGGGTCGAGAAACACGCCCAGTTTCGACACCGTTCCGCGCGACCGCGCGAGATAGCCGTCGAAATAGTCGGTGATCCCCATCAGGCAATAGGTCGCAAAGCCAAGCGCATAGCCCGCCTCCCAGCGCGGCCACCACAGGAAGAATACCAGCAGCGGGACGGTGACGATTCGCGATAGCGTCAGGACGTTGGGCAGCGTCAGCATGTTTCGGCTCTAGCACCGCCCGCCGCCGCGATCATCCCCTGTTGGCAAAACGATATCCGGTTGCCGCACCCCGTGCCCCCCGGCTATGCGTGCGCCAGTTTCGACGGACGAAGGCCCGCCACGCATATGAACAACGCGCTCGGACTGCTCAAGGAGCGCCGTTTTCTCCCCCTGTTCGTCACGCAATTCCTGGGGGCGTTCAACGACAATCTGTTCAAGACCGCGATGGTCCTGTTCGCCACCTATCAGGTGCTGAACAACCCGGAGACCGAGTTCGTCTTCAACGCGCTTGCCACGGGCGCCGCGCTGCTTCCCTTCGTGTTGCTCTCCGCATTGTCGGGCCAACTCGCCGACACCTATGACAAGGCGCAGATCATCCGATTGGTGAAGACGGCCGAGATCGGGATCATGCTCTTCGGCGGCGGCGGGATCATCGTCGCGCATTTCGGTTATCCGATGATCGGGGTGGGCATGATGCTGGGCGCGGTGCTGATGCTCGGCACCCACTCGACCTTTTTCGGCCCGATCAAATATGCGATTCTGCCGCAGCATCTGAAGGAAGACGAAATTCTCGGCGGCACCGGGATGGTCGAGGCGGCGACCTATCTCTCGATCCTGCTCGGCACCGTCGTCGCCGGCTGGGTTTCGATCGAGACGGCGGGCTGGCTGACACTGATTGTCGCCATAATCGGCTGGTTTACCGGCCGCATGGTCCCCGCGGCACCGCGTCAGGGCGCAAAGCTCAAGCTAAACTTCAACCCGTTCACCGCATCCTGGCGGCTCATTGCCAACACGATGCACATCCCGCGCCTGTTCTGGGCGATCTGCGCGATCAGCTTCTTCTGGACGATGGGCGCGGTGCTGATTGTGATCTTCACGCCGCTTGCCAAGAATGTGCTGACGTCCACCAAGGAAGTCGCCAGCCTGATGATCGCGACCTTCTCGGTCGGTGTCGCGATCGGCTCGGTGATCATCAACGCAATGCTCAAGGGTGAGATTTCGGCGAAATACTCGCCTATCTCGGTGATCGCGATGGCGGTCTTCATCGTCGCCTTCTCGTTTGAATCGCGCTTCTGGATCCCCGCTGCGCCTGGCGCGCTCTACGACATGATCGGCTTCATCGTGATGCCACAGGCCTGGGTGGTGCTCGCGACGTTGATGGCGATCGCGATCGCTGGTGGCATGTTCGTGGTCCCGCTCTACGCGTTCCTCACAACCACCGTGACCAAGGATCAGACTGCCCGCACAGTGGCGGCGAACAATATCGTCAACGCCTTCGGGATGGTGCTGGGCGCATTGCTGGTGATTGCGATCACTGCATTGAGCTTCGGGCCGGCGGATCAGTTGCTGTTCGTCGCGGGCATGGCGATCATCTCGGCGTGGATCGCCCAGCGGCTACACCGCGCCTGCGACTGACGCAGCGCGGGCCGTTCAGAAAATGAACGTGTAGATACAGACAAAGAACGCCGTGAAGCTCATGGCGAACAGCTTGAGGTCGCCATCATCCTCACGTCGACGCACCTGCGCGCGCACATGGGGGAGATTGGCCCGAAAGGGGTGGCTCCGGCTGGCGCCGGTCAGGATGAGGTCGCGTCGCATGGCAGGAAGTTAACGCGCCGTTTACACTTTCGGCCATCCCTAAAGGATCGTTAACGCCTGTGCCGATGCGGGACGGGCAGGCCACCCTCCGGCTCCGTACGAGCCAAAGAAAAGGCCGGTAGCGCGATGCGCTCCGGCCTGTTTCTTCATAGGGATGGTGGAGCCGAGGGGGATCGAACCCCTGACCTCTGCAATGCCATTGCAGCGCTCTCCCAGCTGAGCTACGGCCCCATCCGTTCCGGGAAGGCGATGGCCTTTAGCAGCCATCGCGCGGTGTGCAACCGCTTTTTTCCCCGGGTTTCAGGTTTCTTCGTCGGTGTCGCCGGTATCGACGCCCAGATCG
>JASBRX010000044.1 GCA_030149245.1 Sphingomonas bacterium
GAACAGGTCTATGCCGACAGCGTATTCGGCGCGGCGGATACCGGCGCGATCCTGATCGATTGCTCGACGATCGACGTGGATACTGCGCGCCGCGTCGCCGATGCCGCGATCGCCAAGGGGCTGGCCGCGGTCGACGCGCCGGTTTCTGGCGGGATCGCCGCGGCGGCGGGCGGCACGCTCACCTTCATGGTCGGCGGCAGCGATGCGGCGTTCGAACGCGCGGAGCTGTTCCTGTCCGACATGGGCAAGGCGGTGATCCATGCCGGCGGCAATGGCGCGGGGCAGGCGGCGAAGATCTGCAACAACATGCTGCTCGGCGCGACGATGGTCGCGACCTGCGAGGCGTTTCTGCTCGCGCGCAAGCTCGGGCTCGATCCCCAGACCTTCTACGATATCAGCTCAGTTTCTTCGGGACAGAGCTGGTCGATGACCAGCTACGCGCCGCTGCCCGGCGTCGGCCCCAAATCCCCCGCCGACAATGACTATCAGGGCGGCTTTGCGGTCGGGCTGATGCTCAAGGATCTGAAGCTGGCGATGGAGGCGGCGGAAACGGTCCACGCCGACACGCCGATGGGCGCGCGCGCCGCCGAACTTTACGGCAAGTTCGCGGACGAAGGCCATGCCGGCATGGACTTCTCCGGCATCATCAAGATGCTGGAGGCGCGCGAAGCCTGACGCTTTACTGGGTCAGGCGGATCAGCGTGGCGGAGTTGTAGAAGACGCCGTTGACCTGGAACGTCATGCCCGACGCATCCTGCGCGACTTCCTTGACCAGGCCGCGGGCAGAGATCGACACCGGCACGCTCGCGCCGGTCGTGTCCTTGGCCGCAATCTCGAGCTTGTAGGCGCCGTCCGGCGCGCGCGTGCCATCGGCCAGCGTGCCGTCCCACACCAGTTCGCCTTCCGACCCGGTCAGGTTGACGGTGTGGACGGTCGCGCCGGACGCGTTCTTGATCGTCGCGACCACCGACTCCGCCGGGCGGCTGGTGGCATAGGTCCATTGCGCCGGGCTGGTCGCGGTCAGACCCGCCTGATCGCTGCCAAAGCTCGCGACCTTGCCGACCACCGACGCCGCGCCGACGAGATTGTCGGAGGTGAGCGCGGTCAGGATCGACTTGAGCGACGCATTCTGCTGGATCGACTGTTCGACCTGCGAGAACTGGACGAGCTGCTGAGTATATTCCGACGTGTCCATCGGATCGAGCGGGTCCTGATTCTGCATCTGCGTCGTCAGCAGGCGCAGGAACATCGTCGCATCGGTGGCGAGCTTGCCCAGCGCGTTGGTCGAACTGGTGTCGGTCGCCGTCGTGGCGGCAGATGTTGCGGTGACAGCCATGATCGGCTCCTTCAGGCGACGAGATCGACCCGGCCCGAACTGCGGACCTGGACGGGGGTGGGGGTGGACTGAGCGTTGGCGACATCGCCATCGTTCAGATAGGCGCGGCTGGCGATGCGGCGGCCCTGCTGGGCCTGCTGGTCGCTCTGGCCAAAGCCACGGCTGTCGAAGCGCAGGCTCTGATCGTCGGCGCGGAAGCCGGCATCGTTGAGCGCGCGGGTGAGGTTGTCGGAGTCACGGCGCAGCAGGTCGAGCGTCGCCGGCTGATCGGCGGTGACCTCGGCACTCAGCTGCCGCGCCTCGTCCATGCGCAGGCGCACCTCGATCTTGCCGAGTTCGGCGGGGTCGAGCCGGATCACGAGCACATCGCCCGATCCGCTGTCGGCATGGCGGACGATGGCGATGCCGACATCCTCACCGATTGCGGAAGCGCGTGCACGGTGTTCGGTGGCGGCGGGTTCACCCGCGTGCGTCGCGCCCTGCGGAGCGGCGGCTGCGAGCGGATCGAAGGCTGGCAGCGGGGTCGCCGCAGCCTGTGCCGCTGCGGGAGCCGGCGCGGCAGGCTGCGGCGTCGACTGGCGGTTGCCGTCGCGATTCATCGCGTCGCCGCCGGTGTCGCTGGTGGTGCGCAGCGTATCGGCCTCGGCATCGCTCTGGGTGGCGAGGACGGTATCGAATGCACCATCATCGGTGGGCGCTTCGCTGGCGATGTCAGCCGGGGCCGGTTCGACCACACGCAGCGCGACGGGTGCCGCAGCGGCAGTCTGCGCTTCGACCTTAACGGGAGCCGGTGTCGACAAAGCGGGTTCGACGATGATCGGTGTTATCGGCGGGCTGCTGACCGCTGCCATTACGGGAAGCTGGGCCTCGACCGGATTCTGATTCGTCGGCGCCTCGATGGGTGTTGTCCCGTCCTCGACCGGGGCTGGCGTTACCGGGTCCGGTTCGACTGCAGACGGCGCGCCGGCGGCGGGCGCGACGAAGACCGGTTCAACAGCAAGCGGTGCGGTTTCGACCGGCGCTTCCGGCACCGGGTTGCTGATCGGCTTGCGCGGCCCATCGATGACCGTGACGCTGCCGTCTTCCGGCGTGGGAAGCGTCTTGGGTGCTACCGGCGTCGGAATGGCCGATTTGCGCACGGGCTCGACGGTGGTCGCAGTGCCGCCGTGCGGGTCGGCAACCGGGGCGGGTTCCGCCGGTTTCGCCACCGGGGCTACGGGCGCGTCGGCGCCGGTCGTGGGCGCTGGCAGAGAAGACTTGTCGGGGCTGTCCACGGTCGCGACCGTGCCACCAACGCCCGCCGGGGTCGGCGCGGGCTTGGCGACAGTGGGTGGTGCGGTCGGCGCATCCGTGACCGGCGTCTGTGGCAATTCGGGGACCGAGGCTGCGTCCCGTGCAGGTGGCACGACCGCCGGGGCGGCCTTGTCCGGTCCGTCGACGACCGTCACGCTCCCACCCTCGGGCGTGGGATCCGGTGCAGTTGCCTTGGCGATCGGAACGGGTGGCACGGGCGTTTCGTCAGTGCGTTCGGCAACAGGTGCTGGCGCGGGCGTTACCGGCGTCGGCGCAATGACGGGCATGACGGGCACCGCCGGCGGTTCGGTAACGTCAGGTGTTTCCGGAAGCGCGACTTCGGCCGGTTCGATGATACCAGCATCGGTCAGCCCCACCAGCCGCAGCGTGCCCAGCGGCAGCACGGCAATCCCTTTGCCCAGAGGCTCCTGCGACACGGGAGCCGCGAGCGGTGCCAGCATGGTGGCAAAGCCAGGCTCCGCCACCGGCCCCGTGATGTTCGTCGGGGTCGACCCGCCGCCCGTAGTCACGGTGGCGGAAAAGGGCAGGAGATTGGGCACCATAGGCGTTTCATAGAGGTGCGGCGTGCCGTCCGGTCGCATCGCTTAACCAATCGTGCCAAGTGCACGCACCCGGGCGCGGGCGTGGATCTCGTTCTGCGACAGCACGACGGTGGCCGGGCGCACCCGCTCGATCACGCTGCGCACGAAGGGGCGGATCGTCGGGTTGGTGAGCAGGCACGGGATTTCGCCGCTGCTCGCCATCCGGTCATAGGTATCGCGCACGGCCGCGATAAAGCCCTGCAGCTGTGACGGCGCCATGGCGAGGTGGCGCTCGTCGCCCTGGCCCATGATGTTCTCGGCAAAGGCGGCATCCCATTCGGGCGAGAGGGTGACGATCGGGATCGCCCCCTCGCGCGATTGGGTCGCCGATATCTGCCGGGCGAGACGCGCGCGGACATGTTCGGTGATCTGGGTCAGGTTGGTCGTGATCGGCGCGGCTTCGGCGATCCCCTCCAGGATCGTCGGGACGTCGCGGATCGAAACGCCCTCGCCGAGCAAATTCTGCAGGATGCGCTGCACACCGGAGATCGAGATGCGCGAGGGAATAATCTCGGCCACCAGCTTGGACGAGTCGGTATGCACCTCGTTCAACAGCTTCTGCACCTCGGTGTAGCTCAGCATGTCGGCGATATTGTCCTTGACCAGTTCGGTCAGGTGGGTGGTGATGATCGTGCCGGCATCGACCACGGTGAGGCCACGGAAGCCCGCTTCCTCGCGCAGTTCGCGGTCGATCCACAGTGCCGGCAGGTTGAACACCGGCTCACGCGTCGGCTCGCCCGGGATGCCCGCGGGGCCGTCGCCGGGATTGATGACCAGCAGGCGATCGAGGCGGATGTCGCCGCGCGCCGCCTCGGTCTCCTTGATGTAGATGACGTACTGGTTCGCCTGCAGCCCCATATTGTCGATGATGCGGACCGAGGGGAGGACGAAGCCGTACTCGGTCGCCATCTGGCGGCGCAGCGCGCGGACCTGATCGTCGAGGCGCGGCTCGCGTGCGGCGTCATTGATGATGGGGAGCAGGCCATAGCCGATCTCGATGCGCACCGCGTCGATCGCGAGCGTGCGCGAGATTGGCTCCTCGACCACCGCGGCGGCTTCGGCCTCCTCGACCTGCGCGATGCGCTCCGCCAGGGCGGCGCGTTCCTTGTTCTTCTTGGCGAGATACCAGCCGGCATAGCCGGTGCCCGCCGCGAACATCGCGAAGGGCAGGAACGGCAGGCCCGGCATCAGCGCGAGGCCGCCGAGCAGCACCGCCGCCATGCCGAACGCCTGCGGATAGCGGCCCAGCTGTTCGCCCAGCGCCTCGCCGGTCTTGCCCGCCTGCGTGCCCTTCGACACCATCAGGCCGGCAGCGATCGAGATGACGAGCGCCGGAACCTGGCTGACGAGGCCTTCGCCGACGGTCAGCAGCGTGTAGCTGTGGAATGCCTCGCCGAACGGCACGCCATGGACGGCGACGCCGATGATCAGGCCGACAATCACGTTGATCGCGGTGATCAGCAGCGCGGCGACCGCGTCGCCCTTCACGAACTTGGACGCACCGTCCATCGCGCCGAAAAAGCCGCTTTCGGCCTCCACTTCCTGGCGACGCGCGCGGGCCTGTTCCTCGGTGATCATGCCGGCCGACAGGTCGGCGTCGATCGCCATCTGCTTGCCGGGCATGGCGTCGAGGCTGAAGCGCGCGGCGACTTCGGCGATACGGCCCGCACCCTTGGTGATGACAACGAAGTTGATGACGATCAGGATTGCGAAGATGGTGATGCCGATCACCGGCTCGCCGCCGATCAGGAACTCGCCGAACGCCGCGATCACGCCGCCCGCGGCATGCGCGCCTTCATGGCCATGCGCCAGGATCAGGCGCGTGGAGGCGATGTTGAGGCCGAGGCGCAGCATCGTTGCGATCAGCAGGATCGTCGGAAATGCCGACAGCTGCAGCGGCTTTTCGATGAACAACGCCGTCATCAGGATCATCACCGACAGGGTGATCGACAGGACGAGGCCCAGGTCGAGCATCCAGCCGGGCATCGGCAGCACGAGCGTGCCGATGATCGCCAGCACGCCCACCGCGAGCGCGATGTCGCGGCCATTGCCGAGGCGGGAGAGGAAGCCGTTGAGCGCGTTCATGAAAATGGCTCCGGATCAGGTTGCCGGGACGACGGCGATACCGGCCTCGACAAAGGCCTTGAGCTTGTTGCGCATCGTGCGGACCGAAATGCCCAGGATCTGCGAGGCCGAGGTGCGGTTGCCCTGGCACCGCTCCAGCGTTTCGAGGATCAACTGGCGCTCGACCTCTTCGACCGTCTGGCCGACGAGCGAGGCGATGACCGGCTTGCCCGCAGCCGGAGCGGGCGGCGCGAGCCGCGACCCGTCCGCCAGCACAATCGCTTCCGGTCCGATATAGCCATCGGGCGAGAGCAGCACCGCGCGGTGCATCGCATCCTGCAGCTCGGCGACATTGCCCGGCCAGTCATGGCTGGTCAGCAGCGTTTCGGTCGCCGGGTCGATCAGCGGGCTCGGCAGACACTGCATCGCCGCAAAGCGTGCGGCAAAGGTCGCCGCGAGCAGGCGGATGTCACCGCCGCGTGCGCGCAGCGGGGGCAGCGCCACCGTTGCCAGCGCAAAGCGGGCGAGCAAATCGCTGCGGAACTGCCCCGCATCGACGAGGACCGACAGGTCGCGGCGCGTGCTGGCGATGACATTGGGCGCCCCCGGAGCCGACATCGCCTTGAGCACGTCCAGCTGCAGCGCGGCGGGCAGGCGGTCGATGTCGCGCAGGAACAGCGTGCCGCCGCTGGCGGTGGCAAAGGCACCCCGGCGGCTGGCCAGTGCGCCGTCGAATGCGCCCGCCGCATGGCCGAACAGTTCGGAGTGCAGCACTTCCGGCGCGACGCCGGTGCATTCGATCGTGACGAATCCGCTGCGGCCCGATGCGGCGTGCGTCGCGTGCGCAACGCGCTCCTTGCCGGTGCCCCGCTCGCCGCTGATCAGGATCGGGGCGTGCGCCGGAGCCATCGCGCGGGCGAAGTCGAGCGCGCGCTGCCAGGCGGGGTCTTCACCCACCATCGGCGCGAAATCGGCCTGCGCCATCTGTGCGATCGCGGCGGCGATCAGCTCGCGGTCGGGGGGCAGGGGGATATAGTCGCGCGCACCGGCGCGGATCGCGGCGACCGCGCGCTCGGCGGGCGCATCGATGCCACAGGCGAGCACGGGCACCGCGAACCGCTCGGCGATCAGCGCGCGCATGAAACCCGGCACGTCGCTGTCGACGTCGATCATGACCAGCCCCGCGCCGCTCTCCCGCAGATGCACGAGCGCTTCGGTCGGGGTTTCGGCGATCATCACCTCGGCACCCAGGCTCTGCGCCATGCGCGCGGCCTCGCCGAACGGGCCGCTGCCGGCGCCGACGATCATCAGGCGAAGCTGCATGATCAGCCGTCCTGGCGCACGATTTCGGTAAGCGTCACGCCGAGTGCGTGGTCGACCAGCATCACTTCGCCGCGCGCCACCAGCCGGTTGTTGACATAGACGTCGACCGGCTCGCCGACGCGGCGGTCGAGTTCGAGCACCATGCCCGACTTCATCCGGATCAGTTCGCCGACCGGCACGCGCGCGCGGCCGAGTACGGCCTGGACGCGAACCGGAACCTCGTTGACCGCGGACAGCGATCCGGCGGGGCCGGTATCGGCGGTCGGGCCGTCGATAGCGAATTCCTCGAACGACGGCGGTGCGTCGCTCTCGATCATCGCGCCGCTCTCGTGGCTATCGATCGGTTCGCCGGGTTCGGACATCGGAGTCTCCATCATGCGTTCATCCACTGGCGGACCACGGCGGTCGCTTCGGGCGCATTGGCGGCGACCATGTCGCCGACCTTGCGCAGATGCGACGCCTTGACCTGGCCATCGACATTGTTGAGCTGGACATCATGGTCGAGCAGCGGAACCTTCGATCCGTTTCCCTGCATCGATTCCAGTTGCTTGAGTGCCTCGGGGTCGCCCTCCGCTGCCTGCTGCGCAATCGCCAGCATTTCGGCATTCTGATCGCTGGGCAGCATTGGCGGACCGGCCTCACCCTCGGCGTCCTTATTGGCGCGCGAGCGGAGCATGCGCAGCACGATCAGACCGATCACGCCGACCAGCAGGATCTTGAGCAGCCCCACCACCTGATCTGAGGTGAAGAAACTGTACCAGGCGGCCTGTGCATCGGCAGGCTCGGCCGGTGCCGCAAAGGCCAGGCTTTCGACCACGACGCTGTCGCCGCGCTCGGTATCGATGCCCACGGCATTTTCGACCAGCCGGGTCAGCTGCTGCTTGCGCGCCTCGGGCAGACCCTGCGCGCCGCCATCGACCGTGACGGCGACCGACAGGCGGGTCAGCTTGCCCGGTTCGCGCGTAACCACGCTGCGGGTCGCACTGTTGGCATAGGTCACGTCTTCCGACGTTTCCTTGCGCGCCTGCTGCCGCGTGTCGCCGCCATTGGCGCCGACGGGCTGCTGCTGCGCTTCGGGCAGCTGGTTGCCGACGGTCGCAGCCTGTTCTCCGCTATTCTCGTTGGTCTGGTCGTCGCTCTCGACGGTTACCTGGCGCGCAATGACCTGCTTGTCCGGGTCATAGACGTTGGATTCCTCGCGCGTCGCATCGCGATCAATCTGCGCGGCGACCTCGGCGCGGACCTTGCCTTGGCCGACGATTGGTTCGAGCAGCGCGACGATTTCTTCGCGCATCTTCGCCTCGATCTGGCTCTGGCGTTCGTCGATGCCGCCGCCGCCCGCCGCACCCTGTTCGCCGGCGCGCGCGAGCAACGCGCCCGACTGATCGACGATCGACACGGATTCGGGCGACAGTTCGGGGACGGCGGACGAGACGAGGTAGCGGATCGCCTGGATCGTCTCGGCGGGCAGGCGGCCCTTTGTCTTGACGGTAACCGAAGCAGTTGCGGGACGCGCCTCGGCAGCGAACATCGCGCGTTCGGGCATCACGATATGCACGCGCGCGCCCGACACGGCGTCGAGGCTCTGGATCGAGCGGACGAGCTCGCCCTCGATCGCGCGGGTTTCGTTCATCTTCGCGCGGCTGGCGGAGACGCCGAACGGCTGTTCCTCGTCCAGCACCTCATAGCCGATCTTGCCGCCCAGCTTCTCGCCCGCCATCGCCATGCGCAGTTCAGCCAGCTTGTCGACCGGCGCCATCACCGCGGTGCCGTCGGCGGACAGTTCAAAGGGGACGTTCTGCGACTTGAGCTTTTCGCTGATCGCAGCGGCGGCCGACGGGTCGAGATCGGTGTAGAGAAACCCCATAGTGGTGTTCTCGCCACGCAGCGCGACCATCGCCAGCGCCGCCATGATCAATGCCGCGACGCCGCCCATGATGATGAGCCTTTTGGCCCCCAATTGCGCGATCAGCCCTTTAACCTGCTCCAAGCGGCACCCTATCAACCAACCGGAACTGCCTGTTCCTCAGGTCAATTATAGATGCCGCGCCGACGGCAGGTTTTGCCGGTGGGAAAAAATTGCCGAGTGGATGAAGGCGACCCATTCCTCCCCTGCGCAGCAGGGGAGGTGGCAGCACACAGTGCTGACGGAGGGGCCGCCCTCGCAGAGGGCGGAATTTTGCCGAGCTGCTCACGGCCGTCTGCGCGGCCGCCCCTCCACCGCCGCCTGTGGCGGCGGTCCCCCTCCCCTGAGACAAGCTCAGGGGAGGAACTGTAAAACCAAAAGCGCCCCCGGACGGGGGAGTCCGGGGGCGCCGATTTTGCGGAGGGGGCCGGGCAGGGGAGCCGGGCCGTCCGACACATCACTAATAGAGGATCATTGGGCCGAACTGGTGTCGACTGGAAAAAGATTGTTGAGTTCGCGAAGCACCGCTTCCTCGCGCAGCGCACGATCCAGGGTCAGACCGCCCTCGTCCCACTCGATCCGCGCATCACCGCTGGCGAGCGAGGGGTCGTGGGTGACGTGGAGGTTCAGGCGGCGGCGGTCATTGGCCTGACGCGTCGCGATCCGCTCCTCGATCTGCTCGGCCATGTCGGGATGGACCCGCACGATCAGTTCGGTGCCGCGTGCGACCTGTGACAAAGCGCGACTGATCGCGTCGTCGATTGCTTGCGCGGGGGAGGCAAGCAACGGGTGGCCGGCCAGATGCTGGGCGACGGCGAGCACCAGCTCGGCCGCCTCGCGCGCGGTGTCGGCGCGGAAGCCGGCGCGGTCCTCGACCATGCCCTCGACCTCGGAGTGCAGTGCGTCCATCGCGGCGAGCAGTGCGGTCTCGCGATCCGAGCGCGCGGCGTCGAGCCCGGCCTGAAATGCGTCGGCACGCGCGCGCGCCAGCTCCTCATTCTGCATCTTGCGCAGATGCGCCAGCTCATCCTCGAGCGCTTCGATCTTGATGACGAGCGAGATGGTGTCGTCGTGCTCGACGGTGCGCGCGGTTTTCGGCGCGGTGAACACGCGGTCGAAGCCGAACGGCTTGGTGCTGAACGAAAGGTCCATGTGCCGTCCCCTAGACGATCATCGTGTCGTCGCTCTTGGGATCGACCAACACGATCTCCCCCATATCGGCGAGGTTCTTGGCGAGGCGGACAAGGGCGGATTGCGCCTCTTCGCAATCGCGCGCGCGCACCGGACCCATCGACGCCATGTCCTCGCGCAGCAATTTCGCCGAGCGCTCGGTCATGGTGGAGAAGAACAGCGAACGGATATTCTCCGGCGCGCCCTTCAGCGCCAGCGCCATCTGGCGCTTGTCGGCCTGGCGGACGATCACCGCGATCGAGGCCGGCAGCAGGCCACCCAGATCCTCGAAGGTGAACATGAGCGAACGGATGCGATCCGCCGCATCGGGCGAGCGCGCGTCGAGCGCGGAGAGCATGCTTTCCTCGGTCGAGCGGTCCATCGCGTTGAAGATTTCGGCCATTGCCTCATGCGGATCGCGGCGCTGGGCGCGCGCGAAATTGGCCATGAACTCGGTCCTCAGCGTCGCTTCGACCTGTGCCAGCACTTCCTTCTGCACCGTTTCCATGCGCAGCATCCGCTGCACCACATCGACCGCGATGTCGCGGGGCAGCGCGCCCAGAACGCGCGCGGCATGGTCGGACCTGAGCTTGGACAGGATCACCGCAATGGTCTGCGGATATTCGTTGCGGAGGTATCCGGCGAGCACGCCTTCGTTGACGTTGGACAGCTTGTCCCACATCGTCCGGCCCGACGGACCACGGATATCCTCCATGATCTCCTTGACGCGGTCGGCATCGAGAACGCTGTTGAGCAGGCGTTCGGTCGTTTCGTACGAGCCGTGGCACGAGCTCATCGACGACATTTCGACCTGGAACTGGTTGAGCAGATATTCGACCAGGTTCGACGGGATCCGGCCGAGCTGCGACATGCTCTGCGACAGCTCCTTGACCTCGTCGATCGACAGCTGTTCCCAGATCGGGGCGCCATGCTCCTGGCCGAGCGCTAGCATCAGCGCCGCAGCACGCTCCCGCTGGTTCAGCCGCTTAAATTCTGGCGGTTCCGCGACCGGAGTCATCATCATCGTCTAGTTCCCCTGCATTATTCGTGGTTAACCCGTCGGTTTCGCGCACGACCCCTCTATTATGGACAGGAAAGGGGGTTCCCGGTCGCGTGAGGACAGGAACATGAACATCAATTCGGGATTAGCGGGGCTGACCCTGCTGGGTGCCGATACGAGCTGGTATTCGACCTCGGGCGCGGGCCTGACGGTGGAAAGCAAGGCCGTGCGCGAGGCCAAGGCTCAGTTCACCCTGCCCGAAACGACCCCTCCTTGGCGCGAGGCCGGTGCCACCGGTTCGATCTCGACCCAGATCGCCACGATCCGCCGCCTTGCGACGATCATCGACAAGCCGCTGACCGGCGTGCGCGCGCTGCCGACCGATGTGCAATCGGCCTTCACTACGTGGAAAGCGCTCGACCGCCTCAATGTGCTTGCCGAAAGTGCAGCCAAGCCGGGCCTCTCGTCAACCGAACGCGGCCAGCTCGCCGCCACCTTCGCCAAGGGGCTGGCGGACCTGCAGACCTATATGGGCACTGCGCCGTCCGACAAGCTGGAGCTGTCCTTCGGCCAGCCGGTGCGCCGCGCCGAGAGCACGGTCGTCGCGCCGGGCACGGGTGGGCTGACGGTGAGCGTCTCGGGCAAAGGCGTCGTTGCCAAGCGGGACGAAGTGCTGTCGCAAATGTCAGGCACCGAACGCTTCCGGGTGACGCTGGAGCGCGGCAGCTCGGTCGATACTGTGGTGATCGATCTGGGCTCGCTGCCCGAACCGCCCACGCTCGACAGCGTCGCCAACCTCGTCAATCAGGCGATCGCCAACATCCCGCTGCGCGATGCCGGCGGCAATATCGTGCTCAACGCCGACGGCACTCCGGCGCCGAAATGGAAAGTGACGTTCGAGCCGAAGAAGACCGAAAAAGACGGCTGGACCATGGGCATCAACCGTCAGGGGCTGGAAAGCGTGTCGATCGATCAGGTCGATGCCCCCGATGCGCTGATCGTCGCAACCGGCCGCACTGGCCTGGAAACGCCGACCGCCGCCCGTGTGCTGCGGATCGACGATCCCGAAGCCGCGATGACCAACAAGACGCTGGCGACGATCGAGGCCAAGGACCGGCTGACGACCAAGGCGGTGGCGACCACCACTGATGCGGTCGCGACCGATGCCGACGGTTTTGCCTATGTCGTCGGCACCGCGTCGGGCGATCTCGACGAGCTGCGCGCTGCGGGCACGCAGGACCTGTATCTCACCAAGATGGACAGTGTCGGCAATGTCGTGTGGCAGCGCGCGCTGGGCGCTGCCGACAGTGCGTCCGGCGCGGCCGTGACGGTGGCCCAGAACGGCGACATCGTCGTGGCCGGAACCGTGTCGGGGAATTTCGGCGGCACCAACGCCGACGCCGATATGCTGGTCGCCCGCTATGCCAACAATGGCGACGAGATGTTCGCCAGCCGCATCCGATCGTCAGGTGATGACCGCGCCACGAGCATTGCCGTCGCCCATGACGGCGCGATCCTGGTCGGCGGGCGTGCGGGGCAGGGCGGGGGCGACGCGTTTGTCGCCCGGTTGAACGGAACCGGCGCAGTGACTCAGCGGGTCAAGCTGCCCGGCACCAGCGGCGACGAGAGCATTACGGCGATGACGATGACCGCCGACGGTCGCCTCGCCGCGCTGACCAAGGAGGGCGCGACGTCAAAGCTGCGCTTCCTCGATCCGGCCAGCCCCGGTACGGTGCTCGATACCGTCGATCTGGGCACTGCCGACGCGCGCGCCATCGCGATTGCGCCCGACGGATCGATCGCGATCGGGGGCACGACGCTCTCCGCGCTGCCCGGGACGCAGGTCAACGGCATTACCGGCGGGCGCGACGGGTTCGTGATGCGCCTCGCCGCAGACGGCAGCGGCATGGCCACCACCTATCTCGGTACGGCGGGCAATGAACAGGTCGACAGCCTCGCCTTCAGCAATGGCAAGCTTTACGTCGGCGGTCGCACGACCGGCGACCTGGGCAGCACGCGCGTCGGCCCGACCGACGGTTTCGTTGCACGGCTTGATCCGGCCAGCGGCGGGATTGAGGAGATCAGCCAGTTCGGGCAGCCCACCCTGCGCACCGAGCCTGTGCGCGTCGCTGCTTCCGATGGCGGGTCGAGCAAGGTCGATGCGCTCGGCCTTGGTCGCGGCGTCGCGACGCCGGACGGCTCGCTGCGCCTGACCACCGGGTCCACCCTGCGCGAAGGCGATACATTCCAGATGCGCGTGGCTGGCGGCCCGCTCCGCACGATCACCATCGCCAAGGAAGAGACGCTGGCCAGCTTGGCCGACAAGGTGCGCAAGATCACCGGATCCAAGGCGCTGGTGACCACCCCCAAGAAGGACGATGGCGCGCAGCTGCGGGTCTCACCCAAGGCGGGGATCGATATCGAGTTCGTCGCCGGACCGGCGGGTCGTGATGCGCTGGAAAAGCTCGGCCTGCCGGCTGCACGCGTTTCCGGCTATGATCCGATCGACAAGGACGCCCCGCGCGTCCGTCCGGGCGGCAGTTTCGGCCTGGGCCTCAATCCGGGTCTGTCGATCGCGGACCAGAAGTCGGCGACCGCCGCGCTCGCCAAGCTCAAGTCCGCCCTCTCGGTCGCACAGACGGGCTATCGCTCGCTCTATTGGGACGATGGCAAACAGGCACTGGTCGAAGGCGCGCGTGGCGGCGGGAGCACTGCGCGCGAACAGGCCCAGATGGCGAATTATCAGGCGGCGCTCAGCCGCCTCGCCTCGGGTCCGTCGACATCCATAGGGTTCTGACAGCATGAGTGATCTGATCGGCGGGATTGCCCGCAACATGAAGCATCTCTCGGAACGCCAGCGCGTGATTTCGGAGAATATCGCCAACAGCGAAACGCCGGGCTTCAAGGCGCGTGACGTGCGCGCACCCGACTTTAGCGACCTGATCAACACCGGGAACAGCAGCGCATCGATCGCGCGGCCACGGGTCCAGCTGACCGGGAGCATGGCGGCGCTCGGCGCGCGCGCGCCGATCTCGGCGGGCAGCGTGATGCTCGACGCCGACACCAGCGAGACCAAGCCCGACGGCAACAATGTGACCCTTGAAGATCAGCTGCTCAAAATGGGCCAGGTCCAGGCGGACTTCGCCGCGATGACTAGCCTCTACCGCAAGAGCCAGGGGCTGATGCAGTCGGCGCTGGGACGCAAGGGCGGCGGCTGACGCCACGCGCCGCGCGTTAAAAAGGGGGGCGTCCCGGCCAGGACGCTCCCCTTTTTCGTTGGCGATGGCGCTGGGTCAGGCCGCCCGGCGCAGCGGCGGCGTGTCATCGAGCGCAAACCGCTCGGTCAGCCGAGCCAAGGCGCGTGCCTCGTCCGACAGCGCGCGGGCGGCGGCGTTGCTCTCCTCGACCATCGCCGCATTCTGCTGGGTGAACGCGTTGAGCGTCGCAAACGCCGCACTGACCTCGGTCAACGCGCCGGCGTGCGATCCATAATCCTGGGCAAGGCCGTTCAACAGCTGGTGGACGCCCTCCACCACCAGCTCGATCCCGACCGCTGCGTTCATTGCCAGAACGCGAGTCTGGAATGCGATCTTGTCGAGACCTTCGATCACCGCATTGATCCCGGCCGATCCGGGCAGCGGGCCGGTGCCGATCAGTCCTGCGTCGGCGCGCGCGATCCAGTTTATCATCTCGGCCTGTCGGACCGGGGCGATGGGTGCGATCAGCATTGCGCCGTCCGGCGGGGGCATGATCGATGCCCCCACCGGTACTGCCAGTGGCACTGCCACCGCGAGGGCGAGGCCCGCCCTCAAAAGCTTGCGTTGACCGAGATCGGCACCGCCGTCCCGGCAAAGGCGAGGCCGCCCGATGCGCCATAGGCTCCGCTGCCCGTGCCGCGCCGGCGGCGGGCGTCGGCGGCGATTTCCGCCATCATGTCGTTCGACAGGTCGATCTGGCGCTTGAGTGCCGCACCATTGGCGGCGCAGATCTCGCGCAACCGCGCGGCCAGCTCGCCAAGTTCCGAACGCGTTTCGGGGTCGAGCGCATCGCGCCAGCCCGGGTTGGTGCGGTCGAGCCGCGCCACTTCATGATCGACCGCGCCGACCAGCCGGGACTTGGCCTGAACCAGCCCGTCAATCTCGCCGCGACGGCCCTGGGCGAGCAGCGACGTCTCTTCCTCGCTGATCGACGCCAGCGAGCGGAACAGGTCGAGAAGCTCAGTTTCCATTCGGTTTTCCCCCCTGCAACTTGATGATCTGGTCCATCACGGCGGGGGCGAGGCCAATGCCACCCTTGGCCGCGATGGCGGTGCCGAGATTTTCGGCGAGCACCCCGCGAAACATCTGTTCGCCATGGCCGCCCGAAAATTCGCCTTCCTCGACGCTTTCCATCATCAGCTGGGTCATCTGGCCGATAAAGGTCGCCTCGAACGCCTGCGCGGTTTCCTTGCTCTTGGGCGTCGGAATGTTCGGTGCGGCGCCGATCGTGGCGGCGGCGGGGGTGGAGAGGGGGCTCATCACTGCACCTCGATATCGGCCTGGAGCGCACCGGCGCTCTTCACGGCCTGAAGAATGGTGATCAGGTCGCGCGGGCTGACGCCCAGTGCGTTGAGACCGGCGACGAGCGAGGCGAGCGAGGTTTCGCCGCCCAGCGTGCCGAGCGAACGGCCGGTGCCGTCATCGACCGTGACCTGGGTGCGCGGGACCACCTGAGTCTGCCCCTGCGACAATGGTGCGGGCTGCGACACCTGCGGCGTTTCGGCGACGCTGATGGTCAGGCCGCCCTGCGCGATCGCGACCGGGCTGATCCGGACATTCGCGCCCATCACCACCGTTCCCGATGCTTCGTTGACGATCACCTTGGCCGGCTGATCGACCGTGACCGGCAGGTTTTCGATGCGGGCGACCAAGTCGACCACCGATCCCGGAAAACCAGGCCCGGGTTTCAACTCGACCGTGGCGGGGTCGAGCACTTCGGCGGTGCCGGCAAAGGTCGAATTGATCGTGCCCGCGATCATGTTCGCGGTGGTGAAATCGGGGTTTTTCAGCGCCAGCTTGAGGCTGGTCGCGCTGCGCAGCGCGAACGGCACCTCGCGCTCGATGATCGCGCCATCGGCGATGCGGGCCGAGGTGGAGACACCCCGGCTGATGCTCGCTGCCGCGCCCTGCGCCTTGAAGCCGGAGACCGAGACCTGGCCCTGCGCCACGGCATAGATTTCGCCATCCAGCGCGCGCAGCGAAGACGCGATCAGCGTGCCGCCCTGCAGGCTGGTGGCGTCGCCGATCGCCGACACGGTGACGTCGATCCGCGATCCGGCGCGGGCAAAGGGCGGCATGGTCGCGGTGATCGACACGGCGGCGACGTTCATCGTCTTGAGCTGCGACCCGCGCACATTGACGCCCATCCGCTCCAGCATCGCCTGCATCGATTCCTCGGTG
>JASBRX010000011.1 GCA_030149245.1 Sphingomonas bacterium
TCCTAGCCGGATTTGCCGGGATCGGCAAGGACGACTTATCTCTAACTATCTGTAATCATTGACGTCCAGGAACGTCCGAACACGTTTTGTTCTATGGCTTTCACGGCTGAAACACGGGTTCGATTCCCGTAGGGGTCACCAAGCCTTTGTTTTCAAAGGCTTGCGACACGACTGGCGGCGCTTGTCTCTCGGAAAATCTCACTCTTTTTCGGCGCGTGGATGTCGGGATTCGGTGTTCAAGATGCTGAAACCGGGATGCTAATGCTCGCGACCATAATGAGCTCGTCCCAACTTGCCGCTCCGCCTGACCCATACTCGTAAGGCAACAGGCCTAGCACTGGGGCGAACAAAGCACATGCAGACGTCTGGGTCGAGCAGACCGGCCTGGCGACCGACACGCTGTCGGCCGCCTATCGTCCTGGCCGCAGCTATTTTGCGGGTGTGAGGATCAAGCAGTGAGCGTGCGCGGTACCATGCTCACCGCAGCGTTGCTGTTCGCCCCGGTTGCCGCCCCTGCACAGCAAGGCGCGCAACCGCCAGCGAGCGGCATCCCCGCTCGCTGGCGCGAGGCGACCCCACAGCGGGCGCTGATCGTGGCGCACCGTGGGTGCTGGAGCGTGGCGCCGGAAAACTCGCTCTCGGCGATCGCCGCCTGCCATGCACTCGGTGTCGAGGCAGTAGAGAATGACGTGCGCCTGAGCCGCGATGGCGTCGCATTCGTCATCCACGACCGGACGCTGGATCGCACGACCGATGGCACCGGCCAAGTCCACGAACTGACCGCCGCGCGGATCGGGGCCGTGCGGCTGCGCGAGCGCAAGGGCGGGCCGGATGCGTTCGTGACGCGCGAGACGCTGCCCACGCTCGACGCCTATCTGCGCGAGGCCAAGCGGCTCGGCATCATGGTCAATCTCGAGATCAAGACCGATCCGGTCCATGATGCGCGGACGGTGTTCGAGGCAGCGGTGAAGGTCGTCCGCGCGGTCGACGCGCTCGACCTGGTCTTCTTCAAGATACCCGACGCGCCGGTCGCCAAGGGCGCGAGCGCCCGCATCATCGATACGCTGGACCTGCGCGGCCTGCCGCTGGTTATGCCGATCATCTGGCAGGATGCGCGCCCCTTGTCCGAACGGCTGCGCGGCTATGCCCAGTATCGCGCGGCCGGCTATGAAATCGTCTTCACCGACCCGGCGTTCCTCGAGCGCGACGCCGCCGACCCCGCGCTCAAGGGGAAACAGATAATGGTGGTCGCGGCCGGGCCGCAATGGAGCGGTGGACTCGATGACCGGCTCGCCCTGCGCGATCCCGACGCGGCGTGGGGACGCGCGCTCCGCGCCGGTGCCACGATCATCATGACCGACCGCCCGGAGGCGCTGGTCATGTGGTTGCGGCAAACCGGGCGGCGGTGAACCGGAACAAGGTCGTCGGGCAATAGCGTTCAGCGTGCGGGAGTCCCTTGTTTCGCACCCGCCGAGAGCGTTTCGCGATCAAAGCTGATCGTGGAGACCTTTGCATCCAGCGTCCGCACCACCTCGGCCGTCAGGTCGTTGGCGAAGTTGCCGCCCAGTGCCGCATTGCGGTCGAACAGCAGGCCGCATTTTTTTTGCTGATAGACCGCCGCGATCACCGGCTGCGCGGCATCGGCGATGCGCTGCATGGCCTTGGCGCGCGTGGCCTCGATTTCCTGGCTGCGCAGCTGTGCCTTGGCCTGGATCGGCTGGAGCCGGGCCGCGAGCGCCTGATCGCGCGCGGTGCGCTGCTCGGGGGACAATTTGGCGGCCTCAGCCCGGAACGTCTTCAGCTCGGCGTCCACCGGCTTGCGCTCGGCTTCGATTTCCGCCTGCGCTTCGGTGGCCAGTTGCTGAAGCCGCGCGGCGGCGGCCTTGCCGATGGCGGCGTTGGCATAGATTGCTTCGCGCGAGAGCAGGCAAATGCCCGGGATTAGCGGTCCACCCAGCCCCTGATTGCCGGCTGGCGGCGCGGTCTGCGCCGCAACGGGCAACGCGATGACCGACAAAAGTGCGATGATGGATGCAGAGCGACGCATAACAATACCTTTCCGAAGTGCAGTGCAGAGTGGGACGATGCGCCCGATCAGGCGGCGGCACCGACGGACTGGGACGTCGGGCCGGTATAGGCCTCCGCGCCGGAATACCGGTCGAGCAGCGCGGCGAACTGGTCGAGCGATGCGAGGTGGAACTGAACCGCAGCCAGCCAGCCGCGGCGATGCCAGTCGACGATCCGCTGATTGTCCAGCGCAAGAAACGCCTGCATGTCGACGACCTTGAATCCCTTGATCGCCCGTCTGGCCCCATCGGGCAGGGTGACATCGGCCTGACGATCGATCAGCAATCCCGCATCGGCCAGCGCGATGCAGAAGTCCCGGGTCGCGGCAGCATCGGCGCGAAACGCTTCGCAGAACGCAAATGCCCGCTTCGTGACCAGGCTCGGCGCACTGCCTTCGAACAGCGGCGCGCCGTCCGTCCCGTCCCGGATGATCCGGTCCGAATCCGCATCGATCATCAGGGCAAAGCGCCCCTGCTCGTCAATCTCGGCCGATCCGAAGGGATAGCGCCGCAGATAGGCAGGAATATGGACGCCATCGGGCCAGCGCCCGTCCGCGACGAACAGGTTGCTCGCGTCCAGCCCGAGCAGCGCGGTCGGGGTCACCACCTCACCCTCGGCAAACAGGATCGGATAGTGGCGCGATCCGGGGCCGAATTCCGCGATCAGCAGCGGCACATAGGGCGTGTCGGCGGCAAACGCATAGTCACCGTTCGCCACGCGCCAGGCGCTATGGCGCTCCGAAGACAGGGCAACCGGGTTTCGATACAGCAGCGGAGGGCCGGACGTCGCTTGGTCCGCTGCCGCAGGGGCGATATGGGTCACGCTAAACACTCCAGTTTCGGTGGCGATCAGCCCAGTTGCCTGGGGGGTGGGGCGGCACGGCCGCCGCCCCTGCGTCAGATCGTCTTGCGACGCAGCATGATGGTGCGCGGGCCGACCCGCACCGCAACCAGCCCCTGCCCCTCCAGCAATTGCGCCAGCGCGCGCTCGGGCGTCATTTCTCCGCGCAAGGGCCGGGTCATCTTCGCGTCGAGGATCGAAGCGTCATAGAGGATATTGTACCCTGAGGCGCTCCCGACCGCGCGGATCGCATCGTCGAGCGGCTGTGCCTGAAGCTGGAACATGAATTGCTCCGGCCGGCTGGGCGCAGCGGCCTGCATCGCGACCGGGATTGCAGCCGACGCCGCCGTCCAGGGCGTGGCACCGGCACCACCGGTGCGCTGGCCGGTACGCGTGTCGCAACCATCCTCCTCGTCACAAGCGGCCCCGAAGCCGGTGACCCGCACCTCGATCAGCGAGGGCGCGACGATCGCCGCATTCTCGCGCACCGCGGCGACCGCCGATTCCAGCGCGGTCGAAACCGCGTCCGACTTGGCACCCGCCTCATCCACGTCGAGCGAGGTGGGCGGCGCGGCCGGGGGGACGGGCAGGCCATTAGACACCCCGGCCACGTCGATATTGTCGGTGCCCAGTATCTCGATCGCATAGACGTTGAAGTTGCCCGACACGCGGATACCCGCATCGCCCGCATCGACGATGCCCGCCGGCGCGATCAGGTCGACATCGGCCGGTGGCGTGCCGGGTTGCGTGGCCAGCGTGCCGATGCCCGCACCGGTCGGCAGCCCGGCCGGCTCGCGCACCATCCGCCCCCAATTGTCGAGCTGATAATTATAGAATTGCGGGCTGATCGAGGTCTTGGCGCCGAGCCCGGCGGCAATGTCACCCCAGGACGACCAGATCATGACGTTGCCGCCCTTGCTGGTCAGGATGCGCGACTGGTTCACCGCCACGCTGCCATGGGTCAGCATGTTGATCTCGCCACCGTCGGTGGTCAGCACACCGGCGCGCAGCGCATTGCCGCGATCGTCGGCATTGGCCGGCTGGCCTGTCTCTTCGGGTCGTGCCGCGACATTGGCGAGGGTTATCCCACCGCCGGGGACGACGAACTCGATCTTGCCTCCGCCCGACGAGACGACACGGCTGGCATAGGTTTCAAAATTGCCCTGCCAGCGCGATTCACCCGCGCTCAGCGCTTCGTCGGCGTCCCGCTGCGCGCCCGGGAAGAGCGTCGCGATCGCATCATAGCCGCGGAACGTCGTGTCATAGCGCTCACTCTGCGGGTCATTGGCCTCGCGCCCCGTGGTCCGCAATTCCAGGAACAGGATGCTGCGATAATAAGGCGTCTTATAGTCGCTGCTGAGCCCCTGCCAGACGGACCATGCGGTATCGAGATAGGCGATCTGTGCCGCCTTGGTCGTCAGCGCGGGCAGGCCCTGCAGGCGACGGACATAGTTGACCAGCCCTTCGCGCGGCTCGGGCGTGGCGAATTCACCGGTGGCACCCTGAGCGCGCGCATAGTCGCGATCGAACAGGTAGAGCGACAGGCCGCTCTCGTCATCGATCAGATAATCCGCCATCTCGCCCGCCTTGGTCGGGTCGAGATAGGCCGCTTCGAACGCCGCATAAGCCGGCGCCTGGTTGTAACCCGCCGCAATCGCGATATCCGCTGCCTTTTCGTCGGGCTTCCAGTCCTGAAGCCCGGACGGAAGCTGATAGGGCGATCCGGGGAAGGTATAGATCGCGATCCGCTTGCTGGTGATGCCCGCGCTGTTGCTGGGGATCCAGATATCGGTCCCGGCCTCCACCTCAAGTCGGCCCGGCCCGCTGACCGTGATATGCCCGACCGTCGCAAAGCCGGTGCTCGAATCACCGATCTGGAAATTGCGGTCGAAATAGATGCCCGCCCCAGCCCGGACGATGCTCAGGTCATTGGCGTTGTTGTGCTGGATTTCATAGCTGGGGAAATAGATATTGCCTTCAGCCTGTACCCACAATTGCTTGGGGATGTTAAGCACCGCGGCCGGTGCGGTGACCACATCGCCGCCAGCAGCATAGATCCGCACGGGATCGGTGTTGCCGATATACAGGTCCGGCAGGTTGTCGACATTGAAATAGGTGACGCCGGGATAGGCCGTACCCGCGCCGGCAAACTGGAACGAGGTGCGGTTGACCGTCCCCCCAGCCAGGATCGGCTGGTTGGTCGGGGTGCGGATGAGCGCCATGTCGGACTGGCTCAGCTGCAACCCTTCATAGGTGCCGCGATAGTTCAGAGTCCATTGCCGTAGCCCGAAGAGCGGAAGTAGCGGATCGACGGCCTGCGTGCTGTACCCAATCCGCACGCTGCCCCCGGCAAGCAGATCGAGCTGCGCGCCCGCGTCGGGCAGCATGGTCAGCCCCCCCAACAGGTTGACGTCGCCGGTCGCCGCCACCACCGACAATCTGGACGGATAGAGATCCCAGCCAATCGAATCGCGGCCTTGCATCGGGCGCTCATTCGACCCGTAGAAATTGACCGTGGTACCCGAGCGGTTGATCGCCGTCGGCGCTCCTGATGATTCATAAGCCAGGCTGATGTTCAGCCCATTGTTCCACAGCGTCACATCGCCGCCCGCCGAGAAGAAATCGGCGCTCGCCTGGCCCGTGTAGCTGATGAAGCGCCAGTCCTGATAATTGGCTTCACCAATCAGCGGATCCATGACGCTTTCGACATTGAGGTCGCCGCCCGCGCGCACGTTCAGCTGGCCCGACGACGTAAAGAACATCGTGTAGAGATCGAAGCGATCGGCCGTCTCGCGGTAATCCTCATGGATATAGCAGGAGTCGGAGCAGATGACCTGCGGCGTCGACCATACGGTCGAGCCGGACAGGATCGATCCGCCGACCCCGATATCGCCGACGCCGGATGCCACATAATAGGCGCCACCATAAAGATTGCCGCCAGCGCGCAGCGTCAGACTGCCCCCGCCGGTCAGCGTGAGATCCATCGCTTCGTTGCTGCCATCGGCAAGCTTCACGGTGTTGCCGATGACGCGTCCGCTGTTCGGGATGGCGACCGACAGATTGTCGATGTTGCCGCCCGCCGTGATCGCGATGTTGCCGCCGCCCAGCGCGCCGATGCCGCCCTGGAACCGATCATAATCAACCCACCAGCTGGTCTGGTCGAACCCGCCATCGGCGCGCTCCGCGAACAGGCCGCTGATCGTGTCGAGACTGCCGGCGCGGCCGAGATAGCCATGCGGCAACTGCGCCGACAACCGGTTCGCAAGCACATCGCCGGCAATCGACAGCGTAAGATCGCCGCCGTCGACGCCATATTGTGCGCCAACCGGCGTGCTGAACCCGGCCAGCTCCGCCGTAGCACGCCCGGCCGTGTAGATCACCGATGCGCGCTCCTGCAGCACCAGATCGCGCCCCGACGCAATGTTGATCGCGCCGGTTCCCGTCCGGACCAGATAGCCGGCGGAATTGTTCCACTGGATATAGTCGCGCAGGTCGGTGCTGATCTCACCCAGGCCGTTTATGTCGATAAAGCCGAGCGATCCGTCGGCCTTGAGCGTCCCGTAGCCGCCCTGGAGCAACACCATCCACGGCAGCGGACGGCGCGCGTAATAGGACGCATCGGCATAGTCGCCCGTCGCCGGGTCCTGTTCGATCAGCGCACCGGTGCGCGGGTCGATATACCGGCCCGTTGCCGCATCACGGGTCAGCTCGACAAACCCGTCATGGACGCTGGCTTCGGGATTGCGGACGAACTGACCGTTCGCGTCGAGCAGATACAGCCGATGTTCGTTGCCAAACGCCGGGTCAAAGAAATACTCGATCGTATCGGGCGTACCCCCGACGATCACCGAGCCGACGTCCGCGCCGAGCAGACCGGTCGGCAGCACCGCCAGCGAATTCGGGCTGAGAATATTGGCGCCAGCCGCAAGGTTGAAGGTCCAGCTGTCCCCGTCCAGCAATCGCCCGTCGGCAAAGCCGTCGCTCAAATTGGCGTCGATCCGAATATCGCCGGTCGCGCGCAGTGTGAGCACGCCCGCGGCACCGTCGAACCGCAGACCGGACAGGTCCCAGTCGTCCTGCAACTGCATGTCGCCTTCGTTGCGCAGTTCGATGCCCGCAGCGAACGTCACGCCATTGCCAAGCCGATTGCGGATCGCCGCCGCATTGGCCGCCATGAACGCGGTCGCGTCATCCTCGACCCGGCCGATCAGCGCCTGATCGATCACTGTCACGCCGTCATAGCTGCGATAGCCCTCGGCGAGCACGCTGCGCGCGCCCGTGATGGTGCCGCCGAGCGACGCGATCGCAATGTCATTGCCGATCTGCGGCGCCCGGAACCGGACCAGCCGTCCGCCCTCGCCCGCGCCGGTCACGTCGATCAGCGAGCCCGCCTGAGCGCTGATCGCGCCGCCATCGGCACCGGCGGTCTCCAGCAGCACGGTGCCGCCCGAGCCATCGGTGGTTCCGGCGCGGGCGATCAGCTGACCGGTGTTCAACAGCGTGACATTCTGCGACGCCGCCAGCTGGATCGTGCCGCCATTCGCGCCCGAAGTCCGGATCGTGCCACCCACCGCAATCGAACCCTGGTTGGCAACCAGCGCGAAATTACGCACGTCGATCGTCCCGGTGACGTTCACATCGCCCCGGTTGATCTCGAAGCGTCGGCTCTGCCGGAAACCGCCGACATCGAGCAGCGCGTTGAAGGCAGCGAAGTCCGTCAGCTGGTCGGTCAGCAGACGGAACGAACCGCTGGCAAAGCCATCGCTCGCGCTGCCTCTGATCGTGCCCAGCAGCTGCGCTTCGCCCCGCCCGACCGAAATCCCGAGCGCCCCGGCATCGCCACCCACGCTCGACCCGGAAACGTCGATGATCGAGCCATTCCGGGCAATCACATCACCGGCGTCGGCGATCAGGTTCACGCTGCCCGCGCTGACCCCCACGGTCGCGTCGTAGAAGCGGCTGACGTTCGACGTCACATCGAGCACCGAGCCATCGGCCAGCACCAGATCGCCGCTCCGCGCCTGAAGGTTGATGGTGCCGCCGGTCATCCGGGTCTGGCCGGCATAGACGATCGAGTCGCCGACCAGATTCAGCGTGCCGCCGAACGACTGGAATAGGGGCAGGTTGGTCGCGCCGTTGTGGCTGACCGTCACCGCCCCCGCGACATCGAGATTGAGCCGCGCACTGCTTTCGGCCGTCAGTCCGCCCGAGCGAATGTCCAGTGCGCCGGGCAGCACCAGCCGCGTGTCATCACGCCCGATGATCCGCTGCGCCACGTCCATGCGGACATCGGCAACGCCGCTGATCCATTTGGTGGCGCCTTCGATGTACAGCGTATCTGCCTGCAGGACGAGATGGGCGTCGCCAAGCATCGCCTCACCCAGCCCGCCGCTGCTATTGGCGAGCGTCAGTGTTCTGGCGGCGATGGTGACCGTGCCAGCATCCGCATCGATGACCCGCAACAGGTTGCTGTCCAGCCGCAGATCGCCGGTCGCCGAAATATCCAGCGCGCCAAAAATGTCGATGCTGCCATAGCTTTTGAGCGTCAGTTCCTCGGCATTGGCGAACAGGCCGAGCGTGTTGCCCGCAAAGACCAGCCCACCGGTGTCCACCGGCACAGCGCCCAGGCTGACCTGCGACGCGGCAGCGCTGAGCTGTCGGGTCTGCAACGTCGCGCCCGCGCCAAGCAGCGTATTGTCGGTGGCGTCCAGCACAACCGAGCGCGTGCTGATGATCGACGCGCCGTCGGCAATGGTCAGCAGCCCGCCGGCCGGATCGATCGCCGCCAACCCCCTGGATGCGCGCAGCGCATTGACCTGCGCCAGCGCCGCCGGGTCGGCGCGTAGCGCGTTCATCGCCCCGACGGCGGCGCTGTCGCGAAGAATATCGACCATGCCGCCGCTCGACACCCGCAGCAGCGCGCCCTGATCGAGTGTGCCATGGACGAGATAATCGTCGCCATTGGTCCAGCTGGTATCATTGTCGTGGGTGAATGCCGCGGTGCCGGGGGCGATCCGGATGTCGCTAGGGCTTCCGGACAACGTACCGCGCGTCTCGATCCGCGCCCCCGACGTGACATCGATCGTCCCGTTGGATGCGAATAGCAGCTCGGGGCCGAACAGGACCGATCCGGCATTGTCGACGATAATGTCGGTGCCGACCACGGCCAGTTCGAGGTTCGTCGCACCCTGACGCCGCACGCCGCCGATCAGCAGGCTTTCGGCGCCGAATGCGCTGAGCTGATCGCTGTCGAGCTTGAGATAGCCGTCATAGGCGGCCAGATCGGTGTCGTCACCGACGATCACCACCCGGGTCGATGCGATATCGGCAAAGCCACCGCGCCCACCCTCTGCAGCCTGCGACCGCAATGTCCCGTCGAGCGCGAGATCGTCCGCCACACGGAACACCACCGACCCGCCATCGGTCGGGATGCGCGGCACGTCCGAAATCGGTCGATTGATCCGCAGCGACTTGCGCAGGAATGCGTCGGACGTGAAGAAGAGGTTGGCGGTCGTTTCCAGATAGGCCGAACGCATCCGCAGCGTTTCGCCGCTCATCACATGGAAACCGATGTTGCGCGGATCGCGCGCGCCCGACGCGCCGTCGATGCGATAGCCGGCCTGGATGCTTGATCCGTCGGTCTGCGGTGCGACGCGGCCCAGCCGAATCCCGTCGAACTGATCGCCATAGCGATGCGACGCCGTGACGCGATAGGCGCCCTTCAGCATGGCATATTCGGCCGGCAGCAGGACGTAATAGCCCGCCGGCAGGCCGCTGCCGCCCGACAGATAGACACGGTCGCCGACGCCGATCTCCGAGTTGCCGAACCCCAGTGGCGCAACATTGCCCTCGAAATCGGGGATGACGGCATAGACCTTGCCAGGCGCGCTCACCCAGTCGAGATTTTCGTCGCGATAGCCGGTCAGCCAGTCATGGCTGCCGCCAACCCCCGGAATGAACTCGCGCGCATAGAGGTCGCCGCCGCCGCTGACGTCCAGTATCGCATTTTGCTGGATATCGACGACATCGCCGGTGACGTTGATCGTCTTGACCGGCAGCGTCGTCAGCTCGGTGCCGGTGAACGGATCGATCCAGGTGTCGCCGTTGGACGTATAGCCATAGGGCACCACACGACCCTCGGCCGAGACCGAGGTCAGGCTGCCGGCCAGGAAGCGCAGCGTGCCCGACCCTTCGGTGCCATTGTCATAGACCTCCAGATTCAGCGTGCCGAGCGGCGAGCGCAGCGTCCCCCCCTGCAGGATCGTCGGGGCCTTGAACGTCAACTGGGCGGCGACCTCATAGGGTGAACCGTTGATCGGGCCGCCGTCGTCCTGCGCCTGAATGACGATGCCGGTATCGGAGGTGACCGAGAAAATCCGCCCGGTTCCGGCATAGACCTGATCCGCCCTCAGCGTCAGCAGGCCGTTGCTGTGCAGCACGCCGATCGGGGCCTGGAGCGCAAATGCTGCCGTTCCAGCGAACCGGATGTCGCCACCCGAAATCAGCGTCGTGTCGGCGAATCCGTGGAAGCCGGCGGCACCGACCTGAAGCAGCGTGCCCGCCGTTGCGCTGAACCGCGTATCGGCCCCGATCGCAGCAATGCCATAGCTGGTGAGCGCCGACAGATAGCCGGCATCGGTCGCCTGGCCGTTCAACGGTCCGCCGTTCAACGTGATAATGCCCGCTTCCAGCGCAACATTGGATCCGGTCCGGCCAATAATGCGGCCGGCGGTGATGTCGATCCGGTCGAACAGAAAGCTGCCATCGGCGTTACGGCCGCCAAGCTGGACATCGCCCGAGAAGATCACGCCAGGAGTGGCGTCGATCCCGATGCTCGAAAAACCGGCCCCGCTCAGCGCAGTCGGCGACAGGACTGTTACGATCGGATCGCCTTCTGTCGGCGTCGGCGCGACATAACCGAACAGGCCGAAGACCTCGAGCAGGCCCGGCGCGATGAAAGGCAATGCCGGTGCTTCGAGCTCAATCCCGGACGCATCGCCGACAATCAACATCGGGGGCACGCCGTTTGCGGCAATGCCATATGCGGCGAAGGTGGCGAGCGCTTCCTCGCGACTGCCCAGCCTGTATCCGGGTGGAAAATCGATTGGATAGCCGACCAGATAGGACCATTCGATCTCGCCGAGATCGGCTTCATAGATGTCCGATACCGGATTGCCCGACCTATCGACGATCAGGCCCCATCCGGCATATTGCTCTAGGTAACCGAACACGTCGGCCGCCGTCAGCCCGCCACCGCCGCCACCACTCGCCAGCGGGCCCTCGAAGCTGAGCTCGAACCGTCCTCCGCGCGCACCGATGCCACCGGCATGCGCGCGATAGATTGCGCCGTCGATCTTCATGATCTGACCGCCAACCGAAATCAGGCCGCCATTCGATGCGACAAGCGTCGGTCGACGCACCAGGCCGCCCTGCCCGTCGTCGAACAGATAATCGAATGTGGCGCTGGTTCCCGAGACATCCAACACCGCACCGTCGGCGATGGTGATGCGCTTGGCGCCAAGGCTGATCGAGCCGCCGTCGAAAATCTCACCATCGACGATCGGTCGGCCCATCGCGTCGATGCCGCGCCAGGTCACCAATGCAGCGCCCGGTGCCAGCAAGCGCGCAGTCGCGGTAAGCGAGACAAAGGTCTCTGCACTGCCCCCGGAACCGCCACCGCCCACCGAGATGACACCCGCAGGCGCAAGGATCGTTCCGGCGATGACGCTGTTCCCGATCAGGCTGATCTTGCCGCCCAATTCGGTCGACAACAGGCTCCCCTCACCCATGTCGATCGTGCCGCTGAACGCGACATCCATGCCGCGCCGCAGCGCTTCCGGTCGCTGTTCCAGGGTCAGATATTCGGCCTGGGCCACGTCATAGATATCGGTGCCCGAAGCCGCCCAGAAGGCCGGCGGACGACCATTGTAAAGCGTCTGATCCTTGAGCTGCAGAATCGACGCACTCGCCTCGATCTGCGCACCCTGCTGGATGGTGATTGTCGGCGCGATCAGCGCGATTGACGAGAATCCACTGTGCCGGAAGAAGTCCGTCCGGATCAGCAACGGCGTCAACGCATCGTCATCGGCTTCCCCATCCGGCAGCGGGAGCGCGTCGCCGATCACCAGCGGCTTGGACACTTCGAGCGTGAACCCGCCATTGCCTGCCAGCCCATAGGCACGGGCGTTCGGAAGCGCCCCCAGGTCAAGCGCGTCGGCATTATTGTAGCTATACGCCCGCAGCGTCAGGTCGCCGCCCGTGCCGCCGATCAGCTTGCCCTCGCGCGTCACCCACGCGCCACCGCTGGCATCCAGCACCGCGCTGGACGGCAGCACAAGCCCGACATCCGCTGCATCGGTGATCGTTCCCGATGCGGCAAGCGTGATGTTGCCGCCATGGATGCGCGGCACGCTGGTCAGGGCGATCGGTTCATCGACTTCAAAGTCGCTGTACCACGATCCGCGCGTGTCGATGCGCGTCGTTTCACCAAGCCGGACCCCCATCCCGACCAGCCGCACATCGCCGCCCTCGGTCCGCACGCTGCCGAGAAATTCCAGGCGCTGCGCGGCTTCAAGTGTCAGCGAGGCGCCATGCTGGAGGTTGAGCGTCGCCCCGGCTTCGACGAGGAGCGCCGGTCCGTCGAGTGGCAGGAAGGAATTGTTGACGACCTGACTGCCGACGCGCCCGTTCTGAACGATCGTGTAGCTGCCCATGGTCGAGCGGTTGAAGAAGTCGGCGGAGGCGAGCGTGGCATTGTCGGCGGTGCGGCGCTCGACATTGATCGGATCGGACGCGGGATCGAACTCGGTGCCGAACAGGTCGGCATAGGTGTCGCTGAGGCGATCGTTCATGCCGAATTGCGCGTCGAGCGCGTTTTCCAGCGCGGTGATCAAAACATTGCTGCTGATATACTCGTTTTCGCTTTCGCCCGCGTCGTTGAGGGTGAAGGAGCCGCCGACGGGGATATTCGCGCGTTGGTAGCGGCCCGCAACCGTTTCGCCGCGCAGCGTCCCTTGCAGCACCGAGTCCGGCGCCAGAATGCTGATCGACCCGCCCCGACCGCCATGCTGATAGCTCGTCTCGAACTGTCCGCGCACCGACGACATCAGCGGGATATAATAGGATGTCGACCGGCCCCATTTGGTGTCGTAATCGACCCACTCATTGGCGAGGCCCATGTACAGCTCGTCGGGATCGGCTTCACGGATGTCGATGATGCTGCCGTCCAGCCGCCGCAGCAGCGTGGTGTAGACATAGCCTTCCCGATAGGTCGTCACGCCGCCCGACACGTCGATGACCGACCCCGATTTCATGATGAAATCATTGCCGATGTCCATGGTGAGCGAGCCGCCATTGATCAGGAACTGCGCCAGCGTGCCCTGCGACAGATTGTCGAAGCCCTGCCAGTTGGCGAGGTTGGTGCCGAACCGGCGATCAACCGAAATTTCGCGACGATAGAGCGGCCCGTCCCGCTGCACCGGCGAATCCGACAGCTGCGCGGCAAACAGTCTGCCGGTCACCTGATGATAGCCCATTGCGAGCGTCGTTTCCCAACCGGACAGGTCGATCGTCGCGCCGGCATCCATCAGGAAGCGGGTGCCGTCCTCATTGCCCTGATTGGCACCCTGGCCGCGGTTGTTGTCGAAGATATGCATCCCCGCATCGAGCAGAACGTTCATCGTGCCCGACGGCATGTGGATGATCGAATCCTGCTGCATGTGCACGGTGCGGGCATTGATCCGCAGCGTGCCGACGCTCTGCGCGCCGAGCGAGACCGGGATCGCATCGGTGGAGTCGAGGTCCGGCGTGATCTGCGTCAGGCTGTTCGTGCCGAACACGACCGAACCATGTCCCTTGACCGCATGTTCCCAGCCGGGCAAATCGCCGTTGAAATATTCGCGATAGTCAAAAACGGTGGCGTGGAAGCTGATGTTGCCGCGAAACAGGGCGGTCGATGTGATGTCGACCGCGCCCATCTGCTCCAGATTGAGGCCACGAAAATCGACGCTGCCGCCGCGCGTGGCGGAGATGATCCCTTCGTTGCGCGCGGTATAGCCCACTTCATGGGCGCGCTCATATTGCCGCTGGTTGAGATAGGCGACGATCCGCCCATAGGGAAGATAGCCATACGGGCCGGTATGACCATCCTGGGTCAGCGTCTGATAGTCCTCATAGCTGAGATACTCGCCCAGCGCGAACTCGCGGCCGAATAATTCGCTATAAAATGCGCGCCATTCCTCGGTTTCCACGATCTGCGGCGGCTGGCCGCCATAGGCCATGTTGGTCCGCATCACATTCAATGGGTTGAAGGCGCCCACATAGGTTTCGAGCATCCCACCGTTGCCGGGACGCAAATAGATATTCTCGCCCGCCGCCAGGATGACCTGGCCTTCATCCCGGACGTTAATCGTGCCCCGGTTGGTGACGTTCGGCCCGAACAGCATCACCTTGCCGAAGCTGCCCGTATTGATCGTGCCGCTGCGACCGATCGTGACGTTGTATTTCAGCGGATCATTGGGATCGACGACCTCCGGGCCATCGTTCATCAGCTGAAAATAATTGGGTCGCGAAATCCAGTCCGTGAAGCCGAGCGGGTTATAGCCCTGCTCCCCGCTGGGATAGTACCAGCTGTTGGAGAAGGTCGGATCCATGCGCCCGTTATAGTCCCGCGCCCACGACGTCAGGCCACCACTGCTGCCATTGCCGAAAAACTGGTCATCGCGCATGAACAGCGAAGACAGCACCAGCTGTTGTGCATTGATCGTGCCATCGACCGAAATGCCGCGCGGTGCCACCAGGTACAGGTGCCCGTTCGCCTCGACCTTGCCGTCGATCCGCGTGACGCCGCTATTGTAGGAGCGGTTGAGCGCGATCCAGCTCGACTTCTCCTGCTGGAACTTGAGCACCTCGCCTGCCGCGAGGCTCATGTCGCTCCAGTCGAGCAGTGCGCGCTCGGCCGACTGCACCAGCGTGGTCGTGTTGCCGTCGACATTGACGTCGGAAAAGCCCCGCCCCGTCACCAGCGCGCGTGTGTTGATCTTGGCATCCTTGCCAATCAGCACGCCATTGTCGTTGAAGATATAGACCCGCCCGATCGCGCGGATCTCGCCATTCACCTCGGCCGCCTGATTGCCATGCACCCGGTTGACCGCGATCCAGTTTGCCGCCTGCTGCTGGAACTCAAGCACTTCGTTGGTCTGGAGCCGGAAATCTTCCCAGTCGAGCAACGCCTTTTGCTGGAGCTGTTCGATCGTCATCAGGGGCCGGCCATCGGCGTCGACCCCGATGGTGGGGCGATTGGCGCCCTGCCATACCGACACCTGCCCGTTCGGCCCGATCGTCCGCCCCGCCTGCATCCCGACCATCGTGCCGAACGGCTGCTGCTGCTGCTGCGCCCGGGCAGCGGTCGGCGCGAAACTGACTGCCAGAGCCATTGCCGCGAGGCTACCACCGGCCAACAGGCGACCGGATTGGGCATTGCGGGGAGCTAACCGTGTGAAGCGGGCGATCATGGCGGGCGTCCTTGGTACTGGCGGGAAGCGGTGGGAAAGGTCAGTTCGGCCGTTCGGCGGATGGCTTGGACGCGTCGGCCGGGCGCACGCCCAACTCGGCGTCCATTCGCTGCTGCACGCTGGGCGGTAGGGTGGAGTCGTAAATGCGCGCCGCGCGCAGCCGGTCTTCGTAGGACTGGCGAAGATTCTCCATCTTCACCCGCTCGCCCTGAAAGAACGGCTCCCAGTCATCGGAGCGGACATGCTTCTTCGCGATCTCCATCGCGATGGCGTAGAGTTCCGCGTTGCGCGTGCGGCCCAGCACAAGCAGCTCGTCCTTAAGCTTTACCTCGGCCCGCAGCGCGTCGAGCGACTCCCGGGCGTTGCTGGCAATCACGGTCTGGCGCGCAAGCTCGGCTTCGAGGGTCGCGAGACGCTGTTCCAGTTCGGACACTGATGCCGGGGGTGCGGGCGTCGCGCCCGTGACCGCCTGCGCCGCCGCAGGAACCGGGGAACAGGTGACGGCGACCAGCGCCAGACCAAGATAATGGATCGGGTTCATGGCCATGCGCTCCATCAGAACCGGGTGGTCAGGTTGAGCTGAAGCACATCAACCGAGAAGGGCGGACGATTGATCGCGTCCGAGCTGAACCAGCTGAGGCCCACCCAGGTGTTGTCGTAGACGCCGAACGACCCCTCGATCAGATAGCCTTTGACGTCGGTGCCGCCGAGACCGAAATCGCTGTCGGTGAAGATGTCGAGCACCGCGTCGGTTTCGATCCGCTTATAAGCGGCGCCCAGTTGCCACTGGCCGAACCGCTCGATCTTCGGGAAGCCGGCATCGAGCCGCACCTGCCAGCCCAGATCGCCCGGCGCGACGCCCGGCTCGCCGCGCAAGGCAGCGACTTCTGCCGGGTCGAGCGCGAGATTCTTCACCGCTTCACCGGTCAGGGCGATTTCCATCCGACCTGCCTGATAGGCAAGCCGGGCGCGACCGATCCCGAGGTTATAGTCGCTCGCGAGGCCGGCCAGCGTGGTCAGGCCGTCGGTGCGGATGTTGAACACCGAGTTGCCCTTTTCGAGGAAGCGGGGCGCGGTATAATCGTTCAGCCGTGACCCGTCGGGCGCGTTCTTGCGGCTCTGAATGCCGTGGAAATCATAATAGGAACCGGCCAGCTCGACGCTCAGCGCGTCGTTCAGCTGGAGCCGTGCGCCAAGCTGTCCGCCGACCATGAAGCTGTCTTCATAGATGCCGCGCTCTTCCATCGGGAAATAGGCGGCCGACCCGAACACGGTCAGCCCGTCGATCAGCTGGCGGCGGGCCGACAGCGCGACGCCTTCGGGGTTGATGTCGCTGTCCCAGACCATGTCGGTCGCTTTGAACGGATTGGGCATGCGTCCGGCGGTGAACACGAGCCCGGCGACCGGCTCGACCTCCAGATAGGCGCGATCCAGCCAGAATTCGTCCTTGAGGAAGAAATCGCCCAGCGTGGCGTTGGTCGAAACCGCACCGCGTTCATTGCCCGATGCCAGCCGCAGACCCGCGCGCACCTGGTCGGAAATGCGGGCATTGATGTCGAGCCGTGCGCGATAGTTCACGCGGTGCCGGTCGATCAGCGAGTTGAGCAACGGGAACCCGTCGGCATCGGTGACGCCACCGGCCAGGTTGATCGCGCCGATATCCGGAAAGAACGGGAAGTTGTCGGCCGCATAATTCTGCATCTCGTACCGGACGCGCATGTCGCCCGAGATTGCGATGCGCTTGGTCCATTCGGGCAGCGTGTTGGGGGCGATCCAGCCCTCGCTCTTGGCCTGCGCGACGACCTCTTTCTTCACCTCGTCGCGAATCTGCTCGCGCACGACCTGTGGCACATAGGGCACGTTGATCGTGCTGGCGGTCGCCGGCTTTTCGCTCTGGGCGCGCAACGCGGCCGCCTGACGCGCCTTGGCCAGCAGCTGCTCGGCCTTGTCGCGCTTGAGCACGCCTTCATCGACGAGCAGCTGAAGGAGTTCGACGCCGATATCCTCGGTCGATTGCGCGCTGGCCGGGGCGGCCCATGTGGCAAGGGCCGTCAGCGCCGCGCCAGCAATCAAGGTGATGCGAAGGGACATGGGATGTTTCCGTTCCTGATGAATGCCGGCGGCTTCAGCCGTCGGTGCGTTTCAAATTGATGGTGGCGTGGGTCGTGCCTTCCTGTCCGGTCGGCCGGCTGCGCCCGAGCGGGGGCAGCGAGGACAGGACGGCGCGGATCGCGGAGTCGAGCTGGGCGTCGCCGGTGCTGGAGCGCAGGGCCGCGCCCACGAACCGACCGCCCGGGTCGATATTGACCGTCACGCGAACCGATCCCCGCGCTGCCCGGGTGCGGGCATCGCGCTGCAGGGCCCGCTGGATATGCCCTTCGACATATTGCCCCCAGCCGATACTGCCGCCACCGCCGCCGCCCCGTCCGAACAGACCGCCGCCCTTGCCCGCAGCGAGGCGAAAGCTGTCGGAGCCGGCATCGGCCGGGCGATCGAGCCCGGCAGCTTCGCTGCTGGGTTGCTCGGCTGGCGTTTCGCTCGGCGTATCCGATGGCTGTTCGACGGGCTCCTCGCTGATCCGGGGATCGTCGGTCGGCTCGATGATCTCGGGCTCTTCCTCCATGATCTTTTCTTCCGGCTCCGGCGGGACCGGCGGCGGCGGGGGTTGGAGCACGGTGATTTCCTGAACCACCCGCTCACGCTCGACCCGACCGTCACCGGCAGGCCAGAGCGACACCAGCGCCAGGATCAGCAGCGCTGCCAGAGCGAGCAGGATGATCGGCCCGGTCAGGCGGGTCCGCGTGATCGCGGTGCCGACCTTCGCCAGCGGGTGCGGACGGGCGGTGGCCATCATCAGCTCGTCTTGACGCGCTCGGTGACGATACCGAGCTGAGTGATGCCGACACGGCCGCAAGCGTCCAAAACCTCAGTGATCCGCCCGAATTGCGACACGCGATCGCCCTTGATCACCACCGGAAAGTCCGGGGTGACCGCCTTGAATGACCGCAACTGGGCCTCCAGCTCGTCGATCGTGACGGGGTAGGTGTCGAGATACACCTGCCCGTCGCTGTCGACCGTGATCGCCTTGGTGGTCGGCTTGGCCAGACTGACCGATGAGCTCGCCTTGGGGACGTTGACCTTGATCCCCTGAACCGATGCGGTGGTCATGATGATGAAGATCACCAGCAGCACGTAAGCCAGATCAAGCATTGGCGTAATATTGATGTCGTCGTAGAGCTTCTTGCCCTTTTTCTTCATCTGCATGATCGCCCCCTATTCGGCTGCGAGCGCGTAGCGCGCATCGGGGCGATAGGTTTCGGCAATTCGCTTCTCGAGCTCATCGACGAAAATCAGATTGTCGGTCGATACTTCTTCAATCCGGCTTTGCAGGTAATTGTAGCCAAACAGCGCCGGGATCGCGACGGCGAGGCCCGCCACGGTTGCCAACAACGCGGCGGCAATGCCGGGCGCGATCGCGTTGATGTTGACGTCGCCAGCCGCTGCCACGCCGGCAAAGGTGATCATGACGCCCACCACCGTGCCCAGCAGGCCAAGGAACGGCCCGCCGGAAATCGCGATGGTCAGCAGCACCATGAAGCGATTGAGCCGCTGCTCTTCGCGTGCCTGGCCCGCATCCAGCGCCGATCGGATCGCTGCGATCGATTGCGGCGCGATCGCATGAAGATCACGGTTCGGCACGGTCGCATTTTCGGTCAGGCGGGCCTTGAGTTCCCCCTGGCCGATCGAGAACAGGCGACCGAGCGACGCGTCCGGCTGCGAGGCCGCCAGTTCGCCGGACACCAGCCCGCTATGTGCCCCCTGGCCGCGGCTCGCATGGCCATAGCTGATGAGGAATTTCGAATTGGCGCGGGCGGTGCGCGCAACCAGCAAGCCCTTCATCACCATCACGATCCACGAAATCAGCGCCATGATCGCCAGGATGATGATGACGGCCCAGGCGTCGGGGGTCAGCGCGCTGACCAGCACGCCCAGATAATTTTGTCCGCCCGCACCTTCGGCTTCTGCCTCTGCGGCGACGCCGACGAAATTCGATCCCCGGTTCTGCGATTGCGCGAGCAGGGCGATGGCCGAGGCCGATCGCGCGGCATTGGCGCGGCCGATCTCATCGATATCGCCGACCATCGCGGGCAGGCCCGCTGCGGCGCCGATCACGTCTTCGCCGGCCAGTTCCGGCAGCGCGCTCGCCGCCTGCCCGACCGCGACGCCGTTGACAAAGAGCGTGAGGGTACCGCCCCCGACGACGGCGGCGAGATGCGCCCAGCTACCACCGGCAAGCGCCGCCCCGGCGACCGCTTCGCTGGCCGTGCCGTCCGCGCCCACGACGCGCAGATAGGGCACCCCACCACGCAGTCCGAGCACCACGCGTGCCGGCGACGCTTCGCCACCGGCACCCAGCTTGGTGAAGATCGCCGCATCCGCCGGCATCCCCGCCGTCGCCGGCCTGACCCAACCTGTGAAGCTGAGGCTGCCGCCCGCCGGGACGGTCAGCGACTGGCTGGGGGCGATGCGGATCGCGCTGTCGGAGACCAACGTTGCGCCGCCGCCGATCAAGCCTTCAACCGTCGGTCGCGCAGTCGATGCGGTCACCTGGTTACGATTGGCGGTCGCATCGGTCGGCGGACCATTGTCGCTCAGATGCTGCACCAGCACCTGCTCGCCGTCATATGTCGCACCGCTATTGGCGACCGGCTTGGCCGCCTGCGACCCGTAATAGAGCCAGATGTCCTGACGCGCCCCGGCCGCGACGGTCGGAACATCGACCCAGATCAGGCCAATCTCCGCCGCCGGATCAAACCGCTCGATATGATAGGCCAGCGGTGTCTTGCCGTCGGCGCCCAGGAAGCGAAGGTCGCTGCCGTCCGGCTTCACCTTGCTGAAATCGAGCACGCCGCTGTGCAGGCGCACCAGGACCGGCGCACGCTTCACCTCCTCGGTGACACCGCGCAGCCCAGCGGCGTCCAGCGTGACCTTGCGGCGCTCAGTCCAGTCGGCATTCCACCAATCCTGTGCGGAGGCAGCGGTCGGCACGAACGATGAAAGCAGCAATGCAGCCGCCATGAACCGGAATTTCAACATGTTGCTCCCCTGAAAAGATCAGAATTCGGCCCAAGCACGCACCTGAATGCGCACGGTGTCGGCAATGTCGGTCTTGACGCCGTCGGTCTGCTTCAGCGGGATCGCGAGCAGGCTGGACATATTGAGGTTGCCGAGCAGGCGCAGATTGGCCCCCGCTCCGACGCTGAGCAGACTGGTTTTCCCCTGCTGTGAGCTCAACGGATCGCGAAGGTGCAGCACCGCGCCATCGGTGAAGGCAAACAGGCGAAGTTCATCGATCGGACCCTGCTTGCTCAGCAGCAGCGGCGAGTCCATCTGCAGCTGAAACGATGCGCCGTCGTCGCCCAGTTCTTGGCTTTCGAAATAGCCCCGGACACTGTCGAGGCCGCCGGCTGAAAATTGCTCGTTGGAGATCAATGCGCCGCTGGCGATTTGGCCGGACAGGCGGACACCCAGCCGCCAGTCGCCGCGCAGCTTGTGCAGATAGCCAATGTCGGTGCGCAACGCGAACCAGCTCGCACTTGCGTTGAAGCGCTTCAGTCCGAATTCGGCGTTGGTGGCGCCCAGGCTGCGCAGCCCGAAATTGGCGCTCAACGTCATGTCCAGGTCATAGCGTTCGGTGCGCTGGGCTGCGGAATATTGCACCGTCGCCGGGAAATAATCGATCGGCGTCCGCGCCGCATCAGCCCCGACAATCAGGCTTTCCTCGAAGATCTTATAGTCGATTCCAGCGGTGAGCTGATGAATGACAGTCCCCGCGCCGGTTCCGGTCGAGAAGCTGTAGAGGCCGCGCGCGCCATAAATCTCGCCGGTTCCCAGCACACCGATTCCGTTGACCGCAGAGACGTCGCTGTTCGATTTGACGGCATAGCCCAGGACCGAAAAGCCACTGCCGGCGATCGGCGCGACATAGGATCCCGATACGCTCCACGACTGGCCCGGGTCGGTCGGAGTGACCTGTCCCTGGACGCTCAGCGTATGTCCAAGCTGGAACATGTTGGCGTAGCGCAGGCTCGCGGAAACGCGCAGCCGTTCGGTGCGGCTGGAAAAGCGGTCGTTGATTTCCAGCGATCCGTGCAACGGGCGCTGGTCCTCGACCTGAAGATCGACATCGACCGTGTCGGGCGTATCGCCGGCACGCAGGCTGGGCATGATCAGCCGCTCGCTCGACTTGTTTGCCGCCGCGATTTCCCGCGATACCTCGCGGTAATTCGGTACACGGCCCTCCGCCAGTGACGGGAGCGCTTCGCGAATGTCATCCGGCGAAAAATGGCGGGCATTGGTGACGCGCAGGCGCCCCACCTTCAACTCGGTCACGTTCAGGCGAACGGTGCCGCCGCGCACATCCTGTTCGGGAATTTCGACGCCAACCGTCTCGAACCCGCCATCGCGATAGGCCTTTTCGAGCGCCGCACGCGCCGCCTCGACATCGGCGACCGGGCGCTGCGGACCCAGAAACGGCATTACCGCGCGCTCGACCTCGGTCTGCGGCAAGACGCTGTTGCCCTCGATCCGGTAGTTGAAAATGTCGACGAGGCGCTGGCCACCCGCTGCCGCGGACGTTGGCGCAGCTTCGGCATCGCCCTCTTGTGCCGAAGCACTGCACACGATGCAGCAACCCAGGAGCAAAGCCCCTGCGCCACGCGCGACTACCGCCATTGTGATTCCCCGTCACTTCGCGAAGACAAACTCGATTGAGTCGAAAACCTGTCTTCACTCACTTTAATTTAGAGCGTCGCTAAGATCATTGAATGACTCTTTAGTGACATTATACTGATACTCATCTCAAATATTATCATATTCTGTGATGAGTTCATTTCATTTTACTTATTTTTTCGGAGTAATACGTAAATCTTACTCGCGCCGAAGAGCAAAGCTCTACGACCCATCTATAATTCACGTCGAACTTCATCGGTCCCGACCTATGCCGACGCCGACGCTCTCCAAATTCAAGGACGAGTCTCGCGGCGCAAACCGCACAGGCGCGCCCATCTTTTTTTTCGATGTGCCGGACCGGGCCTATCGACCCGCGGTCTTACCGATCCGGACCAGATGATATCCGTCGCGCCGCGCCTGGAGGCGCAGGTCGTAGATTTCGGCGATGGTGCGCGCAAAGGCGTCCGTGTCGCGGGTGTCGAACAGGCCGCTCAACCGCTGCTGTCCCAACCCCGGCTCGCCCAGAATGATCGGACGGCCACTATAGCGGTTCATCTCGGCGATCGCATCGCTGAGCGGGGTATCGTCCAGCAGCAATTTGCCGCTCCGCCATGCGGTGACGATATCGATCCGCGGCCGATCGACGCGCGCGGGCTGATTGGGCAGCTGTCGATATCGCTCCCCGGGCTGGAGCTGCACGGTGGTGGCTCCGCGGCGCTCGACCGCCACGCTGCCCGACAGCAGGGTTACATCGACCCGCCCGGCCTCACGGCGCATGACGAAGCTGGTGCCGAGCACGCGCACCGTACGGTCGGACGCGCTGACCAGAAACGGGTGGCGTGGATCATGGGTGACGTCGAACTGGGCTTCACCCCGCTCCAGGGTCACGCGCCGCTCATCACCAAAGCGCGACACGCGGATCATCGAGTCGGTATTGAGCGTCGCCCGCGTGCCATCGGCGAGGGTAATGGTGCGCTGTTCGCCGATGCCGGTTGCATAGGGCGTCGGACTGACCAGCCATTGCACCGTCAGAAAACACGCCACCGCAAATGACGCAAAGGCAGCGACCGCGATACGCATGCGCCGCGGCGCTGCGGCACGCTCGGGCGCCGGCGGCGCGACGGGGTCGCGCTTCCAGTCCGGCAGCACCTGCCCAAGATCGTCCCAGATCCCAGCGGCATCCATATAGGCATCGGCATGTGTCGGGTCGGCCTGGAGCCAGCCGTCAAGCGTCGTCAGATCGGACTGATCCGCATCGCGCGTCCGAACGACCCACAGCGCAGCATCCGTCTGGACCTCGACATGGCCCTCGTCACGATCAGGACGCCCCGCGTTCACCATCCCTCCATCCAGTTCACCAGAAACACCAATCCCTTGGCCAATCGCTTTTCGGCCGCGCTGACGCTGACGCCATGTTGCGCAGCAATTGCGGCGACGCTCAACCCGTCCATGCGCTGCGCGCGGATCATCTGGCGCGTCGTCGGGTCGAGCGCGGCAAAGCCTTCGTTCAATCTATCTAGACGCTTTCGGGCGGCATAAACCTCATCTGGGCGGGGCGATTCATCAACAATGACGTGCGCCTCAACCGGTTCGTCCGTGAATGATACCCGCCGCGCCCGCCGGGACGCGTCGATCGAAAGATTGACTGCGGTGCGGATCAGAAAGCCGGCGACATGGTCAACCGCCTTCTCCCGGCTGTAGACCTCCAGTCGGTGAAACGCCTCCTGGATAATGTCGTCGCAATCCTGCGGCGCGACTCCGCGACGCTGCAGGACATGCCGCATCTGCTTGACGAGGTGAGCGACCGGCAGAGACATCGACCGGGCATATCGCGGCAAAGTGCGACGGTTTCATGAAGGTGTAACAGACGGCACGGTGGCGATCCGTGCGCAGGGCAATATCTGCCCTATCCCGCTAGAGTCGGTTTCAGTCAGGCGGCACCGGCCCGCTCCCCACCCGGCCACCCCTATGATACTGCCGTTGGGTTACCGGGTAGGGGTCGCCCCGCAAAATACTATTTTGCGGGGATCCCGTGTGGGCAGCGGGCCGGTGCCGACTCAGCGTTGCGGAAAACGACCCTGGCGCGTGCTTCACGGCACCGTGACGGTCAGCTGCGCCGGCTGGGTCACGCTGATCTGACCGGCCCAGGCGCACATCAGCTTGCAACTGGTGTCGAGCGCCGGGAGGTTGGCGATCGTGACGGTCGGCGTGCCCGGCTCCCATGGCGCGACGATTACGGGCAGGCAGGGCGCCGGAGTCGGTGTGCCGAGCGCAGCTGCGGTGGCGGCGATGACCGCCGGATTGGCCTCGCTGCTGCACATGCCGAAGGGCGGGATGTTGAGCACGGGCACATTGTCCATGATCGTCCCCGCCGGAAGGTTGCACGCGGTCACGCGATTGACCGGCAACACGACGAATGTGGACGGCGCCACCCCGAAACTACACTGCAACATCGCGCCGGATGTAACCATCGGACTCGACATGTTCGCCTCCCTCGCTATCCGCCCCCGCGGCTGACATATTGCCCGTCCTTCTGCTTTTCCCGCCTGATCCCCGCGATCAGGTCATGTGCCTGCACCATTCTCTCCCCCCGCCCGACCGCGCTGAGGCAGGCGTATCGCAGCACATTGATGATCGCCCCACCCGCCAGCTCATGGCGCTGCGCAAGGTCATCAAAGTCGATATCGGCAATCGCAAAGCGTTGATTTGAAAAGCAATCGCGCCACAACCGCGCCCGCGCGGCGGCGTCCGGCATGGGAAAGCGGATGGCCGACTGAAACCGCCGCGCAAACGCCTCGTCCAGATAATCATGCTGGTTGGTCGCCAGGATCGCGAGACCGGAATAATTCTCCAGCCGCTGCAGCAGATAGGCGATCTGCTGGTTTGCGGCGCGGTCATTGGCCGAACTGGCATCGGTCCGCTTGCCGAACAGCGCGTCCGCCTCATCGAAGAACAAAATCCAGTTGCGGTCCTCAGCCTGGTCGAACAGTCCGGCCAAATTCTTCTCCGTCTCGCCGATCCATTTCGACACCACGCGCGACAGATCGACGCGATAGACCGGCAGGCCATGACGCTTGCCCAACAGGCTGGCCGTCAGCGTCTTGCCCGTGCCGGGACCGCCATGAAACAGACAGCGGAAGCCAGGCTTCAGCCGCTTTCCAAGGCCCCAATCCTGCATCAGCGTCTGGCCATGCGCGATCCAGGTGCTGACCATCTCGACCTGCTCCAAGGTGCGGTCGTCGAGCACCAGATCCTGCCAGTCGAGCGGCGTGGTCAGCCGCGTTGCGGGGAAATTGGCGCCGGGCACCGGCGCATAATCCGCACCGCGCAACAGCTGGTGCAGCGCCGGTTCGGACAGCCGTAGCAAAGCCGAGAGCGGCGGTTCGTCGGGGTGGCGGTGATCGGTCTGCAGCAGCCCGCCACGCACCAGCGGGCGATCGCGCCCGAACAGCGGCTCCAGTGCGATGCGCAGCCGCCGGTCGTCGCCCGCCAGCAGGAACATCGCGGTCTCGGCGGTAGGCAGAAATCCCGCATGGGTCTGGCCCGTCACGCCGCCAAATTCGGTAAAGCGCCGCCCGGTCGCCTGATTGTGCAGCAAAAAGGAATCAAGCACGGCCGGCGCGACATAGGGGGCGAGCGCGAGGACGAGGATCAGTCGCTCCTCACGCGACAGGCCAAGCGTGCGCAGCTGACCGGCATAGGCACCGCCTGCGTCCTCCAGCGGCGGCGGATCGGGCGGTGTCTCACCCTCGCCGTCGCCGCCATAGGCGGCAAAGCGCGCCGCCATCACGGCTTCGAGCCAGGCCAGCTCGGCGTCGATGACCGCGACATTGGCGGCAGCGCCTTGCGAGGAGTCCGGCGCGGAGGCGGTCTTGTTCACCATGTCACGTGCACCGCTTCACCCATCCAACGATGATAGACCATGGCGAAGCTCCACGGCACCTGATCCACCAGCACATCGACGGTCTTGCGTTGGACCTGCAGGTTCCAGCGGTCCGCCCCGTGGGTCAGCCGCCCCTCCCGCTGCAGGAAGGTTTCGCGCAGCGCGGCGGGCGACGCGTTGCCGAGGATCGACCAATTGGCGATCACGGCGCCGATCAGCCCATCGCATACCGCCAGCTCAGCTTTGCTCGGCACGAACGATGCCGCAACCGGCTGGGCGCTGGGCAGGCCGCACAGCAATTTGTTGAGCACCAGCTCCGGCTCGGGCGCGTCGCAGCGCGCGTCGACCAGATATTGCAACAGGTGAACGCCGCGCGACATCGCCTCGGCATCCACGATGCGCGGCCCCGTGTCGGTGTCGGTCAGCAGGTCGAGCCGCTCGAACAACGTCGGCAGATAGGGAGAGAACAGGACCAACCCGGCATTACCGATGAAGATGGCGTCGTCAGTTTCGGGGGGCATGAGCGCGGCGTCCTCGTCCTCATCTCGGGCAGTGGGCGACGATCGGCGCGCGCGCGGCTGCGCGGCAACCGGCGCGTCGGGCGGCGGGTCGGGCGGCGCGGCGCGGCGCAGCGCCGCCGCTACCGCACGATGCCCGCCGTCCTGCGCCAGCCGCACGGCATCGCGCCGCAACCGCTCGGCCCGCTCGGCATCGCCCTGCGCCAACCGCTCGACCAACAGCGCCGCGCCAGCCACGGGCGTTGGCACAGCATCGCCCGCAACCAGATCGAGCAGAATCGCCCAGAGCGCGGCCGGATCGGGGGCCGGCGCCCCGAACGTCGCCGTCCGGCGCGCCGCAATGCCCAGCATTGCCGCCGTATCGAGCCAAGGCTGCGCCCCGGCCGGAACCAACAGCCGCACCAGCCGCGCCAGCGCCTCCACCGGCAGCAGCGCGGCCCAGCGCGCCCGCGCCCGCCGATCGCCACGCCGGGCATCGATCCACGCGCGCAGCTCCGGATCATCGCGGTCCGCCAGCAGCGCGAAGTGGCGGATCAACGCCGCGCGCTCGCTCGCACTGGCTACGCCACCATCCAGCCAGGCGAACAGGCGGGCGGTGTCCACCATGCCGGGACCGGCGGCAGCGGGCGGGGCTGCCGGATCGTCCCCCTGCGGTTCGTCCGGCGGATCGGCCAGCTGCGCCAGATCGGGGTCACGTCCCCCCAGAACATCCGCTGCGGCGCGCGTCAGGGCGAGCAGTCGTTCGCGCGGGCCGAGCCGATCAAGCGTCAGCGCCAGCGCGCCCCGCGGTCGGATTGCCCAGGGGATCAGGCGTTCGAACAACGCGGCGTGCAGAGTCGGGTCCGACGCCTTCACCACCCGCCACAATCCGGCAAAGCCGCGATCCCCGAACAGCTGAACCAGCTCGGCATGGGTTGCTTGCGGGAGTTCGGCCAGCGCGGCGGCGAGGCCCTCGGCATCGGCCGCCCACCACGGCGTCGCGCCGTGATCGAGCCAATGGGCGAGCAGCGCGACCCGGTCGAGCCGCCGCCCCGCCGCCGCCGGAACCGCGGCGAAGGCAGGCGTCTGGCCGTCGAGCAGCGCAGCCACAATGGCCTGCCACTGCGCCCCGTCGACACCACCGGCGGCATCGGCCCAGCGCAGCGCCCGCGCGCCAAGTCCGGGAGCAAGGCATTCGATCAGCTCGTCCGGCATAAGCCAGTGTAGCAGCCGCTCTACCATAGCGGGCAGATGCGCCGGGGCACTGCGCGCAGTGCGCCGGATTGCCATCGCCAGCCAATGCGGGTCGGCGGCGAGCATCGCCGGAAGTCCGCGCCCAGCGCCGCGCGGGGCGCCGCCGCGCAGATATTGATCGATGACACGCTGCGGCTCGCTGGCCGCTGGCGGCGCCGCATCCCCAACCGCCAGCGCTGCGGTGATGTCCGCCGCGCGCTTCCCGCCGAACCGGGCAATTTCCTGCACGATGGCATTGGTGAATGCGGCCGCATCGAATGCCCCGCCACCCCGCCGCACCTGCCAGGCCACGGCCAATGTCCACAATAGTTCCGCGAACGCTGCCGCGTCGAGATCGAGCAGGCGGGTCTCACGGTGCAGGGTCGCAATGCGCTGAAGCACCGCCTGCATCGCTGCCGCGCCACGCGGATCAAGCAGCGCCAGCAAGCGCGCCCGGCCTTGCGGGTCAAGCTGACCGGCGAGCCGGTGCAGGCGCACGGGATCGCGCGCCGCTGTGCGCAGCAGCGCAATCCGCGCTGTTGCGGAGTCGCCCTCGTCGCGCAAACCGGTCAGCGCCGCTGCGTCGTCATACCCCGCGCCCGATTCTGCCACCAACCGGTGCAGTGCCGCCGCATCCATGCCGCCGCGCGCCGCCACTTCGGCAAGCACCGCGCTGAGCCAGGCTCTCCGATCGAACCGCCGATCCCCGGCGCGCAACAGCCAGCCCAGGCCCGCCGTGCGCACCCATGCGGTCAGCTCCGGCTGGGATGCCAATGCCAGCGGCAGCGCCGTCAGTTCGGCGATGAGCGCCAGCAACTTGGTCGCACTGGCCGGGCGCAGATGGCGCAGCAGCCGGGCGAAAACCGGTGCGGGCAGGCCGCGCACCAGCGCGAGCAGCGTGTCTGGATCCTGCGCATGCCGCGCCAAAGCCTGCATCAGAGCGGCCATGTCGCCGGCCCGCACCGCAACCTGCACCGCATCGTCGGCCGACTGATCGACCGCCTCGCGACCGGCCTGATCGACCAGCTCCGCCAGCACCGTCGGGAGCGACCCGCGCAGCCCCTGGTGCGACCGCAGCCGCGCCACCGCGTCGGCGAACAGCGACAGCATTTGCCGATAGCCGATTTTCGCCCGGGCGGCCTCCTGCGCGATCAGAAAGGCGAGGAACTGTCGACGATTGAACTGCGTCCCCGGATCGCGGATCAGATAGTCCAGCGTCAGCACGCGCAGCGACGTTTCCAAACCGTCAAGCGGCCGGTTCGGGTCGCTGCGATGGACCAAAGCCAGATCGTCGAGCAGTGCAAGGATCAGCGCGGCATTGGCCGGATCGAGCCGTTCGATCAGCCCTGCGAACAGCGCATCCGACAGGCGATTGACCAGCATCGCCAGCGCGGTGCGGTCGCCCGCACTCCGGCGCACATAGGCCAGCAGCGCGTCGAACATCCCGGCGCGCGCCGCCGTAATTGCTGCGTCGAGGCTGGGGTTCGCAGACGCCTGCGCCGCGTCCGCGTCGGCTCCGGTTTCGGCCAGCAGTTCACTCAGGCTTTGCGGCAACGACGCGCCCAGCCCCTGATGCGCGCGCAGCACCGCGACCGCATCGCCGAGCAACCGCAGCAGCACGCCGTAATCCACCCCCATCGCCCGCGCTTCCCGCCGCAACAGATGCGCCAGGAAGCGCCGGCGATTGAACTGCGTGCCCGGATCGCGCAGCAGGAATTCAAGCGTCGCGACACGCAGCACCCGCTCCAGCGCCGGAGCGCCTAACGCGGCGGGAAACGGCGTTGGCGGGTCGCGATGGACGCGCAGGACATCGTCGAGCAGCGCCAGGATCACATCCGCATCGCGCGGTGCAAGCAACGCAAGCAGCGCGCGAAACCCGCTGTCACCGACCTGCAGCACCAGCCGCTCCAGCGCATGCCGATCACGCGCCCGCCGGACGAGCAAGCGGGTCAGCGCTTCAGGCTGTTCGGCGATCAGCCAGCGCAGCCGCGCTGCGGCATCGAACCGCGCGTCGCGCCGCGCGACGGGGAGCCGTCCGGAGGACAGAAACCGGTCGAAATCCTCGACCCACATCGCCGCAGCATCGACGAGCCGCGCGGCATCGGACGGGCTGTACAGCGCCGCATGCAGCGCCTGCGCCAGCGCGTCGCTCAGCGCGCGCTCCAGTGCGGCAAGCGCATCTTCCTCCAGATGATCCGGCCGCACAGTGCCCAGATCAAGGTCGAGCCGCGCGATCCGCAAATGCTGGTCGGGCGGGGCGACCGCATCGCACACCCGCTCGATCACCGTCGGTACCTGTTCCCATGCCAGCCGCTCGATGCGGGAGCGCAACCCGAACGCCAGATCGAGATCGGTGACCGACGCGGCGAAGTGCAGCCGCGCGACCCGGTGCGGCGCACCTGCCATCACGTCAGGCTCTGGCGCGCGTCACTCGCAGATTTTGACCCCAACTGCACGGCGCGGGCACCCATCACATCCGCCTCGCGCTCCAGATGCCGGTCGTCATTGACCGCCACCCCTTGGGCCATCTGCACGGTCGGCTGAACCTGGCCGCGGGCTTGCTGGACGACGTGCCATGCCTCGTGCGGCACATGGTGGGCCTGGCCCGGCGCGACATGGATGTCACTGCCCTGCGCATAGGCGTGGGCGTTGAGCTGCGCCGGCTTGGGCGAATTATAGTGCACCCGCACATGGTCCATCGACATGCCCGACAGCGTCTCGACTCCGGTCTTGACGGGATCGGGCAGACCGGTTCGGTTCGCCGCCCGCTGCACTGGCTTGCGCTTCTCGGCCATCTGAAGCTGCTTCTTCTTGGAGGCGAGTTGGGTCGGCTTCTTCTTCGAGGCCGGTTGCGCCAGCTTTTTCTTGGGCGCGAGCTGGGCCAGTTTCTTTTTTGGGGCCAGTTGCGCCGGCCGGGCGGTGCCGCCGGCGCGGGTGGTGGAACGGTGCTGCATCGTCTGCTGGGCCATGTCGTCCTCCGGTCGATGATTTGGTTCAAACGTCTCCGTTCACGTCAACGCGGCTTCGGCTTTGCGCCGAAACGCTTCGATATAATCGAGATTGGCGAGGTAGGTCGGGTCGTCGGATTTGCGCGCGCGCGCCCAATCGAGAATGCGCCCGCCGCACGCGACCAGCGCCGGAGCAAGCGTGTCGCGCGGAAAGGTCGCGGTCGCCCCGCCATCGGTCGTCAGGCGCACGCGGTCACCCTCAGGCGCGACCGCAACGCCGCCGGGTCCGCTGAAGTTAGCGAAGTGGCTGCCCTCACCGGCAAGTGCCCGGGTCATCGCGTCGAAGCACAGATTCTGCGCCCATGCCTCCAGCGCGCCAGGGATGACAAAGGGCGGCGCATCGGGTTCGGCGATGACGATCTCGCCCTCGAAATAGCCTAGGCGGAAAAGCGCTTCCACCTGCGCCGCCGCAGGTTCGGCCAGATCGACTTCGCTTAAAAACGACGCGGTCGCAGGAAGGAATACCCGAAAATGCACGTTCATCGTCTCTCCTCTCAAGCGCTCACAGAAGAGGCTGGATCGCATGCATATCGGCCGCAACCAGCCGATGAATGCCCGCGCCGTTCACCGGGAAGAATTGCCCAAGGATCGTGCTGTTCGGACCGCTAACCGGCGGGCCGCCCGCTTTGGTGCCCATCCTGGCCGTAAACCCACCCGTCACAACGTCTCGGGCGTGACTTGGCATAATCCACCAGCCGCCAGCCGCTGCTCCCGCGCGCAACGTGCCGAGGCCACCGATCACCAGATTCTCGACCGCATTCGCGGCTCCGGCGCCGGTGAATGGCCATTGATCATCGACCGGACTGATCGCACCGAAATCGAAATAGTGCATCGTATGGCGGGTCAGGAAATGCGCCCACTCGACAGCACCGATCTGTCGGGGAGAGGGAATTGGTATTTCCCCCAAGTTTGGCGGAGCGTTGTATGCGGCCAGCGCGCCTGCAATCGTGCCCGGCTCGGGCGGTGGGGGCTGCTGTGCGAAATACTGGATCAATCCCGCCAGCCGGGCGAATTCCACCGCGTTGCCGGCGGTGTGCGTCGTCAGCGGAATGGCAAACTGGCCGTTCCCATTGTGATTCCGGGCAATCTCGGTGGTCAGCAACGGAATCGACCCTGGCCCGCCCGCGCCCGCGATCATTGTCTGAAGCACCGGCATTTGCGCCACGCCTGCTGCGGCGATCAGCTGATCGAGCGCCGGGAGTCCGGCACCGATCGCGTGGGGAATGAGCGCATAGAGCGACACCGCGTGCGCCGGGGTCGCACGATGCACCACCGCATCCAGCTGCACCAAATTCGCCGCACCGCCCGCTGCCGGGATCATGCCGACCAGCAGATGCGCATTGGCGGGCAGGATGTGCTGGATCAACAGGTCGAGTGTCGCCAGGTGCGGCGTCGCGATTGCGATCAGCTGGGGCAGGATTCCAGCATGCGCCGGGGTTAGCGTATTGGCCAGGGTGATGGCTTGCCCGATATTGGCAACGCCGCCCACCTGACGGATCAGTTCGTCGGTGAGGCCAGCGTGTGGGCCAAGCGCCGTCACCAACGGGATTTCGGTCTGCACCTCGTTCCGCAACTGGGTGGCGACGGCGACGCGCGCGCCCAATCGGCCCGGCGCGTTGATGTAATTGGTCAGCCTGTTGACCAGCAGATTGCCCGCCCCGAGCTTCCCCGCCCCGGCGCTGATATAGGTCGCCAGCAATCCGTCGATCGCCGCGATCTGATTGCGTGGGCGCAGCGTCCGCGCCGGGGTCTGTGCCTGGAACTCGGCAACGCTGCGCACCGCCTGGATCACCTGACGCTGTGAAACCGGCGTTGCCGGGACACGCAGCGCCGCCGGAGCGGACGCGCGACCGCCCGGCAACGCCGCGCGCTGCACCGCCAAGGCGCCCATCCGATCGGCTTCGCGCTCAAGCCCCGCGTCATCGTTCAGCGCCACGCCGCCCTTAAGCTGGGTGGTGGCGCGCACCCGGCCCTGCGCCTGCTGGACGACATGCCACGCCTCGTGCGGCACATGATGCGCCTGGCCCGGAGCGACATGGATGTCGCTGCCCTGAGCATAGGCGTGCGCATTCAACTGCGCCGGTTTGGGCGAGTTATAATGGACCCGGACGTGATCCATCGACATGCCCGACAGCGCCTCGACCCCGTGTTTGACATGATCGGGCAGACCGGTGCGGTTGGCCGCGCGCTGCGCCAGACGCTGCACCGGCGGCGCGGCGTTGAGTGCCGACGCAAGCTGAGTCAGCGCGCCGCCCTTTGGCCCGGCGGTCGGCTTGCCCGGCACTTCGGCGCGTGCGAACGGCGCCGCGCGCTGGCTGGCGACCTGATCACCCATGATGCTCGCTCCCCCTGATCATGACACGCACCGTGCATCCGCCGGCCCCGAGACCTTGCCCAGCCACCGCCCCTGACGGTCGGTCGGCCAAACCGTCCAGCTGCGCGGCGGGTGCGGCGCGTGGACCAGCCGGTCGAGCACGATCTCGCCCGCACCGGTCGCCAGCGCCGCGCTGATCTCGGCCGGACGCGCATCGACCCGTGCCAGCTCGACATCAGCCTCGTCATGAAAGCCGACATACCAGAAGCTTGGCCGGTCGAGCGCTGGATCGGCCAGCGCCGCGCGGTCGAGTCGGATACGCACTGCCCAGGTCTTGACCGCCGCCGATCCCGCCGCCGGCGGCACCCCGGCCGGGTCACCGCGCCGCGCGGCGGGGCTGGCATAGCGCCGCCGGAAACTCACCCCGGCCCAGGCTTCGTACTGCGCAAAGCTGCGCGCCGTGCCGCAGCCAAAGGGGCCGGTATCGGGATCGAGCAGGAAGCGGCGGACTTTGGCGATGCTCGCCGCGTCGCGCGCCGCCGCCGTCACCGCCACCTGCTGCGCCACGACATGATCGTCCCAGTGGAGCGGGGTCCTGCGCCGTGGCTCCTGATGCCACAGCACATGTACGCCGGGATGAAACAGGTCGTATCCATGGGTAAAGGCGCGGATCGCCAGGCTGATCTCCTCGCCGTAGAAATAGAGCTCGGGATCATAGGGCACATCCGCGACGAACCGCCCCGGCGCGAACAACAGATGCGCCGACAGCAACCGCGCGCGCACCGGCCCGCCATCCTCCGCCCAATCCGGCTGCTCGACGCATTGCGCCACCGGCAGTCCGTCACGCCGGAAACTGTGCAGCGCGATGCTGGTCGGCATCGGGGCGGGCAGCGGCGTCGCCGGATCGAACGGGCGACCATAGGTGGTCAGCAGCGGCAGCGCCGCCCCGCTCCGCTCCGCCTGACCGATTAGGATCGCGTCCCAATCCTGCGCGAAGCGGTGATGCGAATCGAGCTGCAGGAACCAGTCCTCGCCATCGTACAGCGTCATGCACTGCGCGCGCGCCCAGCAGGCGCCTTCGCTCACCTGCCACGGCACATCGATCAGCTCGACCCGCCCGCGCAGCCTGGGCGGTCGCGGCTCGTCCGGCCCATGTTGCCAGCACAGGCTGAAGCGCAGCTCCTCCGGCCAACGCGCCTTGGCGACACAGTCGCGGATCGTCGGGATCAGATCGGGGTCGCGATACGCTGCGATCGAAATGAAGATGCTCATGCCGTCACCTCGATCACTGGATGGTCGCTCGCCGCGTCGATCGCGCCATCGATCCGGTCGAGCCACTGGCCGCGCCGGTCGACGGGCCACACCGTCCAGCGTGCCGGGGGACGGGTCGATGCAAAGCGCCGCTCGATCCGGATCGGCCCGTCGCCACCGTTGAGCAGCGCGTGCATCTCCGCGCGTCCGGCATCGTCGCGCGCAATCTCATTGCCTTGGCCGTCGTGGAAGCCGACATACCAAAAGAGCGGGTGGCGCAACGCCGCATCGGGCAATGCCGCGCGATCGAGCGAGACCCGCACGGTCCAGTCCCGCGCCGCCGCACGCACGGGCAGCGGTTCGGGCTCATCTCCGCGCCGCGCTGCGCGGCTGGCGTGGCGGCGGCGAAAGCTGATGCCCGAATAGGCCTCGTAATCGGCGAAGCTGCGCGCGGTGCCACAGCCAAATCGTCCGACCTCGGGCGTCGCCAGAAAGCGCCGGACCTTGTCGAGGCTCGCCGCATCGCGTGCGTGCCAAGGCGTCGCGACGCCGCGCTCGGCGCGGTGATCGTCCCAATGCTTGCTGCGATGCTTGCGTGTATATTCGTGCCACGCGACATGCTGCCCCGGGTGGTACAGGTCATAGCCATGGGTGAAGGCGCGGATCGCCAGGCTGATCTCCTCCCCGATGAAATACAGGTCCGGGTCATAGGGCACGTCCGACACGAACTGCCCCGGAGCGAACAGCAGATGCGCGGACAGGAAGCGCGCGCGGATCGGCGCACCATCGGGTTTTTCGGCGACCGGGCCGAACTGGCACAGCGCAATCCCCTCCGGCGTGAAGCGGTCGAACCGCATCACCGTCGGGCGCTCGCTCGCCGGTACCGGCACCGCCGGATCATAGGCGGGAGCATAAGCGGTGAGCAGCGGCAGCGCCGATCCGCTACGCGCCGCCTGATCGATCAGGGTCGCGTCCCAATCCTGCGCGAAACGATGATGCGAATCGAGCTGCAGGAACCAGTCCTCGCCATCATAGAGCGACATGCACTGCGCCCGCGCCCAGCACGCCCCCCGGCTCGCCGCCCACGGCACATCGATCACCCGCATCCGCCCGCTGTCGAGCGTTGGCGGCGGCGCTTCGTCCAGCCCATGCTGCCAGCAAATCCCGAACCGCAGCCGATCGGGCCAGCGCGCGCGGGCCAAACAGTCCTTGATCGTCGGGACCAGCTCGGGGTCGCGATAGGCGGCGATCGAGATGAAGATCGTCATTGCGGCGCCAGCCAGACCGGCGTCTTGCCGTCAAGGTCGCGCTGGACGACGTCTAGGTCATAGGCGACGCCGTCGATCACATAGCTGCTGCTGATCGACTGGACCATGCAATAGCCGGTCTGGCTGAGCGCCGGAACGGTGCTGCCCGATTGCCAATAGTAATCGAACGGCAGCGCCTCGATCTCGCTCGCGTTCAGGCCGGTGTTGGCGCCGATATAGACGCCGGGTACATAGCCCGCCGCGCTGACATGATCGGCCCAGGCCTGACAATAGGCGGTGGTGGTGGACGTCGGCGTGCCCGACGCCACCCCCTCCAGATCGACCCACAGGATCATGCCGGGCGGCAGGCCGATCTCCTGCGCATTGGCGACGGCATAGCTGCCATAGCTGTCCCCCAGCGACTGGCTCGGCGTCCAGCCGGCCGACGCGACATGCTGCACCACCATCAACGCTAGGCCGGCGCCCAGGATCGCCTCGGCCTCGCTCGTGGTCAGATTGCCCTGCGCATTGCCGGGCGTGGCGACGAAGGTGCGCGGCACGTAGCGCACCGCGAAGTCGAACCCGGCATCGACAAAGCTTGCCGCGCTGCTCGCGGTCAGCACGGTGTTGCAGTCGAAGCCCGGCGCCCCCGGCGGCGCTGCCACGACCGTGCCCGGCAACAGCTTGGACGGCGCGGGCGTGGGAGCGGGGGCTGGAGTAGGCGGTGGTGTCGGCGTTGGCATAGGCGTCGGCTCCGGCAGCGGAGTTGGCGTCGGCGGCGGGGGTGGCGGCGGGATCGGCGCAGCGGTGGATGGTGGCGGCGCGGGTGTCGGTTCGGGCTCGGGCAACGGCTCAGGCTCGGCATGGCGCTTGCCGAACCAGCGCCAGATCAGCAGCGCCGACAAGATCGGCCACAGCCAGGTCTGCCAGAACCACTTCAGCCAGCTCCACACCGGATGCGGGTCCGGCTCCGGCGTTGGATCGGGCGGCGGTGGCTCGGGTGTCGGCGTGGGCGTCGGCGACGGTGGATAGGGCGTCGGTTCCGGCGGAGGCGGCGGCACCGGGGTCGGCTCTGGCGTAGGCTCGGGCGTCGGGACAGGGGTTGGCGCGGGCGTTGGTTCAGGCGTCGGCTGCGACGTCGGTTGCGGGCCATCGATCGCGCGGGTCAGGAATTCGGCCAGCTCGCGGCTCGCGCGCACCAGCCGGCCCTGATGGCAATGCCGCACTGCCTCGCGCCAGCCGTCATAGAGCGCCTCGAACCGCTCCATCATCCGGTCATCGAAGAACAGGCAATCGAGTGCGACATGCGCCGGCGTATTCTGGCGCAGGATCGTCTCCGCCTCGCGCCGCCAGCCATGATCGTCGCGCTCGGCCCGGGTCGCCGACACAACCGCCGTCACGCGGAAATTATACGGCTCACCGCCCCGCGCATCGCCGAGCATGGCGGAGCGCAGCAGGATCCAGTCGACCACATAGAGCCGGGTGCGATGGCGACCGTGCTGGCGATGATGATGGTGGCGGTCATGCTGCCCCCCGCCATGGCGACGATCCTCCAGCAACCGGCGGATCACCGCCCGCGCGCACGCCTCATCGTCATGCTCGCCGAGCCACCACCACGCACCGTCGGCATCGACCACCACCACGACGATGGTCAGGTCGCCATCCGCCCTGCCGATGCGATAGCTGGCAGGATCGCTCAGCGCCTGCGCCAGCGACGGCGCGACGTGCCGCCCGGCGATGGGCGACGGGCCGTCCGCCGCGCCATCCACCTCGCCGTTCACAACGGGAGCCACCGGCTTGAACAGCCGCTCCAGCGATGGCCAGGTCTCGGCGGGCAGGCGCACCCCGAACTCGGGCTGGCGTTGGTCGGACGTGGACCGGTCGCCGTCCGTGTCCCCCCGCCCCGACCCGCTGCCCTCCTCCGCCGTAACCGTGTCCAGCAGGCCGAGCTGGATCCGGCTCAACCGCTCCATCCCCGATACGCCATGGAGCGAATGCGGCCGCCGATAATCCGCGCCGCGCCCGCGATTGGCGCTGAGGCTGGCGACATGGCGCAGCATCGCGCGCTTGGCGGCGAGCAATTCGCGCTGCTCGCGCGGGCTCGCCCCGGCCATATCGGTGCCATAAGGGCCGGTCACGCGCTGCGCATAAAGCGACAGCATCAGGTCGAGGATCGCCCCCTGTCGCACCGCCACCGGATCGGCATCGGCGACCAGCTGCGCCATCCCCGCCTCATAGCCTGGCTGCAACAGCGGTTCGACATCGGGAACGATCGGCCGCAGCGACTGCCACGCATAGGTCGCGTCGCCTCCGGTCTGGATCGAAAACAGCTCGCGCAGAAACGCGATCTGGCTGAACCCGTCGGCCATCAGCTGGTCGAACGGCATCAGATAGCCCTTCAACTGCCGCGCCTGCGCCGCCCGCGTCACCGTCGCGTCCGCGCCCAGCCCGGCATCGTTGATGCCATAGACATTGGGAAACTGGCTCTGGACCGAGCTATAGTCGGCAAGATCGCGATAGTCCGCCACCGGCGGGCCAAAGCGTTCGGCAACTTCGCGGCGCACGGGATAGGTGCGGCGATGCTCGGCCCAGAGCTGGTCGAGCTTGCGCCGTACCCGTCGCGGATCGGGGTGGCACCGCGCGTAGTCGCGATAGAGGTGGATGGTGAAGTCGCCGCTCCGCCCCTCCGGCTGGAGCGCGAATACGCCGCCCGGGGGCGCGCGCATCACCTCGCCCTGTGACACATGGCGCTGCTCGCTGCTGACCTCGACCGACAGCGCATCGACCGCCACGATGCCGGGCGTTTCGGCCAGCACCTGCAGCAACTGCTCGACCGGCAGCCGGCGCGGCAGTGGGCCCAGCCACGCATCGTCGATGAATCCGCGCAGCATGCGTGGCCCGGCGAACAGCCGCGCCGTCGCCGCATCCGCCGCCAGCTGTTCGTCCAGCGATTGCCGTTTGGGTTCGGGCGCAAGGGTCAACCCGAGCGCGAACAGCGCCGCTGCCAGCGTTTCCGACGGATCGGCCCCGTCGGCAATTTGGGCGCGGGCGTGGACATAGGTGTCGATCGGAGTCAGCACGATTGTGTTGCGCACGTCCTCACACAGCGCGCGGTGGCGGCGATAGCAGCGCTCGACCTGCTCGATCAGCCGCGCATCGGCCGCGCACGGATCGCCGCGCGCATCCTCCTTCCGGTCCGCTCGTGCAAGAATCGCGATGTCGTACAGCCCCGACAGCCTGCGCAACCCGCCGCCCCGCGCCGGAGTGAACCAGACATTGGCGACCCCAGGCACCCGGTCGATTACGACGCGGCGCAAATCGTTCGCGGTCACCGGATTGCACGGCAGGATCGCGGCAGCGGGTATCAACCCGTGGCGGCGCAGCGGGACATGCGTCGCATCCGGTGGGCTCAACAGTTCGGTGACCGGAAACGCCGCGCGATAGGGCAGCTCGGTGAGCGCGTAGCAGAGCTGCTCCAGGATCGTGACGCCCGGATCGGAATAGTTGAAGTCGGTCCAGATCTGCCGCGCCATCGCATGGCTCAGCCGGACCGCCTCGGCCCGTAGCGTCGCATAATCGCTGCCCGCTCCGGTCCCGGCATGATCGCGCGGAATCGATGTCGGCGCGGCCGTCATGCGCCCGCTCCCACCGCCGGTTGCAGCGCGCGCAGCGGGGCCGGGGTCGCCGGCGCTGCGGTCAGATCATGGGTGAGCGCCGAGGTCAGATAGACACAGCCGCTGCGCGGCGGCGCGTCCTCGGGCGCGATGTCGAACCGATCGATGCCGCAGATATAGGGCCGCCCGCGGATGAATTCAGTGACAGCGCGGCGCGTATAGTAACGCTGCGGACGCGGCCCCAGCGTCGGGTCGGGCCAAGGGGAGAGCCATTTGACCAGCTCGCCCTGCAGCCGCTCGATCCAATAGGCACCGGTATTCTCGTCGCTGAAGCTGATCTGTGCGCTGACCTTCAGCCGCAGATAGGGCGGGTTGGTGACGGTGAGCTGGATGAACGGACTGATCGCCGCCTGCAGCGTCTGGCCGATCTCCGACAGCGTGGCGAGGTCGATCGAGGGCGTGGTCGGGTCGGTGATATTGGGCGTTTCGGGCCCCGCGACCGCGATCAGCCAGACGCTGCCCGGCGATCGCGCACCGGTCTTCTCGTCGGTCGCCGGCACCACCGCGACCTGCCACAGCGACGGCACAGCGGCGAGCGCGATCCGGGCATAGTCCCAGGCATCGATCCCGAACCCCTTGTGGCGCAGCCGCTCCGCCATCCATTTCTGAAAGTCGCGCCCGGTCGCTGGCGGGCGGCCGCCAAAGGACTGCATCGGCTGATCGATCGACGCCACGCCGGGCAGTGCATCAACAGATTTCTTGATCGTCCCGACCGGCAGCGGGCTGCCCAGCCCTTCGGCCCCGCCGGGTCCCACCCATAGCGCAGACACGGCGTTGGCAATCACCGCTTGGACGATCGGCGCATTGCGCGTCACCCCGCGCGTCCGCACGCGCAGCCGCGGATGCCCGCCCGGATCGGTGCGCAGCTCCAGCGTCACGATGCCGCTGTTGCGCAATCCATCGGTCGTGTCGCCCAGCAGGGTCAGCGGCACCCAGTTGCCGTCGATCACCTGTTCCCACACCATCGACGGCGGATCGTCCCACCAGCCATCGGGTCCGGCCTGAAGGATGAACAGCAGCGCCACCTGCTCCACCTGCACCGACAGGTCGATATAGAGCGCGGCATGCGCCTCGATCCGGGGCAGCAGTCCGGCCGTGCCGCTGTCCGGCGCGACCGGCGGGGTCAGCGATCCGAACGGGTCGATGTGCCAGAATTCGAGTTCGAGCGGCGCCTCGCCCGATGCCGACGGGGGCGGCGAACCAACCGACTTGGGCATCAGCGTGGTGGTCAGGTCGAGCCGCGCCGACGCCGAATAGTCGACCGAAATCGCCGACGCCATCGGCAGCCACGGCGGATTGGGCAAAGGCGGCGGTGGTGGTGGCGGTGGCGGCGCAGGAACCCCGCGCCCGCCCCGCGCCGCCGCGCTGGCCGCCGCAGTCTGCGCCGCCGACGCTGCCATCAGATTGCTCGAATAGAGGATATTACCGAACGCATAGCTGGGCGCGACCAGCGCCAGCGTGAGGCGGGTGGTGGCCGCGCTGTAATAGGCTGGCGCGCTCATTGGGATCACCCCCGGCACCGCCAGCACCGATGTGCGCAACAGTGGCGCATCAGCAACCGGCGTGGCTGCATCGCCCGATGCAGCCGGCGGCGATGTGCGGAACAGCGGCTGCGCGGTCGATGCGACATCCCATCGCCCGGGATTGCTCACTGCAAACGCGACCTGAAAGCTGGTGTTGTCGAACAGAGGGGCGGACGACACCGCTCCATCGGCATCGATCACATAGCCCTGATAATAGCCCTTGAACCCCGTCTTGGTGACCGGCAGCCCCGCCCAGTCGATCGTCAGCGACAGTCGATCAATCGGCTTGGCAAACAATTCGGGCGCAGCGATCTCCAGCGCCGAATATTGCGCCGGGGGCATGCCGAGCAGTGCGAAATTCTGCGCCGGGTCGACCGGCCCGTTCGGCGACGACAGCGTCACCGCGTCGAACCCGCTCACGCCGACATCGACGAACACCGTATCGATCTCGACCTGCGACAGGATGGCAAAGGCCGCCGACTCCTCGGCTCCGGTCAAATTCAGCCCGCCCAGCACGGCCGGCTGATCGGGGGCTTCGGGAAAGGCGCTGGCGGGGTGGGTTGGCGGCGGCGCACCCTTCGCCGGTGGCGTGGACAGCGCCACCAGGGGCGGCGCATCCGGGGGGAGTTCGAACAGGATCGAGAACAACGTCGCGCAATCACCGCCGGCCAGCGGGATCGGCGTCACGGTGAAGCTGTCCACCGCCATCCATCCCCCGGCGGTCGAATAATGGAGGTGAAAACTCGCCTCGATCGCCCGCGCCAGCAACTCGGCGAGCGCGAAGCTGTTTGCTGCGTCGGACTGCCCGTGCGCAAGCGGGCCGCTGCGCCGCGACACCGCCAGCCCGATCTCCACCACGCGCGTCCCTGCGGTCAGCATCAGCGTCGGACTGGCGATGCAGAACCCCAATGTGGCGCGCGTGAGCGTCAGCGCGCCATAGGTGCCCGCCGCATTCGCCCCGAACAGCGGAAAGCTCGCTCGCCCGCCTGCCATGATCGCGACCTCGCCGCTCAGCACGCCGGTCGGCACCAGCGGGTCGGAGCCCGGGCTCCACGGCAGATGGGTCACGCGATGCACGCTGAGCCGAGTCACGGTGGCGGGCGTCACCTCCAGCGCCGATTGCGCGGCATAGTTGATCGCCGCCCCGCTCGCATCGGCCCCCGCGCCGAACAGCGCGCCATGCGGCACCGACGCCTGCGTCGCGTCCTTGGCGCGGGTGAAGGTCAGGAACAGGCTGTCGGGCTGCGGCGCCAGCCCGTGCTGGTCGAGCACCTGCCCATAATAGAAATCGACAAAGCGGCGCGGGAAGCGGTTGAGCGTCGCGCGCTGCTCGGCAAACAGGATCGCAAAGGCATTGTAGAGCGCCGCCTGCGGCGCATGGTCGCCGGACTCGCTCGACTGGACCAGTGCCTCCCCGGCCTGTGCCCGCGCGCGCTCGATCGCGGAGAGCAGCTCGCCCAGCAACGCCTCGATCAGGTCGATCAGCTTGCGCCCCCAGCCGTCGAAATGATGGCGCAACCCGTCATCGAGCGTGTGGCGCGTCAGATGCTGCTGCACCCGCGCAAGCTGGGGATGCAGCGCTCGGTGATGGCCGCGCAGCCGGTGCCCGCGCAGCCGCGCCTCGCCATCGCCTCCGCCCGGCCAGTCGCGATCGAGAATGGCCAGCAGATGCACGATCGCGGCGAACAGCTTTCGCAGCCGGTGCCCGCGCGCCTCCGGGTCATGCTGATCACGCAGGTCGCGGATCAGGTCGCGCAGCGCGGTCTCCACTTCGGGCAGATCCACCGCCAGTTGCATCGCATAGCCGATCGTCGGGTCCGCCGCGAAGAATGCCGCCCAGTCGCCCGCAGGCCGGTCATCCAGGTCGTAGAAGCGGATCAGTTCGCCATAGCCCGCCGCGAACGCGAGCAGCTGCGCCAGGCTGCGTCCATCGACCGCGACGGTATCGGGAGCAGGGGCACCGCGCGCGCGGTCGAGCTGGCTCGTCGCGTCGTTCAGGATGCGTCCCGCGCGCGGCCCCGCCACCGCCTAGCGCCTCATGATGGCGGCGGAGGCAGCGTCGCCTCCATCCGGTAAAAGGGGAAGACCAGGTTGCTGCGCGAATTGGTCTGACGGACGATGTAATCGATCGAAATGTCGATCCATCCGGCCAGCTCGGCGTCGGTCACGGTGACCGCTTCGACCGTCACGCGCGGTTCCCAATCGATAATCGCACGGGTCACCATCGATGCGATCGCGTTCGCGGTAGTCGTGGTAAGCGCGGTAAACACCTTCGAGATCAGGTCGCAGCCGAATGTCGGCAGCATCACCCGCTCGCCCAGGCTGGTGGACAGGATGATCCACAGGCTCTGGCGGATATCGGCATCGCCGCTCGCCATCGCGACGGTGCAGGAAACGCGGTTGAAGGTGGGCGGAAAGCTCCAGCCGCGCCCTAGAAAGGCCGGCTCGACCGGGGGATAGATCGTCGCCACCGTCGCGGGCGGCAAGGCGCGCGACCGACCGCTCATGGGTTGAGCGCCACCGTCGCGCCCTTGATCTGCATCGGCCCGTCCGCGCTGATCTGCGCCGATGCGCTGGCGCTAACGTTGAGCGAGGCCGACGCGCTGATCGTCACGTCGCTGCCTGCGCTCATCTTGATCGCGCCAGTCGCGGTCAGGGTGATGTCGGACCCACTCTTCAGCGTGATCCCGCTGTCGTTCATCGTGATGCTGTTGCCATTGGCGTCGGTGATCGTGATCACCTTGGTCTTGTCATTCAGGCTGATGCTCTGGTTCGCCGGGGTGGTGATCAGCAGCTCGGGCGAATCCTCGATAAAGTCGATGTGCAGCTTCGACTTGGTCATGAAGCTCTTGATGTTGTTCGGCGCGCCATCGCCACCCGAGGTCGGCGGATAGGGTGGCGGATTGGCCTTGCTGTACAGGCTGCCCAGCACCACCGGATAGCGCGGGTCGCCGTTGAGGAAGCTCAGGATCACCTCGTCGCCGATCTCGGGATAGAAATTCGATCCGATCCCGTTCGACGCATAGAAGGATCCGAACCGCGCCCACACCCCCGCCCCGCCCTGCGCCTGCAACAGCGGCAGCGTGACCAGCACGCGAAACTCGCCGTCCGGGTCCTGGTCGATCTGCTTGACGATGCCGGTCTGCAGATTGTTGATCGGAGTTTGCTGGCCCGACGCGCCCGGCGCGGCGATGTTGGCCGCCGTCTCGGCAAAGCTCGCCGCCGACAGGCCGATATCGACCGTCGTCTTCCACAGCCCTTCGGACAGCCGGTGATGGACGCCGGAAACATAGCCATTGCCGTTGAACCGCGCGCCGAGCCCGCCCAGCGTCACCATGCAGCCGGGCACCGCCAGCGCGCTGCCCTGAAAGCGCACCTGCCCGCGGATCTTGGACAATTCGCGCAGCATCAGCTCCGCCGACGACCAGGCGGTCAACTCGGCTTGCTGCAGTTCCCCGCCGCTCTGCTGCCAATAGGGGCTGACTCCGAACACTTGGGCCAGCGTCGAAGAGGAGATGTTGCCAGGCGTCGTCACGCTCGCCGACGCGCTGCTCGACGTCGCCAGCGCCTGCGTCGCCGGGTCCCAGCCAAAGCTGGAGATGGCGCTCGCCGCAATCTGCGTCTGCGCGTCCATGTCGGCGCGGAAATCGAGGATCGACTGGCCATAGGTCAGGCTCAGCACCGGGCTGGTGCTGGTATCGGGCGGGGCCACGGTAACGGTGCCGTTGGCCACGGTCACGACCATCGAATTGGCCTGCGCGCGCAGGATCATCAGGTCCCAGGCCGTCGCATAATATTGCACGATCACCGGATATTGCGTGCTGGTGCTGGTCACCTTGGGCGTCACCCCGGCGGCGCTGATCAGCTTTTCGATCATCGCGCTGTCGGTGCTGTTCTCAAAGATCGCGTTCTGACGCGCGATCGTCATCGCCATCGCCTTGTCGCTCGCCTCGACCACCAGCCGCGACGGGCCGTCGACGCTCGCCTCCAGCCCCTGCCGGACGATAACTCCGCTGAAAACCTGAGTCAGGCTCGATCCGTAACCGATGCTGATGGTCAGCGTGACCCCGGGGATCAGCGATGCGCTCTCGCTGATCGGGAAATTCTCGTCCGCCGCACTGCCGTCGGAGATGACGAGCCGCGCGCGCGGCAGCCGGTTGACCGCGCTCCACGTCTCGATCGTCACGACCTGATAGCTGGAGTCGAGCGCCGCGCCATTGACCTTGATCTCGAACGCGGGCGGCGTGGTCGCGAGCTGGTCGGGCGATGGCGCGGTCATGCCGATGCCCCGCTCAGTGGCGGGAACAGCAATTGCGTGCCGGGCGGCACATTACGAAAGCTGAGCAGCCGGTTGAAGTCCGCGACCCCGCGATAATAGCTGCTGTCGCCATAGACCTGATAGCACAGCAGCGGCAGCGTATCCCCCGCCTGCACCGTGATCAGGTGCGTCATGTCGGGCGAATTCTTGTTCTCCTCCTTCGCCAGCTGGGTCTCGCTGGTATAGGATTGAAACGACACCGCGACCTTGGCGCGCAGCGGCGTGCCGTCCGGCCGGAACAGCGTGTAGTTCACGTTCATGCTCGCCAGCACGCACTGGAACTGCAGCTGGGCCCAGGCGAGGATCAGGTAATTGGGGCTATGAATGTCGCCATTGAGCGTCGCGGCGAGCGTGGTGAACTGCGCGATCGCATCGGCGACGCCATTGGTATAGCTTTGCCCCTGCGCCGGCGGGATCACCCCGGTCGCGTCGAACACCAGTTCGAACGACACTTCTTCGCGCGCCACGCGGTTGAACTCGGGCGACGGGCCGCTGCTCCCCTGGGCCTGGCGGTCGTTATAGCTGATATTGGTGCTGTGTGTATAACTCGCCGGGTTGATCCACACGGTGAACGGCTCGCCGACCTGCGACGAGAAACCCGGGTCGGAATAGGCGGTGATCACCATCTTGGCGGGTGCGGTCACCGGCACGTCACCGCTCCTCGCGCAGGCGCAGGTTGCGCAGGACTTGCTGGACGCACGCGTTGGTGATCGCCTCCACCTGCGCCGGGGTCATCGGCGCAGCGCTTGGCGCCCCCGGCGACGGCCCGGGCGATGGCGCAGGGGTCGGCGGTGGCGCGTGACCGATCGCGATATGAACCCCGATTTCGCTGATTTCCAATGGCATGCGTCACCCCTCCCCCGATGGTGTTCAGCTCGCGCTTCCCGAACTCTGCGTCAGCTGGCGTGTTACGGTGGTGTACGCGACTTCCAGCGTTTCGGTGAGCACGTCGTTGCTCTTCGAATCGAGCTGTCCGACTTCCCACTTCACCGGCCACGCATTGTCGAAGGTCCAGGTGACCAGCGGCTGCCCGGTCGGTCCCAACAGGCTGACGATCAGCACCTGGGTCTGGATCGCACTGCCCAGGGTCGATCCCACCGTCTGCTCGGCCCATTGCGCCAGCGTCGAGCTTTGCGTGACGTAACCGCGCTTGAGCACCAGGTTGGAATGCTTGGTCACGCCCGGCAGCTGGTGGACATAGGAATTGACGCCGCCTTCCTGCACCTCCTCGATCTCGACCTTGGGGTCGATGCCGGACACGGTCTGGAAGGCAGCGTCGATCGCCGTCTGCCCCTGCGATGACGATCCTGCGATCGCCACCGCAAAGGCAAAGGCGGGCGGTGGGTAGTAATTGGTGTCGGTCATCCCGGTCAGGCGATCGCCACCTTGAGCGTCTCGTACGCGATTTCGATGCTCTCGACCGCGACCTCATTGCCATCGGACTTGAGGTCGGTGCCGGTCAGCTTGGTCGGCCAGGCATTGTTGAGCGTCCAGATCATGCGCGGCGCGCCGGTCTCGTCGAGCAGGTTGACCACCACGGTCGATCGCGTGATCGTGTTCATCGCGATCGAGCTGAACCAGGTCCACAAGGTCTGGTCGGTGACGAAAATGCCCTTCTTCATCGTGACGTTACCGACCTTTTGCAGGCCGGGCATCTTGATCGGCGCAAAGATCGCGCTGTTGCCGGCGCGATACTCGATGATCTGCGCCTCGGAATCGAGGCCGGTGACTTCCTGAAACACCGGATTGCCGGGGATGCCGGTGACCGAAAAATAGAATTTGGGCAGCGGCCAGGTCGTGTTTTCTGCAGACATGACAATCTCCTGTCAGAAGTGGTTGGCGGGCGCCGATCAGCTGCCCATCGTCTGGGTGAAGGTGAGTTCGATGAACTCGGCCGGGTGGATCATCTGGAGCGTGACCGCGACGATCATGTAGCCGTCGAGCACATTCTGCGACGTCATCGTGGTGCCCAGGCCGCATGACACGGTGAACGCGTCGCTCGACTTCGCCCCCATCAGTCCGCCCTGTTGCCACAGCCCGGTGAGGAAGCTGGAGATCGACGCCGTTACCGTCGCCCAGGTCGTCGCGTCATTGGGCGCGAAGACATAGGATTGCAGCGCCGTCTTGATCGACTGTTCGACATAAATCAGCGTGCGGCGCACCTGCACATAGCGATAGTCGTTGCTGTTGCCGTCCAGCGTGCGGGCGCCCCATACCACCGTGCCGCGCCCCGGCTGTGCGCGCAGCACATCGATCGCCTGGCCATTGGTCGGCACGTTGAACCCGGACTGTTCCCCGTCGCTCATATTGTAAAGCGGCCCGTTGACCCCCGCGAGCGCGATATTGGCCGGCGCGTTCCACACCCCGCTCTGCGCATCGCTCTTGGTCCACACGCCCGCCAGCAGACCGCTTGGCGGCGCAATGTTCATGTTCTTGGCGATCAGCTGCTCGATCTGGGAGAAGACCGGCAGCGCGTTGAGCAACAGATTGTCGAGGCTGGTCTGCCACTGCGCCAGCGCCGCCGGGGTATTGGCGGTCGGATCTGGATAACCCGCGGCATCGATCGAATATTGTGCGGTATTCTCGGTGCCGAAACTGCTGCCCAGCGGGAAGGCGGCGGCGATCGCGCCCTGGATCGCGGCGAGCTGCGACCCGCCATACAGCTGGTTGGCCTGGGTCGTCAGGATGTTGTTGACGATCGAATTGTCGCCGTCACCGGTGGCCTGGATGTTGGTGAACAGGATATCCGACGTAGTCACCACCGACGTGTTGAGCGCCGGCGCATAGGCGACACCATAGCTCACGCTCGCCACCTGCGGCGCGATCGCATTGGACAAATTGGTCTGGCACTGAAGCAGCGCGTCATAGCTGTTTGCGGTCATGCAGCCAGGCAGGTCGAGGATCGCGACGCGGTCTTGCAACGCACTAGCCTGCGCCAGCATCGCGATCGCGACGCTCGCATAATCGCTCTGCGACAGCTGGCACGCCTCCGGCACCACCAGCATCGTCGGCCCGACGGCGTAGCTTGCGGCGTTGATGCCGACCAGCAAACCGGCGTCCCCGGGCGTCGACGGATCGCCGGTTGCGATCGATCCGGGGAACCAGTCGGCCGGGACGGGATCGGGCAGCGCCGTCGGGAACTGGTTCGCCCAGTAGCTGCCGACCGACACGACATAGCAATTGCCGCCGCCGTTCGCGAAGAACAGCCGCATCTGCCAATAGAGGTTGAACTGGTTCGGCTCGTTGGGCAGCGCCGTCGATGCCAGCGTGAATCCGGTCGACGCCACCGTCATTCCCGCGCCGCTCGGCGCCGGGCTGCCGCTCGGTGCTGCAGTGGTGAAGTTGGCGTAGAAGCTCGGCACCGGCGCTGGGGTGGGCGTCCCGCCGCTTGCCGGTGTCGGCGGCGGCGGGGTCTGGGTGATCGTGTAGTTCTGGACCGCGGCGCCGCCGAAATAGGTGGTGAACTCGGTCATCGACGAGATCGCGACCGGCGTATTGTAAAGCGACTGGCCAGAGGTGGGATCGCCCGCGAACTCGGTATAGCCGATGAAGATCGGGACGGCGGTCGCCACCCCGACGATCGAGGAACCGAAGGCGTCGATTTCGGTAATATATACGCCGGGTGTGCTGCGATTAAGGTAGGAACTGGTCGCTGTGGCCATGACGTGATCCCTTCTTCGGCTGGACGTGGGTTACGCACTCGGGCGGTCAGACGCCTTCTTTTCACACATAGACATAGATTTCGGAGCTCCCGCCGAGCGCCTCCTTGGGCGATGACAGCGGCCAGACGGGGGTGGCGGGCGCGGTCGGCAGGCGCGCAACGCTGATCGCGTCGCGGCTGCCATCGGCACCCTGACGATGGCCGCTCAGCGCAAAGCGCTGCGGCGCGCGCTGGTGCAGCGGCAAGGGCGTTCCGGCACTGAACAACACGGCCTGATCGCCATTGGGCAGCGCCTTGGCCGATTTGGTGAAGGCGACGGTGCCGCCCGTGATGGCCAGGTCGTCGGCAAAGCGCCCGCGCCCCTGTGCGACGACATAGTAGCGCCAATAGGTCGCGCGCGGCTGGAACGCGACCGTCAGCGACACCGGCTGTATCTCGGCCGGAGGCGGAGCGGCGCCATTCGCCGGCGGGGCCGCCATCGGCGGGATCGGAAATGCGGCGGCGTCGCCCACGCCTGCAACCGGCTGAGTCAGCAACAGGTCGAGCAGCACCAGCGACAGCGGATTTTGCGGGACATAGAGCCGGGTGTCGGGCACCCCTTTTACGGCGACGGGCTTGCCCGTTTTGCTGGTCACCGCGACATTGTACCAGCCATAGGGAAGGGTGCTGAGGTCGAACCGGGTCACGCCATCGCTGACGCTCGCCCGCGCCGCGACCGGCGCACCGGACAGATCGCGCAGCGCCGCTATCCGCCCGGCTGGCGTCGGCACCGACCAGCTTGCGCCAGTCACCGGATAGAGCGCGTCTTCGCCGCCCCCGTTCAGCAGCATCCGGCCGCCAACCGCAGCCGCCGCGCGATTGTCGAGGTGTAGGTTCTGCACCATCGGATTGGTGGTGATCGGCAGGTTGGTGATGCTGATAAAGCCGGGATTGGTCGGCACCATCAGGAAGCTGAGCCAGGTCCAATAGCCCTGCCCCTGCGGTCCGGCGGCATAGTGGCTGCGGACCCAGGCGATCGTCGCCGCCGCTCGCGCCTGCGTGACCAGCACGCTGAAGCCCGTGCCGTGATCCCTGAACACCATGCCGAGCTGGCTCATCAGCGCTGCACAGGCCGGGGTCGGCACGACGCGAAAGTCGGGACACGTCCCGCCGCTGGCATTGTAATAGCCATGTTCGAAGCGGACATCGAACAGCGTGATATAGCCGGTACGCGCTCCGGCCATCGGTGCAGCGACGCGTCCGGGCGGAGCGGTGCGCGCGCCGCTCATCCCGCGCCGTCCACCATGCCGGTGCCCCCGACCGCATAGGCCCGGCCCTGCATCGCGGTCGATGCAAAGGGGATCATCCGCAGCTTGTAGAAAGCGCTGGGCAGATAGCGCGTGCCGAGCATGCTCATGACGTAGTTGACGTCAACGGGGCTCAGATTCTCGAACTCCAGCGTCAGCTTGTCGAACGCCGGATCGAGCATCGGCGCGTTCGATGAATCATAATAAGGCGTTTGCTGGAAATAGGAGATCAGCCGCGAAATCGCAGCCAGTCCGTCGCTGTAATTCTTTTCGGTGAAGTTCGCCATGAACATCAAATGGATGTCGATGTACAAAGGCGGACTGACGACCGCGAGGCCCGCGGCGAGATCGGACTTGCGCCCGCTCGACAGCGTCGGCGAATAGGTGCTGATCGTGACTTCGCGGGTAATATTGTAGACGCACATCACGATCTTGTCGCGTGCGCTCTGGTTCAGCGTGCCGTTGTGATCGACGAGGCTGGTCAGGCTGATCCAGGCATCGCCACGGCGATCGAGATTTTCGAGATAGCTATTGGCAATTCCGGCGATCGTCTCGAGCGCGTTGCGGATCAGGTCGTCAGTCATTGCGCACCGCCCTCCCGCCCCCATGCGATCAAGTCGAACTACCCAAATCGCGAATTATGCCGGTCAATAGATCAAATGAACGACCACGTCTCAAATCTGGACACATATGCAAATTACAAAATGTCGCTAGATCCGAAACGACTTAGATGATCTAGACTTAACTCTGACCATTTCTGCCGCGCAGTCGCCATAAAACTAAATATAGATTACGATGACTAGCGCCAATGACCGTTTCACTGCCGCACACAATACCAAAAACGCAAAAATATAAAACATACTTCAATGAACTGGGAACACCATGAGGCGCAAACCAGTCACAAATCCGCAAAACACATCTGCCTAGCGACTCGCTAGCCCGACTCGAAATTTACGATGAGCCGCGTGTTATTGTTCTTCAACGATAATGTGGTGCGGTAGCGAGTCAAGCGGCAACGGCGGGAAGAAGCTTTCTGCCGATTTTACCGTATCCTATGGCCCGCTACATGCAGATTCACTTTGATAATGACTTCGTTCTGGCGCCATTCTCGTAAACTTGCGTCATATCGGACGATAATCATTGCTGTGAAATCAACGGTGATTGCGGCCACGATCTTCAAACACGACACCGCAAGCCGCGAGTCGCGGGGGATATGCTGGCTGAAGAGTCGCATCGACCAACCGGCATCATGCCGGATGTGCCTGCCGCCTCTCCCCGTTCGGCGGTGTTACCGAGCGACCGGTTCGGCCCAGATGCGCAGCGCGATCTGGCTGTGGGTGCCATTGACCCGCATCACCGTGCCAGCAGGCACCGCTCCGGCGGCAAAGGGGTAAAACAGGCACGCCCAGGACGAATTGGGCCCGGGTGCCGGTGCATTTTCGTAGGTCACGCCATCGACCAGGTCGATATGGATCCACTGGACGACGCCATTCGCGGCGCCGTCGCGCACGGTCAATTCGGTGCTGGCCCGGCCCGGACCATATGGCCCGCCCGAGGCAAAGTCCCATCCGAACAGATCGACCGGATTGCTACGCAGGACCAGCGAGGGGTCGTTCGACGCAGCCTCCAGCGGATAGCGTGCGAGGGTAGAGAAGGGTGAGAGGTCGAACCCTTCGACATTGTCGAGTTCGCGCGCCTTGGCGTGCGGCCAGTGGGCGAGCGCCACCCGCACCTGCGCACGCTCGGGCACCACGCGTCCGCCGGGCTTCAGGAAGCGCGGCACCGCATCGGCGATGGCCGGCAACACGCCTTCGCACAGCATGTCATGGGCGATGATTTCCTGAACGATCACGTCGACGCGCGCGCCCAGGTCGCGCTCCAGTTCGACATCGGTCGAATAGAGCGGGACGATCGTGATGCGGTCGGCAAAGCCGTTCTGCGCGACGGTGCGGACCGCAGCGTCGGCGACGGCGGGGTTCAACTCGCACGCGGTCACCCGTGCCGCGCCGGCGCGTGCCGCGATCATCGACAGCAGCCCGCTGCCAGCACCGATGTCGAGCACATGATCGCCCGGCCGCACGACCTGCTCCAGTGCCGCGCGATAGGCCGAATTGCGGGCGAGATCGCGCAGGATATTGTGATGCCAGCGCGGCACCCCGGCGGCCATCGCCCGTCCCGTCACCGCGCGGACCTGGGCATCGTCAGGCGCCAGGTTGCGCGCCATCGTCGCAATCTCCAGCGCGCGCATTTTCAAGCCATGTTCCTGCGCCGCGGCCGAGAGGCCCGCCAGCGTGCGCGCATCATCCTTCGCCGCCACGACCAGTGCGTCCAGCGCAGCAGCAAAGCGCGCCTTGTTCGGCGAATCACGTTCCGGCAAATTCATGCGTCAGCGGCGCTCCAGGGTCCGGAGCATCCCGGCGAGGCGACCTCCAAGTCGCACCATAGCGCTGTCCGCGCGCCCGTCGATGCATAATTCCAGCCGCGCATCCAATCCCATTGCGCGCGATCGGCTATAATCCGCCGTTCCTTCCAGTGACATCCGCTCGATCGGGGCCGCGTCGAGCCGCGACTTGCGCGGCGTTTCGAGCAGGATGTTCCAGACCGCTGGCGGGGCCGGGATGCTGGGAAGTGCATAGGCCTGACCGAGCGGCGCGCTATCCATGGGCAAGAGCACCGACATGGTGCGCGTCGTCGGGCCCGGCAGCGCGAGCAATCCGCGCTCGGGCAACTCCGCATCGCCACCATGCACCGTCGCTTCCGCCATCAGCATCGCGCGCGCATCCACCGCAATCGTCGCGGCGGCGGCCGGTGCCGACGATCCGGCTGGCGCCCCGTCCCGCGCAGCCGCAGGCACCGCCACAAGAGCGGGCGCCAGCGCCACGAGCATCCAATTTCCCCCCACCACTGCATACCCCCGTTTCAGTGATGGGCTGAACCTGCCCTATTCAGTGCGCATGCGCAATCATTGCCTGTCGGTGCGCTCGGTCTGCCAGCTGAAGCGCAGCGCCGACACGGCCGTCGGTTTCTTCGCCGGGCCGCTACGCGTGGTCGACCCGACCAGCGCCGAATCGATCAGCTCCTCGATTCCCGTGCCCGCGCCGCCATTGTTGCGCAGGCGCGTGCCCGCCAGCGTCGGCCCGGCGGCGGTGGCACAGGCGGCGCCATCCTCCGGCCCTGGCACCACCGGGCATTGCGCCAGCCGCGCATAGCTTGCCGGCACGCCATCGGTAACATCGCTGACCAGCAGCACCAGATCGTCGCGCAGATCGCCGCCCGGGCTGGCGTCGGTCAGGCTGTATTGCAGCACGCCGCTCTCGCCCGCGCGCAGCCGCGTGGGATTGTCGGCCTTGATCTGGAACCGCCCGTCCTGCCCATCGAACAACAGGATGCCGCCATCGGGGGAGAAGATCAGCGGATTGACGTACAGGTCGGTCTTGCCGGTGTTGGTCACCTTGATGAACAGCCAGTCGCAGCGCTGGAAGCGGAAGCCGCCCGCTTCGCTGCCATCGCCGCCGACGCGCCGCGCATCCTTGTCGACCGCATAATAATCGGCGGTCGTATCGGGACAGGCCGCGCCCGCCGCCAGCGCCTTGGGCCGCGCGACGTAGAATTCGACCGCGACGTTCTTCGCCGGATCCTCGCTCGGCTGCCCGCTTGCCAGCGCCGGGCTGGCCAGCACGCGCTGCAGGCGGCTGAATCGGGTGGCCTTGACCAGCGCGCCGCCGATCGCGAAGCGCACGCGGATCGTCGGGTTGCTGCCGTCCTGCGCCAGCGCGGCGGCGAGGTCGATCGACCCGAAATCGGCGGTCACCTGCCCCGGCGGCTGGGTCAATGCGAGCCTGTCGCCGTTGAAGCTGAGGACCAGATCCGCCGCCTCGCCCGACTGGACGAAGCTCGCGCCGATATCGGCGGGCTTGATCTCCTTGAGCGCCGCCAGCGCCGCCGCCTGCGCCTTGCTGGGGCTCGCCGGTGCAGCCGGGAGCGCGATACGATAGTCGAGCTGAATCGGCTGCTGCTCAATCGTGGCGACCAGCCGCACCTCGCGCGACAGCGGCTTGCCGTCGATGTCGCGCACATCGTTCCACGCCTCAGCCGGGATGTCGCCGAACGCCGTCGGCACCAGGATCGCCTTATACGCATCGGCCTTCTCGACCCGGCCATACAGGATCGTCTTGTCCCCGGCAGGAGACGTCAGCGCCAGGCCGATAATCGTCCCCTCGATCACGCCCTGCAACTGCCCCGCGCTCATTTCGAGCTGTTCGAGCTTCACCGGATCGGTCGATTTGGTCTCGGCGGTGAACACGCGCGCGGGCTTGTACACCGCCCAGCTTCCGCCGCCCTGCGCGGCAAGAGCGGTCTTCATCAGGCCACCCATCACCGGCCGGTCGAGATCGCCGTCGAATTCGGGCCGGGGCGATTTGTGCCCGTCGATGCCGGCCGTGATGCGGTTGGCCAGATCGCGATAGGAATAGACGCGCGGGTTGTTCCAGTTCGCCATCGCATAGACCGTCAGCAGTCCGTGCGCCGCCTGTTCCAGCGGATCGGCATAGCGCGGCGCCTGATATTGCTTGGCCTGTTGCGCCGACGGCACCGCGAGCAGCCCGACATAGGCGCCCCACCCCGCCTTGCCCTTCGCCGTCTCGACCGCCAGGTCGCGCACGAAATTGCCGTCGCTGACCGTGGCGAACTTGCGGCTGACCTTCAGCCCCAATTTGGTCGAGGTCGGCGCGCCATTGTCCTTGCCCGCCGCATCGCGGTTCGAATCGCCCGAATGGCAGAAATCGGCGATGTAGGTGACGTTCCCGCCCTTGGCCCGGATCGCGTCGATCACGGCCCCGATTTCGTCATCGGTCACCGCATTCTGGATCTTTTCCGATCCATTGGCGGGGCCGGTGTCGTAGGGCAGGAACACCTCGTCCAGCCCGTCCGGTTCGGACCCGGCCACCGCCTCATTCTGCTGCATCCCATGCCCGGAAAAGGCGAGCAGCACCTCGTCCCCGAGCTTGGTCGTATCGACGATCCGCTTCATCGCGGCGAGGATGTTGGCGCGCGTGCCGACAGCATCGGGCTTGACCTTGGTCTGGCGCATCCGAGGATTGCCGCGCGCCGCCAGCAGCTCGGGCGTCGGCGGATCGAGCAGCAGCGTGACGTCCTCCGCCTTCGCCCCTTCGCGGATCAGCGTCTCGGCGATCAGCACCGAATCGTTGAACGCGCCGATCATCGGGGAGGCGATACCGTCCTTGTAATTGACCACGCCGATCACGAGCGCGCGGATGCGGCCCTTTGCCTCGGGTGCAGCAGCGGCACTGGGGGTGGCGGGCATGGATGCGGCGACCAACCCCAGAGCGCCCAGCGCGAGCATGATCTGCCTCAACATCGTCGGTCCCCTCAGTTCGATACCAGGATCGCGCGCGTCCAGACGCGGCCCTTGTTCGTCAGCGTGATGCGATAGTCCTCGGTCCGTCCGGGGGTCCAGCGACACAGCAGGTCCCGGCGCGCGATCCCCGACGTCACCGCCGGCCGATCCCTGCACGCGACCCGCCCGCTGGAATCGGTCACCGACAGCTCCAGCGCGGCATCGCCATCGCCGCGCACCCGCACCAGTGCCAGCCTTCCGCCCTCCGCCCGCGCGCGCATGGTCAGCGCGCGGTCGGCGGGCAGGTCATGGGTGTAGACGATCGCGGCGGGCAGGATGCCCTTGCTCGCTTCGGCCAGCGCGGCCTCGACCGCCGCCAGCTTGTCGGCATCGCCACCAGCCCAGCCGCGCGCCTCGATCAGCAACGCCGACGGCGCGGTCACGGGCAGCTCTTCACCGGTGCGCGCGCGCCCCAGCACCATCGGCGCATTCTCGGCCCGCACCAGCACGAAATCCCCCGTCGCCAGCATCCGCGCCGCGACGATCATCATGTCGACATCGCGATCGGCCCGCGCGCGTGCGAGCAGGTCGCGCACCAGTTCGGCGCGCTCGATTACCGCATCGGGCGCCGACACCGCATCATGGCCGTCATGCGGCAGCGGCGCGGCGGCGACGGGCAGCGCGGCGAGGGCAAGAGCAAGGGCAGGAAACAGGGTCATCGGAATCGCGTCAGTCCTGCAGGCCGCTGAAAACTGGTCCCGCTTTAGCGGTGGCCGATCGCATCCACGACCGACAGCTTCTGACGATCGGGTCATGTGCGTTCATGCGCCAGGCGCCAGGCGAGTTGCACCTGTCCCACAAAAACCTGCGCGAAACTTGCGCGTTCGGCCTGTGCCGCGGCGCCATGATCCCGATACTGCCCGACACGCAGCCGTGCACCCAGCCCGGCGCGCGCAAAGAACAGCCGCGCTTCGAGCGGATTGCGCGCAGCCACCAATTCCCCCAGCGCGATCGCTGTCGTCACCGCTTCCATCGTGCTCCAGTCCCCCGCGAGCGCATGCGGGATGATCGCACGGCGCAGCATAACCTCTGCGTCGGCCGCGCGCCCAAGATGACGCAGCAGCGTCCCGTATGCGAGCAACGCCTTGGCCGTCTCGAAATGCAGTTTGCCATATTGGCGCTCGTACAGCGCCACTGCCCGCCGCAATGCCGGCTCCGCCTCGCCATAACGCTGCTGAGCGGCCAGCCCTAGGCCGGACGCCATCAGCGCAGCCGGCAGGGTCTTCCCGGTATCGCCGGCTCCGCTCAGCGTAAGCGCCCGCTGCAACACGACCTCTGCCTCGGCATGACGATCGAGCATGCCGAGAGCCAGGCCATGGTCGATCATGACGCTGATCAGCAATTCTGGTGGCGCGTCGCTCTTTGCAGACAGGATCGCCACCGCGCGGCGCAGCATCGCTTCAGCCTCTGCCACGCGCTGAAACGCGATCAGGACGACACCCAGCCGACCAGCAATCATCCCGACACCGACCCCGTCAGCTCCCTCGACCCGCAGCGCGGTGTTGAGCGCCGCCCGCAGCAATGGCTCCGCCTCGACATGCCGCCCGCGCGACTGCAGCACCATGGCGAGCAGCAGTTGCGCCCCGGCTGCTTCCTCGCTGTCGGCCGGCACCACCGCGAGCAATCGCCGCGCAGCGGTCTCCGCCTCGGCGGGCCGATCTGCCGCCAGCGCCGCCTGGATGATGAACAGCCACAGATCCGTGCATGCGTCCGCCGCCGCCGATCGTGTGCCACAGGCATCGCCCGCTGTGCGTGTCAACGCAAGCGCGCGGATGGGATCGCCCGCATCCATCGCTGCAATCGCGCCGGCCGGTGGCGATACGCGCTCTGCGGACTGGAGCGCCGCAGATGCCGGCTCCGCACACAGCGTCAGGGCCAGCGCGGCGGACCGGAATGTCAGCCGCGCCGCCACCTCACTTCCCCGGATCGCCGACCAGCGTGAACGCCGCCCAATATTTCGGGCTGACGAATTGGCCGGTGCCCTCGCTGCGCACCGTCTGCATCGCCGCTTGTAGCGCACGGGCGCGGCCCGCGACGTCGCCCTTCTGGATGTTGCCGAAGGTCTGCTGCATCAGCAGCGAGGTTGCGGCGTCGCTGACTGCCCAGTGGCTGACCAGCAGCGAGCGGGTACCGGCTTGGAAGAACGCGCGTGCAAGCCCCGACAGGCCGTCCGCATTCTGTCCGTCACCCGCAGCCGTGTTGCACGCAGACAAGACGACGATATCGGCCGGTATCTTGAGCTCGGTCACTTCGGACATGGTGAGCAGTCCGTCGTCCAATTCGGTCGCCTGTTTGGGCGGAGTAAACACCAGGCCCGGCTCGGCATTGTCGCCCACTTCGGTCGCGAGCAAACCATGGGTCGAAAACACGACAAAGCGCGCGCCGGCCACCGCCTTGCTCGATTTGACCGCTGCCTCGGTCGCGGCATCCCCGATCACCACGGTCGATTGCGCGCCGAACGACTTCTGCAGGCTCTCCAACTCGGCCTTGGCCTGAGGCAGATATGCGAGCGCCCGGAGCTTTTCCGGGTCTGCGAGCTTGCCCTTGTACATCTGACCGGCAAGGCCCGGCGTCACGCTGCGCCCGGTCTCCGGCGTGTAGGCACCGGCAAGCGTTGGGGCACCATAAGCCGCCAGCGTAATCCCGCCGCTGCGCACCTGTGCATAGGCGGGTGAACCCGCCCGATCGACACAACCCGGATGCGCATCGGCCGGCTTTTCGATGAGCAGACACCGCAGCGAGCGCAGCGCCGAAACCGACGGCAATTCCGCCAGGGCATATTTGTCGATCAGCCAGGGGCTGGTCGCCACGGCGGCGGGGTCGCTATCCGAACCCTGCGGCGGCGCGGTGACGAGCAGTGCGAGCGGCAGCGAGGTGAGTGGACCGCTGACATTGGTCAACAGCACCTGCTTGCCCTTCAGCACGCCTTCGACCGGCGCAATCAGCTCCTTGTAAATCTCATGGGCCAGCTTGCGGTCGAACGCCTTACCTTGCGGTGCAACTGCGGCAGCGCCGCCTGCTGCGGGCGGCGGCTGACGGCCCGATCCGCGCGCGCCGTCCACTTCCATGCTGGCGCGCAACGTATTGACCTTGGCGGCGAGCGCATCCTGCTTCATCGCTTCCGACCGCGACCAGGTCGACCCCTCGCGCGTCACCGCCCAAGTATAGCTGGCGTCGTCGGACACCAGGATGACGACCATCGCTTCATCGGGGTTGAGCAGCTTTTGCACCGCGGCGATGTCGAGCGCCTTGGGGCGCGTCAGGTCGAAATATTGCGGGAAGTCTTTGGCGATCTTCGCTTCGATCACATCGACCTCGGCGCGCAGCGCGGCGCGGCGCTCGGTCAGCGCGCGGCGTTCTTGCTCGGGCACCTGCGCGCCGCGTTCGATCAGCGCGCTGAACTGGCGATCGACCGCCTCGATCTCGGCGAGCTTCTTGTCGCGCTCCTGCTCCAGCACCGCAAGCGGGCCACCGCCAGCGGCAAAGCGCGCGGTGGTTTTGTCGAGCGCCGCGGCGGCGCCGGAAATCTGCGCATATTGCGCCGCCTCAAACGCCTCGGACCGCAGCACTTCGGGCGACGGCACCGGCTCGATCTTGATGTCGGGCGTGGTCTGGGCGGACAGCAACGCCGCGACGAGCGGCAAGGCCAGAGTTCGTGAAAGGGCGCGCTTCATGCCGGGTCTCTCCCCTGCGGCGCGGGCCACGACGTGGCGCGGCGGTCCGGCCGATTGGATCTGGCCGGAAAAACCGCCGCCCCGGAACGCCTGTTCAGTCCGGGGCGGCCAGTCTTTCGGCTTAGTTGGTCACCATCGCAACGCCGGTGCCATAGGCGCCATAGTTGATCGCCTGAACCGCGAACGGGCCGGTCCAGATCGGGTTGACGCGGCAATACAGCGTCACGTTGCCCGACATGTCCTGGCACACCAGGTTGCCGTTCTCGTCGAAGATCTTCAGGCCCAGCGGGGTCGACGAGTCGCGACGCACGCCGACGACCAGCGGCTCACCGCCGCGCGCCGTGAAGCGGACGGTCCAGGTGGTGCTGCCCGGGACATACTGGACGGTGCGGATCGCGCCGCCCACGACACCCTTCGACGTTTCGGCCTGCGCCGCTTCGACCGCTGCAACGATGTCGGCGTCACCGCCGGCCAGCGTCTTGGCTTCGGCGAACAGATCGGCGGCGGTGGTCACCTTGGCGGTGCCGGTGCCCTTGCCGGTACCTTCGATCTTGCCCTTGTCGGTGCCTTCCTTGGTGGTGACCGAATCGACCATCTTGGCCGCAACGATCATCGCGCGCGCATCCTTGGCGGTGCGGGCATAGTCGGCGAGCTTGTAGCCCAGCGCCAGCGTGTCCACGGCCTTCGAGCTGTCGGTCGCCGCAGCTTCCTTCTCGCTCAGGTTCGTGCCCTTCTTGTCCTGCGCGATCGACGGCGAAGCCAGCAAGCTTGCTGCTACCAGTGCCATCGCCATCTTCTTGTTGAGCGTAACCATTACCTTCGTCTCCTCACTCTCCGGGCCTGCTCCCAAGCCGGCCTCGCGAACTGATCCCTCGATCAGGCAGGTTCGTCTTTAATGTGGCCCCCGCCCCCGCGACACTAACAGTTTCAGTCTTCGTTTCCATATCAAACTTGGCGCGAAGTCCCTGATTCTTGACGAATCCTGCACGCGACTCCGCCAACTACTTACGTATTATCCGCGTAACGAAGCTGGACTCGCTAACGCGCGTTACCCAAGATGAGTAAAGGCGCCGGGACTATCCCGGCGCCCTGCCTTTTCACCGTTCGAGCTTGAGCTGGATCAGACTGTTGCCGCGCGCGACGAACAATATTGCTCCGCTCGCAACATTCTGGAAGGCGCGGGCAAGTTCCGCCGCGCTTTGCACTTGCTCGCCATTCACGCCGACCACGATGTCGCCGACCGCCAGCCCCGACCGCGCCGCCGCCGAACCCGGCTGAACGGTCGCGACGACCGCACCACGCAGCTGCTCGGGCACCTTGTCGCCCGCATTGACGTCGCGGAACGTCGCACCCAGCGCTGCCAGCCCGGCACCGCCCGTCGTCGGTCGCGTCACCTGCACCGGCCGCGGCGCTTCGACCGTCACCTGTGCCGTCCCCGTCTGGCCACCCCGGCGATAGCCCAGCGCCACCGTCTTGCCCGGTTCAAGCACGCCAAGGATCGCAGTCAGATTGCCCGGCCCCTCGATCGCGCGCCCGTCGGCGGAGGTGATGATGTCGCCCGACTTGAGCCCCGCGCGCGCCGCCGGGCTGTCAGGCGAGACTTCGGCCACCAGCGCGCCACGCGTCGATCCGCTCCCCGCCGCCTCGACCGTGACCGGGCCGACCGTCACCCCGATCCGCCCGCGCTTGACGCTGCCATTGCGGCGCAGTTGGTCCGCGACCGCCATCGCCATGTTGATCGGCACGGCAAAGGCGATGCCACTATTGTCGCCCGACTTGGACCAGATCGCGGTGTTGATCCCGATCAACCGCCCGCGGCTGTCGATCAGCGCGCCGCCCGAATTGCCGCTGTTCACCGCCGCGTCGGTCTGGATGAAGTCCTGCAATCCGTCGCCGATGCCCGTCCGCCCCAGGCCGGAGATCACGCCCATCGTCAGCGTCTGGTCGAACCCGAACGGATAGCCGATGGCAAAGGCGAGGTCGCCGACCTCGATCCTGCCGCTGTCGCCGACCTCGATCGCGCGCAGCCCGGTCGCCTTGATGCGCAGCAACGCGATGTCGGTCTGCGGATCGCGCCCGACCACCTCGGCATCGACGACGCGGCCGTCATAGAGCTGGACCTTAAACGCCGTACCCTTCTCGACAACGTGATTGTTCGACAGGATCTCGCCACGCGCGGCATCGATGATCACGCCCGACCCGCTGCCGATCGGCTGCGGCGCGCCCTGCGGAGCCTGGCCCTGCGAACCCGCCTGGGCCGAGGTCGCCTGGCCGCGGAACGGGTCTTCGCCCTGCTGTTCGCGAGACGCGGTGCGCTCGCCCTCCGCCTGTTTCTGGCCCAGCACGATCACCTTGACCACCGTGGGCGCAACCGCCTTGAGATCGCGCGCATAGCTATAGACGCCACGCTCGCTGTCATAGGGCGCGGTCTGCGCCGCCGCACTCGCCGCCAGCACCGGCGTCGTCAGCATCGCGATCGCCGCCACTCCGGCGAGCAGCCGTCCGTGAAAACTAGACCTCATCTTGTCCCCTTTCCCTGTCATTCGCGCTGTGATCGTCGTGCGCGGGCAGCGTGATTTCGATGCGAAATCCGCCCGCGCGGTTGAACGCCTGAACATTGCCGCCCGCGCGCAGCGCGACGGTGCGGACAAAGGCGAGCCCCAGCCCATGGCTGTCGGCGCCGCCGCTCGAGTAGCCGGGCTCAAAGATGCGCTCGACCTTGGCGGGGTCGATGCCCGGCCCGTCATTGTCGACCGCGACGCTCACCGTGTCGCCGGATCGCGTGACGGCGCAGCGGATCGTCGATTCGGGCGTGGCGAACTTGACCGCATTGCCCAGAATGTTCTCGACCATCCGGTCGAACAAGTCGCCCGCGATCCGCACCCGCGCGTCGACCGCCTCCAGCGCGAACTCCAGATCCTTGTCGTCGCCCAGATAGACGAACATGTCGTCGATCAGCTGGCGGATACGCGCGCCGGGGTCGACACTGTCCGCCTCGTGCCGCCGCGACACTTCGGCGTCGATGATGCCGAGCAGCATCCGGCAGCGCTTGTCCATTGTCACCAGCTTGGCATCCGCATCGGCGATCAGCGGCTCATCCGGCACCTTCACCGCCAGCGCCTCGAGATGCTTGCGCGCCACCATCACCGGTCCGCGCAGGTCGTGCGCGACGTGGCGATGGAGCCGCCTGAGGCCGCCGATCATGTCTTCGGACCGGGCGAGCAGCGCATTGAGATGCTGCGCAAGCAGGCGAAACTCCGGCTGCCCGTCATCGACCGGCGCGCGCTCGGCAAAGCCGGAGCGGTCGGCGCGGTCGAGCAATGCGTTGAACGCGTCGAGCCGCGACCGCCATCCGCGCATCAGCGCCCAGGCGAGCAATGCCGCCAGCATCAGAAAGGCCAGACCAACGCCCGCCGCCAGCAGATAGGCCCGCGTCACCAGCCGCGGATCGGGGCTGAAGATGCGCGCACTCAGGAACGCCCGGCCAGCACCTAGATCGACCACCGTCCCGACCGCAGTCGCATCGGCACGCTGGCATGCGGTCCCCGCTGGCACACGCAGCTGCACCTCGCCCTTGCCGCCCGGCCAATCGAGCTTCGGCGTTCCCGTCAGTGCCCCGTCCGCACCGCGATACAGGAACAGCGCGCGCGCCCGCTCGCCGCTGTCGCACCGCCCGCCATCGGTCGCCTCGCTCGCGCGCGCGGCGACCATCGTCAGCACTTCGGCATCGCGCTCTTCGGCGGACAGGTTGGGTGCGAAGCTGTCGATCTTGCTCAACAGCACCGCCGCATCGGCCTGCGCGCGCACCATCGCCACCTCGCGCGCGTTCATCGACACCATCTGGAGCAGGCCGAGCGTCAACCCGACCAGCGCCACGGCGGCGAGTGCGCCGATGACAAGGGTGGTGCGGAGGGGGAGCCAGCGGAGCATTATTCTCCCCTCCCGCTTGCGGGAGGGGCTGGGGGAGGGCCTGTCAACACGCCACTAAGCGAACTGGGGAGGACAGGCCCTCCCCTAACCCCTCCCGCAAGCGGGAGGGGGACTGGCGCCGCACACTCAACAAAGGCAGCCACGCAGCTCAGCGGCCACCCTCCATGCCGGCCAGGTTGCGCAGCGCGAACCCCTGTGCCCAGATGTTGGTCACCAGCGGATGGAAATCGTCCGGAATGTCCGGGCATTGCCGCTTCAGCGATTTCCGCAGCCGCTTGATCGCCTGATCGACCGTGTTGGCGAACTCCTCGGGGAAGTGGCTCCACCCCTTGCCGATCCAGCAGCGGTCCCACAACATCGACTGGCTCAGCGGATTGCCGCGCTCCTTGTACAGCTCGACCAAGATGTCCGCCTCGCGGCTGGTCAGCTGGAGCAGCCGCCCGTTGCAGCGCACATCCTTGGTATCGGCGTCCACCTCCAGCGGCGCGCAGGTCCAGCCCTTGCTGCGCATCGTCGGCTTGCGCCGGCGCAGCTGCGCGGCGACGCGCGCGACCAGTTCCTCGCTCGTCGCGGGCTTGGGCACATAATCGTCCGCCCCGCGCGCGATCAGCCCGTGGATCCGCTGGTCCTCCCCGCCCAGCAGCGAATAGACCAAAGCTGGCACGTCGGGATCGGTCTTGAGCCCGTTCGGGCGGCGTCGCACGCGATCGAGCACCTCCAGGCCCTCGATCCCCGGATTGATCCGGTCGAGCACCAGCACGTCATAGGCCTCGGCCTCCAGCGCCGCGAGTGCAGCATCACCGGTCTCGAACAGGTCGACGCGCTCGCACCCCGCCGCTTCCAGCGCCGCCTTCATCTCGGCGCCAATCTCATCCTCCAGGATCAGTGCACGGCACCCGGCAAAGGTATCGGCGATATTCTGCGCCGCCTCGGCATCGAGCTTCAACAGGTTCATCGTCATCATCTCCGTCATAGCGGCCCCCTCGGGAAGCGGCGCGGAACGCCGGGTCGCCGCGCCTTGGCGGCCTCTGCAGTCAGTGGCAGCGCGACATGCAGCGTCCCCTGCCCCGCGCGCTGGATGCGCAGCACGGCGACATCGCGCTTCGACGCTTTGATCGCGGCCATCGCCGCCACTGCATCGCGCGGCGCAACGCCGTCGATCGCGAGCAGCTCGTCGCCTTCATACAATCCGTACATCTGGCCGATCGACGCCTCGTCGACCTTGCCGACCAGCACGCGCCCGCCATCGCCGCGCAGGGCAAAGCCGAGATTGTAGCTCCCATCGGCCGTGCCGCTCATGTCCATCGCCAGCGCCGCGACCTTGCCGCGCTCGCCCGCCAGATCGTCATCGGCCTCCAGCGCGACCGCCAGCGACACCGGCTTGCCGTCGCGGACGATCTCCACCTTCACCTTGTCGCCCGGCTTGCTGTCGATCAGCGCCAGCGACAGGTCGCGCACGACCTCCAGCTTGCGCCCCTCGACGCTCAGCAGCAGGTCGCCGATCTTGAGGCCGCCGCGCGCCGCCGCGCCGTCGCTCGAGACAGCGTCGATGATCAGACCGGATTTGCCCGGTGCACCCAGCGCTTCGGCCATGCCGGCATCCGCGCTGCTCGCGGTGACGCCCAGACGGCCACGCACCACCTTGCCATCCGCCACCAGCTGGGCCGCGATCTTCGCCACCAGTTCAGCCGGAATCGCCAGGCCGATGCCGATGTCGAAGATGGTCTCCGGCGGCGTTGCCGTATTGATCCCGATCACTTCCCCCTCCTCGGTGATCAGCGGCCCCCCGCTATTCCCAGGATTGAGCGCCGCATCATGCTGGATGAAGTTCACCGGCCATGCGACGTCATAGGCGCGGTCATAACCACTTATGATCCCGGAAGTAACCGAGAAACGGTTGCCCAACGGATTGCCCAGCGCAAAGACTTTGGCCCCGAGTGGCAGCTTCGACGTCTTCGCCAATTTGAGTATGGGAAGGGGCTGTTCTGCGTCGATCTTGACCACGGCGAGATCGGTTCGCCCGTCGCGTCCGATCACCTTGCCGGTATAGCGCTTGCCATTGGCAAAGGTGACTTCAACCGTATCGAGTTTTGCCACGACATGCGCGTTGGTCAGGATGATGCCGGATTCGTGGATGACGAAGCCCGACCCGCCCGCCGCCTCGGTATCGCCATTCTGCTTGCGCGCCGCCGCATCCTGCGGGCTGATCGCGACCACCGCCCGCATGGCGCGTTCGATTGCGGTTTCCGATTGGGTGGTCGCTGCGACCTTGGGCTGATCGGGCATCGCCGCAGCCCGCGCGGTGCTCGGCAGCGCGACGCCGAGGCAGAGCGCGGCGCCGAGGAACCAGCCGAGCGTGCGGCGGGTCAGGTTCACGGATGGATTGGGGTTCATGGAAGTTCCGGATACTGACTTCAGACGCCCGGTTTCTGTCAGTTCGTTCAGGTGAAAACGACGGTCAGGATCAGACGGATGCGGGTCAGCGAGCGGGTTGCGCGAGACTCCAGGCGGCGCGGACCTGGTCGCGGAAAACGCGGGTAAATCGCCCGATCTCGGCCTGAGCCTGGGCGTCGAACCCTTGCCCGCTCACCATGCGCGCCAGTGTCTGACTTCCCGCTTCCAGCAACAATGTCCGCGCCAGCGGTAGTGCGTCGTCCTCGCCAATCAGGAAATTGCCATAGCTCCAGCCCAGCAGGATGCGTTGGACATGGTCCGGTCGATAGGCAGCACGCATATCGGCATCCGCGCGCACAAACCATCGCCGCGCACGCTTCACATCGCCGTCCCGGTCTGCGAACGCTGCCAGGCTTGAAGCGGTCAGAGCGGCGATCTGCATCCCCTGTGGGCCGAGCGCCTTTGCCGCCGCATAATTTGCTTCCAACAGTGCGATCGCCTCGACGCGCCGACCCGCACCGCCCAGCGCAGCGCCAAGATTGTTGCGCGCCATCACCGAGCGCACATGACCTGGACCAAAGGCGCGCTCGGCATAGTCGAGGATCTGACGCTGCACGTCGATCGCCTGGCCCGATTCGCCCAACCGGACGAGCACGCTGGCAAGGTTGGTCATGATCGCAATCATTTCGTCGATGTTGACGACGCCGGATGCCTTGATGACCTCGATCGAGCGGCCATACATCGCCGCCGCAGCCTCGATCTGACCCGATTCCATCAGGACGAGGCCGAGATTATTATAGGCAAGCCCCGTGAAGTTGCTCGCCTCGCCGAAAAATCTCAGGCGTATCGCCAGTGCCTCGCGCGCCGCCGCTTCTGCCTCGCGATACTCCCCCGTGCGGACGAGCAGCACGCTCAGGCCGGAAAGGCTGTCGGCAAGGTCGGGGCTATCGCCCTCTGCCCGGCGCATCGCCACGGTCTGACGCCAAAGCGCAAGCGATTCAGTTGCCCGGTTCTGCTGCTCCAGACAATGCGCCAATGCCTCACGTGCGCGGATACTCTGCGTGGCACGCGATCCCATCAGCACGTCCAGTCGCGCGACCGCGATCCGCAGCGTGGTCTCCGCTTCGGCGAGTTGGCCCAGCCGCGTCAGCGCCGTCCCCTCCATCATCCGAAACACCGCACCTTCCACCGTGTCCCCGGCCAGTGCAACCGCACGGCGGGCCAGCGGCAGAGCTTCGGCATGGCGCCCTTGCATCACCAGATTGTTGGCACGTCGGCCAATATAATTGGCGAGCAGCGGATCGCCGGGGAAAAGCGCTTCGGCCGCCGCCAGAGCCGCCACGAAGGCCGGCTCCGCCTCGCCATGCCGACCGATCCGTTCGAGCGCAGCACCCAGCATGAACTGGGCGATCATGCTCATCCCGCTCGCCTCCTCGAACGTTGCAGCGATGGCAACGCCACGTCTGGCAGTGGCCACCGCCTCCTGCACCCGCCCGGTCTCGCCCATCACCAGCGACGCGGTAGCGATCAGCAGAACACACGGGCGCAATTGCTCAGGAGAGGCGCTTTCGCCCCCGTTTGCGCCAATGCAGCCATTCACGGCGGGCTCGATCAACGCGAGCGCCTTGCGGGCGTCTCCTGCGTCCATCGCGGCGTCGAACTCCGGGCTGGTCTGGATGACGTCGACTTCGACCACCGCCGGAGCAGCGTCCTGGGCAGTCAACACAGCGGCGGCGAGCGCAAGCGGGTACAGCATCATTTCCCTCTCGCAACGAGCCTCCGTCTGTTGCCCGGTCAATGCAAGGGACAACCTCACACCTACCCACGCAATTTAGTATCATTTGACACCAAATGGCCGTGGGGTGTAATGCCGTCCTCAACTTACCGGAGGCTGCGCGCATGACCGACCCGACCAATCCGCCCGAGAATCCCTTGGGCCTCAACGGCTTCGAATTTGTCGAGTTCACCTCGCCCGATCCCGACGCGATGGCGCGGCAGTTCGAGCAGCTGGGCTTTGTGCCCTCACACCGCCACCCGACCAAGAACATCACCCGCTACAAGCAGGGGCGCATCAACCTGATGCTCAACCGCGACGACAGCGGCCGCGTCGCCGAGTTCCGCGCGGCGCATGGCCCCTCGGCCAGCGCGATGGCGTTCCGCGTCGCCGATCCGGTCGCGGCAATGGAGTGGGCGCTGAAGCATGGTGCGGAGCGCACCGCCGAAGACGACACCGTCATCCTCGGCATCGGCGGGTCGTATCTCTATTTCATCCAGGACGGCACCGACCTGTATGCCGACTGGGAAGAGATCCCCGGTTGGGAGCAGGCGGAAGCAGAGAATAATGTCGGGCTCGACCTGCTCGACCACCTCACCCACAATGTCCGGCGCGGCCAGATGCGAGTGTGGTCGGAATTCTACAAGACGCTGTTCGGCTTCGAAGAGCAGAAATATTTCGACATCAAGGGTCAGGCGACCGGCCTGTTCAGCCAGGCGATGATCGCGCCGGACAAGGCGATCCGCATCCCGCTCAATGAAAGCCAGGACGACAAGAGCCAGATCGAGGAGTTCATCCGCGAGTATAAGGGCGAGGGCATCCAGCATCTCGCGCTGACCACCCCCGACATCTACGACACGGTCGAGCGGCTGCGCGCACGCGGCGTCAAGCTGCAGGACACGATCGAGACCTATTACGAGCTGGTCGACAAGCGCGTTCCCGGCCATGGCGAAGATCTCGAGCGGCTGCGCAAGAACCGCATCCTGATCGACGGCAATGTCGGCGAAGAGGGCATCTTGCTCCAGATCTTCACCGAAAACATGTTCGGCCCGATTTTCTTCGAAATCATTCAGCGCAAGGGCAATGAAGGATTCGGCAACGGCAACTTCCAGGCACTTTTTGAGTCGATTGAACTCGATCAAATCCGTAGAGGGGTGATCAAGGTCGACGCATGACGGGGTTGGAGAGGAGAGCCGGGACAACCGGCCCCATACCTTCCGAAGGGGGAAGGAACGCAGGAGGATGAGGGAGGCGGCCAAGACCGCCCCCTCATCCGACTATACGCCAGAGCGCGCTTTAGGGTCTGATCCATGACCGACTATTTCCCGGGTTTCGGCAATCACGTCTCGACCGAGGCGGTCGCGGGCGCGCTCCCGATCGGGCGCAATTCGCCGCAGCGCCCCGCCTATGGCCTCTACGGTGAGCAGCTCTCCGGCACCGCTTTTACCGCGCCGCGTCACGAGAACCGCCGCAGCTGGCTCTACCGGATGCGGCCGAGCGCCGAGCATCCGCCGTTCACGCGGTACGACGGCGCAGGGCGCTTTGCTGCCGAGACGGGCTCCGCACCACTCGCCCCGAACCGCCTGCGCTGGGGGCCCATCGCCGATCCCGCGCCGGGTACCGACCTGATCGACGGCATGACCACGATGCTGGTCAATCGCGCGCCCGAGGACCTTGAGGGCGTCGCGGTGCATGTCTATGCCGCCAACGCCGATATGGACCGTCGCGTGTTCTTCGACGCGGATGGTGAGCTGCTGTTCATCCCGCAGGCCGGGCGACTGACGCTCCTGACCGAACTGGGGCGGATCGATATCGCCCCCGGCCAGATCGCGCTGATCCCGCGCGGCGTGCGCTTTCGTTGCGTGCTGCCGGACGGAGCCGCGCGCGGCTATGTCGCGGAGAATTACGGCGCGCTGTTCCGCCTCCCCGATCTCGGCCCGATCGGCGCTAACGGCCTTGCCAACCCGCGCGATTTCGAGACGCCCGCGGCATGGTTTGAGGATCGCGACGAGACCTTCGAGGTGGTGCAGAAGTCGCTCGGTCAGCTGTGGACCACGACCATCGACCACAGCCCGCTCGACGTAGTTGCATGGCACGGCAATCTCGCCCCGTGGCGCTATGACCTGGCGCGCTTCAACACGATGAACACGGTCAGCTTCGACCATCCCGATCCGTCGATCTTCACTGTCCTCACCTCGCCGAGCGACGTGCCGGGCCGCGCGAACGCCGATTTCGTGATCTTCCCGCCGCGCTGGATGGTCGCCGAAGACACGTTCCGCCCACCCTGGTTCCACCGCAATGTGATGAGCGAGGCGATGGGGCTGATCCATGGCGCGTACGATGCCAAGGCCGACGGCTTCGTTCCCGGCGGACTGTCGCTGCACAATCTGATGGCTGGCCACGGCCCCGATGTCGCGAGCTGGCAGGGCGCGAGCAAAGCGGAGCTCAAGCCGCACAAGATCGACGGCACGATGGCGTTCATGGTCGAAACCTGCTGGCCCTACCGCCCGACCGCGCATGCGCTGGCGACGGCACAGCCGGACTATGACGCGGCCTGGGCGGGCTTCCCCAAGGCGAAATTGCCGGAGTGAGCGAGCGGCTGACCCAGACCCCGCCCGGCGTCCGCCTCGGCCCGCTCGACCTGATCGCCGACGGCGACGCGCGCAATTTCGTGCTGGAGATGAAGGCGGGACGGTTTCACGGCTTCGCGGTGCGCAGCGGTGATACTGTCGCCGGCTATGTCGACCGCTGCCCGCATATGGGCCTGCCGCTCGCGCAGCAGCTCGACGCTTACCTGACTGGCGAGGGCGGATTGATCCAGTGCAGCTGGCACGGCGCGCTGTTTCGGATCGCGGATGGCCACTGCGTCGGCGGCCCGTGCGTGGGGGCTACGCTCACCCCTTGGCCGCTCGATGTCCGCGACGGCGCGATCTATACCGGTTGAACGACGCGATCCTTTTCCATCAGCGCGTCGGTAAACAGCGTACGCCACCACACCACATCCTCGGCCTCGACATTGTCCATCATCGCGCGCCAACGCCGCTTGCGCTCGTCGCGGCTCATGCGCAGCGCCTGCATGATTGCGTCGGACACCTCGTCGGCACTGTAGGGATTGACCAGCACCGCGTCTTTCAGCTGCGCCGCCGCCCCGGCAAAGCGCGACAGGATCAGCACGCCGGGATCCTCGGGATCCTGCGCGGCGACATATTCCTTCGCCACCAGATTCATCCCGTCGCGCAACGGCGTCACCAGCCCGATCCGCGCGGCACGGTAGATGCCCGCCAGCACGTCGCGCGGATAGCCCTGGTTGACGTAGCGGATCGGCACCCAGTCGGTGTCGGCATAGGCGCCGTTGATCCGGCCCGACAGCCCCTCGAGCGCGGTGCGGATCTTCTTGTAGCTCTCCACCGCCCCGCGCGACGGCGGCGCGATCTGGAGCAGGAACACTTCCTTGCGCTCCTCGGGATGCTCCGCGAGGAAGCGTTCGTAGCCCGCGAAACGCTCTTCCAGCCCCTTGGAGTAATCGAGCCGGTCGACGCCGACGATCATGTCGCGCCCGACCGCACTGTCGCGCATGCGCCGATACGCCATCTTCGCGGCAGGGCTCCCTGCGCCCTCGACGAACTCCTTGCAGTCGATCCCGATCGGCGCGACGATCGCGCGCAGGCTGCGGCCATCCAGCGACAGCGTATCGCCCTCGATCGTCGCGCCCAGTTCATAGGTCGCATAGTCGCGGAACGACTCCAGCCATTCCTGGGTGTGAAACCCGACCAGGTCATAGGCGAACATCGTCCGCACCAGTTCCTGCGCCTCGGGCATGGTCGCGAGCAGGCGGCGCGGCGGCCAGGGGATGTGCAGGAAGAATCCGATGCGGTTCTTCACGCCACGGTCGCGTAGGCACTGGCCCAGCGGGAACATGTGATAATCCTGCACCCACAGGATATCCTCAGCCTCGACCAGCGGGCTCAGTGTGTCGGCAAACCGGTCGTTGACCCGCTTATAGCCCCCGGCAAAACCGCGCTCATATTCCGCAAGGTCGATGCGATAGTGGAACAGCGGCCACAGCGTGCGGTTCGCGTAGCCGTTATAATATTCCTCGATATCCTGCTCTTCCAGATCGACGGTGGCGGTCGTTACGCCCTGCGCGCGCTGGAAATTGATCTGGCCGGTAAATTCCTCGACGGTCTCGCCCGACCAGCCGAACCAGATGCCGCCAAATTCGCGGATCGCCGCCTGCAACGCGACGGCGAGGCCGCCCTGCGCACCGGCATGCGAATCCTTGGGCGCGGACACGCGGTTGGAGATAATGATCAGGCGGCTCATCGGATGGCGCTCCATGGTTTGCTCAACAGGACGGCGCAGTTGATCATGCCGACAAGCGAGTAGGTCTGGGGATAGTTCCCCCATAGTTCGCCGGTCACAGGATCAATGTCTTCCGACAGCAGACCGGCGGCGGTGCGCCTCTCTAGCATCTCCTGGAACAATTGTCGTGCATCGTGATCCCGGCCGGTGAAGTGCAATGCTTCGATCAGCCAGAATGTGCAGACATTGAAGGCGGTTTCAGGCAGGCCGAAATCATCCTCGGTCGCATATCGTAACATATGACTTCCGCGCCGCAACCCTTGCTCGACTGCGGCGAGTGTTCCCCTGAACTTCTCATCATCTGGCGACATGAAGCGCAGATCGAGCAGCTGGATCAGGCTCGCGTCCAAATCGTCGCCGCTGAACGTCGCCGACATGCGGTTGGTGTCGGGCCGCCACGCCGCCGCCTCGATCGCCGCGCGCATCCGGTCAGCGCGCTCCTGCCACACGCCGCGCTCGCTCTCCATGCCCAGCCGCTCCGCGGCATTGGCGAGCCGATCGCACGCCGCCCAGCACATCGCCGCGGAATAGGTATGGACGCTCTGGCGCGTCCGCAGCTCCCAAAGCCCGGCATCGGGCTTGTCGAACAGCTCGACCGCGCGCTCGCCGACCCGCGCCAGCGCTTCGAAATCCTCGCGACCGGCCATGCGGAACAGCCGCTGGTCGAAAAACGCCTGCACGTTGGACAGCACGATCTGGCCATAGGCGTCGTGCTGGACCTGCTCATAGGCAAGGTTGCCGACCCGCACCGGACCCATGCCGCGATAGCCGGCAAGGCGCGGCGCCTCGCTCTCGATCAGTACGCTCTCGCCCTGCACCCCGTAGAGCGGCTGGATATGACCGCCCTTGGCCTGATCGACGATGTTGCGCAGATAGGCGAGATAGCCCTCCAGCACGTCGAGCGCGCCGACGCGGTTGAGCGCCTGCACCGTGTAATAGGCGTCGCGGATCCAGCAATAGCGATAGTCCCAGTTGCGCCCGCTATTCGCATGTTCGGGGATCGAGGTCGTCAGTGCCGCGACGATCGCGCCGGTTTCCTCATGCTGGCATAGTTTCAGCGTGATCGCGCTGCGGATGACCACATCCTGCCACTCAAACGGGGTGGCGAGGCCACGCGCCCAGTTCTGCCAGTGATAGGTGGTGTAGCCGAGCATCTCCTCGAGCGTGGTCGCGAGATTGCCCGCGAAACTCTCATCCGGGCCCAGGAAGAAGTGCAGCGGCCGTTCGACGCGGAAGCAGCGCTCGTCCATCATCAGCCCGACCGGCGCGTTGGTCGACAGCCGCAACTGCATCCCGTCGAGCAGATAGCGGATATGGTTCGATCCCGCCGTGGTCACCACCGCCGGATCGCCCCAGTTGCGCGTCGGGCGCAGGCGCACGCAGATGCGCGGCGACCCGGCCAACGGGCGCACAATTCGCGCAAACGCGACCGGGCGGTACATCCGCCCCAGCCGTTCGAAGCGCGGGCAGAAATCGGTGATCTCGACCGCGCTGCCGTTGCTGTCGGTCATGCGCGTGACCAGGATCGGGGTGTTGGTCAGATAATGCTGTTCGACGCTGACGCAGTCTTCCAGGTCGATCGCCCACAGCCCGACCGCATCGTCGGAGCGCGGGTCGCGGCCATCCAGCAACGAGGAGAAGAGCGGATCGCCATCCACCTTGGGCGCGCACGCCCAGACAAAGCGCCCGGCGCGGTCGATCAGTGCGCTGACTTGGCAATTGCCGATCGGCCACAGGTCGAGATTGGGCGTCATGCCGCCTCCTCCGCAATCAGTTCGAGCCAGCGCAGGGCGGACGTCACATCGGGCAGGCGATAGACGGCGTCGGTCTCGCGAACCGGCCCGACCAGCACGCCGGCACCGCCCAGCCGCGCGACGGTGGCAAAGCCGGGTTCGTCGGTCAGGTCATCGCCCAGAAACACCGGGCGCGACCCGGCAAAGGGCATGGCCCCCATCAGCGCGGCGATAGCGCGGCCCTTGTCGCCCGGCGCGCGCAGTTCGAACACCATCTTGCCGCGCTGAAGCGTCAGGCCGGTCGTGGCAGCCAGTTCCTCGGCCAGCGCGCGGGCTTCGGCTTCGGCAGCGGGCACGCCGCGATAATGCAGGCCAACGCCGAGCGGTTTGATCTCAACCACCAGGCCGGGAAGCGTTTCGGCAATCGCGTGGAATTGCGCCGCGACGCTGTCGAGCGCGGCCGGGCGTTCGGGCATTTTCGCCCGCTCCAAACCTCGCAGCTCGGCCCCGTGGCTGCCGACGATCGGACAGTCGAGGCCGCCGAACAGCGCATCGATCTCCGCCGCGCCGCGCCCACTGACGATTGCGACGCGCCCCTCTAAGCGCGCGATTAGTCGGGCAACCAGCTGACGGAGCGGCGCGTCCACCGCGACTGCATCGGGACGCGGCGCGATCTCGACCAGCGTTCCGTCAAAGTCGAGAAACAGGCTGGCGCCATCGGCCAGATGGGCGGGAGGCGGTGCCAGCAGCGCCGCCGTGTTCGGTTCCATGAGCTCGGGCATCGACAGGGCAATGCATCCGGAACGCAATCGTTCCGAAATTTCTGCTGCAATGCGGCGGAAAGTCGGTCGGAGGCTGGCCTTACGCCAGTTCGCGCACCCGCGCCGGTTCGGGGTTGGAAAACTCCATCCCCTCATCGATCCCGCCAAATTTCAGGTCGATCAGGTCGAGCGTATAATTCTGATGGACCCGCCACGGACGCTTGTCGCCCTGCTTGGGAAAGCGGTCGATCGCACGCTGGACATAGCCGGAGGTGAAGCTGAGGAAATCCTCCCGCGTCACATCCGCCCCGACGCGCGGCGTCGCCTGTCGCATCCCCCGCTTCTTCATTGTGTTGAGCAACCGGCAAACATAGGCGCAGGTCAGGTCCGATTTCAGCGTCCAGCTGGCATTGGTATAGCCGAAGGACGAGGCGAGGTTCGGAATGTCTGAATACATCATCGCCTTGTAGCCCAATGACTGCGCCGGCTCGACCCGCTGTCCATCGACGGTAAACGGCACCCCGCCCATCAGTTGGAGGTCCAGCCCGGTCGCGGTCACGATCACATCGGCCGGCAGCAGATCGCCGGATTTCAACCGGATGCCATCCGCCTCGAACCGTTCGATATGGTCGGTGACGACCGACGCACGGCCTTCGCGGATCGCCGCAAACAGATCGGCATCGGGGACAAGGCAGATACGCTGGTCCCACGGGTTATAGCTGGGCGTGAAGTGCGTCGCGACATCATAGTCCGGCCCGAGTTCATCGCGGACCATCTGCACGATCCGCTCCTTGGTCTGCTCGGGCTTCTTGCGCGCGATCCGGTAGAAGAATTGCTGCATTCCGACATTCTTGAACCGGGTCAGGCGATAGGCGAGCTTGGCGGGCAATTTGCGCCGCAGCCAGTTGGCGATCCCGTCCTCGCTCGGCCGCGACACGATATAGGTGGGCGAGCGCTGCAGCATCGTCACATGCGCCGCCGTCTTCGCCATTTCCGGCACCAGCGTGACCGCAGTCGCGCCCGACCCGATCACGACGACGCGCTTGCCGGCGTAATCCAGCCCTTCAGGCCAATGCTGCGGATGGACGATCGTGCCCGCAAAGTCCTCGCGCCCCTCGAAATGCGGCAGGTACCCGGCTTCGTAGTTGTAATAGCCCGAGCACATGAAGAGGAAGTTGCAGGTGAACTCCACCCGCTCCCGCTCCGCCCCGCGCTCGACCGTCACCGTCCAGCGCGCATCGGGCGTCGACCAGCTTGCGGCGACGACGCGATGCTGGTGGCGGATATGCCGGTCGATGCCATGTTCGCGCGCGGTCTCGTCGAGATAGCGCAGGATCGACGGCCCATCGGCGATCGCCTTCGCCTCCGTCCACGGCTTGAAGCTGTAGCCGAGCGTATACATGTCGCTGTCGGAGCGGATGCCGGGATAACGGAACAGATCCCAGGTCCCGCCCAGCCGTTCCCGCCCCTCCAGGATCACATAGGAGCGGTCCGGGCAGTCGCGCTGGAGGAAATATCCCGCGCCGATGCCGGAAATCCCGGCACCCACCACCACCACGTCGAAATGCTCGGCCATCGCGCTCTCCTGAACCCGATACTTACATGCGTGTAAGTTGAGCGCAATGGGGCGCGGTTACCGCTGCCAGGGCGGACAAAGCGCGACGCTGGAACTGCGCTGGTCGATCAGCAGCGCGAACTTGCTCAGCGCATGCGCGCCGACGAGCAGCTCGGGAAAACGGTCGGACACGCGCACCTCGACATTGGCGAGCGATGCGGCACCGATGCGGAACGGCCCGGCCATGGTCGCGCGATCGGTCTTGATGGTCGTGTTGGTCAGATTCCCTTCCCCGCTTGCGGTGATGGCGCCGCCGCCGATCCGTTCGAACAGCGACCGGGGCAGGACAAACGCGACGTTCGCGCCGGTGTCCAGCTGTCCCTCCGTCGTGACCGACCCGATCGTCACCGGCACGCGGAATGCGCGCTGATAGGGGAGAACGCCAGGCGCACCTTGGGTCAATCCAGCCGAACGGGTGAAGGTCAAGCGACGGTTGGGATAGTCGATCACCAACAGCCCGTCGCTAAAGAAGTCGCGCCCGATGATGCCGTCGAACGCCGCATCCTTCGACATGCGGCCATTATAGTCGCGGGTGATGACGCTAAGGTCGCGGCGCACCAGTTGGCCCAGCTCAAGCGAGTCCAGCGACACCTTGTCCACCTGCGCGGTCGCAACGCCGTCCGACGACTTGCCGGAACCGGTCACGGTGAGGCCAAGCGCCGCGACCAGCCGCGCGTCGGCCCGTCCCAGACCGCTCGCCCCGGTATCGACGGCGAAGCGGAACGGTCCCTTTCCGTTGACTCGCGCGGTGACATAGATGCGACCATCGACCGTCTCGAACGGCACGCTGACGATCGCGTCCTTCGCCGCCGTTTCGGTCAGCGAACAGGCTGCGGGCCGCTCTTGCGCATGTCCCGATGCAACGCTGGCTGTCGCCGCCAGCACCAGTGCAACCGCCTTAATCATACCCGCCACCTCACCCCTGCGCGATCCCAAGCTGTATTAGCTCAGTAAGTCACAAGGGTGTCAACCATGGCGTCATTTCGCCTGGGGCACCTTCGCATTCTTCACATATTTGTCGAACCAGTCGAACATCTCATCGAGTGTGTGGAGCACGGATTCGCGCCCGCGATAGCCATGGTCCTCATGCGGGAGCATCACCAGCCGCGCGGTGCCGCCGGTACCCTTGACCGCCGCGAACATCCGCTCCGACTGTTCGGGGAAGGTGCCGGGATTGCTGTCATTCTCGCCATGGATGAACAGGATCGGTTCGTTGATCTTGTTCGCGGCCATGAACGGGCTCAGCCGGTAATAGGTGTCGGCTGCGTCCCAGAACACGCGCCGCTCCGACTGGAAGCCGAACGGGGTGAGCGTCCGGTTATAGGCACCCGAACGCGCGATGCCCGCGCGAAACAGGTCGCTTTGCGCCAGCAGATGCGCGGTCATGAACGCGCCATAGCTGTGCCCGCCAACGCCGACGCGCACCCCGTCGCCAAAGCCGCGCTGCACGGTGAAGTCCACCGCCGCCTTGGCGCTCGCGACGATCTGTTCGATGAAGCTGTCATTGACCGTTTCGGGGTTCGCGCCGACCACCGGCATGGCCGCGCGATCCAGCACCGCATAGCCCTGGGTCAGGAAGAACAGATGCGACATCCCGCTGATCCGGGTGAAGCGATAGGGGGAGTCGCGGTTCTGCCCGGCGGTCGCCGCATCGTTGAATTCGCGCGGATAGGCCCAGACCACGACCGGGAGCTTGTCGCCGGGCTTGTAGCCGGGCGGCAGGTACAGCGTCGCGGTCAGATCGACGCCATCGGCGCGCTTGTAGGTCACCAGCTCACGCTTGATCCCGGTCAGTTCGGGATGCGGATCGGGGAAGTTCGTCAGGAAGCGCGCGGTGCCACTCGCGTGAAGCCGCAAATTGCCCGGATTGGTCGGGCTTTCATACGAGGTGATGAAGCTGTGCCCGTCATCGGAGAGCACATCGACGACCGTTTCAAGCTGCTCGCCCGAATTGCGCCAGAGCTCTTCGGTCTTCAGCGTCGTCAGGTCGAAGCGGCGCAGGAATGGGCGCAACCCGTCGGGCGTCGCACCCTCGCCGGACAGGAGCAGCTTGCCGTTGCTTGCGCGCGCAACGCTGAAGCCGCTCGCAGTGACGGTTGTCAGCGGGCTGCCGGGGTCGGCATAGGCATCCTGCACGTTGCGGATGCTGAGCTGGCGCGGCGCGCCGCCACCGGTCACGTCGACCAACGTTTCGCGCAGTTCGCGGGTGTCGCGATCATAATCGCGCACGATCAAGTCATCCGACTTCTCGATCCCGTACGTCCCGGCGACCCGGTCTTCGAGCTGCGCGAGCAGGCGGGGCGTGCCGTTGAACGGCGCGGCGAGCGCGAGCAGATTGTCGCGATTGGTCGATTTGACGCGCGGATCGCCGCCATCCTGCGCCTCGCTCCACAGCAGCAGCGCCCCTTCGGTCGGATGCCATTCGATGTTGCGGCGCCCGGTCACGACGCCCTGCACCGGCAGCGCATCGGCGAGCGGCTGCTTCGCGATCGTCTGCACCAGCTTTCCGTCACGGGTATAGACCGCGCTGGTCACTGGAAAGCGGCTCCACGGCACCTGATAGGAGAACGGCCGCTCGAGCCATTCCATCAGCAGATACTTCCCGTCAGGCGACGCCGTGACCGATGTGTAGATGCGCGGCACGCCCACCGCGCGCCGCGTTCCATCGGGTCCGAGGATCACCGGCTGGCTGGTCGCGAGCCAGGCGAACATCGCTTCGTCATGCGGGTTTTGGAGCAGGTCCTGATAGGTGCGCGTCTGCGCCGCCTTGCCGCCCGTCGCTTCCTGGATTGCCGGCCCGACCGGGGTCAGCGCGCGCACCGGCATCGGACCGCGCTTCTCGGGGATCGTCAGCACGAGCAGCGATCCATCGGCCAGCCAGCGCGCATTCTGGAAGATCGGGTTGACCCCGCCCGTCATCACCTTGCGCGCCTGCGCCGTCTTCGCGTCGAGCACATAGAGGTCAATCGCGTCGGCGCGGGTGTTGGTGAAGACCAGCTTCGATCCGTCCGGTGCCCAAGCCACGTCGGAAATGTCCGGGTCAGCGGGCAGCACCACGCGGCGCATGCCGCCGCGCGCAATGTCCTGCAGCGACAGACCCACCGACGCGCGCGTGCCGTGGCGATCGTTGATCGACGGGTCGAGCCGCAGCCCCGCCAGCTTCTCCATCGGCTTGGCGAGATCGGCGACCGGGGGCAACGCCACACGCTCCAGCAACAGCATCTGCGAGCCGTCGGGCGACACCGACACGCCCGGGCTGGGCGCGCGGGTGACGATGTCGGTCACCGCCTGGGGCGGGGTCTGATAGCCCTGCTGGGCCAAGGCCGGGGCAGCGAGCCCGATCGCGAGTGCGAACGACGAGATGACAGCAAGCGATCGGTACATCAGTGACCCTCCGTTGCGCCCTGCCTAGGCGCAACGGGGGCGATCGATCAATCGCGTCCTGCGATGGACGGCACGGCTATCCCCTCAATAATCCTTGGAATATTTGAGGCCCGCGCGCGATCCGCCGAACGATCCGGTCTGCGACAACAGGCTGAGCGCGCGAGTCAGCGCGATTTCGAGCTGCACCGCGGTAAAGCCGCGCGCGTCGGTGATGATCTCGACATAGATGTCATCGGTCAGATACTGCCCGGCCGCCAGCGCCATGCCGCGCCCAGTAGTGTCGTCTTCGCCCAGAATGCGCAGCCGGTCGATCCCCGCCGCCGAGCGCAGCTGGCCAAGCGGGTTAAGCCCGCCGCCGGTCGCGCGCAGCGAGTTCAGTGCAGCCGCGAGCTGAATCGCCTCGGTCGCCGACAAATTGGTGACCGAGCTGCCGAACAACAGCCGCGAGAGCACTTCGTCCTGCGGGAGGCTGGGCGTGGAGCTGAAGGCGATGCGCGGCATCTGTCCGCTGCCGGTGATGTTGATGTTGGCGGTCACGCCCTCCGCAGTGGTGCTGGCGGCAATGTTGATCTGCGGATCGGCGAGCGGTCCGCCCTCGAAGCTCACGATCCCGCGCGTCAGCTCGAAGCGGCGGCTGGCAAAGCTGTAGGTGCCGCGCACCACACGCGCCTCACCGGTGACGATCGGCGCGGCGGAGGTGCCGGTCACCTGCATCCGCGCGCTCCATTCGGACTCCAGTCCCATGCCCGACACGAACAGGCGATTATCTGCGACGATGCTGACATTCAGCCTGAAGATGCCGGCGGGCTTGGTGCGCACCGGGCGCTTGCCATCCTCAGTCAGCTCGCTCTTGCGATACACGCCGGTCAGCTCGGGCACTTCGGCGGCACCTTGGCGGATGATCTGGTAGCGCGCCTCGGGGATGATGATCCGCCCCTCGATCAGTCCGCCGTCCAGACCGTTGGTAATGCGCAGCTGGCCGGTCGCGGTCGCCCCAAGGGAGTTGCTGCGCGCCAGCCGGGCGTTGCGGAAGCGTGCGGTGATATCGATCGGGAACCCCTGTTCGGCGGACAGGCCGATCGTGCCCGCGGCGGTCAGGCGGCCATTGCCCGCGACTGCCTCAAGCTGCTCAATCTCCAGCGAATCGCTGTCGAACCGCCCCTGCACCGACATTTGCGACAGCCGCGTGCCCCAGGTCTCATTCTCATAAGTCAGCTTCTCACCGCGCAGTTGCCCGGCAAGTTGCGGCGCACGCACCTGTCCCGAGAAGTCGGCGGCGACGGCGACCGGCCCCGACAGGCTTTGATTCGGGAAGCCGGCCATTGAGAACAGCACCGAAGACGGGCCATTATAGCGGATGCCGCCTGACAGCGGCGCCGCGAGCAGGCGCGTCGTCCAGCTGCCCGCGCCCGGTCCGAGCGGCTGAAGGCTCGCCACCATCCGCCCGATCGTGGTCGATCCGCGCTTGATCAGCGCGCGCGCGTCACCGCCATCGGGCAGCAGCCGCCCGACGAAGCTGATATCCACCGGCGACGACACGCCGCCGAGGCTGGAGCGGGTGAAGTTGCTGACATTGAGCCGCGCAATCGCCTGGGGGAAGGTGGCATCGCTCGCCTGGCTGAAGTCGAGCGCGCCCGTCACCGTACCACCCAGCCCCGCCGTGCGCGACAGCGCGTTGGCGACCGACAGATCCAGCTTGTCGAGCCGCGCCTGCACACGCAGCCCCTCGCCCCAATTGCCCGACAGCCGCATGCTCCCTTGATCGAAATCGATCCGCGCGGGCGCGAGGGTGTAGGTCGATCCGGCAATGGCGATCTGCGCCGGCTGCGCGGTCTTGAACCCGACATTGTTTGCGCGGCCAGCTAGCGCGACGCGCCACAGATTGGGCTCAAACCGCGCATTGGCGGCGACCCGGAACGGGACTGCGGTCGATCCTTCGACCAGCGCCTGCGCGCTGCCCTTGCCGCCGCGATAGTCGATCTTCGCCCGCGCGCGGGTCAGCGTGAACTGGGCGTTGCGCAGGTTCGCGATCTGCGCCTCGCCGGTGATGGCGGGTGCGTCGTCGTACAGGATCGCGGTGCCGTTGATGATCGCGCGGCCGATCACCAGCTCCATGTCGCCCGGGATCTTGGCATTGTTCGCGGTCGCGCGCACGACCGCCTGCTGATACTGGCCCGCCGCCGACAGCGCGACCGATCCGTCGAGGCCCGATCCGGCAAAGCTCAGATCGCCGTCGAACGGCCCCGCTGCAGTCTGGACCAGCTGGCCCTTGAAATCCGCGCCGGCAAAGCGCCCGCTACGCACATCGATCGCCAGGCGCTGGCCGGTGCGCACCAGGACGTCGGCGGTGAACGGACCATAGCTGGTTTCCCCCTTCGCATCGACGGTATAGGCGCCATTGTCGCCGACAATCCGCGCTTCGAGATTGGCAAGGCCGACACCTACACCCGGACGCGGCGCGCGCAGGTTGACGACGGGGCGGGTCAGGCTGCCAGTCACCCGCGCTGACAATGGACCATAGGTGTTGGACCAGGCGTCGGCGGTCAGGCTGAGCGGTCCGGCGGGGTCGTAGCGTCCCGATCCCCGGATCACGCGGAACAGCGGCGCGGCAATTTTCAGATCGCTGAAGCGGATGATGCCATCCGGCCCGAAATCGAGCGATACCCGCGCAACGGCATTACCGCCGAGGAAGCTGCGCACGCCATCGTTGAACAGCCGCGTGCTGCGCCCGACAATCCTGCCCTTGATCCCCCAACCACCGCCAGCTGCGGCATAGAGATCGGCATCGGTCTCCAGATTGACGATGCCGATGCTGTCGATCTGATAATCGTTGACCCGCCCCTTGAGCGCGCCGGTGTAGCGCCCGGTGCTCATGTCCGCCGCCAGGATCGCGGTGGCATCGATGCGGTCGGACCGGATGCGCAGATTTTCCGACAGGATCTGGTCGCCGGTAATCGCGAGATCGCCCGCCAGCGTGACGTTGGTGAGCAGGCCACCCGCTGCGGCGTTGAGGCCGGAAATGCGCGCCGCCTGTGCCTTGACCGGAATCAGGATACGGTCGGCATTTACCGTCGCCAACCCCTCGGCATAGAGACGTTCGACCACCGTCTCGCCAAAACCCAGTGCGGCGGCCTTAAGCTTGTAGTCGACCGTGGGGGTCGCGAACGGGCCGTTCAGCGCAACCTCGCCCGCCACCGATCGGCCATTGAGGTTTGGCGCGATCGCGCCCGGGGTCAGCAGCATCGCCTCGACCCGGAACTGGTCGAAGCGACTCCGCCCCAGATCGATCGTCCCCATCGTCATCAGCGCCAGTGCGCGCGAGCGCAGCCGCAGTCGCGTGTTCGCACGCCGCTGATCGAGCGTCGCATCGAGCGCAAGCTGCATCCCGCCCGCGCTCAGCCGTTCGACCGGGCCTTTGAGGTACAGGCCGGGCCGCGTCATGCCGCGCACCTGCACGTTGCCAGTGCGCGCGGCGATCCGCAGATTGGCGAGTTCGCCCGCGCCGAGACGCCCAAGCGCGCGCCCCTGCCAGTTCGACCAACTCCCCGCGCCACGCACCCGTACCGCAAGCGGCGCTTCGAGTCCGGCCAGGCCCGCGACCAGCCCGCCGACCGGCGCGTTCAGATCGGCGCGCAAGTCCAGCTTGTTGTCATCCGGAACGGCATCGAGCACCAGCGCAAGCGCGTCGCCCCCGCTCTGCCCCAAGGTCCGACCATTGACGATCACCCGCGCGCGGCGATCGGCGATGTTCGCTTCGCCGGTCAACGTCGCGATATGGCGCCGCCCCGCAACCGGTGGCTCCAGCACCAGCCGGTCGATCGCCAGCCGCCCTATATCGATATCGAGATCGGGCAGCATCGGCGCATTGGGATCGCCGCCGGGCTTAAGTTCGGGCAACCGCGCCACCCGCACCAGCGGGCTGGTCGCCGACCGAACATCGACATGATTGTTGAGGAACGCGAACGGCCGCCAGTCCACTGCAATCCGCGGCGAGGTCGCAAACACACCCTTGGGATCGCTGACGCGCACGTCGCGCAGCACCATCGCGCCATAGAGCGATCCTTCGATCCGCCCGACCTTGATGTTCAGGCCCGACGCCGTCGTGTAACCTGCCAGCCGGTCGGCGACGAAGCGATGCCCGACGCCAGTGTCGAGGATCGCGACCGCAGCGAGCAGCAGCGCGACCAGACTGGCCAGCCCGATCGCTGTCCATTTCGCCACGCGCTGCCACAATGGTGCGCGTTCGACGACGACCGTCGTCTCCGGCGCCTGCTCGGGCATATCCTCAGCCATCAGAATGCCTGCCCGATCGAGATATACAGCGCGACTTTGCTTTCGCCCGGCTTGCGCGCGATCGGCGTGGCGATGTCGAGCCGCATCGGGCCGAAATTGGTGTAGAAACGCCCGCCAATGCCCGCACCGAAGCGGATCCGGCTGAGCTGCGGCAGCGATTCCTCATAGACCTGGCCGGCATCAAGGAACGGCACGATCCCGAAATTGCCGAAGCGATACCGCGCCTCGACCGCAAATTCGTTGAAGCTGCGTCCGCCGACCGGCTTGCCATCGGGTGCGCGCGGGCCAAGCTCCTGGTAGCCGAACCCGCGGACCGATCCACCGCCGCCGGCGTAGTAACGGCGTGAAGGGGCGAGGTCGTTGCGGTCGATTCCCTGGATCGTCCCGAACCGCGCACGCCCGGCGAGCACGATGCTGTCCGTCACCGGCTGGTAGATCGTCCCCTCGACCTGCGCACGGGCATAGGGCCGCGCCGTGCCACGCACCGAAGTTTCGGGGCTCAGGTTCAGCTTGAGCCGCCAGCCGCGCGTCGGGTTGAGCAGATTGTCCGATTGATCCCATCCGGCAAACAGCGGCACGGCGGCGATGAAGTAAACGCCACGCTCACGCAGATTGCGGGTGAAATCAAACCGATCCTCGCTCGTCCCGACCAGTTCGACGCCATAGGCATAGGTCAGCTTCTTCTGCCAGATCGGGGTCGAATCGTACGAGACCCGCGCCGAAAGCGTGCCGGTCAGGCCGGTAAACGCCTCCACGTCCGAGCGCAGCGCCGATGCGATAATCTGGAAGGTGCGGTCGCGCCGCCCGGCATTGGAGCGGCGGAAGGTCGCCGACGCGCCCTGTTCCTGCGTGCCGAGCACCCCGGTCGCGATCAGCGCGCCCTCGGGCGGGAACAGGTTGCGATGGGTCCAGCTAACCTCGGCGCGGAACCCCTGTCCAGTGCTAAACCCCACTTCGCCGGCCAGCGTGCGCGGCGGCCCCTTGGTCTGGCGCACGAGCAGGTCGACCGCCTCGGTCCCGTCGGGGTTGGTCTGGCCGGTCTTCACCGGCTCGACCGACACGGTCGAAAACAGACTGGTCGCGATCAGCGCGTCGCGCAGATCATCGACCTTGCGACTGTCGTACAGATCGGCGCGGTTGAACCGGGTCAGCACCCCGATATGGTCGGGCGGCAAGACGCTGTCGCCTTCAGTCCGGATGCCGCCGAAGCGCGCGCGCGGACCGATCGCCACGGGCAGCGTATAGTCGCCGGTGCGGGTGGTTTCGTCGAGCAGGATGTCGCGCTGGCCGACTTCGGCAAAGGGATAGCCATTTTGCGGCAATGCGACGCTGACCGCCGCCTCCGCCGCCTGCACGCGCACCGCGTCGATCGGCTCGCCGGTGCGCAGTTTCAGATTGTCGGCGATCAGCGCGGGCGGGACGGTCGGATCGGCCTCGACCCGGATTTCGCCCAATGTGTAGAGCGGCCCGGGCACCGCCGCGATCGTCGCCGTAACCGGCCGGTCGCCCTGAGGCGTCTGTTCGATCGTCGAGATCGCGGTCGCATCATAATAGCCGAGCGACTTCATCAGCCGCACCGCCAGCCCTTCATCCTCGCGCGCCCGTGCGCCGATGATCGCGGCATTGGCCGCGACGCCGTCGCCATCCTCCAGCGCCGACAGGTCGCGGAATTGGTCTTCCAGCCCGATCTCGTCGAGGCCTGTGACGCGTGTGGCATAGCGGATCTCGACCGCCGCTTCATCGTTGGCGGCGACCGCTTCGGCGATCGGTGTTGTGTCGAACTGGCTGAGCGGCGGTAGCGGTGCCGAAATTTCCGCCTCGGCTCCGGCTTCGTCGAGTGGCGGCGCGTCCTCGATTGGCTCGACCGGCGCGATCGGCGGCGCTGGCGGGGTCATCTGTTCCAGCGGCGCGTCGATATCGTCGGATAGTTGCGGGAGCGCTTCCGAAAATTCTTCGTCCGGGACGATCGGCTTGGCATCCGCCGGGGCGGTCTGCTCCGCCGGTTTCGGATCGCGCGAAGGCGCGCCCTGGCCGGGCTTGCCCGCACCACTATCGATCTGCGCAACCGCGACGCCCGGAACGAACGCAGCGCTTGCCAGCAACAGAATGACCAGACGCACGCCCGAAATAGTCCCGCCTCCCAATGGGATCGCGCCATATTCAGACAGCACGTAACCCGATCGCTAGCGCAACGTGTCAGCGGGCGGAAGGTTCAATGTCACCTCAGTCCAACGCCTTAACCCGCGCGCGATAGGCATGCAGCAGCGGCTCGGTATAACCGCTTGGCTGCACGATGCCGTCGAACACCAGCGCGCGGGCGGCCTGCATCGCGAGGCTGTCGGGGTTGCCCGCCATCGGTCGGTAGAGCGGGTCACCCGCATTTTGCGCATCGACCTTGGCCGCCATCCGCGCAAACGCGGCATCGACATCCGCCGCCGTCGCCACACCATGCAGCAGCCAGTTGGCGATATGTTGCGAGGAAATGCGCAACGTCGCGCGGTCCTCCATCAGGCCGATATCGTGGATGTCGGGCACCTTGGAACAGCCCACACCCTGATCAATCCAGCGCACGACATAGCCCAGAATGCCCTGGGCATTGTTGTCCAGCTCGCGCGCGACCTCTTCCGCCGTCCAATTGCGCCCCTGTGCGACCGGAATGGTCAGCAGATCGCGCAACGCGGGCACCGGCTCGCCCGCAATCTCCCGCTGGCGGGCGAACACATCGACCTTGTGATAATGCATCGCGTGCAGCGTCGCGGCGGTGGGCGACGGCACCCAGGCGGTGTTCGCGCCGCTCAGCGGATGGCCGATCTTCTGGTCCATCATGTCGGCCATGCGGTCGGGCGCGGCCCACATGCCCTTGCCGATCTGCGCCTTGCCCGACAGGCCATGTTTGAGGCCGATCCGCACATTGCGGTCCTCATAGGCCTTGATCCACGCGCTCCCCTTCATCTCCGCCTTAGGAATCATCGGCCCGGCGCGCATGCTGGTGTGAATTTCGTCCCCGGTCCGGTCCAGAAAGCCGGTGTTGATGAATGCGATGCGACCCCGCACCGCATGGATGCACGCGGCGAGGTTGGCGCTGGTCCGCCGCTCCTCATCCATCACCCCAACCTTGATCGTGTGCCGCGCCAGACCCAGCAAATCCTCCACCGCGTCGAACAGGTCGTTGGTGAAGGCGCATTCGTCCGGCCCGTGCATCTTGGGCTTGACGATATAGATGCTGCCGGTGCGGCTGTTGCGGGTGCGGCCCAGCCCGTTGAGGTCGTGCAGCGCAATGGTGCTGGTCAGGATCGCATCGAGGATGCCCTCGGGCGCCTCTGCGCCATCGATCAGCACCGCCGGATTGGTCATGAGATGCCCGACATTGCGGACGAACAACAGGCTGCGCCCCGGCAGCGTCAGGTCGCTCTGGTGCGGGCGCTGATAGACACGGTCGGCGGCAAGCTCGCGGGTCAGCGTCCGCCCGCCCTTCTCGAACGTCTCGGTCAGATCGCCGCGCATCAGGCCGAGCCAGTTGGCATAGGCCGCGACCTTGTCCTCCGCGTCCACGGCCGCGATCGAATCCTCCAGATCGACGATCGCGGTGAGCGCCGCTTCGAGCAACACATCGGAGATGCCCGCCGGATCACTCGCGCCGATCGAGTGCGCGCGATCGACTACCACCTCGATATGCAGGCCGTTATGGACGAACAGCATCGACTCGCCGCGCGTCCCGACAAACTGACCCGGATCGGCGAGCGGCAGGTCACCGCCCTTGAAGTCCGCCCAACTCAGTCCCGTGAGCGGCACCGCCTGGTCGAGAAATGCCTTGGCCGTCGCGATCACCTGCGCGCCGCGCTCGGCATCATAGCTGCCGGGCTTCGCTGCACCCGGCAGCGCGTCGGTTCCGTAAAGCGCATCATACAGGCTCCCCCAGCGCGCATTGGCGGCGTTGAGCACGAAGCGCGCGTTGAGTGCGGGGACGACCAGCTGTGGCCCGGCCATCGTCGCGATCTCGGCATCGACATCGCGTGTGCCGATGGTGAAGTCGCCCGGCTCCGGCGCCAGATAGCCGATCTCGCGCAGGAACGCCTCCTGCGCCGCCGGGTCGGCCGCGCGCACCGGGTCGGCCGCGCACCACGCATCGATCTGCGCCTGAAGATCTTCGCGCCGCGCCAGCAGGTCGCGGTTGCGCGGAGCAAAGCGCGCGAAAATCGCCGCCGCGCCCGCCCACCAGTCATCGGCGGCGATACCCAGCGGCGGCAAGACCCACTCCTCGACGAACCGGACGAGCGGCTCGGCGACGGTCAGGCCGGCGCGAATCGGGGTGGCGGTCATGGAATCCTCCTGGCTAGCAACAACGACTGCCCTGGGGAGGGGACGGGTCGATTAGGCCAGAATAGGGGGCCGGATCAAGCGGCTAGAATCCCGGCGAGATCGCCGCCGCCGCTGCCTCGACCCGCTCAAGCATCTTGCGCAGCTGCGCCTGCTCCTCGTCGCTCAGGCTGGCAAAGATGCGGCGTTCGAACTCCAGCGCCTGCGGGGCGATCTGGCGATAGAGCGCCCAACCCTCGGCGCTGAGGTCGAGCAAGTGCGAGCGCTGGTCGTCGGGATTCGGGGTGCGGGTCACAAGGCCACGTTCGTGCAGCGAGATCGCCGCGCGACTGACCGTTACCTTGTCCATCTGCGTGCGCCCGCACAGCGCCTGCTGGCTCATCGACCCGAACTCGGCCAGCACCGTGACCAGCCGCCATTCGGGGATGCGCAGCCCGAACCGTGCCTGATAAGCCCCTGCAATCGTTCCCGACACCCGGTTGGAAGCGACCGAAAGGCGATAGGGCAGAAACGCGTCGAGTTTGAGTGTTGCCGTCATAGGACAGTGATGCCGCGATCGTGCCAAGTATGCAATGTTAGCAATGCTTCATTGCGCAAAAGGACCGGGTGGCGACAGGAAATGTCACCACCCGGCCACTCGATCAGACGGACACCCGCGTCAGGCGTGGCGACAGCAAGTGGATCGCACCGACGGCGAGGAAGTAGACGACGGTGCATGCCGCGAAGATCAGCGTGTAGTTGCCGTCCGTAGCATCGAGCACCAGCCCGGTTGACTTGGCCATGATCATGCCGCCAACGCCGCCACAAAAACCGCCAAGCCCGATCACCGACCCCACCGCGCGCTTGGGGAACATGTCCGGCGGCAGCGACAGCAGGTTGGTCGAGAAGGCCTGATGCCCGGCCAGCGCAAGGCCGATCAGCGCGACCGCCAGCCACATATTCTCCAGCTGCGTGACGAACAGCAGCGGGAGGACACAACAGCCCGCGATGATCATCGTGACCTTGCGCGCGGCGTTCGGGGTCCAGCCCTTATGGATCAGGTTCGACGACAGCCACCCACCCGCGATGCTGCCCACGTCGGACAGCAGATACATCACGATCATCGGCAACAGCACGACCTTGAGGTCGACATTATAGGTGCTGGCGAAATATTTGGGCAGCCAGAACAGCATCAGGAACCAGACCGGATCGGTCAGGAACTTGGCGACCGCGAATGCCCATGCCTCACGCAGGCGGACCACGCGGCTCCAGCCGATCTTCTCGATCTGCTCGGGCGGATCATGTTCGATCCAGGCCAGCTCGCCATCGCTGACCCGGCCGCTTTCGCGCGGGTTGCTGTAGAATTTGAGCCACAGCGCCAACAGGATGACGCCGAACAAACCCGAGTAGATGAACGTCTCGCGCCAATCGAGGCCGAGCCAGGTCATGAACACCCACAAAGTCGGCGCGGTCAGGATCACGCCGATCGTGGTGGCCGAGTTTACCCAGCCGATCGCGTAGGCGCGTTCCTTTTGCGGGAACCACTCGCTGCTCGCGCGAACCACGGAGGGGAAATGCCCCGCTTCGCCCACGCCCAGTACGATGCGCGCCGCCATGAACGAGGCGACCGAGCTCGCGAAGCCATGCATGACATGGCCGATCGTCCAGACCGTGATTGCGATGCCATAGCCGATCTTCGGCCCGAACCGGTCGACCAGCCAGCCCATGAGCAGGAAGCCGAGCGCATAGGCCGCCTGGAACGCGGTGACGATGTTGCCATAGTCATTCTCGTTCCACCCCAGCTCCTTGCCGAGGTCCGGCGCGAGCAGGCCCAGCATGGTGCGGTCGATGTAATTGACGGTGGTCGCGAAGAAGAGGATCGCGATGATCATCCATCGATAGCGCCCGGTGCGGGGCACCGGCCCCGGGCGGGCTGGTTCGCCGCCGGTTTCGGCCTGCGTCGCGTTCATCCATACTCTCCCTAAGCGGCGGGTCTGGCAGCCTCGATCGTGCAGCTCACCCGCATGGTGCCGAATGTGGCAGTAACCTGTGCCTGTAGCGAGACTTCATGGACGCCGGTAACGGCACCCGACGAAATCCACTGCCCCGGGCGCAGCGCGATCCCGCGCGCCGCCATCGTTTCAAACAGGAAACGCGCTGCGCCGACCGGGCCGTCGAGCATCGTGCGCGCGGTCGCGGCGCCGATCTCGATCCCGTCGATGCTCAGCGTCACCGGCCAGTCGAGAAAGCCCGAATTGCGCCAGTCCGGAATCGCGTCGCCAACCACCAGCCCGTGATTGTTGCCGAAGTCCGAAATCGTCACCAGCGGCCCATGCGCGTTGATCCCCGGGAAGGGCGAGCTGGCAATTTCCAGCCCGACATGGACCGCGTCGATCAGGTCGGCGGCCTCATCCAGCGTGTAGCTGGTCTTGGCGGGATCGGGCGCGGTGCCGATGCGCAGCAGAAACTCGGCTTCGGCCGCGCCGAACCCGTCGCCGAAGATCGGCATCGCCGGGACCGGCTCATTGCTGCGCACAAAGGGTGCGAAGATCGGACCGGCCAGACGGTTGGTACCGAGCTGTCCGTCGAGCGGCGGATTGATCCGGCCAACCTTCCATCCCGCGACATCGTCACCGGCCAGCGCCAGCGCGCGATCCTGGATCGCATAAGCGTCGGCCAGCGTTGTCGGCGCAGTGCCGGGATATTCGGGCAGCCCGCGGGCATCGCGGCGTGCGGCGACGAAAGCCTCCGCAATGATATCCAGGTCGCTCATCCACCCCTCACGTCTGTTCTTGGCCGCATCGCTAATGGAAACCGGTGTCACTGGCAAGACACCGGTTGCATCGATTGCGATTTTGCCGGGCCGGGCGTCAACCGGGGATATGCAGCACGGGCGCCATCGTCATCCGGCCGGGCCCGCACCGATTGGCTAGCATCCGGTTGCGCGCTATGCACGGGCCATGAAGAAGACTGCTCAGGCGACTATCAACGATGTCGCACGGCTCGCCGGCGTTTCCAAAAAGACCGTCAGCCGCGTCATCAACCGCTCTCCCCTGCTCAACGAGGAAACGCGCGAGCGGGTCGAGAAGGTGATCGCCGATATCGGCTATGTCCCCAACCCTCAGGCACGCGCGCTGGCGCTGCGCCGCAATTTCCTGATCGGGCTGATCCACGACAACCCCAATCCGCATATGGTGCTGAATGTGCAGCATGGCTTGCTCGAAGTGTTGCGCGATACCGAGTTTGAGCTGATCGTCCACCCGGTCGATCGCGGGTCGCCGACGATGCTCGACGATATCCGCCGCTTCCTCGAACGTCAGCGGCCCTATGGCGTGATGCTGCTCCCCCCGATCAGCGAGAATGATTCGCTCGCTGAATTGTGCAGCGAAATCGGCACGCGCTACGTGCGCATGGGCTCTGCTGCATTCGACGACCCGCAGCATATGGTCGCGTCGAACGACCGCGAGGTTGTGCGCGGCGCGGTCGGGCATCTGTTTGAGATGGGCCATCGCCGCATCGGCCTTGTCCTCGGTCCGCACGGCTTCCGCTCGGCGTTCGAACGCAGCCAGGGTTATGAGGCGGCATTCGACGATGCCGATTTGCCGATCCAGCGCACGCTGATCGCGCAGGGCGACTATACGTTCGAATCGGGGATGCGCGCGGCCGAGCGGCTGCTCGACCTGTCGCCCCGCCCGACAGCGGTGTTCTGCTCCAACGATGCGATGGCGGCCGGCGTGCTGCACACCGCCCGGCAGCGCGGGCTCGACGTGCCGCGCGACCTGTCGATCGTCGGCTTCGACGACACGACCATCGCGTCCTATCTGTGGCCGCCGCTCACCACCGTGCGCTGGCCGATCGCGACAATGGCGCGCGCTGCGGGCCTCAAGCTGATCGGAAATGCCGAGGATGAGGATGAGGAGGCCGCCGAATCGTTGTTCGTCTCGACCCTGATCCGCCGGGCATCGGTCGCGCCACCGGCAGAGTGAACGATAACCCATGCGCGAAGTTGCAACACAACTTGCATCATAATCTGACACCGGTTACCTAGAAGGCGTATCCGTTATCGCTTATGGCGCGCGTGACCCGGCGCTTTCCCGCCGCCCCGCCGTCCAATTTTGGAGAGGAATCGACCCATGAAGATCGCGCTGATCACCGAGAACAGCCAAGCCGCCAAGAACGGCATCATCCACGACGCACTGACCGCCGTCGCCGAGCCGCTGGGGCATCAGGTGTTCAACTATGGCATGTATTCGGCCGAGGACAGCGCGTCGCTGACCTATGTCATGAACGGGCTGCTCGCCGGCATCCTGCTCAATTCCAAGGCGGCGGATTTCGTGGTCACTGGGTGCGGCACCGGCATGGGTTCGATGCTCGCGTGCAACGCGATGCCGGGCGTGTTCTGCGGCTTGGTGATCGACCCGACCGACGCCTTCCTGTTCGGCCAGATCAACGACGGCAACGCGATCTCGATGCCCTATGCCAAGGGTTTTGGCTGGGCCGCCGAGCTCAACCTGCAGGACGTGTACCGCAAGCTGTTCGACGGCGAGCGTGGCCTGGGCTACCCCAAGGAGCGCGCCGAGATCATGCGCAAGAATCGCGGCATCCTCGCCGACCTCAAGGCGACAACCTGCCACGACATGCTGACCGTGCTCAAGAACGTCGACCAGGATCTGCTGCGCGCCGCGATCGCGGGTGAGAAGTTCGCCGAGCTGTTCTACCCGAACTGCCAGGACGCGGCGATCGCCGACTATCTCAAGAGCGTGAGCGCGCAGCCCGCGCTCGCCTGATCGCACCCGCCCCGCGCTGAACGGAGAGTCCATGTTCGACCGCACCTATTATGCCACGCATCCCGACATGATGGAGTGCGTGTCGAACGATGAGCTGCGCGACCGCTATCTGATCACGGATCTGTTCCGTGAGGGCGAATGCGTGCTCAACTACACCCATGCCGATCGCATGGTGATCGGCGGGGTGCTGGTCGGGTCGGGCGCGGTCAAGCTGCCCGACCAGACCGAGCCGCCCTCGGCAGCGGGCCACCCGTTCCTCGAGCGGCGCGAGCTGGGGATCGTCAATGTCGGCAGCGTCACGGGCACCGTCACCGTCGATGGACAGGCGTTCACGCTGGGCAACAAGGATTGCCTGTACGTGACGATGGGCGCGGCGGACGTGCAATTCTCCGGCACCGGCGCGCGCTTCTACCTCGTCTCCTGCCCCGCGCATCAGGCGTTCGCGACGCGCCAGCTCGGCATTGCCGACGCCAACCGGCTCGACCGCGGCAGCCTCGCCGAATCCAATGAACGCTCGATCTATCAGCTGGTGATCCCCGGCGTGTGCGACAGCGCGCAGCTGGTGATGGGCCTGACCGTGCTCAAGGAAGGCAGCGTGTGGAACACCATGCCGCCGCACATCCATGAGCGCCGCAGCGAGATCTATTTCTACTTCGAGCTCGACAATGCCGACACCGACCGCGTGATGCATTTCATGGGCGAGGGCGAGGCGACCCGCCACATCGTGATGCAGAATGAGGAAGCGGTGATCTCGCCGCCCTGGTCGATCCATATGGGCGCGGGGACCAAGTCCTACGCCTTCATCTGGGCGATGGCGGGCGAGAATCAGGACTATACCGACATGAACGTGCTGGACATCTGCCAGCTGGCGTAACGCCAAAGAACGAGGTTACCCATGAATCCTTTCGATCTCACCGGCCGCGTCGCGGTCGTCACCGGCGCGAACACCGGTATCGGCCAGGGCATCGCGCTCGCGCTGGCACAGGCCGGCGCAGATATCGCCGCAGTCGGCCGCTCCGCCGCGACCGAAACGGTGGAAAAGGTCTGCGCGCTCGGCCGCAAGGCCGAGATCATCAGTGCCGACCTGTCGTCGATCGAGCCTGTGGGCCGAATTGTGGACGAAACTGTGGAAAAGCTCGGCGGCTTGCACATCCTCGTCAACAATGCCGGCATCATCCGCCGCAACGACGCGGTCGACTTTACCGAAGAAGACTGGGACGCGGTGATGGACACCAATCTGAAGTCGGTGTTCTTCCTGTGCCAGGCGGCGGCGCGGCACATGATCCCCAATGGCGGGGGCAAGATCATCAACATCGCATCGATGCTGACGTTCCAGGGCGGCATCCGCGTGCCGAGCTATACCGCGTCGAAGAGCGGCGTGGGCGGGCTGACCAAGCTGCTGGCCAACGAATGGGCGAGCAAGGGCATCACCGTCAACGCGATCGCGCCGGGTTACATCGCGACCAACAATACCGACGCGCTGCAAAAGGACGAGACGCGCAACCGCCAGATCATGGAGCGCATTCCGGCGGGGCGCTGGGGCCAGCCGTCCGACCTGGGCGGCGCGGCGGTGTTCCTCGCTTCGTCCGCGTCGGACTATGTGCAAGGGCACATCCTCGCCGTCGACGGCGGCTGGCTGGCGCGATAGAGTCCCGCGTCCGCTCGCCCTGAGCTTGTCGAAGGGCCGCTCTTCTCCCTAAAGCGCCCAAGGTAAGAACAGGGCTTCGACAAGCTCAGCCTGAGCGGAGTGTGTGCATTGACTAACGGCCGTATCGTCTGTTTCGGGGAGTTGCTGCTCCGCCTGACCGCTCCGGGGCGCGAACTGCTGATGCAGACGGGCAGCCTCGACGTGCATGTTGGCGGGGCGGAGGCCAATGTCGGGATCGGCCTCGCCAATCTGGGCCATGAAGTGTCGATGGCCAGCGCGGTGCCCGACAATCCGCTGGGTCAGGCGGCAATCCGCTTCGTGCGCGGACAGGGCGTAGACACGCGCAATGTCCAGCTGCGCGACGGGCGCATGGGGCTGTATTTCCTGTCGGTCGGCGCTGGCCTGCGCGCATCGGACATCGTCTATGACCGTGCGGCGTCGAGCTTCGCGACCGCGCCGGCCGATGCGTTCGATTGGCGCAGCATCCTCGACGGGGCGGCGATGCTGCATCTGTCGGGCATTACCCCGGCGCTCGGCCCGGCGACGGCCGCTGCAGCAATTGCCGCAGCCAAGACCGCCAAGGAGATGGGCGTCGCGATCAGCTTCGACGGCAATTATCGCGCGCGCCTGTGGGAAAGCTGGGACAGCAATCCGCGCGCCGTGCTGACCGAACTGGTGAGCCTCGCCGACACGATGTTCGGCAATCATCGCGACGTCTCGCTGCTGCTCGGCAAGAGCTTCTCGGGCGACGGCGCGGACCGCCGCCGCGAGGCCGCCGAGGCCGCCTTCGCCGCCTTCCCCAACCTTCAGCGCATCGCCTCGACCGCGCGTCACGTCGACGACGCCGACCGCCACCGCATCGCCGCGCGCGTCGATACGCGCGAACGCGGCTACCAGACCGATGAGGTCGTGGTCGCGGGCATCGTCGATCGCATTGGCGGCGGCGACGCCTTTGCTGCGGGCATCCTCCACGGCGTGCTGTCGGGACAGGATCTGGAGGCGACCGTCGCTTCGGGCCTCGCGCTGGCGTGCCTGAAGCACTCGCTGCCGGGCGATGCCAGCCTGTTCGGGCAGGCGGACATCGACGCATTTCTCGAGGGCGGACTGGACGTGCGTCGGTGATCGCCCGGCGGACGCTGCTGGGCGCAGGCGCGGCGCTGACCGCCCTCCCCTCCGCCGCGTTTGCCAAGGGCGATCCGATCGCCACTGGCACCACCGGTCGCTGGCAGGGGAAGGCCGATGGCGCGACCCAGGCGTTCCTCGGCATCCGCTACGGTAACGACACCAGCGGCACGCGCTTCCGTGCCGCGACTGCACCTGCCCGCATCCGCGAGACGATCCGCGCCACCGCGTTCGCAGTAAACTGCCCGCAGCGCAGCAACCTGCCCAATCAGGCCGAGGACTGCCTGTTCCTCAACGTCTGGACCCCGCAAACCAGCCCGAACGCGCGCCGCCCGGTGATGGTCTATTTCCACGGCGGGGCTTACTCCAACGGCACGGTGATCGAGCCGCAGGTATTCGGCGCAAAGCTCGCGGAACAGGGCGATGTCGTCGTCGTCACGGTCAACCACCGCCTCAACGCGCTCGGCTTTCTCTACCTCGCCCGGCTCGACCCGCGCTTTCCCGACAGCGGCAATTTGGGACAGCTCGACCTGATCCTCGCGCTGCAATGGGTGCGCGACAACATTATCGGCTTTGGCGGCGACCCGAACCGGGTGATGGTTTTCGGTCAGTCCGGCGGCGGCGCCAAGATTGCCACGCTGATGGGCATGCCCGCAGCGAAGGGCCTGTTCCACAGCGCCGCGACGATGAGTGGTCAGCAGGTTACCGCCAGCGGCCCGCTCAACGCTACCGCGCGCGCCAAGGCCCTGCTCGCCAAGCTCGGCGCGACACCCACCGACCTAATCGACATGCCGGTTCAGCGGTTGATCGAGGGCCTTTCCGCCGAAGACCCGATCCTCGGCGGCGGCGTCTATATGGGCCCGGTGCTCGACATGAAGTGGCTGATCCGCCATCCCTTCTGGCCTGACGCCAACCCGATCGGCAACGGCATCCCGATGATCCTGGGCAATACGCGCGACGAGACCCGCGCGTTCACCGATCCGAAAAGCGAGCTCGTCCGCACGCTCGACTGGTCTAACCTCGCCGAACGCATCGCCCCACAATTGCGCATCGACGCGCACCCGGAATGGGTCGTCGCCGAATATCGCAAGCAATTCCCCGAATGGTCGGCGCAGGACATCTTCTACGCCAGCACCACCGCCGGGCGCAGCTGGCGCGGACAGGTGATCGAGGCGGAGGAACGGGCGAAAGCCGGCGTCCCCGCCTGGGTCTATCAGCTTGATTTCCAGTCCCCGATCGCGCCCGAGCGCGGCGCGGCACATACGCACGACATCCCAATGGTCTTCGGCACGATCGGCGCGGAGGGGACGGTGTCGGGGACCGGGCCAGGCGCGCAGGCCGTATCGGCGGCGATGCAGCGCGCCTTCGTCAATCTCGCCGCCACCGGCAATCCCAATGGCAGGGGCGTGCCGGAGTGGCCAAAGCACACGCTGCCCGGCCGCCAGACGATGATCTTCGACGTGACCAGCCACGTCGAGAACGACCCGCGCAAATGGCAGCGCGAGCTGTTCGCCCGCATCCCCTATATTCAGCCCGGAACCTGATCCGCCAGCACCGGCGCGAGCACCAGCCGGTCGAGGATCGCCGCAACGTCGTCCGCCGCCATCTCCGGCGCACGGTCGAGCCACCAGGTCAGGATCGTCAGCGCCGCGCCAACCAGATGTGTCACCGCCAGCTCGCGCGGCAGCCCTTCCGGCGTCTCGGCCGGGCTCGCCAGCGCCTGCGCGATCGCACGCTGCGTCACCATCTGCCGCATCGGATCGCCCGCACCGGTCAGCAGCGCATGGCACAAGGTGCGGCGCGACAGCACCTCGGCGGTCAGCGTGCGCACCAATGCCAGCCGGTCGCCCTGTTGCAACATCGGGACGAGTTTGAGCAGCAGCTCCGCAATCACCCTATCGGCGACTTCGATCAACAGCGCCGACAGATCCGGATAATGGCGGAAGAAGGTGGCGTAGCCGACCTTCGCGCGATCGGTCAGCATCGCGACCGTAATCTCGCCGAACGGACGCTCCGCCACCAGCTCGACCAGCGCCGCGCCCAACGCCGCGCGCGAGCGGACGACGCGCGCATCGCTTGAAACGCCGCCGCGCTTCGCTATCTTATGATCCATCGTGTATCACAACCCGGAGTGTGTCATGTCCGCCCAGCCGCATCCTGCGAGCCCACCGGCCCGCTGCCCGATCGATCATGCGCGCGATGACCGCAAGTCCGCAAGCGCGGCGCGTGGCGGCCTGATCGACGCGCCGACGGTGTCCGGATATGAGGCAGTGCGCGCGGTGCTGCGCGACACCAATGGCCGCCAGGCGGGCTTCAAGGCCGAGGTGATCGGCAAATATCGCGGCAAGGCACGCCCCCCGATCCTGTTTCTGCATGGTGAGGCGCATCGCCGCCAGCGCAGCGGCACTGCGCGCTTCTTCACCCCGCGCGTGGTCGAGACGCGCTATCGCGAACTGATGGAGCGGACCAGCGACGCGCTGATCGCGCGGCTGGTCAAGGATGGCGGCGGCGATCTGGATCGGCTCTCGCTCGACATGGCGGTCGCCGTCGCGGCGGAGATTGTCGGCCTGACCGAGAGCGATATGGACGGCATGAGCCGCCGCCTCGACTCGTTCTTCAGCACCGCCTTCCAGACCGGACGCGGCAAATTTGCCGAGATCATGAGCTTCCTGCTCGGCCAATGGCGGATGCGGCGTTTCTACGCCAAGGACGTGAAGCCAGCGATCGCCGCGCGCCGCGCCGCACCGCGCGACGACGTCATTTCGCACTTGCTGAGCGAGGGCTACAGCCCGCTCGACATCCTCACCGAGTGTTTCACCTATGGCGCGGCCGGCATGGTGACGACGCGCGAGTTCATCACCATGGCCGGCTGGCATCTGCTCGAACGGCCCGAACTGCGCGCGCAGTTCCTCGCCGCCGATGCCGATGGGCAGATCGCGATCCTTGAGGAGATCCTGCGGCTCGAACCCGTGGTCGGCACACTCTACCGTCATGTCGAGGGCGGCACCGTCGCGCTCGATATCCGCGCAGCCAATGGCGATGCGGCGGCGGTCGGCACCTGCCCGCACGCGCTCGATCCGGAGCGCGAGCGCGCCCCGCGCGTCACCGGCCCGGGCCTGGCATTCGGCGACGGCGAGCATCGCTGCCCCGGCGCGGGCGTGGCGCTGCACGAATCGGCGGTGTTCCTCGACCGGCTGCTCCGCGTCCCGGGCCTTAGGCTCGAGCGCGCACCCAATGTCGGCTGGAACCCGCTGATCGCCGGTTACGAGCTGCGCGGCTGCAACCTCGTCATCGATCCGGCCTAAGAGCCGGACCGCAGTGCCCCGATCAGCGTCACCATATGATCGATATAGGTGCCGGTCGAAATCCCGATCGGCCCGTCCTTGACGTCGAACGGCGAGGTGTCGCTGCTGTCGCCGACATTGGTCGACCGGAAATCGCCCGGCGCAACCTCCTTCGATCCCGGCCCCTTGTACGGATGGCTGATCGCCTTGAGCTGGGTCGGCCACCAGCCCTCTTCGTTGAGCGACGCGACCAGTTCCGCCGCGCTCTTGCCCCCCGCGACATTCATGTCCGACCCCGGCTCGACCGCCGCGACCCAATAGGGCGACAGCGGCTGGCGCCCTTTCAGCAAGGGCGAATCCTTCGACACCGGCCCACCGGGGATCGCGCGCAGCTTTTCATATTCGCGGCGCAGCTTCGGCACATCGACCGAGCGGCGCGGGTTATAGTGACCGATCGTGTGCGCCGGGTCGTGGTCAACATAATATTCGCCGTTGACCACGTTCGACCCCCGCCGATGCACCCAGAGCGGCTTGTTGGTGCCGATCTCGACAAAGGTCGGGAAATGCCTGTTCCCGACGCGCAGCTCCTCAGGCAGCCTCACGCTATCGAGCCAGTCGAGCGCCGCCGGGATCGGCGCGAGATATTTCGCATTCCCGGTCAGGCGATAAAAACCCATCAGCTCCTGGATGTTCGACGCGGTCGTATGCGTGACCAGCGCCTCGGGCTCATAGGTCCGCGCGCCGGCGGGTGAGAAATCCGCGCGATGCTGCAACCCCCAGCCGGCTTGCGGTGCAGGCTGCTGGGTCTTGAGATACACGTCCATGGCCCGCTCGATCGCCGGCAGCACGCGCGGGTCGCCGATCGCCTGATGATAGGTCAGTAGTACGTCGATATTGTCGTTGATCACCGAGTCGTTGAACGTGATCAACCCGGTATAGTCGGGCTTCCCATGCAGTCCGCCATCGCGAACGCGCGGCCAGCGCTGCGGCCAACCGCCAGTGTCGAGCTGACTGGCGAAGATGAAGTTGATCGCCTTGTCGAGCCCGCGCTCGAACCGCTTTTCGCGCTTCTCGACATAGAGGCGGATCAGGAATCGGATCGCCTCGCCCGTCCCCTGATCGTCGAAGGTGGCGTTGCCCCAATGGTGCTGGAATTCCTCCATGCGCCAGGCGTTCTTGCCGATCGTCTCGTACCAGCGCTTGGTCGAAGCCGGACCGCCGAAATCGATGAAATAGCCCCAGCCGCCGGTCGGCAACTGTCCGTCGATCAGCGCCTGTGCCGCCTTGGCCGCCGCCTGATAATAATATTCGTCGCCGGTGGCGTGATAGGCGTCGAGGTAGAGATGCCCCATCGTCGCGGTGCCGGGCGGCTGCACCCACACCATCGTCTTGTAGGCTTCGAGCTCGCCCCAGACGCGCGAGCGGTCGGGCAGATACGACCAGAGATAGCCGCCGCGATAGGCGAGCTTTTCGACCATGAACCGCGTCGCCCGCTTCATCGTCGCCGCGATCTCGGCGCTCGACGGCGCCTGCGCGCGCGCCAGTGCGGGGGTCAGCATCAATGCGGCGGATGCGGCGAGCATCTGGCGGCGGGCAATCATTTACGCGGTACTCCTTCAAGCGGATAGGCAATGATCAGCACCAGCGGCTTCTCGCCGATCTGGCGAATGCCGACATTGGCGCCGGTGTAGAGATAAGCGGTCATGCCGGGCCTCAGCCGCGCCGTGATGCCGTCGGAGCTGACCTCGCCCTCGCCCGAGACGACCGCATAAACCTCGTCATGGTCGATCGGATGCACGCCAATTGCGGCGCCCTTGTGCAGCGCGCGCTTGCGGTATTCCATCATGCGGCCGGGCACGCCGTCGGTGATGCGCCACGCGGTGCTCATGCCGATGCGGCCATGCGGCGGCGGCTCCGCGACACGCTTGGCGCCTTCGTCGATCACGACCATCGGTCGCGCGCCGCGCTTCGCCGCCCAGTCGATCCCGCCCATGACATGATCGACCACGCGCGGATCGCTCCACGCTGCCTTGGTATGGCCAAGGCCGGTGTAAAAGATCTGTCCGCCCTCGAACCGATGCGCCCAGGCCACGGGACGCGGGTTGACGCCCTTCTCCCCGATCGACACCGGATCCAGCGTCAGCAGCGGGCGTAGTCGCGGGTCGAGATCGTCGAACCAATACCATTCATCGACCATCTCGGCGGTTTCAGGGAAAGTGCGGATCGACGGATGGTCGAGCGGTGCGCGGGTTACCGAGCCTGTCGGCGTGCCCGCCGGATGCCGGGCAAAGCGCGCGCCCATCATCCGCCCATACCAGTCCCAATGGTAATGCGAATCCGCCGCGCCATGCACCCCGACGATCCCGCCGCCGCCGCGCACATAAGCGATCAGATTGTCGCGCCGCACCCCGGTGAACCACTCGCTCGCGGGATCCTTGGGCTTCGTCGTGGTCGAGAGCAACACGATGACGGCAAAGCGCTTCACCCGCGCCACATCGTCGAACAGCGCCGGGTCTTCGCTCGCCACCACATGATAGCCCTTGGCCCGCGCGGCCGTAGTTAGCGCCGCAACCGCAGGCTCGATCGAGTCATGCCGCCAGCCGGTCGTGTGACTGAACAACAGGACTTCGGGTTGCGGCGCGATGCTGTGCCGCGGTGATGTCGCCCCGCCCAGCAGGATCGCCGCCAGCAGCATCAGCATCGCCCGCATGTCATTCTCCTCGTCTCACGCGAGCGGCTCGCTCAGCCAGCGGCCAGCGCGTTCAGATAGTCTTCGACATTGCTATAGCCGTTGCCATCGCGATCACCCGAGGAATCGTCGCGCTTCGGGTCGAGCCCGTTCTGACGCTCCCACGCGTCGGGCATGCCGTCGCCGTCACTGTCCTGCGGCGCGGTGCCGCTACGCAGCGCTGGCCATCCGCCAACGTCGCGCTGGCTGTCGATCTGCTTGCCGGTGCGGGCGCGCACCCCCGCGACCACCGCCGCATCGACGCTGTCGCGGCTGCGCGAAGCCCCGGCGCGTGCCAGCACTGCCGTCTCGACGCTCGCCGCTCCGGCACAGCCGACCCGGGGCATCTCGACCGGAGCCGTCAGCTTTTGCGCCGGATCGGTGATCCCGTTCACCAACGACCACGGATCGGCTGGAACCACCCCGTCCATCGCATTGTCGGCGAAGAAGGATTTCGCAACCGGATTTCCCTCATCAAAGGCAATCGCCTTGGTCGACTGCGGCCCGCGCACATAGGCGTTTCCAACGAAGTTATACCGCGACAGGCTATCCTTGTCGGCATTGTAGCCCGACCGCCCGCCGCCCCAATTGTAGAACAGGTTGCAGCGGAAATCGAAATACGCCCCCTCGGGGTCGCTCGCCGCGGGAGCGTAATTGCCCGGTCGCGGCATCCGCGCACTGTGGTTCGCCCACAGGTTATGGTGAAAGCTCGCCCGCGCCCCACGCCCGCCGCGCACCAGGCTGCCATAGCCATGCGCGCCTTTGGCATGGAGCGATCTGGTCAGCGAATCCGCGATGATCGACCATTGCACGGTGACATCGTACCAGCCCTCGCCCGGCTCGGCATAATTGCCAGACACCGACAGCGTCTCGTCCACCGACCAGCTTGCCGAAACATGGTCGAGGATGATCCGCCGCCCGGCGCGGATCCAGATCGCGTCGGATTCGGTCTTCGATTCATCGCCCAGCCGCGACCGGATGAAGCGGATCACGACATCGTCGGCCTGCACCACCAGCGGATGATCGCGCAGCGTGATGCCGTCCCCCGGCGCGCTCTGCCCCGCGATCGTCAACCGTCCCTCGCGCACCGTCAGCGGCTTGGTCAGCTGGATCGTGCCCGACACCGCGAACACGATGATGCGCGGCCCCTTCGCCTCGACCGCCGCGCGGAAACTGCCGGGGCCGCTATCGGCCAGCGTCGTCACGGTCAGCACCTTGCCGCCGCGCCCGCCGAGCGCAGTCGCGCCCGCACCCTCCGCCCCGGGAAAGGCGGGGAGCGGCGTTGCCGCCCCCGCAGACATCAGCAGCAGCGCACCCAGCATCAGAAGTTCGCGCGCACGCCAAAGGTCACGATGCGACCCGTGCTGGCATAGACGCTCGACACCGGATTCGCCTGATACATGGTGCGATACTGCGTCGTATTGGTCAGGTTGCGCCCCTCGACCGACAGGCTGATCGCCTTGGTCAACTTATAGGATATGGCGAAGTCGAGATTGAACGTGTCCTCATTGTAACCAAAGTCCGCGACCACCGGCGAGTTGCACACGCCGCCGCCATTGGTGGTGGTGCCGACCGCACAGGTGCCCGACGACAGCGGGAAGCGGTTCACATATTCCTTGCGATACGCTCCCGACACACGCGCCTTGAGCGGGCCATGCTCGTAGTAGAGCGTCGCGTTGAACGCATGCGGCGAGGTGTTGAGGAACGGCGCGGTCGCGAAATTGTTGACTGCGGTCGAACCGGTCTGCCCCTGCGTTGTCGAGAGCGCGGTGCCGGTCAGGTAATTCAGTTCCGACTTGATGTAGGTGTAGTTGGCGGTGACGCCGAACCGCTGCAGGAAGCCGGGCAGGAAGAAGAAGTTCGACTGGACGTTGAGCTCCAGCCCCTGGATCTTGCCGCCCGGCGCGTCGTTGAACTGGCGCACCGCGAACACGCCGCCGTCCCGGATATACTGCGCCAGCGTCGTGCTGGTGACGTTGGTCAGGATCTGGTCGATGATCGCCTGCTCATACACGTCCTGCAACGCGAACTCACCCGCGACCTGCTGCGGGAAGGAGCTGATATCCTTCTGGAACAGCGCGAGGCCGACAAAGCCGTTGGTGCCCCAATAATATTCGAAGCTGAGGTCGAGGTTGGTCGAGCGGAACGGGTTGAGATACGGGTTGCCCACGGTGATCGACGGCGCCGCGCCGCCCACGGTCAGGCCGGTCGGGAACGATGTCGTACCCGGAGTCAGCGCCGAAAGCTGAGGCCGCGACATCGTCTTGGCCGCAGCGAAGCGGATCTGAAAATTGTCACTGACTTCATAGGTCAGGTTACCCGCAGGCAGGACGTCGGTATATTCGTTGCGCGCGGTGACGATCGTGCCAAGCGCGCCGTTCGCCGCGCCCCCGACCGATCCGGTGCCGTCGACCCGCGTATTGGCGACGCGCACGCCGACATTGCCGCGCAACCGGCGGTCCATCACATCGACATCGAAGTCCATCTGGACAAAGCCCGCCATGTCGCGCTCGCGCACCGCATTGCGCTCACGCCCATCGGCCTGGGCGCGGTAATCGCCCCATTTGTTGATGCAGTTGCAGTCGATCGAGAAGTAATTGCGGAAGGCGTCGAGATTGGGTGCATAGAAGCTGGTCGGCGTCCCCGCCGGCACATTCAGCCCCTGACCGAACCCGACCAGCTGGCCGAGCTGGGTAATCTGCAGCCCCGCCTCGACCAATGTCGGGTTGATCGCTTCGATGCCCGAATTGCGGCGACCACCCAGGCTGTCGAAATCGAACGTCTTGTACGTGCCACCAAAGCGCAGCGTGAACTGTTCGGACAGATCCAGCTCGAAATTGGCGCGCCCGACACGGAATTCGTTGTTCACCTCATTGGTGAAGTAACGGATCGTCGACAGGCCCTTGACCAGCGTCCATTGTGTCGGATCGGCGACGTTGAAGCCCGGGTTGAAGATCGGCATGTTGCCGCCATTGCGCTCGTCAAAGACATAGCCGTCGCGGTCGATCGCGTTGAATTCGACCAGCATGCCCTCGGCATTGAATTCCGACTTCGACCAGCCGCCGGTGATCGCAACGCGGAAATTGTCGCTGAACTCATGGTTCACGTTCAGCGTCGCCTGTTTGAAGTCGGTCTGGCCGAACTGCGCATCGGCAAAGCTGCGCCAGTCGACATTGTCGAGGACAAGGTAATCGGCCTGGCCCGCAGCGTTGACGTTGGCGGCGCGGATCTGCGTCCCCGGACGGCCGAGCAGCTCGTCATAATAAGCGATGCTGTTGGCGTTGGGGATATAGCCCGGCGAGACGGTCGAGTTGTAATAGTCGAACGGATCGAGGTTGAACGGATTGTAGCTCGCGCGCGTGCCGGCGACGAGTGTGTTGCCGTACAGCGCCTGCCCGCAATCGAGCGACGCGGTCGCATCGCAGCGGGCGTAGAGCGCGCGCCGATCGGCCAGCCCATTGGCCGTGTTGAGCGCGCGCAGCGTGTTCTGCGCGACGCGGGCATTGGTGCCGTTGCGGTTCAGGCCGATCGTGGTGATGCCCTGCGAATTCGAATCCTGCCGATAGCGCGAATAGACGAAGTCGCCGATCACCTCGGTGCGCGACGTCGGCTGCCACTGGGCGGTGAAGGTGACGCCCAGCCGGTCATATTGCAGATCCTGCCGCCCGATCGAGGGCAGCGCGGGAATGATCGTCTCCGGCGCCACCAGCGCATAGGCGGCGGGGTCGGACCCAAAGGTCGCGCCGGTGCCGGTACCGGTCGGGCGCGCAAAGCCGAAGACGTTCGGCGTCACGCCGGTATGCTGCGAATTGCGATAGGCAAATTCGAACTGACCGGGGTTGCGACGATAGGAATCGATCTGCTGGCGCTGATCCTGGAACGCGACCGTGCCGAGAATGCCGAAATTATCGGTCAGCTTTTTCGAGAAAAGCGCGGTCAGCCGCGGGTTCCACGTATCGCCATTCTCGCGATACTCGCCCTCGGCGCCAATCGCGATGCGATCGCCCTTATAGGCGAGCGGGCGACCCGTGATCAGATCGATGATCGCGCCGAGCGAGCCCTCCTCATTCGCCGCAGTCACCGACTTGGTGATCTTGACCCCGCTGAACAGCTCCGAGGCAAAGGTGTTGAAGTCGAACCCGCGCGAGCGGTTCGCGCCAGCGTCCGACTGGTTGCCGCCGGAAATGTTCTGCGCATCGGCGCCGTTCAGGAACACGCTCTGGAAATCGCCGCCCAGGCCGCGCACGGTGATCGAGCGCCCCTCGCCATTGTCGCGGTCGATCGAGATGCCGGGCAGACGCTGAATTGATTCGGCGATGTTCGCATCGGGGAAGTCGGCAATGTCCTCCGCCGTGATCGAATCGACGATCTGGTCGGCCTTGCGCTTGTCGCTCAACGCGTTGGCGAGGCTGGCGCGGAAACCGGTAACCACGACTTCCTCGCTCTCTGCGTCCGACTGGCCCTGCGCCGGCGTCTGCTGCGCCCAGGCCGGACCCGCGGCAACGAGCGATAGCGCCAGCGCGAGCCCCGAGCTCGATCGGCGTGCAAAATGAAGCTGACGAATGGCCATGGAATCCCCTCTCTGACGTCGTGTCGCGGACCTGTTGCCGGCCCATCGAATGACACCGGTATCAGGGAGTGGGGCGCTTTTCAATTGTCAAACACGGCCCGTAACGATGTGGCGCTCCGCAGTGGTGCGCATTTGGCGGCCAAGCGGACAGGCCGACGCCACCGCACTACCGAACTTGTCCGGGTTGACAGCCGCAGTGGAATGGCAGAGAAACGCAATGACACCGGTTTCTCTATCGCGAAACCAGTGTTCGACCGTGAGAACACGGCGAATTTGGAGAGGATCAGCTCGAACGGACGCTGCACGCGACCCGGCATCCCCTCCGCATCGACATCCGGCTTTTGGCGAGTCGCCAGGCCATTTGCAGCTACCGGTGTCATCGACACCGTTTGAGAGGGGAATATCAATGCGGTTCACTGTTCGCCGTAGCGGCGCACGCCTGCTGGCAGCCACTTCCGCCCTTGTTATCGCTACCGCCGCCCAGGCGCAGGACGCGCCGGCCGAGCCTGCTGCTGGCGAGGATGAGGAAATCGTCGTCACCGGGTTCCGCGCCTCGCTCGACGCCGCGCTCAACGTGAAGCGCGACTCGGTCGCCGCGGTTGATGCGATCGTCGCCGAGGATATCGCCAAATTTCCCGACCAGAACCTCGCCGAATCGCTCCAGCGCATTCCCGGCATCGCGATCCAGCGCGACGGCGGCGAAGGGCGAGCGATCACCGTGCGCGGCCTTGGCTCGCAGTTTACCCGCGTCCGCGTGAACGGGCTTGAGACGATCACCACCAGCAATGACGGCGCCGCATCGAACCGCGACCGCGCATTCGACTTCAACGTGTTCGCGTCGGAACTGTTCAGCTCGATCGTGGTGCACAAGACCGCGTCCGCTGACCTGGACGAAGGCTCGCTCGGCGCAGTTGTCGACCTCAACACCGGCAACCCGCTCAAGGGCAAGGAAGGCTTCACCTTCGCTGCATCGGCGCAGGGCAGCTATAACGACCTGTCCGACACCTGGGGTCCGCGCGTCGCCGGCCTGATCGGGTGGAAGTCGCCCGACGGCACGCTCGGTGCTTCGGTCTCCGCCGCCTATCAGAAGACCACGACCAAGGAGATCGGCAACAACACCGTCCGCTGGGCGCAGGCGCGCTTCGATTCGGTCAACGGCACCAACTGCTTCACCACCGCCAACAGCGGCGGCACCTATGTTCCCAGCGCCGCATGCGATCAGGCCGCTCTGGCGTTCCACCCGCGCATTCCGCGCTATGGCGAAATCACGCATGATCGCGAGCGTCTGGGCCTGACCGGCAGCATCCAGTGGTCGCCGAGCGACGCGACCAAGGTTTCGATCGACGCGCTCTATTCCAACTTCAAGGCCGACCGCCGCGAGAAATGGGGCGAAGTGCTGCTGCGTTCGAACGAACGCTCCATCAACGTCGTCAACCCGGTCTATGACAGCAACAACAATATGATTGCTGCCACGCTCAACGACGCGTGGGTGCGGACCGAGCATTTCCTGAAGCAGAGCGAAACCGAATTCTATCAGATCGGCGCGACCTGGGATCAGGACGTCACCGACAATTTCCGCTTCACGCTGATCGGCGGCTATTCGCGCTCGAACGCGGATGTCCCGGTCGAAACCACGATCGTGTTCGATGACCGCGATGCCCAGGGCTATAGCTACGACTATCGCAACATGCAGGCGCCGACGCTGACCTTCGGGACCAGCGTCACGACGCCGGGCAACTTCCAGCTCGCCGAAATCCGCGATCGCCCATCCAACGTGCTCAACCAGTTCCGCAATGCGCAGCTGCGCACCGAATGGGACGTGACCGACAATTTCATGGTCAAGGCCGGCGCGGTATGGCGGCGCTATAACTACGACATCGTCGCGTTTACCCGTGACACGGCGGTGTGCGGCAATGGCGGCGTCGATCGCGTGCTCGGCACGCTGACCTGTTCGCCGACCAGCCTGTTCGGTCCGACCGCCGTCTATGGCTTCCCGGTCACGGCGGCGCTGTCGGAGCTGTTCACGCTGACCGGCTCCAATGCGCCGTCGGGCACGACTACCAGCTGGCTGATCCCCAACCTCGAAGCCGCCACGGCCTATACCAACCTTTATGGCCGCACCGCAGCGCTCGACGTCGGCAATAATCGCGGCGTCGTCGAGGAAACGACCGGTGGCTATCTCCAGTTCGATGCCAAGGGCGCGATGTTCGGGCTCGATTATGCCCTGAACGCAGGCATCCGCTATGTCCGCACCGACCAGTCGTCCTACGGGATCAACAGCGGTGTCGTGGTCACGGTCGAGCGCGACTATGAGGACTGGCTGCCCTCGTTCAACCTCGCCCTCTATCCGTCGAACGACATCATCATTCGCGGCGCCATCGCCAAGGTGATGACGCGTCCCTCGCTCGGCAATTTGACGCCGGGCGGTTCGGCCGATGGCTTCAACTATCGCGTCACCAGCGGCAATCCGTTCCTGCTGCCGTTCCGCGCGACCAATTTCGACCTGGCGTTCGAATGGTATTTCGCGCCCCAGTCGATCTTCTCGGTCGCGCTGTTCAAGAAGGATGTCGCGAGCTTCCCGGTCGCGATCACGCGCACCGGCACCTTCACCGAAACCGGCCTGTCGCCGTCGGTGCTCGTGCCGTCCTCGCCCGCAGCGCTTAACCCGATCCAGCAGTCGCAGCCGATCTGGACGATCGCCACCACCGGCAACGGCACTGGCGCATCGCTGGAAGGCGTCGAAATCGCGCTGCAGGCGCCGTTCAAGTTCCTGCCCGGGTTCCTGTCGAATTTCGGCGGTATCGTGAACGCAACCTTTGTCGACAGCTCGGCGACCTATACTCAGCAGGGTCCGGCGACGACGCCGGGCGGATCGCTGCCGTCGGTCACGGTCGAGAACACGCTCTACGGCCTGTCGAAGAAGCAGTACAATGCGACCCTCTATTACGAGGACAGCAAGTTTAGCGCGCGCGCATCGGTCAGCTATCGTGACGGCTTCACCGACGCAGGTTCGGGCACCGGCAACATCTTCGAAGGCTATGAAGCGATCACCAATGTCGATGCCTCGGTGCGCTACAAGCTGACCGACTATCTCGAGCTGTCGGTTGAGGGGACCAACCTCACCGACGCCTATCGCGAGCGCTGGACCGACATTACCGCGCGTCGCAACTATGAAAGCAACCATTTCGGCCGCACGATCCTGGTGGGCGCGCGGATTAAGATGTGACCGAGAGAGGGGGCATGGCGGATCGGAACGGGGTTCCCCTTCGACCCGACCGCCGTGCATTTCTCGTAACCGCCGGAGCGGGGGCGGCGCTGCTGGCGTCCGCCACCGCTCATGGCCAGACTGCTCCGCCGGCCACCGGAACGCCGGGGCCGGCGGGGCTTCCCGACCCGACCGAGACGATCGACCTGTGGCCCAAGGGTGCGCCGGGCATGCCCGCCACGCCCCCGGTGGAGACGGTCATCGAACGCAGCACCGACCGCGACCTGTCCGACCGCGCCGTGCTCGGCATTTCCCGCCCGCGCATGGTCATGTTCCGCCCGCACCGCCCCAATGGTGCCGCGGTGCTGATCACCCCCGGCGGCGGCTATCGCCACATCGTCATCGATAAAGAGGGCTATGAGCTTGGCCGCTGGCTGTCGGCGCGCGGCTTCACCGTCTTTGTCCTCTTCTACCGCCTGCCCGGCGAAGGCTGGGCCGCCGGACCCAATGTCGCACTTGCCGATGCGCAGCGCGCGATGCGGCTGATCCGCCACCGCGCGCGCGACTATGGCATCGATCCGCAGCGCGTCGCCGCGATGGGCTTTTCCGCCGGCGGGCATCTGTGCGCCGACCTGCTCACCCGCTTCGACGCGCGGATCTATGACCCCGTCGACACCGCCGACCGGCACAGCGCCCGTCCCGACGCCGCGGCGCCGATCTACCCCGTGATCACCATGACCGGGCCGCATGCCCATGCCGGGTCGCGCAACTTGCTGATCGGCGCGAATGCCGACGCCGCGCTGGAGGCAGCGCATTCGCCCGACCGCAACGTCCCCGCGAACGCTCCGCCGGTATTCCTGCTCCATGCCGAGGACGACACTGTCGTGCCGGTGGAGAACGCGCTGCTGCTCCGTGCAGCGCTGCGGGCCAAGGGCATTCCGGTCGAAATCCATCTCTTCGCCCATGGCGGCCATGGCTTTGGCCTGCGCAAGACCTTGGGCAAGCCCGTCGCCGTCTGGCCGGACTTGTTCCTCGCCTGGGCAACCGGCATCCTCGTCTGAACAATAGGGAAGTGCCATGCGTATCAACCGCCGCGACCTGATCGGTGCTGCTACGACGGGTAGCGCTATCACCCTGGCCCCGGCGACTACAGCGGGAACGCGCCGCCAGCCCCCCGCCCCCGACTGGAAGCGCGGCTTCGACAATCAGCGTATCCCGGACCTTGGCGACGGCCGCTTCCTCAACCCGTTGATGGCGGGCGACCATCCCGATCCGACGATCCTCAAGGACGGGGAGGATTATTACATGACCTTCTCGACCTTCGACTCCTATCCGGGGCTGGTCATCTGGCACTCGCGCGACCTGATCAATTGGCAGCCGGTCGGCGCGGCGCTTACGAAGAACATCGGATCGGTGTGGGCGCCGGAGCTATGCAAGCACAATGGCCGCTATTTCCTCTACATTCCGACCAAGGGGCCGAACACCAGCTGGGTGATCTGGGCCGACAAGATCGAGGGGCCGTGGAGCGATCCGATCGACTTGAAGCTCCCCAACCATATCGACCCCGGCCATGCGGTGGGCGAGGACGGATCGCGCTGGCTGTTCCTCTCCGGCGGCGACCGCGTCCGCCTGTCCGACGACGGCCTCAGCCGCATCGGCGAGCCCGAGCATGTCTATGACCCGTGGCGCTATCCCAAGGACTGGATCGTCGAGGGCTTCGCGCCCGAGGGGCCGAAGATCACCCGACACAATGGCTGGTTCTACATGATCACCGCGGTCGGCGGCACTGCGGGTCCGCCGACCGGCCATATGGTCATCGCCGCGCGTTCCAAATCAATCCACGGGCCGTGGGAGAACTGCCCGCACAACCCGCTGGTCCGCACCACATCCCTACAGGAAAAATGGTGGTCACGCGGCCATGCGACCCTGGTCGAGGGGCCGGGCGGCGACTGGTGGAGCGTCTATCACGGCTATGAAAATGGCTATTGGACGCTCGGGCGTCAGGCGCTGCTCGATCCGATCGAATGGACCGATGACGGCTGGTTCCGCATGAAGGGCGGCGACCTGTCGCAGCCGATTGCCAAGCCCAAAGGCGGCACGAAGAGCGGCCCTCACGGCATGAAGCTGTCGGACGATTTTGCGACGCTGGACATCGGGGCGAAGTGGAATTTCTTCCGCCCCGCCCCCGATGAGCGCAGCCGCGCACGGGTCGCGAACAATGTCCTGCACCTCGACGCGCGCGGCACCGCGCCGTCATCCTCCTCCCCGCTGCTGCTGATCGCCGGCGACCCCGCCTATCGGTTCGAATGCGATATCGAGATCGCACCGGGCGGCACCGCCGGGCTCATCCTGTTCTACGACGACAAGCTCTATTGCGGCCTCGGCTTCGACGAGAAGCGCTTTGTCACGCACCAATACGGCATCGAGCGCGGCCGCCCAGCCAATCCACATGGGCGCAAGCTGCGGATGCGGGTGACCAACGACCGCCACATCGTCACCTATGACACCAGCGACGATGAGGGAAAGACCTGGCACCGCTTCGACCGCGGCATGGAAGTGTCGGGCTACCATCACAATGTCCGCGGCGGCTTCCTGATGCTCCGCCCCGGCCTCTATTCGGCCGGTGCAGGCACCGCGACGTTCGCCAATTTCCGGTTCGAGGCGCTAGGCTGACGCTGTGTCGGCTTCGCTGACGCGGTGCCGCAGGAACTGAGAACGCCGCTATTCGTCCACGATTGGTCCGCTCGGCTTGATCTCCGCCTCGATTGCCATCCGCACGACCTCGGCCAGCGTGCGCACGCCGAGCTTGACCATCAGGTTCGCGCGATAGCTCTCGACCGTGCGGAACGACAGGTCGAGCCGCCGCGCGGTCATCTTGGCGGACTGGCCCATCATCATGCCGTAAACCACCTCCAGCTCGCGCGGGGTCAGCGGCGCGAACCGCTCGCGCGCGGCGGCCAGCTTTTCGCGGCTCGCGGCAACGGTCATCCGGCGCACCTGCGCGATCGCGATACACTCCTTCAGCGTGTCGAGCTGAACCGGCTTTTCGACGAAATCGACCACCCCGGTGCGCAGCGCGGCAACCGCCGTCGCGATGCTGCCGGTGCCGGTCAGCATGACCACGACATGGCGGCTGTTGCGATCGACCAGCGCGGTGTGGACCTGCATCCCGTTCATCCCCGGCATGGTCAGATCAAGCACCACGCAGCCCGGCGCCAGATCGGCCTGCACCGCCAGGAACGCCTCGCCGCTGGCAAAGCCCTGTACCGCATAGCCCGCTTCCGCCAGCGCATCGGCGAGTTCGTCACGCAGGGCGGTATCGTCATCGACCAGATAGACGGGGTCGGCAGGGCTGGCGGCGGGGTCGGTCATGTGAGCCTCCACGGATGAGACAGCGGAAAGGTGAGCGTCAGCGTCGCCCCTACCGCGTCATCATTATTGGCAAGGGTGATGGTGCCGCCGATCTCGTCGACGATCTGACGACAGATGAACAGGCCAAGGCCTGTGCCCTTGCCCGACGGCTTCGACGTGCTGAACGCGTCGAACGGCGAGTCGGCCAGATCATCGACCAGCCCGGTCCCATCGTCGCGGATCGCGACTGCGACATGATGCGCGGTTTTGGTGATGTCGATCCGGATCGCGCCGGCGGTCAGTTGTTCGGCGCGCGCCTGTTCGATCGCGTCGGCGGCATTTTGTAGCGCATTGACGATGATTTGCTCGATCCCGATGCGCGGCAGCATCATCGGTCCGATCTCCGGCCCGGGGACGATGGTCAGGTCGATCCCGCGATTCTGCAGCACCGGGCGCATGAAGCGCGCGGCATCGTGAATCGCCTGCACCAGATCGGTCGGCTCGCGATCGCCGCGCTCTTCGCGGGCATAGGCCGATGTCCGCTCAATGATCGCGGAGGCGCGCGCAACCTGCTCCAAAATGCGGGTGAACTTCTCACCGGCCCGGTCACAGGCTGGCGGGTCGCGGCGCAGCATCGTCGCGCCATTCTCTGCCGCGAGCGAGATGGTGAACAGCGGCTGGCGCAGCTCGTGGCTCAGCGCCGATGCCATGCCGCCCAGCTCGATCAGCCGGGCGTTATGCAGCATCTTGGTCTGCATCGCCTGTGCCGCACGCAGCCGCACCAGACAGCCGAACCGCCACTCATGCGTCTCCGCATCATAGTCATGCGCCAGCAACAGGAACCAATGCTGGCTGTCCGATCCGGCAAGGCGCAGCTCGGTCATGATATCGTTGGTTCCGCGCAGCGAAATCAGCGCGCTGCGGTCCGCCGGATTGAACGGGACGACGCGCTGACACGCCCCTGCCCCCGGCGTCAGCTCCAGGAAGCGCAGCGCATCATCCTCGATCCGCAGGCCACTCAACAGCCGCAGGTCGATCGCGTTGCGCAGCTCGTCGACCGTGCGTGCCAGCCGCTCGCGCTCTTCATCGGCGTCGAGATAATCGTCCGTCGCCTGGCGCAGCATGTTCAGCACTGCGTTCGATTCGATGAACGGAGCTTCGTCGCGCGGAAAGCGCTGGCGCGCCGCAAAGCTCTGCACCGCCGCGTCCCACAAGCGCATCGATCGTCCCAGCGCGCGCCGGAACCCGAACAGCGCCAGCTCGACCAGAACGAGATAGGCCATCAGCGGCGACAGGCCCGTGAAAATCTCGCCAAAGCTTTCCAGCACCAGCGGGCGGGGCGACACCAGCACCGTTAGATCGCCATCGCGTCCAGCAACGACGCAGACCCGCAGCCAATAGGTAAAGGTGTTGCGGTCGTCCGGTCCGCCCTGATCCCCGCGATCGGTGCGGGTGCAGCCCAATTGCTTTGCCCCCGCCGCGATGTCGCGCGTCGGAACCACGATCAGCGGCAACTCGACCGCCGATCCAGCAACCCGGATATGCGGTGGCAATGGTATGTCGGGCGCGGCCGCGCGCGTGTCGGACACCACGGTCTGGATCTGATCCTCGACGATCGTCAGCCGGTCGCGCACATTGGTCAGATTGCCGATCAGGAACAAGGTCGCAGCCCCGGACACGGCCACCGATACGACGGCGTTGAGCGACAGCTGCAGTGACAACATCCGCGCCCGCTCCAGCCCCAGGCCCGACGCGCGGCGGACGATCAGCAGCGTGACGATGTCGGCAATCCCGGCCAGGGTCACCTCACACAGGATCTTGCGGAGCAGCAGCAATGCCGTCACTTCCATCGGGCTATTGTAGCTGAACCGGAACAGCAACACCGCCACCAGCGTGCCGAAGCTCAGCTGATAGAACAGGGTGACGGTCGAAAAACTGATCTGGCGCGGGCGCGACCACGCGACGGCCAGCACATGGCCGATCGCCAGCATGATCGAATAGCCATGGCCCCACCACAGGATCGACGGCGCCATCGTCAGCACGGCGGTGATCAGCCCCCCGCGCAACCCGAACCAGCGATAGGCGACGAGGTAGAAGAGCGGCCCCAGATAGAATTCAAATCCCGGCGCGATGACGAACCGGCTGCTCGATAACCACACCGCGCCAGCCAGCGCGACCAGCCACAAAGCGATCGCTGCAATGCGTGCCGGCGGGATCAGGGCAATGGCGCGTGGCAGTGCGATCATCGCGCCTCCCCCGCAACGCGCTGCGTGCCGATGCCATCGATGATCAACGCCCTCACCATCGACTCCCCCTAGCGCAACGTCGTCATCCTATCGTTAATCCCGCCACACGCGATTCCCGTAAGAATACGGTCAAATTGAAATTGCATGGTCAGGTCCGTCCGATGCAAGAAGCGCGCGACTGGAGCTATCCCATGACCTTCGACATCAGCCGCCGCACCTTTGCCGCCGGGCTTGCCGCCAGTGCCTTTGCCGGGCTGGCCCGCATGCCCGCCATCGCGGCGGCGCCGAGCGCGCCCGGCTATGGCCCGTTGCGCGCGGACCCGGCGGGCCTGCTCGATCTGCCACAGGGCTTCAGCTACCGCGTCATCTCCCAGCTGGGCGACGCGATGGACGACGGCTTCGTCGTCGGTGACCGCGCCGATGGCATGGGCTGTTTCGCAATCGACCGCCGCCGCGTCGCGCTGGTCCGCAACCATGAGTTGCAGGTGAAGCACCAGAAGACCGGCCCGTTCCAGCGCGGCGACGCGGCTGGAATTGCGACCTATGACCACGACGGCGACGGTCGGCCGCTGCCGGGCGGCACCAGCACGCTGATCTACAACCTTGCCACCGGTCGGGTCGAGCGCCAGCATCTGAGCCTCGCCGGCACGATCCGCAACTGCGCGGGCGGGAACACGCCCTGGGGCAGCTGGCTGACGTGCGAAGAAGACATGACCCGCGCGGGCAAGAACGTGGGCAAGGACCATGGCTGGATCTTCGAAGTCCCGGCGCGCGCGCGCGGGCTGGTCGATCCGGTGCCGCTCACCGCAATGGGCCGCTTCAACCATGAGGCCGCTGCGGTCGATCCGCGCACCGGCATCGTTTATCTGACCGAGGATCGCGAGGATGGGCTGTTCTACCGCTTCCTCCCCGACCGGCCGGGTCAGCTGGCGCGTGGCGGGCGGTTGCAGGCGCTCGGCCTGCGCGACCGGCCCGAAGGGGGCGACACGTCGAACAAGGAGGGGCGCCGCGACATCAGCGTCGGCGCTTGGAAGGCGGCGCGCTGGATCGACCTGACCGGCACCGACGCCCCCGACGACGATCTGCGCCTGCGCGGGCACAAGGCGGGCGCGGCGCGCTTCGCCCGTGGCGAGGGCATCCATTGGGGCGATGGCGAGTGCTATTTCACCTGCACCTCGGGCGGGGCCAAGGCGCTGGGACAGGTGATGCGCTACCGCCCCTCCCCGCGCGAAGGCCAGCCGGGCGAAACCGACGCGCCGGGCATGGTGCAGCTGTTCGTCGAATCCACCGATCCGCAGATGTTCAACTATGGCGACAATCTGACCGTCGGCCCGAACGGCCACCTGATCGTGTGCGAGGATCAATATACCGACGTCGTCGATAACTATCTGCGCGGCGTGACGCCGGATGGCGCGCTCTACCCGGTCGCGCGCTGCCGGGTGCAGACCGAGCTGGCAGGTGCGTGCTTCTCGCCCGACGGGTCGACGCTGTTCGTCAACATCTACAGCCCGGCCAAGACGCTGGCGATCACCGGGCCGTGGCGCAGTGCGGTCGCGTAACCGCTCTTGCCGCTTGCCCCGAAGGCATTAGGCTGGGGCGATGTTCGCACTCGCCCTCGCCCCACTCCTCCTCGCCACCACCCAGACGGCCGCGCCCGAACCCGACGCCACGACCCGCGCGCGGGTCGAGCGCGTCCTGACACAGGCCCCGGTGATCGACGGGCATAACGACCTCGCTTGGGAGTTGCGCACCTCCTATGACAGCGCGGTCGAGGCCGTCGATCTGACCCGGGACACATCGAAGCTGGCCAAACCGCTGCAGACCGACATCCCCCGCCTGCGCAAGGGCAAGGTCGGCGGGCAGTTCTGGTCGCTCTACATCCCCGCCAGCCAGACCGGTCCCCAGGCGGTGCAGACCACGCTCGACCAGATCGACATCATCCAGCGCGTCGTGCGCGCGCATCCCGACACCTTCATGCTAGCCCAGACCGCCGCCGATGTCCGCGCGGCGCGCGCGCAGGGCAAGATCGCATCGCTGATGGGGATTGAGGGCGGGCACCAGTTTGGCGGCCGCCTGTCGGTGCTGCGCCAGTTTCGCGAGCTCGGCGTGCTCTACATGACGCTGACTCACAGCAAGAGCCTGACCTGGGCCGATTCGTCGACCGATGCCGCGCGCGCGGGCGGGCTCACGCCCTTTGGCCGGCAGGTGGTCCAAGAGATGAATCGCATCGGCATGATCGTCGATGTCAGCCATGTGTCGGACGCGACGCTGGACGCCGTGCTCAACGTCACCCGCGCGCCGGTGATCGCATCGCACTCCTCCGCCCGCGCCGTCGCCGATCGCCCGCGCAACATCCCCGACCCGCTGCTGCGCCGGATCGCGGAGAATGGCGGCGTAGTGATGGTCAATTTCTACCCCGCCTTCCTCTCGACCGTGTGGAATGACTGGGACAATAAGCGCATCGCCTTTGCCAAGCTGAACGGCCTGACCACCGATCCGATCAAATGGCGCGACGACCCTGCTCTGGTCGCGTGGGAACGCGCCAATCCGCAGCCGCGCGTCGATGTGGGCACCGTCGCCGACCATGTCGATCATATCGCCAAGGTCGCGGGCCATGACCATGTCGGGATCGGCGCGGACTATGACGGGATCAGCGGCACCGGTCCCGAGGGGATGAAGGGCGTCGACAGCTACCCGCTGCTGTTCGCCGAACTCGCCCGCCGCGGCTGGAGCGACGCGAATCTCGCCAAGCTGTCCCAGAACAATGTGCTGCGCGTGATGGAAGCGGTCGAAGCCACCGCGCACGCGATGGCCAAAACCCCGCCGACCGACGCCAACGACCCCGGCTGATCGGGCAAGGCCGCTTATTCAGTCTTTGTCCGCGACACGCTGGATGAGATCAAGGCCGCCCGCCAACGGGCCGATGGCGGTGGCCGATATTGTCGACAATCTTTCAGGCGTTGCCTTGCGCGGCGTGTTGAAGACCAACCCGCGCTCAACCGCGCGGCCCGAGCAACGAGGCAGCCGGGTCGAACGCACCTGCGGCCGTGCGCAGCAGATAACGGGTCGCGCGCCCCAGATAGCCGGGATTCTTGTCCCACCGGCCAATGGCGTCGAGCGGGCGGCATGCCGGATCGACATAGGTGATCGCGTTCAGCGCCTGCAGCGCGACCGGCTCGGACCCAGAGGCCAGCGCTTCGCGGAATGTCGCCAGCGCAAGCGCGGTTTCGCCGACATGGCTTAGCGCCTCGGCCAGCACAATGCGCACATGCGGCGACGTCTCACGCTTCAGCGCATCGACCAGCGCCGCGCGCGCAGATGCAGCGTGCGCTTTCCGGATCACCAGCCCGGTTGCCGCCCAATAGCGGACGACTTCATTGGTCGCAGCAAGCCCGGCGATCAACGCTGACACGTGCGCGGGGTCACCAGCCGCAGCCTTCGCCGCCAGTTCCATGATGTCCGCGAGCGGATAGGCACCCGGCACGCGGCTCGCCTCATAGCCTTCGAGCGGCGCGCCCTCGGGGATAAAGCCATTATCGTTGATCGCCAGCATGTGACGGTCCAGCGCCCGCGCAAAGTCACGCACCCGCGCCCGCTGCCCCGGGGCATTCGCCAGATTGCGCAGCTGGTCGGGATCGGCGTTCAGGTCGTACAGCTCCTCGAAGGGCCGGGGTTCAAAGAACCGCGCCTGTGCCGCGTCGAGCGCGCCCGCCTGATGCCGCCGATACACGTCCTGATAGCTGCGCAGCATCAACGGGAAGGCGACGGGCTGCCCCATCGGACGATGCGGCATGTAATTGCGGATGTAGCGATACTGGCCGTCCGACACCGTGCGGACGAAATCATAACGCTCGTCCATCCGGTTGCGCATCCCGAAGGCGAGCGGCTTGGGCCGCGCGACCCGGCGACCCAGGAACGGCGTGCCAGGCAGTTCCTTCGGCTGCTCAACCCCCGCGATCGACAACAGGGTCGGCACGAAATCGATGAAGCTGACCGGCGCCGCAATCTCGCTGCCCATCGCCAGCGGAGCGTAATCGGCCCATTTTTCCGGGACATGCACGACGAGTGCACAGCGCATCCCCTCTTCGCGGCAATGGCGCTTCGACCACGGCAGGCAGCCGCCATTGTCGGAATAATAGAAGACGATGGTATCGTCGGCGAGGCCCTCACGCGCCAGTTCGGCGAGCTTTTCGCCGACCTGTGCGTCCATCTTTTCCATCAGATTATAATAGCTGGCGATGTCGCGCCGCACGCCGTCGCTGTCGGGCAGGGTGGCCGGGACCTGTACATCCTGCGGCTTCACCCGCCCTTCGGTCACGCCGAACAGCCGCGATTCATGCGTCGTTTCGAAGTTGAACACCGCCATGAACGGCGTGTTCGCGGGCCGGTTGAGGTAATGCGCGGTCGCACTCGACTCGTCCCAGATCGCCTTGGGATCGACCGTGGCGTTATAGTCGGTCTTCTCGTTGTTGGTGCAATAATAGCCCGCCGCGCGCAGATGCTGCGGATAGGTCTTGATGAAGGTAGGCAGCGTCGAATCGGCGCGCATATGGTGTGCCGGGCCATTCGACTCCGGGTGGATGCCGGTCAGCAGACAGAAACGCGACGGCGCGCACACCGGCGCGTTGGCGTAGACGTTCCGGTAGAGCAGCCCCTTGCGCGCCATGCCGTCGATATGCGGCGTATGCGCGAGCCGGTCGCCATAGGCACCGATGAACGGACCATTATCCTCGCTGACCAGCCAAAGGATGTTCGGGCGGCCGCGCGGATCGGATCGACTGCCCGCGCCGGTGGTGGCGCACCCACCGGCGAGACCGGCCCCGGCCATCCCGGTGAGCAGCGTGCGGCGATCGATCGACATCATCCTCTCCCTTACTCGGCTGCCGCTACGGGCTTTTCGGACCGCAACAGCCCCCACAGCACGACGACGCCAACCAGGTCGAACGCGGCGAGCATAACGAACAACGGGCTATAGCCGATCACCTCGGCCAGCCCGCCGACAATCAGCGTAAAGATCGCGCCGCCAATCCATCCGATCGACCCCGCCATGCCGGTGGCGGTGCCAACCGCCTTTTTGTCGAACAAGTCGGCCGACAAGGTAAGCAGCGCACCTGACAGCATCTGGTGCGCGAACCCACCGACACAGAACAGCGCGATTGCAACCGCCGGGGACGTCGCAAGCCCGATACAGGCCGGTCCGACCATCAACAGCGCACCCAGCGTCACGGTCAGCTTGCGCGAGGTGAGCAGATCGACCCCGAACCAGCGGATCAGCGCCGGGGCGATCAGCCCGCCGATCATCGACCCCGCGTCCGCGGCGAGAAACGGCAACCACGCCCACAGCGCCAGATCCTTGAGGTTGAACTCCCAGACCGTGACCAGATAGAGCGGGATGAAGAAGTTGAACGTCTGCCACGCCGGTTCGGCGAAGAAGCGTGGGATCGCGATCGACCAGAAGCCCTTGGTCCGCACCACGTCGCGCCAATGCGCCGGGCGCGCAATCACGCCGGCATCGTCGCCCGCCATCTGGATATGCGCGAGTTCGGCCTGGCTCAGGCGCTTGCTCTGCTCGGGGCTGCGATAGACGAAGTACCAGATTGCCGCGAAGATCAGGCTGAGGCCCCCGGTGATCAGGAACGCCGACTGCCACCCGAAATAGAGGATGCAGAACGCCACCAGCGCCGGGGCGATCATGTTGCCGATCGACGACCCCATGTTGAACACGCCGGTCGCCACAGTGCGCTCCCGCGGGGGAAACCATTCGGACACGACCTTGAGCCCGCCCGGGATCGCCGCCGCCTCGAAGCTGCCGAGCAGGCCGCGCCAGAAGGCCAGGCTGAACCACCCGGTCGAAAAAGCGTGGCACATATTGGCGACGCCCCAGCCCACGACGAAGATCGCAAAGCCGACCCGCGTGCCGAGCCAGTCGAGGATCGCGCCGCTGAACGTCTGCATGACGGTGTAGGCGGCCTGAAACGCGAAGACGACCCAGCTATATTGCTGGGTGTTCATGTCGAACACCTGCATCAGCGTTGGCGCCGCGACCGACAGCGACGAGCGCGCGAGATAATTGAGGATCGTGCCGACCGTCACCAGCGTGATGATCCACCACCGCAGCCCCATGATCGGCATGCGCCTGTCGTTGTTCACGCTCACTCCCCCCAAATTGGCTAGGCGGTTCAGCCCAGTGCCGCGATGTGCGCGTTCAGCGCCGCGCGATCCTCGGGCGTCGGGACCCAGGACGATGCCATTGGCCCGCCGGCATCGAACAGCGCGGCGACGATCCCCTCGGCCCCCGCCGTGCGCCACAGCGCAGCCAACTGCTCGGCGCGCGGATCGCTGACATTTGGATTGTCGCCACGGACATGGACGATCCACGCTGCCAGCGCCTGAAGGATCGCTGGCGACGCCTTGCCCTGTGCCTGCCGGTCGGCGAGCGTCGCCAGCCAGCGCTGCGGGATCTTCTGCGACCCATCCATCGCGATCTGCGCCAGCCGGTGCGGCAGCGCCGGGTTGGCAAAGCGCGCGATCAGCGAATCGGCATAGGCCGCCAGATCCTGCTCTGGCGCCGGGGTGAAACTCTCGGCAGCCTCGTCGCGCATCAGCCGACCGACCAACGCGCCGATCTGGGGATCGGCAATCGCCTGGCTGACCAGCTCCAACCCCTTGGCGAGGCCCAGATAGGCCAGCGCCGAATGCGCGCCGTTGAGCATGCGCAGCTTGGCGGTTTCATAGGGTCGGACATCCGCGACAATCTGCGCGCCCGCCGCGTCCCAGGCGGGGCGCGGTCCGGCGAAGCTGTCCTCGATCACCCATTGGCGGAACGGCTCGGTGAACACTGCGGCCTCGTCACGCAGCCCGATCCGTACCTCCAGCGCGTCGATGTCGGCGGGCTGGGTCGCGGGCACGATGCGGTCGACCATCGAATTGGGAAAGGTGCAGTGATCGGCGCACCATTCGGCCAATGCGGGGTCCCGCGCCGCCAGCACGCGCAGTAGCATCTCGCGCAGCCGCGTGCCGTTTTCGGCAAGATTGTCGCAGCTCAGGATGGTCAGGCCCGACAGCCCGTTCGCGCGTCGCTGCTCAAGTCCCTGCGTAAGATATCCATAGATCGTCTGCGGAGCCGCGCGCGCCCCGTCCTCGCAGAGCGAAGCAGGTAGATCAGCGTCGGCGGGGACGAGGTGATAGCCCTTTTCGGTCACGGTCAGCGTCACGACCTGCGTGCGTGGATCGGCCAGCGCCGCGACCACCCGCTCGGGATCCTCGGGCGCGACGATCGCATCACCGACACAGCGGACCAGCCGCGTCACCGGCGCGCCTTCACCCTTGCTGGTCACCGTGAACAGATGGTCCTGTGGTGCAAGCTGGTCGCGCACCGTCGCGCTGCGCATCGACACGCCGATGATGCGCCAGACCTCGCCCGACGCCCCTATCGCATCCTCGGTCAGCACCGCCTGATGCGCGCGCGTGAACGCGCCCATGCCGAGATGGACGATCTGGTGCGCCGCGCTGTCCCGGTCATACTCGACCCGGCGCACGGCATCGGGGAGCGTCGCCGCCGTCGCCTCCGACAGCCTCACAGCTTGTATGCCGCCTTGGCGAGATTGTAGGACAGGTCCTGCGCCAGCTCGGCGGCCTCCCAATCCTCCATGCGATGTTCGGCGACCAGCCGCGCGAGGAACCCGCAATCGATGCGGCGCGCGACATCGTGGCGCGCCGGGATCGACAGAAAGGCGCGGGTGTCGTCGTTGAATCCAACCGTGTTGTAGAAACCGGCCGTCTCGGTCACCTGCTCGCGGAAGCGACGCATCCCTTCCGGGCTATCATGGAACCACCAGGCCGGGCCGAGCTTGAGCGCGGGATAATGGCCGGCGAGCGGCGCGAGCTCGCGGCTGTAGCTGGTTTCGTCGAGCGTGAAGACGATCACCGACAAGCGCGGATCGTTGCCATATTTCGACAGCAACGGCCGCAGCGCGCGGACATATTCGGTCTGCACCGGGATATCCGCGCCCTTGTCGCGCCCGAAGCGCGCGAACAGCGCCGGATTGTGATTGCGGAACGACCCCGGGTGGATCTGCATCACCAGCCCGTCCTCGATGCTCATCCCTGCCATCACCGTCAGCATGTGCGCGCGGAACAGCTCGGCGTCGGCGGCGCTGACGGCCTCGCCGGTCACGCGGTCGAACAGCGCGCGCGCCTCGGCATCGCTCAGGTCAGCAGTCGCTGCGCTCGGATGGCCATGATCGGTCGAGGTCGCGCCCATCGCCGCGAAATAGGCGCGGCGGTTGCGATGCGCGGCGAGATAGCCGTCATAGGCGAAGCAGTCCTCACCGGTCAGGTCGGACAGGCGACGCAGATTGTCGCGAAAGCCCTCGAACTCCGGGTCGATCACCGGATCGGGGCGATAGGCGGTGATGACGCGGCCCGACCAGCCGCTCGCGGCGATCTTGCGATGATGGTCGAGCGGGTCGAGCGGCGATTCGGTGGTCGCGATCACCTCGATGCCATACCGGTCGAACAGCGCGCGCGGCCGGAAATGGTCCTGCGCCAGCTGCTCGCCGATTGCATCGAAATAGGTGTCGGCGGTTTCGGCATTCAGCCGCTGCGTCATCCCGAACACCTCGGCAAACACCCAGTCGAGCCACATGCGCGACGGCGTGCCGCGGAACAGGTGATAGTGCGCGGCAAAGGTCCGCCATGCCTCGCGCGCGGTCACCTGCGGCTGCTCGCCGCGCGGTGTCACCCCCAGCTGCTCCATGGCGATGCCCTGGCTGTAGAGCATGCGCAGCACATAATGGTCGGGGGTTAGCAGCAGTTCGGCGGCGTTGGTGAAGGGCTGATCGTCCGCGAACCATTGCGGGTCGGTATGGCCATGCGGGCTGATGATCGGCAGGTCAGCAACCTGTGCGTAGAGCGCGCGGGCAATGTCCCGTGTGGTCGCATCCGCCGGAAACAGGCGATCGGGATGCAGCTTCAGCGGGGTCATGTCCCTCTCCATCTTTGTTGAAATCGACCCTTGCCATACAATGTCTGACCAATCTACTATTGATTGTAAGACGATGCCGAATGCGGCACCGGAGGGGAGTTAAGCCTGACATGAAGATCACCGCCGCTCGGGTCATCGTGACCTGTCCCGGACGCAATTTCGTGACGCTGAAGATCGAGACCGATCAGGGCGTCTACGGCATCGGCGACGCTACGCTGAACGGGCGTGAGCTTTCGGTCGTCTCCTATCTTCAGGATCATGTCGCGCCGTGCCTGATCGGCATGGACCCGCGCCGCATCGAGGATATCTGGCAGTATCTCTATCGCGGAGCCTATTGGCGGCGCGGGCCGGTGACAATGCGCGCGATCGCCGCGGTCGATGTCGCGCTGTGGGATATCAAGGCCAAGATGGCCGGGATGCCGCTCTACCAGCTGCTCGGCGGGCGCTCGCGCGACGGCGTGATGGTCTATGGCCATGCCAACGGATCCGACATCGAGGAAACCGTCGACGCGGTCGGCCAGTATATCGACATGGGCTATAAGGCGATCCGCGCGCAGACCGGCGTGCCGGGGATCAAGGACGCGTACGGCGTCGGGCGCGGCACGATGTATTACGAACCTGCCGACGCCGCCCTCCCCTCGGTCACCGGCTGGGATACGCGCAAGGCGCTGAACTACATCCCGAAGATGTTCGACAAGGTGCGCGAAACCTATGGCTTCGATCATCACCTGCTGCACGACGGCCACCACCGTTACACCCCGCAGGAAGCCGCCAATCTCGGCAAGATGCTCGAACCCTATCAGCTGTTCTGGCTGGAGGACGTGACTCCGGCGGAGAATCAGGAAGCGTTCAAGCTGATCCGTCAGCACACGGTGACACCGCTGGCGGTAGGTGAGATTTTCAATACGATCTGGGACGCCAAGGATCTGATCCAGAACCAGCTGATCGACTATATCCGCACCACCATCGTCGGCGCGGGCGGCGTCACGCATCTGCGCCGCATCGCCGATCTGGCGTCGCTCTATCAGGTCCGCACCGGCTGCCATGGCGCGACCGACCTGTCGCCGGTGACGATGGGCACCGCGCTGCACTTCGATACCTGGGTCCCGAATTTCGGCATCCAGGAATATATGCGCCACACCGAAGAGACCGACGCGGTGTTCCCGCACGATTACCGGTTCGAGGACGGCTATCTGTTCTGCGGCGAAACGCCGGGTCACGGCGTCGACATCGACGAAGAACTGGCGGCAAAATATCCCTACAAGCCCGCCTATCTCCCGGTCGCGCGGCTTGAGGATGGCAGCATGTGGAACTGGTGACGCGCGCCGTTCCGCCCCCGACCTGCACGACGATAGGACGCTGACCATGCCCATCACCCGCCCGGTTCGCCGTGCCGCTTCCATGCTGGCAATCAGCGTCATGCTGGGCGGGTGCGCGGCGACGCGCGACGCTGCGCAGGCGCCAGCGCAGCCGGAAGTGGTGGCGCGAAGCAAGCCAATCCTGACCGTCGGGGGCCAGCGGTTCAAGGATCTCAACGCATCGGGCACGCTCGACGCTTACGAGGATTGGCGGCTCACCCCCGAGTTGCGCGCCCGCGATCTCGTCGCGCGCATGACCCTCGCCGAAAAGGCCGGGATGATGCTGATCGCGACGCACAATCCCGATTGCGACGGGTCGGTCACGGCGGATGGCCGCGCGCTGATCGAGAAGGAGGAGATGAGCCGCTTCATCCTGCGCGCCACCGTCTCGACCCAGCCCGCCGATTGCTCGGTCAAGCTGACCGGATTCCGCCTGCGCGGCGGCTATCGCCAGACGCCCGACCAGATGGCGCGCTTCACCAATGCGGTGCAGGAATTGCGCGAGGGCACACGCCTCGGCATCCCGGCCTTGTTCAAGGACAATGCCCGCAACCATGTCGAGGTCAGCCCGACCTTCGGCATCGGTCAGGGCGCAGGTGCTTTCACCGAATTCCCCAAGGAAGCGGGACTCGCCGCCGCCGCGCTCGGCGCCGCTGCGCCACCGCGCGCCGATGCCGGAGCACCGCCCGCCGGGCTGCGCGGCAACATGGGCGTCATCCGCGATTTCACGCACGTGATGGGGCAGGAATGGCGCGCAATCGGGCTGCGCGGCATGTATGGCTATATGGCCGATCTCGGCACCGAACCGCGCTGGTCGCGATTCCACGAGACGTTCAGCGAGGACGCCGATCTGGTCGGCGATATCGCCGCGTCGCTGGTCGAGGGGCTTCAGGGGCGCAAACAGACAAACGGCTTGGCGCTGTCCCCCGCGACCCATGTCAGCATGACGCTGAAGCACTTCCCCGGCGGCGGCCCGCAACAACTCGGGCTCGATGCGCACTATACGTTCGGCAAGGACCAGTTCTACACCGACCCCAGCGGCCGCTACGGCTTCGACTATCACCTCCGCCCGTTCGAACGCGCGATCAGGGCCGGGGTGGGGTCGATCATGCCCTATTATGGCGTGCCGGTGGACGCCCGGCACAAGCGGCGCGATGTCGAGAGCATCGGCATGGCCTTCTCACGCCAGATCGTCACCGGCATCCTGCGCGATGAGCTGGGCTTCAAGGGTTATGTGAACTCCGACAGCGGGATCATCGAGGAACGCGGCTGGGGGCTGGAGGACAGCCGCATCAACCCGGCGACGGGGCGGAACTACACCGTCGCCGACCGCACCGCGCTCGCGATCCGCGCGGGCACCGACGTGCTGTCGGAGTTTCGCAGCAAGGACACGATCATCGATCTGGTCCGTGCCGGCGCGCTGGACGAGGCACGCGATCTGAACCCGGCGGTGGAGCGGCTGCTGACCGAGCAATTCGCGCTCGGCCTGTTCGAAAATCCCTATGTCGATGCCGATGCGGCGGCGGGCGCGATCGGCACGGCGGCGAACCGCGAACTCGGGCTGGAAATGCAGCGCCGCTCGCTGGTGCTGCTCCAGAATCAGGCGATCGACGGCGCACCGGTCCTGCCGCTGGCAGCGAAGAGCCGGATCTACACGATGGGCTTTGCTGGCGCGGATTTCGCGAAGCGCGGCTTCGTCGCGACCGACGGCAATTACGACGCGACCAAGGGCGAGGCTCGCCCGCGCGTGCCGGAGGGGACGCAGTTCGCGGTGATCAATGTCCGCGTCAACAACAACCCCGCGCGCCGCTATGCGAGCAAGGATGCGCAGACCGGTCGCCGCACGATCGACCCGTCGGTGACGGTTCTTGACCGCGCCACCGGCAAGCGCCAGTCCAGCTGGAGCGAACAAGACCCCTGCGCCGCACCCGACGCCGATCCGAAGCGCGCCTGTGTCGACGACAATCTGATCTTCGGCGGCAGCTTTCCGTGGGAGGCGGGCATGCTGTCGGTCTCCGCCATGGCACAATCACAGAGCTGGTCGGTCTACCCGTCGCTCGCCGATATTCAGGGCGTGATCCGTGAGATCGGCGACCCGCGCCGCGTGATCCTCAACATCTATTTCCGCCAGCCCTATGTGCTCGATGCAGAAAGCGGGCTGCGCGGCACCGGGGCGATCCTGGCGAGTTTCGGCGCCAGCGACGCGGCGCAGATCGACGTGCTGACCGGGGTCAGGGCGCCAGCAGGCCGGCTGCCCTTCGCCCTCCCCGCGTCACTCGCCGCAGTCGATCGCCAGCATTCCGACGCGCCGGGCTATGGCGAGACGGCACAGGGCACGCTCTACCCGTTTGGATTTGGTCTGACCTATCGCTGACCGTATCTGTCAGCCCAGCGCCTGCGCGTAACGCGCGCGCTTCGACGCCGACAGCTTGCGCGCCTCCTCGATTGCGCGCTCTTCGGTGGCGAACAACAGGCTGTCGAGCACCGCCGATAGATGCGCGCGCATCGCCGCGCGCGCGGTCACCGGGTTGCGCGTGCGCAGCGCGTCGAGGATCACCTGATGCTCGTCCACCACCGGCTTGACGTTCGCCGACCGCGCCTTGGCGTAGAGCAGCGCGCTCTCCGGCGACTTGGCCCGCAGCGACCACAACGTATCGATCAGGTTGACCAGCGCGGAATTGCGCGTCGCCCTGGCAATCGTCAGGTGGAATTGCCGGTCCGCGTCCTCGGTCCCGGCGTTGCGGGCATTTTCGCGGGCGATCTCGTCGATCAGCTTGGCCAGCGTATCAAGCTCCTCGTCCGTGATCTGCGCCGCCGCCAGCGCCGCAGCTTCCCCCTCGATCAGCAGCCGCGCCTCGGTCAGTTCAAACGCCGTGACGTTGAACTGCGCCTCATTTGTCGCGTTGGGCAGGCCACGCAGATACGCGCCCGATCCAACGCGCACCTCGACAATCCCCTGCACTTCCAGCGCAATGATCGCCTCACGGATCGTCGGTCGGCTGACATTATACTCGATCGCCAGCTCACGCTCGGTCGGCAAGCGGTCGCCGGGTTGATACTGCCCGCTGGCGAACACCTCCAGCAATCGCCGCGCTATCGCCTGATAGAGACGATCCCTGCCGCTTTCGTTCTCAGCCGGCATATTTCTCAATGAACATATTTCTCGCCTTATCACGCAGTCTCGCTAGGCTATGTAGCCTATCGTCGGTGACCGCAATTGGCCAGACCTATTGGTGAGATAGGTAAAAGCCAGAGAGCGAAAAGCGCGGCTTCAGTCGGAGATTTAAATGAGGTTCAAAGGGCTCGACCTCAATCTGCTGATCGCGCTCGACGTTCTGCTTGAATTGCGGAGCGTTTCCCGGACAGCGGAGCGATTGAACATGAGTCAGCCCGCCGTCAGTGCGGCACTCGGTCGCTTGCGACAATATTTTAACGATGAAATCCTGCTGACCATCGGACGTCGTATGATCCCAACTGCCTATGCTGAGGCGCTGTGGCCGATGGTTCGCGAACTGCTTGCAAACGCAGAAGCACTGATCGACACATCCGGCGGCTTTGACCCGGCAACTTCGCAGCGGCGATTTCGAATCAATGCGTCGGATTATGTGATCGCCGTACTCATCGCTCCGCTTTTGCACCGCATCCAAGCCCACGCGCCACATGTAAGCATCGACATCGGACCCACGGGCGCGCTTAGTATGGCCGAGTTCGAGGCGGGCGAGGTCGATGTGATCATCAGTCCCGAAGAATATCGTTCGCCGATACATCCCGCGCGGCTGCTGTTCGAGGAACGGCATGTCGTTGTCGGCTGGTGCGGAAACCCTGCGTTGGCCAGCCCGATTAGCATTGATCGCTTTTTGGAACTGGGTCACATCGCGGTAAGCATCGGCAGTGGGCGCGAGATGTCGTTCGCAGAAAGGCACCTTTCGCCCTATCGTGATCGCCGCCGCATTGAGGTTTTCTCGCCCAGCTTTTCGAGCGTGCCGGTCATGTTACAGCACACGCACAGGGTCGCGGTATTGCAACAGCGGCTGGCAGATACCTTTCGCGATGCATTCTCGCTTCAAGCGCAGCCCTTGCCATTCCAAATGCCGCCGCTCCGCGAAATTGCACAGGTCCATTCCGCGCGCGCGAATGATGCAGGCATAAGCTGGCTGCTAGACGAACTGCTCTTAGTAGCCAGAGAATCAAATGGGGGGAATCGGTCGACACAGAGGCAAATTCAGCGAGGTTGAACCGCGATGAGCCTGCGTCAGCATGCGACCGCCGAGCGTTGATGTTGCTGAGCCGGTTTAGTCGCCGGGACAGATTTTCATGCCTGCCGGAGGCGCGCCTCCGCCCGTCGCTCCCCGGCTCGTTGTGTAGCGGCTGGCCGGCACGATGCAGTCATGGTCAGGATCATAGCTTCCCTTGTCGGCCAAGCGTTCGACCGGAGCAGGCGGAAGCATCGCGCGCAGCAACTCGACCGCCCCGGCATATCGAGGGTCAGCCGCCAGATTATTCAATTCCTTGGGATCAGCGGCATGGTCGTATAGCTCACGCCCCCGCGTGCCGCCTGCCCATTCGGTGTAGCGATAGCGTTCGGTGCGGACACTACGCCCGCCCGTCACCTGGCTGAGCGCCGGCTTGGTCCAGCTCTGGTCCTCAGGATTGTCCAGAAGGCGTTTGAGGCTGACCCCCTCGTTACGCCGGTAGTGAGGCAGTCCCGCGAGATCCGTCAGCGTCGGATATATGTCAAGCAACTCGACTGTTCGACGCGAATGCTTGCCCGCATTTTTCGTTCCGGGAACACGGAAAATGAGCGGTACGTGGGCGGATTCTTCGAACAGCGATTGCTTCTGCCATTCACCATGCTCTCCCAGAAGATAGCCATGATCGCTCGTGAAAACGACGATCGTATCATCGGCGAGGCCCAGCTCCTCAACTGCCTTCAGAAGCCGGCCGACCTGCGCGTCCAAAAAGCTGATTGACGCAAGATAGGCGCGAATGAACGCCTTCTGCTCAGCTTCTGTCATCCCGAAATTGTCGGTGTTTTTCCACGTTCGGGCAGCGGGGAGGACGTTGGCGCTGCCCGCGTTGGGGAGACGGATGCCTTCGGTAGGATAGAGATCAAAATATCGCTTCGGCGCCACCAGCGGAACATGCGGTCGATAAAACCCCGCCGCGATGAAGAAGGGTTGGTCGCCACCGGCATGTTTACGCAGCAGATCGATCGTCTGCGTCGCTACCATGCCGTCGGTCTGTTGAAAATCCTGGCAGTCGTGCTGGAGATATGTGAACGCCGTACCAAGAGGCAGACCGGGCGTCAGATTGACCAGCCGGTCCTCGTCAGAAACATCGCAGCCTGACGGATTCAGCGCCACATCCCAGGATTGCGCATCGTCCAGCCCAGCGCGTCCGATCCCGCCCGGCACGCCCTGGTGAAAGATTTTTCCAACTCTGCCCGCGAAGTAGCCATGCTCCCGGAAATATTGGGGAAGCGTACGAATGTCAGGCAGGTTCGCCCGGACAGGCGTCGTCAGGTTGCTGACCCCGACCGTGTCCGGGCGCGTCCCGGTAAGAAACGACGATCGGCTGGGCGCGCACCAGGGATATTGTGCATAGGCCCGATCAAAGGTCAGTCCCTGAGAAGCAAGCTTGTCGAGATTGGGTGTGATCGCCTCGCCGCCATAAGGTGCCAACCGCGCGTTCAGGTCATCCGCGATAATGAAGAGTATGTTTGGACGTTTGGTGGCCGAAGCGGTCGTGACCGGTTGGTTCTGCACATCCTGCGCAGTCACGATGGTTGGCTGAAGCGCCGCGGCAAACAATGCGGTCGCAGCCATCAATCGCGCGAGAAGGCCCGAACGGACCTTGCCCCCCTTAAGCGGTTCACGTTGCGGTTTGGCAAACAACTGAGTCGGTTGTGTCGTCGAGGAACCGCGGCAGGTCAGGTCGAACATGGGCTTTCCTCATACTGGCATCGCGGGATGCCTACACACCCGGACCGATCAGATCGTCTTCGTCCATTTTCGGCTTGGAGATGAACAGGCGGGTGATAGCGCCCGCCTGTTCACATCGATCAATCAGCGTAACGCAGCCGCAAGCGAACGCCAAAATAGCGCTTTGCCGCCCGCGGCAAGACTTGCTGATATGCAAGGCCATTGCTGTCGCCCTGCGCCACGGCGATCGAAGTTGCATATTGCTGGTCGAACAAGTTGTTCACGAACAAGGTCAAGCGATAGGTGTCGCGGTCGCTTGCAATGCCCAGGCTTCCGTTGAAGATACCAAATGCCGACTGGCGATTGTTCGGGTTGCCCAAAAGGTCGTAACTGACCGAACTCTGGTGCGTCCAGTCGCCCTGAATGAACGCGCGGGTTCCGGAGCCGGAAATCGATCGCTCATACGACGCCGCCAACGTATATTTGAACTCCGGCGCGTTGGCGAGACGCGATCCCGAAAGATCCTGAACCCCCGTCGAGCTGCTGGTGCCCACGCATTGTCCCGCGCCGAGTGGCTGTCCGGTGTAACAGTTCGCGTTGGCGAACTCGATGATCTTGGCGTCAGTGTAGGAGGCCACGGCATCGAGGCGCAGACCGGTGGTCGGCAAGACGCTGAGCTCGGCTTCCACACCCCGACTCCGCAGCTTTCCGACATTGTTCAGGCGGAAGTCCAGCGCCCCACCAGGCAGCACGCGCGCGCTCTGCGCCTGGAAATCCTTATAGTCGGTCCAAAAACCGGTCAGGTTTAGCAGGACGCGGCGATTGAAGAACGCGCCTTTCAGTCCGACTTCGTACGCCTTGGAATATTCGGGGCGCACCGGCGTGGAGATGCGGTCCGGCGTAGCGCCGGAACCCAGATCGAAGCCCTGTCCCTTGTAGCCGGTGGCGTAGGATGCATAGACCATGGTCGCAGGGGTCAGATCCTGCCTTAGCGCGAGCTTGTAGGTCACCTCATCGTCCTGAGCCTCGCCGCGGCAGGTCACCAAGCACGTTGCGTTGTTGGCAGGGGGCGTCGCGGGAATAATCAGATTAGTGTAATTGGCGGTGATTTTCTCACGGTTCCAACGAATTCCGCCATCGAAATGCGTTGTGTCGCCGATGTTCAGCGTCCCCTGCGCAAACGCAGCATACGTAGTCGTGCTATATCCGCCGGTCCATTTCGACGCACCCGGCCCAAGCGCCTTGCGCTCAAAGTCGCGATCAGCTTGACCGTCCGAATAGTAAACGCCCGCAATATAGTCGAACGTTTTCCCTCCTGGGGAAGCCAGGCGAAGTTCCTGCGCAAACTGGCGGGAATGCGTGGTTCCGCCCTGTTCAATACCCCCCGCGCGAAATGCGACCACTGCCAAGTCGGTATAGTCAGCGTCGTCGGATTGGGAGTCGAATTGCCAATCCTGGTAACTGCTGACCGAAATCAGGTCGGCGAAACCGAGATCCACCGATGCGCGCCCGACATACATGGCCTGCTCACTCACGATGCGCGGCTCCAGATTCTGCCTCACGACAAAATTCTCCGGTCCGATCGGCACGCCGGTCAGCGCTGGCAGGACCAGGCTTCCCGGATTGCTGGCGCCCGCCGGAAAAATACGTGCCGTCGGATCAACCTTTCGCCATGTGCGGGTCTGGCTGGATTCATCACGACTATAGGTTGCGGAAAGCGACAGATCGACGCCAGTCGTCGGCGCAAGATCGAGCCGCACCCGCGCACCAACCGATTCACTGGCACCCAGATCATTTCCGGTAGTCAGGTTGTGCAGATACCCCTGCTTCTTGTCATAAAAGACATTGGCGCGCGCCCGAACGCCCTCAAACGCTTGACCGGAAACCGATCCGTCCATGCGGAACTGATCGTCAGTGGTGTAGGAGGTGCCGAACGACGCCGTCAAATTCTCGGTTGGCGACTGCGACACGATGTTGATCACACCTGCCGATGCGTTCTTGCCGAACAATGTTCCCTGCGGACCGCGCAGCACCTCGATCCGCGCAATATCGGCAAGGCCGGTGAAGGCCTGGGCCTGTTGAAGCAAGGCGACGTCGTCCACGACCACGGAGACTGCGGGCTCGACCCCGATGCCGAATGCGAAAGTTCCGATGCCGCGCAGATTGATCGTGCTGCTCTGCGGGTTTTGAGATTGCGTGATAGTGAGTGCGGGTGCGACGCGCGTCAGGTCGGTGACCTGATCGATGCCGCGCTGATCCAGCGTTTCGGCGGTGACCGCGGTAACCGCGACTGGAACATCCTGCAGCCGCTGTTCGCGCTTCTGGGCCGTGATGACGATCTCGTCGAAACCCTCAGACTGGGAAGGCGCTTCCTGAGAAGCGGCCGATGACACAGAAATGGCCATAGCACCGAGGACGACAGACCCCGACAGCAGGTGAACGAAACGCATAGAAACCCCTCCTCGATATAATTGGTTTGACCAATACCTCAACCGCTTCCTTTTTCAAATCTGATTATCTTCTAGAATTTCATAACAATTATTGATACTTGCAAGGCGCCCGCGGCCATTTCCGCCTCCATGATGCATTAAATTTTTGAACGATTGCTACGCAACGATGCGATCCCGTCGTCGTCAATGGAGCGGTGCATGTGGAGAGCGCCGACGAGGTTTGACCAATGATCGCACATTGGTCAAACTAACGCATTTTTCAGTTAGGGGCTGCCACCCCTTCCGCATCGACAGCGGCGCGATCGTCGCGGCGCGTGCCGACACGCGCTTCGGTTCGGACAATTTCTTCGTCGGCGGGGCGACAGGCACGGCCGACACCCCCGGCGGCCGTGGCCGCCAGCCGGTGCTGGTCGACATCGCCGCCACCGATCGCCGCGACATCGTCGCCACCTTCCGCAGCGGCAGCGACTTCCGCTACCGCGTGCCGGTGGCCAAAGGCCGCTATCGCGTCACACTGAGCTTCGTCGAACCGCGTGAAGCGAAAGGCGCACGCGTGTTCGGCGTGACCGCCAACGGCACTCCCGTGCTGGACAGCTACGACATCCACACGCGCGCCGGCGGCCTGCTGACCGCAACACGCGAAACCTTCCCAATCACGGTTACGGGCGACACGCTCGACCTGCACTTTGTCGCGCAACGGGGTGAGGCGATCGTGTCGGCAATCGAGATCGAGCCGGTCACCGACTAAGCGCCGGCACGCGCCGGTGCGGAGCAGCGCGGGCCGCTTATGTCACGCCGCCATCAAAGGCGGATGGACAAGCGCCCCAGCGACCCGGCTGGCGTCCCTCGACCGACACATCTTTCCTTGGATCGGGGACAGGAGGGTCGACGAAACTGCCAATGTGATGGTCCGAGATGCCCTCGCCCCGATCTGGATGACGAGTCCGGAAACCGCCCGCAGAGCGTTGCAACGGATCCGCACCGTGCTGGATTAATCCCATATCAAAGGTTGGTGTCCGCACCAGCAGCGCTGCGTTCGAGTCTATCGCCTGTCCATCCCGCCGCCTGGCAGCACGCGCACGGCCGCCCCTCGCCGCGCCCAACCCGGCAGCGCAACTGTGGGATCGCCCGGCCAATCCACTTCGATGATGGAACGGACGCCTCGTACCGCGCTTAGCATCGCTACCGTCCACCCGCGCCCAGCGATTCATGCATGATAACTGGGGATTATCATGACGCTCACCGAGGGGATATTTGCCGAACTCAAAGGGCGCAGGGTCGCGCTTGTCTACTCCTTTCCCAAGCCGAGCGATCCGCCCCACCGTTGGTACGATCGTTGGAAATCGCGGGTCTTGATGAGCCACGGTGAGGCACTTGAGCGCATCGGCGTTCACCCATTATATTGCGACGTCGACTCGTTCATCCGGCAGGCCTCGTGCGGCCAGCTCTCCGAAATCGACGCGGTAATCAGCCTGAACGCGGGGGTGAGGCCGGTTTCGCATTTCGCGCTCATCCCGGCAGTTGCCCAATGGTTTCAGATGCCGATCATACCCTGCACGGCGGATGTGATTATGGCTGGCGAACGCAAGGATCTCGGCAACTCGATCGCGATACGCGCGGGACTTCGCGTGCCGACAGTATACCAGGCGCAGGAGATTGACCTCGCGAGGACAGCGAGAACGCTTATCGTAAAACCGCGCGACCTAGGCGGAAGCTTCGGGCTTAAGCGGATTGCCGGAAAGCAACTGACCGAAGCTGAATTCGCCGGCGGAAAAATCGTCCAAGAATTCGTGGCCGGATTCGACGTGACAATCCCGGTCTTTGTTGATGCTCGCACGGGTGCGCTCCAGGTTGCCCACGCGACAGTGTATCGGCCATCATACCCCGATCCTACCAGTTGGATTTATGACCGCGATGCCAAGGAGGCCTATGTCGGCGGCACCGGGGTGGCGTCGGTAGAGCGTATTCAGTTTCCTCTAAAGCAATGCGCCGTGGACCGGATCCGCACATTCGCCGACATGATTGGTGTCGACTGCTTCGCGCGCATTGACTTCCGGCTTGAGGCGGTCAGCGCCGACAATGTCGAACCGATCACCGCCGAACAGCTGGCCTTCATCGAGATCAACCCGATGCCGACCGTCTGCACGGGGCTCGCGTTCGTCGAAAGCGTCAGGTCATGGGTCGCATGTAATCTACCCGCGGAAACCGAGGGGTTGGGACGATCGCTCGATCCTTCCGACGACTATGACATCATTGCCTATGTCCTAGGGCACGCCCTTGCGCGGCAGCTAGGCCCAGCCAAAATGGATGATCGGAACCAAGTCGGTTCTTGAAATGAAGTCGCCCCGCTGACCCTTGTATCGGCCCTGTGGCGCCGTGGTGGGCAGGCTCTTCTCCATGAACTTTCCGATCGACAGCTTGTCCTCGAGGACGTCTCCATAGTTCATGAAGGCGCGTTCGCGCAGAAGCACTCGCGTCATCGTCGAAGAATGACCAAGATGGGTCTGCATCCTGAGCACATTCAAGAGTATGATGGCCTGATGGTAGCCATAACCGCGGTCGATGTTGGCCCGATCTAAGCGGGTTACCAGTCGGTCGAGCTCTTCGGCAGTGATGGTGTCGCCCATGCAGAAGCGGCAAATCAGCGCGTTCGTCTCGAGGCCTAGGCGATGGATCGGCATCGCATTGTAGGCGGCGGACTTCCGGAAGAACCCAAGCGCTTCCTCGTACCGCGAGTCCAAAATTGCCCCAACCCCTGCATTGTTGAGCAGGCTGACCATCGCGTACATCTCTGGCGCCTTCTCGGTCGCCTCAGTGATCAGCTCGCCGAATGCGTCCGTGGTGCCGCCGATCTGGTGCATGACGTTGAGGAGCGCGTTGTTCTTGCAGTAGATCGCCATCGGATCTTGATTGAACCTGCGGAACGTTAGCTCTGCCTGCTCAAGGGTGTGGCGCGAAAACTCGGAATAGCCGGCGTTGAGATTGATCAGCCGGTGGCAATGCGCTGTCAGCAGGTCTGAGTCCGTAAGCGCCGCGAGCCGGATGGCCTCATCTAGCCGCTCCGTGCTGACCTCACGCAGATAAAGGTTCCAAAGCGTGAAAACGGCGCGGATGGCATAGAGCGCCTTGCGCTGCCCATCCGATACCCTGCGCTCATCCAATCGGCTCAGAAGAGCCAGCGCGCTGTCAGTCAACTTCGAGGCAGCGAACTTGCTGTACTCGAAATTGACCGACCGAATGATCGCATATGCCGCGGAGAGGTTGTGGGTCAGATCTTCGAAGTCGGTATGATCAACGCCGACTAGGGAGAAGTTGGTATTCGCTACCGCGAGGGTGTTGTTTCCCGTCAGTCCTAGGACGATCTCGCTGAGACTCATCGAGGGTGATGCTGAGCTCTCGGCCCAGTATCTGGACGACGAACCATAGGTTTCGTGGAAGGTGAAGCTGTTGCTGTAGCGGGAAAGCTTCGCCTGGAGCTGCACCATGTCGTTGTCGGCAGCCACGACGATCATCGGCATCTTCGCCGGCTCGGCGCTCGAATAGTAAGAGAGCAGCCGACCAAATCCATCTGAGTCGATGCTGTTCTCGAAAACGAAGATCGACTCGAGGCCGCTCGACGCGACCGACGTCTGTTTGTCGACAATGGCCAGATTGACCATGCTGAATTCGGCGTCTCCAACTTTCATGGTGGGGGCGCTGGCAAGCACCTTCGCCGCGTTACCGACACGCGCAAGAGGCCGCACGACCCATCGATCGTACTGGCGACTGCGGATTTCCTTCTTCAGCTCCACTGAATTGAGAATGACCCGGTTCGGCTTGGACGGGTCCCGCGCCACCCGTGAATAGAGATCGGTCGCGGTCGCCTGGTTCGTCACGTGGATGACACGCTCGCCCGGCCTTCGAAGCGCAGCCTTGGTCAACTGTTCCGGCAGAACCACGGCAGCATAATCCCCAGTTATCCGTTCCGCTTTCCCACGAACCTTAGCGCAATTGCATCTCCAGCCAAACGTATGCAGGCAGGCACGGTGAAGGCATAGGCGTTACCGCCATAGCGGACCCATCCCGGATGTGTGTGTCGCGATAACTCAGAATTATCATGGAGGACGAAGAGCTAGTCAGACAGTCGGCCGACGCCTGCTATGCGTCTGGAGCTGAGATTTGGTCAGCATCGGACCGATGGAACGAGGTGAAGCGGCGCGGCATTGAGGCGTTCTCGATAGAGGTGCTGAAAGACCTGCCCAGCGACGCGCGGGTGCTTAATGCCGGAGCGGGCTCGCACAAGTACGAATGGATGCCGCCACAAGCGGTAAATTTTGATCGCTTTGCTGCTCAGGTCATGCAACTGCCGAATCCGGTAGTTGGGGACTTGGAGGATCTGCCGTTTGGGACGGAAGAGTTTGACGCGGTCGTCTGTGTGGGTTCGGTATTAAACTATACTTCCGCTATGGAGGCGATCGCCGAGCTCAGCCGCGTTTTGAAGCCGGGCGCCGCCTTGGTCCTGCATTTCGAGACTTCCGATAGCGCAGAGCACCTTGGTACATCGATTTGGCGAGCGCCCGCCGCGCCGCTTCAGACTGTGAACAACGGGCGACCCGACCTGGTGTGGGTATACTCGCGGAGCTTCATCCGGCGAGCGCTGAAGCGGTACGGCATTGAGATCGAGAGACAGCAGGGGTTCCATATTGCTTCCGCCGCGCTGCTACGATTGGGCTTCAGTCAACAGGCCGCTGCGGGCGCGGCCCATCTTGACCGGTTCTTCGCCGCATTCGGTTTTTTGGCAGACGACGTCATCCTGCTGGGTCGAAAATCTTCAGGATGAGCCGACGAAAGCGGCGCGAGAAAATGGCCAGAAGTAGGACGAGCGCCGCGAGGGCTACAAAAATCCAACCAGTGAGCGCGCCAGGCGATACCGCGGCAACAAGCCCTATGGCTGCGGAGGCGGTCAGGAAAATGATCAGCGATGCGCGGTGCCGTTCCGACCGGTGCTCCAAGCGGACATCTGCGTCCTTCATCCCGTTTAGAACTATTGGATCGTGCGCGTTTGCTCGTTGCGCCAGGCGCCCTCGCTCGTCTCGCAGCGCCAGCTCGTACTTGGCACCCGCTTCAGCGTCCAGAAGTGGCTTGAACCACAAAAGATAGTGATTGAAGTATATTAGATCGACAATCCTGAGGAACTCGCCAGCCGAGATGTTCTCCCGGCCATGGTTGGAGGCGACCATCAGCGACGAGCGGCACGAGCGCAGGGAATCCACCATCGAGGGATCTGGCGCATGGTAGGTTATCCTTGCCCGCCTGAAGCCCTGAATCCTTAACAAGCGCACGAGCGCGACCGGGTTTGAAAGTGAGTCGGAGATCCCATCATCGGATATGACCTCTGCGATAAAATAGTCTGCGGAGATCCGCCGCTGCTCGAGGTATTCCGATATGAGGTCCGCGAATGCGAAATAGGCCCCATGCCCCCGCGCTGTTGGTGCGATTACGATGAAGTCGAAAATTCCGATCCGCGATGCTGGATAGTACATCAGTGCGCAGAATCCGCAGGGCCTATCTCGGAAGGTCAGTCCGAAGTAGATTATGCGGCGCCCTTCAAGAGGGGCCCGCAGATAGTGGATAAGTTGATTGGACTCAGTTCGATGTTTCGGCGTCAGATGCCGGACATAGACGTCCAGGAACTCTTCAAGCCTCCGAAGGCCCGAGTTGCTCTGATCGAACACCTCCAGTTCGAATGAACTGCGAACACGCCGCACCATAATTCTGAGTTATCCGCCCCTCGAGTCCCGAATCAATTAACTCGAAATACGCGCCGTTGAAAGTGCACCGTTCGGTAATCCCCGCCCCTCATAATGAGCCCGTTTTGGGGGTAATCAGGGGGCCGGAGTTGCAACGCCTTAAGCAATCTATCGATGAGTACCTCGAACATCTTCGCGTCAGCCGAAATCCCTCTGCGCACACGCTATCGGCCTACCGAGCCGACCTGAGAGACTACAGCAACTTCATTGCTGGGTCGGGCGAAGAGTCATTTGGTGGTGACGCGATCATGGGATATATCGCTTACCTGTTCGCTCAGCGCCGGGCGGCTCGCACAGTCCGACGGCGAATCGCATGCCTGAGAGGATTCTTTCGCCACCAGGTCCGAAGAGGATCGTTGAAGGAATCTCCTTTCATGAGGCTCGAGCTCCAGCTGCCGCGTGCGAAGGGGCTTCCGCGCGCCATACCAAGACCCGAAGCTCGCCAGCTAGTTGGCGCCGCTTGGGAACGGTGCCAGAGTTCACGCAGACTAGGAAGCGCCCAAACCTTCGCTATTGCGGTGCTCGTCCTGATCAGCTCAGGTGTGCGGGTAGGCGAGCTGGTCTCCCTGCAGAGCGACGACTTTCATGCTGACACTGGCGCCTTGCGGGTCCAAGGCAAAGGCCAACGCGAGCGCTTCGTCTTCCTAGTCGATGACGACCTGCGAAAGCTTGTCGCCAAACTGGCCAAGTCTCGCAGCGGGCTCTCCCTCTTCGGTCAAGGCGAAGCTCAGTGGACGACCGACTGGGTCCGACGCCGTCTTCGAGAGTTTGCCAATGCCGCTGGCGTCGGGCGCCGGCTGACCCCTCACATGCTGCGGCACACTTGCGCTACTCTTTTGCTGGAAAACGGTGTCGACCTCCGCTTTCTCCAGCGCCTCCTTGGACACGAGAACATCTCCACAACAGCGATTTACGCCCATGTCGGAGACGCGGGTTTGCAGCGGGCGTTGCAAGGCGCGGGCCTGATCTCTGGCTTGAAGCGGGTAGCCTGACTCTCGCGTGGCACCGGTTGGGTTTGGATCATTCTGTTTCGGGTTGCTTCCGAAAGGCCCAACCATTGCCGAACGCGTTCAAGGATTTTTGAATAGCCCTTAAAGGCCTGATTCCAAATCAAACTTTCGAACGGTGCGGAGGGGCTGTCGAAGGAACGACCCACAGATCGGGCGCGCAAGTCAAGTAAAGGCCTACGCGACCTGCCGCCCCCAAATAAGGGCGCCCAGAGCCAGAACAAAGTCAGGGCGGGGCCTGAATGATGATTTCGTACGTGACGGTGGTCCCTTGCGGCGGGGATCCCACCCGTGTCGTTGAGCCATCGGCAAATGTCATTCCGTTCGAGAGTGTGATCTCATATGTTCCGACATTGTCTGGTGCTACCAACACGGTGACGGAAAGCTGCGCCGTTCCTGGTCGAAGCGCGCCGACTACACAACTGTTCGCTGCACCGATCGTCGTCCGGCATACTTCGCGCCCGTTGATCGAGACGGCGAATGAATCATCGGCGAGATTACCATTGTCGCGCACACGAATGCTGCCGGTGACATCTTGGCCAATGCAGGCGTGGGGGTCGATCTTTGCGCCTTTGTTGGTGAAAATTTTTCCGTTGGGTCCATATTCTACGTGGAGATGGGGACCTGACGAGCCACCTGAATTGTTCGACCGGGCAATCGGCTGACCGGCTTGCACCAGCTGGCCCTCCTGCACTTGAACACCGTCCTTCTCGAGGTGCGCATAGAGCGTAAAGCTTCCATCGGGCGTATTGATGACAACATATCGCCCCCACCCCTTCACCATCTTGCCGCTTCGGTCGTCAGGTACGAGCGTCGGGCGCTCGTCGAATCCGATCTTGGAGATGGTACCAGAGGTCATCGCATAGACCTGAGTCCCGTCGGGTGCGCGATAGTCGGTGCCGTAGTGCGATGGCGGGCCGAAGGGGCTGGTGACGGTGAGCGACGCGAGCGGTGGACTGAGGCTGGTGCCACCGCATTGCGAGGCCGCCGCGTATGACCCTGCTGACATCTTCGGAAGACCATAGCGGGCATCCGGGCTCAATGAGACAGCCTGCTCGCTCTGTCCCGATGCCGGCGACCCCATCGCCTTCGGGGTCTTGAAGGAAGATGCCTCCGGTGCCGTCTTTGTCAGGCCAACAATCAAAACCGCCTCCCACGATCGGTCTGCCGTGCGGAGATTGGTGAACATCACCGGGTCCAGTGTGAAGCTTAGCTTTCTTGTCGCTGGATCAAAGCTCGAGAGGACCAGTTGGAAATTGTCCAGCACCTCGCCACCACCAGATTCATAAACCTGCGCAAAGAGCTGCGGCTCAAATCCAGAGTTCAGGGCCGAAATCAGCTCGCTAGGGAGCGTCGCCGAGGCCACTACATTCTTGATGGGCTGACGCGAAGCTGTGTTGACGCGTATCTCGACTGGGGCGCGCCGTGGCTCAGTGAAAAGAACCGACGTCGTGTCCCAATCGACGATCGTCGCAGCCTTGGCGGTGGTCCAGATTCCCACCCTTGTTGGGTTCTCGAACGTGCCCGCGTCGAACGACACATCGATGATGCCCGGTAACGCAATCATCGATGCGGCGGCACCCACATCTGCGGCCACCGCATTACCGGCAATCTCCACGGACGCAGTTTTCGTGCCACTTGCTCCGCCGGGATCGGTCACGGTCAGCGTAACCGCATAGGTTCCGCTCTGCGCGTAACTATGGGACGGATTTACGTCCGTGCTGTTGCTGCCATCCCCGAAGTCCCATTTATACGTCAGGCTCGCGCCCTCGGGGTCACTGCTCCCAGCCGAACTAAAGGTGAAGGTGGTTAATTGCTCCGCAGATTGCGTCGATGAAAAATTCGCGACCGGGTTTTGATTTTTTGGCTTTGAATCACAACTCATAAGCCAAAACGATAGGATCACCAGCCATACCGATATCAATCGTGCTTTCATAGCGAATCACCCAAGTTCATATTGAGGTATACTCGCTACAAACTTACATTATCCTCAGATTTACTATCCAAAATGGACCGATCCAACATAATTCTTGAATTCAAATGGACACAAACTTTCTGATTTCCTGCTCTTAATGTGTCGTGTCGGCTGCCGACAACTTCCCGTCGGGCGTCGCCCTCGTCACCGCGCTGGCGTTTTGGCTATTGATGAGTGGCTGGACACCGGCGATCAGGTGCAGAGTACGGACGCCAGGGTTCCCAATGCTGTCACAAATCGGTCGGCGAAATCCGTCTCGCTTTGGTTTAAGTTCCGAATTATCCGTGTCGCCGATTTGAGAATCGCGTGCCTCATTTTTGTAAATGTTGGTGATTTTGGCTCGGGGGTGATTGATGGAAGCGTTGGGACAGCCACGTCTGGGCCACTTGCGATCGGATGAAATCTCTGACGTTACCCCGCATGCCGACCATATTTCCGGGACCGAAGGAAATGACCGCGTCATCCTGGCCATCGGCAATTATGCGTCCATTTATGATGGTGTATTCCGCACGACGTTGGTCGAGACCGGAAACGGTGACGACTGGGTCGAGATTACCCACGCAGGACGAGGGTTCGTCTCCGTCGATCTTGGCGCAGGAAATGATGTCCTGGTTCTGGGTAACGACCAGGACCGGTATCTTGCCGGCCAGACGGTCGTATCGTTGGGCGCAGGAAGCGACCGAATCCTGTTGAGCTACGGCTTTGGTGCGGGTCTGCCAACGGCGCTCAACCTGAGGCCAATCACGATCACCGACTTCGTTGCGGGCAATGGCGGAGATATTCTCGATCTCCAGAACATGATCCTGGGCTATTACCAGTCCCCCGCGCCCACGACGATCTTTCCTGCGGCCAATCCCTTCAGCAGTGGCCATTTGCGATTGGTCCAGGACGGAGCGGATGTGGTCGTGCGCTGGGACTATGATGGAACCGGCGGCGGCGACGGGGCGGTCTACACCCGTGATCTCTTCCGGCTTTCCGGAGTCAATCTGTCCGCGCTGACCAGCTTCAACTTTGCCGGTTTTGATCCGGCCGGCGGGCCTGTCGTCTCGTCGACGATCTCCGGAAGCGCGCAGGACGATGTTCTCGTCGCAAATGGAAATGGTTCGCGGGTGGAAGGGTTTGGCGGCAGCGACCGGCTGATCGGTTCGGGCGGGCGCGACGATCTTCGCGGGGGCGATGGCGACGACGTCATCGACGGCGGCTGGAATGACGACATCCTGACCGGCGGCGCTGGCAACGATGTGCTGAACGACAATCTGGGCAGCAATCGTTACGACGGCGGCGGCGGTGATGACATCATTCGGTTTGAAAGCCCCTATGAGCTCCTGCCCTATCAGCATGTTCGTTTCGCGCAGACCATCTTCGGTGGTGACGGCAACGATCAGGTTCATCTGGGGATCACCTTTGATCGGCCGCGAACGGGGGGCAGCAATAGCGGAACGGCCCTGGTCGACCTGGGGAGCGGGAACGACCGCCTTTACCTGCGCAATTGGGTCATCGAAGTCACCGCCACCTTGGGTGCGGGTCAGGATCGCGTCGAACTCGGCGACGCATATATCGTGGCGACGAACCGTGCCTATCAGCCGCTGATCATTACCGATTTCGAGGCGGGTAATGGCGGCGATGTGCTCGATTTCGGGAGCCTTGCGAATACCGATGGTTGGACGGTCGCAGCCAACCCGTTCGGCACGGGCCATCTCCGCGCTGTTCAGGAAGGGGCCGACACGGTCATCTACCTCGATTATGACGGAATTGGTGGCTCTAGCGAGCTGACTCAGGTCGTACGCCTCAACGGCGTAGCGCTGTCGTCGCTGACCGCCTTCAACTTCAATGGAATGGCGATCGACGGATCGCCGCTGGTCGGGGCGCAGCGCAGCGGGACCGAGGGCGCAGATCTTATCGACGGGATGGCCGGAGCCGATATTCTGATCGGTCTTGGCGGCGACGACCAAATCTACGGCGGGCATGGTGACGACCGGATCGAGGGCGGCGCAGGCAATGATCGGCTATCCGGCGGCGACGGCGACGACGTCCTGATCGGTGGCGACGGTGATGACGTCCTTCTCGATATCGGTGAAGGGTCGGACACGCTCGACGGTGGGGCGGGTAACGATCATATCATCGTCTCGCACGGGTCGCGTTCATTGGCGGAGCTGGTGCAGATCACCGCAGGTGGTGGCAACGATCTGGTCGAGTTTGGCAGCGGGCATCAGGGCAGCACGGTAAGGGTCGATCTTGGGTCAGGCGACGACCGTTTCGTGCTGCGCAACATGACCGAGCTGGCCGGACCACTCCGGTTGACGCTGGGCGGCGGACAAGATGTGATCGTGATTGACGAGGCGGCCGCGTCCAACGTGCAGGCGGCAATCGAAATCACTGATTTCCAGACCGGCAACACGGGGGACCGGATCGACTGGCTGGCCTTTGCACAGCAGCGGCTGAACGTTGTCGGCGACCCGGCGACGTTTGATCCGTTCCTTGCGGGCGCGACGTTGAGCCAATCCGGCGCCGACACCGTGCTGCGGCTCGGGAGCGCAACTCTCTTCATTTTCCGCAATACCAACGTTGCGGATTTCACCGAATATAATCTGGGTGTCGTGGTGCGGCCGCCTGCGACCGTGGCGACTGCGGGCGATGACCTGTTATCCGGGACCGCAGCCGATGACACGCTGACGGGGCTCGGTGGCAATGACATGCTCATTGGCCAGGGCGGCAACGACGTCCTGCAGGGCGGCGATGGTCACGATGTCCTTTCCGGTGAGCTGGGCAATGACACGCTCGACGGCGGAGCGGGTCGGGATCACCTTGATGGCGGTGATGGGGACGATCGCATCGTGGATGCCGACGGGCAGGATGTCTTGCGCGGCGGTGCCGGCAACGATGTGTTCACGGTCGGAGCGGGGCCTGACCACGATACGTCGCCGACGGGCTCGCTCGACGGGGGCAGCGGCGATGACGTTGCGACGGTGGCCGCGCGTCGGGGCTATTTCGTGTCGATGGGCAGCGGCGACGACCGCCTGACCTTGGCCGCCGGGTCCGGTGGAGCCTATGTCGGCCTGGATGACGGCCACGATTCCGTCTCGGTTGGCTCGCTCGCGTCGGACATCGACCTGGCCCTGGGCAGCGGCAACGATGTCGTGACGCTGACCGCCGGTTTCGGAACCGGGGGCGGCGTCCTGCGCGTAAGCGACTTCAACACCGTGTTTCCGCACACGGTGGATCAGGTCGATTTTGGCGCGGCACTTGCTGCGATTACCGGCAACGCATGGACCCCGGCGTCCGGCCTGAACCCATTTGCAACCGGGCATGCGCAGGTGCGCGACAGTGCCGGGAATGTGGAATTGTGGTTCCATCCCACCGGCTTTGCCGGCGAGGCCAGCGTGCTCGTGATGGTCTTTTCGCAGCTTCGCGTTTCCGATCTGACGGCAGCCAGCTTCGGTGGCTATGATCCGACAGAGTCCAACCCCGGTTACTTCCGCGTGACCGGTCAGCACACCAATCCCGAAGGTACGACGCTCACCATCAGCAACCCCGGCTATCTCGAGGAGGTCCGGCCCGGTCTGGTTTTTGGATCAGCGCAAGGTGGGAGCCAGTCCTTCCTGAACTCTGGCACCATCGAGGTCAGCCAAGACGGTTATGGCGGTTCCTATGGCCGTCTTGCGGGAATTTATCTGCCGTTTGCGGGGGGCAGTTCCAACGCATTGTTTCACAACACGGCGACCGGGACGTTTGTCGTCGAGACGCGGGGCATTGCCGACACGGGGCCGCCGCTCTCCAGCGAGCGGACCTATGGCTATTACCAGCCATCGTCGGGCGATGTCGATTTCCTGAACGATGGGCTGTTTGAAGTTCGCGGCGGCTATCTGCACGCGACCGGGATCGTGACCCGTCAGGATGTCTCGATCGTCAACAACGGCGTCTTGCGCGTTACCAGTGCCTATGATGCCATCGGCATCGACCGTAACAACCGTGACAGCGCAGTCACGAATACCGGTCTGATCGAGGTGACGGGCGGCCGGACCGCGATCGGCGTTAACATCGAGAATTACGAGAATGGCGGGTTCGTCAATTCGGGTGAGATCGTTGCGACGACCGCTCCCAATTCCCCCTATGCCAGCATCGGTGTGCTGCTGGAGCAGAACTCCCGCGTAACCGGCGCCCCCGCAGTACTGGTCAATAGCGGTACGATCGCCGCTGACATCGCGATCCTGGTGAGTTCAACGCACAGCGGCACGCATTACATCGCCGCCGAACGCATCGAGAATAGCGGGAGCATTCTGGGCGACGTCTATCTCGCTTATGGTGATGATCAGGTGATCAATACCGGCCTGATGACCGGCGCGACGATGCTCGAATCCGGCAACGATCTCTATGACGGGCGCGGTGGGGAGCATCGCGGCGTCGTGGACGGCGGGACCGGCGACGACCGGCTGCTCGGCGGCGACCATGACGACTGGCTGATCGGCGGGCGCGGCGACGACCTGATCCTCGCGGGCGGCGGCGACGATGTGGTTCAGGGCGGCAGCGGGCGCGACGCGCTGGACGGCGGCGCGGGCTATGACACGCTCAGCTTCCTCGACGCGTGGCAGGGGGTCGAGGTCGATCTGGCGCTCGGCACAGCGATCAATCGCGGGACGTCTTACGTCCGCGGGTTCGAGTCAGTGGTCGGATCGGTCTATGCCGACACGATCCGCGGCTCGGCCGCAGCGGATTTCCTTGAGGGCGCGGCGGGCGACGATGTGCTGGTCGGTGGCGATGGCGACGATGTGCTGCTCGGTGATTCCGGTGCCGACCGCCTCACCGGCGGCGCGGGGAATGACCGGTTCCTCTTTTCCGACGGCGACGGGGTGGACCGGATCACGGACTTCGCTGCCGGGGACCGGATCGAGGTCTTCGGATACACCGGCTATCAGTCGATCGCACAGGACGGTAACAATGTTCGCATCACGCTGTCCGGCGCCGATGCGATCATTGTCGAAAACGTCCAACTCTCGGCGATCAACGCCTCCAACCTGCTGTTTCGCGCCAACGATCTCGCACCCGAGCCGGCCGGCCAGGTCCCGAATTTTCTGATGGTCAATGAGCCGGTGTTTCTGGTCGAGGCGGGCACGACGCTGCACCTGACCAACCCGGACTATCAGGCGCATTTCCGGCTCGGGCTACACCAGTCGCCCTTGTGGCTGGAAGGCGTGGAAGGGGGGATACAAAGCTTCATCGCCGGCACCGTTCGGATCGAAGCCGATGCGAGCGAGGCTCCGCTCGCCGGGATGATCGGAGGAAATGTCGTTTCTGGGCCGACTGGCTACGTCTCCGGCGAAAGCGAGTTCGTCATCTTGCAGGGCGGGACATTCGAGGTCATCGCCCATGATGGCGACGCATGGGGTGTCATGGGCACGCCATGGAATATGGGCACGATCCGGGCGGTCGCCGCTGATGCCGGTGCCGACGCTATCGCCGTCAATTGGCCATCGGGCATCGTTCAGAACAGCGGAAGCATCATCGCAGAGGCGGGCGGCCGAGCGACCGGAATCTTCTACAATCAGGCCGGGTTCCAGAACAGCGGCACGATCATCGCACGCGGCGGCGAGGCAAGCATCGGTGTCGACGTCTTCTTCAACAACGGCCCATCCAGCCCAGCTGGAAATGCAGTCAATAGCGGCACCATTACCGTCAGCGATTCGACGGCCGCGCTCGACAGTGCGGCGGTGCAAATCTCGGTCAACGGTCGCGGGTTCTTCTGGAACAGCGGCACCGTGACCGGCGATTATGCCATCGACGGCGGTGCGAACGCGGACAGCAGCTTCACCATCTACAATAGTGGTCGCCTGGAGGGAGTCGTCCGCCTGGGCGCCGGTGCCGAGTTGCTGCAGAATAGCGGCGTCGTCACCGGATCGGTCGACCTGATGGGCGGCAACGACGTCTATGACGGTCGGCTGGGGCGTGCGCTTTCCAGCGTCTCGGGCGGCGATGGCGACGACCGGCTTTATGGGGGCAGCTATAGCGACACGCTGCTCGGCGGGTTCGGTGAAGACTGGTTGATCGGGGCCGGCGGCGATGACCTCCTGACCGGCGGGGCAGGGGCCGACCGATTCTATATCGGCATCGGGTCGGGCCATGACGTGATCACCGATTTTGCGGCCGGCGCAAACGGCGACATCATCTATGCCGTGGGCTATTCCGCCTACACCGCGATCGAACAGCGCGGTGCGGACGTCCTGGTGACATTTTCGGCCACAGACACGCTATTGCTTCGTGGCGTGCAGGTTTCTGCGATCACCACCGAGAATTTCCGGTTCAACGCCACCAATCTGCCAGCCACTGTTGCGCCGCCGCCGGCACCGCCGCCGCCGGCAGCGGGGACTGCGCCAGTCTATCCGGGTCTTGCCGGCGTCGGTGCGCGGTTCGAGTATTTCGGCACCTCTGGACCGGATCAACTGGTCGGCGGAGCAGGCCCCGATTTGATCGATGGCGGTGCAGGCGCCGACCGGCTCTATGGCGGCACGGGCGACGATCTCTACTATGTCGATCGTCCGGATGATCTGGTGTTTGAGTTTGCCGGTGGCGGCGTGGACAGCGTGATTGCAACCGGTAGCCACTATCTGTGGCAGCATGTCGAGCATCTGACCCTGGCCGAAGGCGCAGGCGACCTGTTCGGCGTCGGCAACGAACTGGCGAACACGATCATCGGCAATAGCGGTTCGAATCTGCTGATCGCCGGCGCGGGCGACGATGTCGTGCGCGGCGGCGGCGGGATCGACTCGCTGTTCGGGCAGGATGGCAACGACCAGCTCTTCGGTGATGGGGGTATCGACTATCTTGCCGGCGGCGCGGGCAATGATGTGATCGAAGGCGGAGCTCAGGCGGACGCGCTTTACGGTGAGGATGGCGACGATATCCTGACGGGCGGGTCCGATTTTGAGACCGATATTCTGGTCGGCGGTGCCGGCAATGACATCCTCTACGGCAATAGCGGTGCCGGCGATCACGACCTGATGGACGGCGGCGCGGGCGACGACATCTATTATGTCGACACCCCGGCCGACCTGACCTTTGAAGCCGTAGATGGCGGCATCGACACGGTTTATGCGCGCATGAACAGCGCCGGTTACTATCTGTACGCCAATGTCGAGAATCTGGTGTTGCTCGACTACACTCCATTCGGGGTCGGCAACGAGCTGAACAACCGCATCACCGGCAGCCAGCATGACAATTGGTTGCTGGGTGGCGCGGGTAACGACATCCTCAATGGCGGGGGCGGTCGCGACGTGTTGTTCGGCGAGGCAGGTGCCGATATCTTCGTGTTCGAGCGTGGGACCAGCGCCGACGTGATCGGTGACTTTCAGGTTGGCGTCGATCGCATCGATCTCAGCGCCTTTGGCCTGACCTGGCAGGATGTGCTGAATTCGATGCACGAAAATGGCGGAACGACGGCCATCGACCTCGGCGGCGGCGACCCCTTGCTGAACAATGGCGACATGATCGTCCTGAATGGCGTTACGCGCGCGAGCCTGTCGGAACGCGATTTCATCTTTGCGGCGTCGGCCCAGCAGCAACCCGTGCTCGCCCAAGAATATGGCGGAGACGATCGCGGGCTGCTCGCGGGGCTGATGCATGACTTCCACAATCCGCGGCTGTTCGTCGATTTCTTGGAACTTTGAGCTCGGATCTTTGGGATGGGCGCGCCGCTGCGACTAAAGCCGAGCTAGCCCCTTGCTCGCCCTGGCGTAGCATTGGCCCCGCGTAGCGACCGCCAGAATTGGGAATGCGAAAGGGTTCCGAGCCATGGAATGCCCGGCTGACGCGATTTTTTGATCGAGTTGCCGAGGCACGGTAGGATATCAATCCGCCGACGCGGCATGGTGAAGGCGAAAAAGCAGATTAGCCGGCCGGTAAAGCTTCAGCACACCAAGGGAAATCTGCGATCCACCAGCGATCACAAACACCAGCAAGCGCTGGCCGCTTGGGCCATAAAATAACTCATTTTCGATGTCTTAGGTTGGTGGAGCTGAGGGGAATCGAACCCCTGACCTCTGCAGTGCGATTGCAGCGCTCTCCCATCTGAGCTACAGCCCCGCTCCACGTCCCGGCAGTGCCGGAAGGCGGCCCGTCTAGCTTTCCCGCACCCGCTTTGCAACGGGAAACGCGTCGAATTCCGCCCTCGGCGCGGTCCGCGGCGCGGCTGGTTCAGCCGGGAATCGGTTCGGCCGACAGGATCTCGATCGCCTCGCTGCGCCCGCCGAAATCGACGCGCTCGCCCACCTCCGCGCCCAGCATCGCGGCGGCGAGCGGCGCCTGAAACGCGATACGATCCTGCGCCGGATCGGCCTCGTCAGGGCCGACAATGTCGATCGAGCGCGCGCGCCCGTTCAGGCGAAAGCCGACGCGCGATCCGATCGCGACCACATCCGGATCGGGCACCGGCGCAAGCTGCGCAGTCGTCTGGCGCGTATGCCAGTAGCGCAGCTCGCGCAGCAGTGGTGCCCGCGCCTCCTCGCCCTCCAGCCCGTCGAGCTGCGCCTCCAACGCGCGTACCTGATCGTCGATCAGCGCCAGTCCGCGCGCGGTCACCAGATTGGGACCGGCGGGGATCGGCAGCTCGAACCGGGGTTCCTTATGCTCCTCGTCGCTTTCGCGGCGGAATGCGACACTCATCGGGCCATCCTCAAATCGCGCCGCTGAACGTATCGCACGCGGCGGGGTTGCCGCTGTCCAGTCCGCGCTTCAGCCACTTCATGCGCTGCGCCGATGTGCCATGGGTAAAGCTTTCGGGCACCACCGTCCCCTGCGCCTGCCGCTGCAGCGTGTCGTCGCCGATCGCTTCGGCCGCGCGCAGCCCTTCCTCGATGTCACCGGCTTCCAGTCGGTCGCGATTCTGCGCCGCCCAGACGCCAGCATAGCAATCCGCCTGCAGCTCGACCCGCACCGACAGCGCATTGCCCTCGGCCTGGCTCATCCGCGCCTGGCGCGCGCGCACCCGTTCCATCGTGCCGCTGACATTCTGGATATGGTGACCGACCTCATGCGCGATCACATAATTCTGCGCGAAATCGCCCGCCGCGCCGAACCGCGTCGCGAGTTCGCGGAAAAAACCGGTGTCGAGATAGATGCCGCGATCCGCCGGGCAGTAGAACGGCCCCGCCGCCGAGCTTGCCTGCCCGCAGCCCGATTGGACGCTGCCCTCATAGAAATTGAGCACCGGGGCCGGGTAACGCTGCCCCTGGTCGGCAAACAGCTTCGTCCAAGTCTGCTCGGTGCTTGTGATCACCCGGCATGCCTGCAGCTCTTCGGGCGTGTCGCATGCCTTTTGCTGCGCCACCTGCTGTCCGCCGCTGCCGGTCGTGCCGCCGCCGCTCAGCAACGCGCCGCCACCGCCCAGCGCCATGAAGATCGCCGCACCAATGCCGATCAGCGCGATCGTCCCGCAGCCGAGCCGGCTGCCGAGCAGCATCGGCAGCAGCGCGAACAGGATGTTACCCCCGCCGCCAAAACCACCGCCGCCGCCCGAGCCCAGATCGCGGACATTATTACTGGGATCGAGATCGTCGAGCCGCATGGCCCACCCCTTTTGTTCGTTTCCTTCCCGCCACAATGCCTCAAGCGGCATCGCGTTGCATGAAGAATCCCGCATTGCCCTTCGCGCTGCGTTGCACCACATGTGCGCCATGGCCGATGCCGATCCGCAGCGACGCAGGAAAGAGGGACGCGATGCGCCGCTCCCCCTCCCCGGCTGCGTGGCGCTGGTGCTGCAGGGCGGCGGCGCGCTCGGCAGCTATCAGGCGGGAGTGATCGAGGCGCTGGCCGGCGCAGACATCGAACCCGACTGGGTCGCGGGCATCTCGATCGGCGCGATCAACGCCGCGATCGTCGCCGGCAACCCGCCCGAGCGCCGCGTCGAGCGGCTCGAAGCCTTCTGGAACCGCGTCACCAGCGGCCTGCCCAGCTTCCCGATCTTCCCGCAGGATCAGGTACGCGAATTCGTCCATGAATGGTCGGCAGCCGCGGTGTTGGCGCAAGGCGTTCCCGGCTTCTTCCACCCACGCACCGTTCCGCCATTCCTCGCGACACCGGGCAGCTGCGCCGCGCTCAGCTTCTACGACACCGCCGCGCTGGCGGAGACGCTGGATTCGCTGGTCGACTGGGATTTGCTCAACTCCGGCCCGGTCCGGCTGTCGGTCGGCGCAGTCGAGATCGAGAGCGGCAATTTCCGCTATTTCGACACCAGCACCGACCGCATCGATGCGCGCCACATCATGGCGTCGGGCGCGCTGCCCCCCGGCCTGCCCCCGGTCGAAATTGACGGCAAATATTATTGGGACGGCGGCCTCGTCTCCAACACCCCGCTGATCCATGTCCTCGATCATCAGCGCAGCGCGATGCTGGTGTTTCAGGTCGATCTCTTCTCCGCCGCCGCCGCGATGCCGCACACGATCACCGACGTGATGGCGCGCGAAAAGGAAATCCGCTTCTCCAGCCGCACCCGCCAGGTCAGCGACGAGCGGCTGAAGCTGCGCAAGGAGCGTGAGCTGATCCGCAAGGTGCTCGCCAAGCTGCCCGACAGCCTCACCGACGATCCCGATGTCGCAGCGCTGCGGGCGGCGGCGGACGAACAGCCGGTCAGCCTCGTCCACCTGATCTACCGCGCCAATGCGTGGGAGGGCGGCAGCCGCGATTTCGAATTTTCCGCGCGCTCGATGCGCGAACATTGGCAGGCGGGCCGCGACGATGTCGCGCGCACCATGGCCAATGCCCGCTTGATCGCCAGCAACATCGCCGACGGCCGCACCGCCGCCTTCGACCTGACCAAACGCTAATCAGGAGTATCCCATGTTCCTCAAGGGCAAGTCCGCCATCGTCACCGGCTCCACCTCGGGCATCGGCCTCGCCATCGCCAAGGCGCTGGCAACGGAGGGCGCGAGCGTGATGATCAACGGCTTTGGTGACGCCGCCGCGATCGAAACCGAGCGCGCGGGCCTTGAGGGGATCAGCGGCGCCAAGGCGCTCTATGACGCCGCCGACATGAGCAAGCCCGACGCGATCTACGCGATGGTCGAGCGCTGCCATGCCGAGCTCGGCGGCCCCGACATCATCGTCAACAATGCCGGCATCCAGCATGTCGCGAAAATCGAGGAGTTCCCGCCGGAGAAATGGGACGCGATCATCGCGATCAACCTGTCCTCGGCCTGGCACATGATGCGCGCCGCCGTGCCGCACATGAAGGCGGCGAAATGGGGCCGCATCATCAACACCGCCTCGGCGCATTCGCTCGTCGCCAGCCCCAACAAGTCCGCCTATGTCGCCGCCAAGCATGGCGTCGCGGGCCTGACCAAGACGATCGCGCTCGAAACCGCGACCGACGGCATCACCGTCAACTGCATCTCGCCCGGCTATGTCTGGACGCCGCTGGTGGAGAACCAGATCCCCGACACGATGAAGGCGCGCGGCATGACGCGGGAGCAGGTGATGAACGACGTCCTGCTCGCGGCGCAGCCGACCAAGGAATTCGTGCTGCCCGAACAGGTCGCGGCGCTGACGCTGTTCCTCTGCCGCGACGATGCGCGGTCGATCACCGGCGCGAATTATAGCATGGATGGCGGGTGGACCGCCGCATGACCCGCGCCACGCTCCTCGCCCTGCTCGCCGGAGCCGCGCTCGCGGGTTGCGCACGCGACGGCCTCAGCCTCGTCGATACCCCACCCGAAACCCGCTGGCGCGCGGTCACCACCGATCAGGACCGCAACCGCTTGCGCGACTGGCGCAAGGCATGGACCACCGCCCTGCCCGCCGCCCGCACCGCCGACAATGGCGTCATCGCGCGCGCGGGCGCATTGTTCGAGCCCGACCGGGCGATGGCAAATGCCATGCCCCCCGCCGGCGACTATCGCTGCCGCACCTTCAAGCTCGGAGCCTATCGCCCGGGCCTGCAGACCTTCGCCGAGCGCGCGCCTGTGCGCTGTCGCGTGGGTCGCGAAGGCGAGATGCCGGTCTTCGCGGTGCTAGAGGGCGAACAGCGCCCATCGGGCACGCTCTACGCCGAAACCGACGCACGCGTGATCTTCCTCGGCGCGCTAGAACTCGGCGACGAGACCAAGCCATTCCCCTACAGCTTCGACCGCAAGCGCGACATGGCCGGCTATGTCGAGCGCGTCGCGGTGGGCCGCTGGCGGCTGGTGCTGCCCTACCCCAATTTCGATTCACAACTCGACGTGATCGAGCTGGTCCCGGCGGGATAGGCCGCTTTTCAATCCTCCCCCGCCAGGGGGAGGTGTCAGCGTAGCTGACGGGGGGGGGGGGGGGAGGAAGCACGACGGTTGAGAGGACACAGCCGTCCTCCCCCTCCGTCGCCTTCGGCGCCACCTCCCCCTGGCGGGGGAGGATTGTCTTGGATCGCTTCGCCGTTGCGTCGATGCTGCGGGCGGTTAGGGTAGTGCCATGAAGACGCTCCTCGCCACCGCCGCCGCGACGCTCGCGCTCGTCACCCCCGCCGCAGCGGACAGCGTCCGCGACGCCACCACGAAGGAGCTGCCCTCGCTGATGGCGCTCTACCGCAACCTGCACGCCAATCCGGAGGTCAGCCAGGCCGAGGTCAAGACTGCGGCCAAGCTCGCCGCCGAGGCGCGCAAGGCGGGCTACACCGTCACCGAACAGGTCGGCGGGACCGGCGTGGTCGCGGTGCTGAAGAATGGCGACGGCCCGGTCGTGCTGATCCGCGCGGACATGGACGGCCTGCCGGTGACCGAGGAAACCGGCCTGCCCTTCGCGTCGAAGGTGCGCACGCGCACCCCCGAAGGCGTCGAGAGCGGCGTCATGCACGCCTGCGCGCACGACACCCACATGACCGCCTGGGTCGGCACGCTGCGCAACCTCGCGGCGATGAAGGATCAGTGGCGCGGCACCGTCGTGATGGTCGCGCAACCGGCAGAAGAGAACAGCGCCGGCGCGCTCGCGATGCTCAAGGACGGCCTCTACACCCGCTTCCCCAAGCCGACCCACGCCATCGCCTTTCACAACAGCGCCGCGCTGCCCGCCGGCGTGATCGGCGTCCGCGCGGGCCCGACCTTCGCCAGCGTCGATTCGGTCGACATCGTGGTGAAGGGGGTCGGCGGCCACGGCGCCTATCCCGCCACGACGAAGGACCCGATCGTGCTCGGCGCGCGCATCGTTTCGGCGCTGCAGACAATCGTCGCCCGCGAGATCGACCCGCTCGACTCCGCGGTCGTGACGGTCGGCAGTTTCCAGGGCGGCACGCGCCACAACATCATCCCCGATTCCGCGCTGCTCCTCCTCACCGTCCGCGCCTACACGCCCGAAGTGCGCAAGCAGTTGCTCGACGGCATCGCCCGCATCGCCAAGGGTGAGGCGATCGCGGCGGGCGTACCGGAGGATCGCATGCCGATCGTCACGGTGCGCGAACCCTTCACCCCGCCCGCCGTCAGCGATCCCGCCTTTGCCGGCCAGCTCAAGACGCTGTTCACCGCCCGCTTCGGCGCGGCCCGCGTAACCGACATTGCCCCGACGATGGCGGGCGAGGATTTCGGCCGCTACCCGATCGCCGACCCGTCGGTGAAGGCCGTAATCTACTGGGTCGGCGGCGTGCCGCAGGACGCGTGGGACAAGGCGCAGGCCAATGGCGGCGCGGGCCTCCCCTCGCTGCACAGCCCGAAATGGGCGCCTGATGCGGAGAAGGTCATCGGGACCGCCGCCGAAGCGATGACGGCGGCGGCGCTCGATGTGATGAAGCGGTGACCGACCACATCCGTTTGCCCTGAGCCTGTCGAAGGGCGATTCCCGACAGCGGTGACTTCGGCCCTTCGACAAGCTCAGGGCAAACGGGGTTGGGACCACCCTTACTCTGCCCCATCCTTCGCTTTCGCCAGCTCGGCCTCCTTCTCGGCATCATAGCCGGTGGAGGCGGGCGGCTGGTGCGAATGCACCGGCTGCGTGCCCGAGGGCGGGTCGGACGCATCCATCGATTCGTCCAGCGCGCGGTCGAGCCGCGCCTGCTTGCTCTCGGGGTTCTTTTCCAGCCGTTCCGCGATACTCTCGTCGGTCCCGGCGTCGCCGCGCTTCTTGTCGTCGTCCATCGTCTCTCTCCCATATGGGTGGACGATGAAAACGCGCGCCCTGCATCTCGCGTTCCGCTTCCGAAACGCAGAAGGGCCCGGCCATCGCTGGCCAGGCCCTCCCGAAATCGCCATCGGCGGCGGGGATTATTCGCGGTTTCCGATGATGCTGAGGATGAACTGGAACATGTTGATGAAGTCCAGATACAGGTTCAGCGCACCCATGATCACTGCCTTGCCGACCATGTCGGTGCCGGCGACATACTGATAGACGCTCTTGATCCGCTGCGTGTCATACGCCGTCAGACCTGCGAAGATCAGCACACCCGCTACGCTGATGATCAGCGACAGGGTGCTCGACTGGGTGAAGATGTTGATGATCGATGCCACGATGATACCGATCAGGCCGACGATCAGGAAGCTGCCGAGACCCGACAGGTCCTTCTTGGTCGTGTAGCCATAGAGGCTCAGGCCCGCGAAGCCCGCTGCGGCGGCGAAGAACGCCTGCGCGACCGAGGTGCCGGTGTAGCGCAGCAGCAGCGTCGAGAGCGACAGGCCCATCAGCACCGTGAACGCCCAGAACATGCCCTGCAGCGCGCCGGTCGAGAACTTGTTCTGACCGAAGCTCATCGCGAACACGATCGCCAGCGGCGACAGGATGATCAGCCACACCAGCGGGCCGCCATTGGCGAAGACCGAGGCAGCCGCCGATTCGGCTCCGCCCCAAGCAAACAGCAGCGCGACGATGCCGCTCAGCAGCACGCCCGATGCCATATAGTTGTAAACCGAAAGCATGTAGGACCGCAGCCCCGCATCATACGCGGCGCTATCCCGCGTACCTGCGGCCGTCGCGTACGGCGCGGCGGTCGAATGGGGGTCAGACCAGTTAGCCATCTCAAACTCCTTTGCCCGGCGGTCTCAGAATATCGGCCGCCCGGATGTGATCGAATATCATGTTTTGCCGGGCGAGATTCAAGGAAAACCGGAATCGCGGCATCTGACGAAATGGGTTAACGCCTGCGCGATGCACCGCCTGTTCGTCGCATTGCGCCCGCCACCCGAGATTCGCGACCGCCTCACCGATCTGATGGACGGGGTCGAAGGCGCGCGCTGGCAGGATGATGACCAGCTCCACATCACGCTGCGCTTCATCGGCGCGGTCGACCGCCGTACCGCCGAGGACGCCGCGACCGCGCTGTCGGCGATTCGCGCCGATCTGCCCCCGTTGCGCCTCGACGGATGCGGGACGTTCGAGACCAAGGGGCGGCCCAACGCGCTCTGGGCCGGAGTTACGCCGCGCGAACCACTGGCGACGCTGCACAAGAAGATCGACCGCGCGATGATCCGCATCGGGCTGGAGGCCGAACATCGCGCCTATATCCCGCACATCACGCTCGCGCGGCTCGCCGGATCGGCGGGACCGGTCGACAGCTTCCTCGCCCGCCACGCCGGGCTGACCAGCCCGGACTTCGCCGTGACCCACATGACGCTCTACGAAAGCCGCCTGGGCCATCATGGCGCGAGCTACGAGCCGATCGAGCGCTATGCGCTGACCGGCCCGTAAGCGCAATTACCCCGCCGCGAAGACGCCGCACGCGACGCGGTCACCGCTATTACCCGACGGATCGGTCTTCTGATCGTCCGGCCCGGCATGGACCACGAACGCCGAGCCATCGGCATCCAGCAACTGCGCCATGGTGCCCGAGCGGAGCGTAAAGGTCAGCGTGCCGGTGCCGTCATCGGCAACGTTCAGGTTCGGCATATCACCGGCATGCGCGCCCTGCGGATTCTCCAGGCCATGCTGAGTCGAGGCCGGATTCCAGTGGCCGCCCGCCGTGGTGAAGCCCGGCGCGTCGCACTTGCCGGTCATATGGACATGCACGCCATGCGCGCCCGGCGTGATCCCGGTGACCGAAACCGTGACCGCCAGCCCTTCGGGAGTCGCGGTCGCCACCGCGCTGCCCGCGGCGCTGCCATCGGCCTTGGCGAGCGTTGCGGTCGCGCTTTCGGACGCCGCGCTGCTGTTTTCGATCGGCATGGCGTCGTTGGCCATCATCATCGTGTCGTCCGCGGGCATCGCCGTGTTGGTCGTCTCCGCGCCACCACAAGCAGCGGTCAGAATGAGCGCCGCAATCGCGCAGCTGTTCCGGATCATCGCATCTCTCCTGTTCTGGAAGCCCGCGACCCCAATGGTCGAGCGGGGCAAGGGTTCCGCATGTCACGCCCGCGGATGGGCGTTGCGATAGACGTCGAGCAGATGCGCCGCGTCCACCGCCGTATAGATTTGCGTCGAGCTCAGGCTGGCATGGCCGAGCAGCTCCTGCAAGGCGCGCAGATCCGCCCCGCGCCCCAGCAGATGCGTCGCGAAACTGTGGCGCAGCGCATGCGGCGTCGTCCGCTCAGGCAGGCCCAGCCGCACCCGCGCCGCGCGCACCGCGCGCCGCACCAGCGCCGGATCGAGCGGCCCGCCCCGCGCGCCCCGAAACAGTGGCTCCCCCGGCGCGGTGCCATAGGGACAGAGGCGCACATAGTCCTCCACCGCCGCGCGCACCTGCGGCAACAGCGGCACGATCCGCACCTTGTCGCGCTTGCCGGTGACCCGCAGCGTCTCGCCCAGCGGCAATGCCGCGCCGGTCAGCCCCATCGCCTCGCCGATGCGCAGTCCCGCGCCATAGAGCAGCAGCAGCACCGCCAGGTCGCGCGCCGCGATCCACGGCGCGCGCGCGTCGTCCGCCACTTCCTCGGCCAGCGCCACCGCCTCGTCGGGCGACACCGGGCGCGGCACGCCCTTGCGCACACGCGGCCCGCGCAGCCGGGGCAGTTCGGCATCCTCCCCGCCCGCAAAGTTGAGGAATGCGCGCACCGCCGACAGCTCCCGCGCCGCGCTGGCATTGCCGATACCCTCGTTGCGCCGCTGCGCCAGATAGGCACGCAGGTCCGCCGCACTCACCTTGCCCAGCGCCGCGCGATCCACCGCCCCGCCCCAATGCCCCGACAGAAACGCGATCAACCGCGCCGCCGTCGCCTCATAGGCCCGCACCGTATGCACCGACCGCCGCCGATCCCGCGCCAGATGCGCGCCGAAGAGGAGGGGCAATGGCTTGTCATCCATTGGGGCACCGTATCCCCGCTCGGCCTGAACGTCATGCAACAATCGGGGCCTTTTCACCCAGGCCCGTTTGCCCTGAGCTTGTCGAAGGGCCAAAGACCGCCATTGTTCGGAAAGGTGCTTCGACAAGCTCAGCACAAACGGTTCAGATTGAAGAACGCATGCCCTAAAGACCCTCCCATGATCAACGCAGCCGGCCACCGCCTCGCCTTCCACCACAGTCCCGGCACCGGGCCGACCATCGTCTTCCTCCCCGGCTATGCCTCCGACATGAGCGGGAGCAAGGCGGTCGCGATCGAACAATGGGCGCAGTCCACCGGCCGCGCCTTCCTCCGTTTCGACTATGCCGGCTGCGGTGAAAGCGAAGGCGCGTTCGAGGATCAGACGCTGGCCAGCTGGCGCGACGACGCCCTGCTGCTGATCGACCGCCTGATCGAGGGCCCCGTCGTCCTTGTCGGATCGTCGATGGGCGGGTGGATCATGCTGCTCGTCGCGAAAGCCCGCCCCGATCGCGTCGCGGCGCTGGTCGGCATCGCCGCCGCTCCCGATTTCACCGACTGGGGCTTCACCCAGGCACAGAAGATGGTCTTGCTCAACGACGGCCGTCTCGAGCAACCGTCCGAATACTCCCCCCAGCCCACCGTCACCACGCGCGCCTTCTGGTCGTCGGGCGAGGCGAACCGGCTGATGCACGGCCCCATCAACCTGCCCATGCCCGCGCGCCTGATCCACGGACAGCGCGATCCCGACGTGCCCTGGCAACGCAGCGTCAGCCTTGCCGGCCTGCTCCGTTCAGACGATGTGCAGACAATCCTCGTCAAGGACGGCGACCACCGCCTGTCGCGCCCGCAGGACATCGCCCTGATCCTGCGCACCCTAGAGGATCTCGTCCCCACATCATGATGTTCCTGCTCCTCGCCGCCGCCACTCAGACCACCCCCGTGGGCCCGCCCTCGCCGGAAGAACAGCGCTGGGAACGCTGCGTCGAACTCGCGGTCGATGAACCCGCAGCGGGGATTGCCGAAGCCAATCGCTGGCGCATGGCAGGTGGGCGCTTCCTCGCCGAACAATGCCGCGGCATGGCCTATGCCCGGCAACAGCGCTGGGTCAGCGCGGGCGGCGCGTTCGAAACGGCGGCACGCGAAGCCGAAGTCGCGCGCGACCGCCGCGCCTCCAAATACTGGGCACAGGCCGGCAATGCCTGGCTTGCCGCCGGTGAAGCCGCCAAGGCGCGCGCCGCGCTCGACGCCGCGCTTGCCACCGGCACGCTTGAGGGGTTGGAACGCGGCGAAGCGCATCTCGACCGCGCCCGCACCCTCGTCGCATCGGGCGACCTCGCCGGCGCGCGCAGCGACCTCGACAAGGCGCTGGTCCACGCCGCGAAAGATCCGATGGCGTGGCTGCTCTCCGCCAACCTCGCGCGCCGCACCGGCAACATCCCGCTTGCGCGCGAACATATCGCCAGGGCGTTGGAAATGGCCGGCGACGACGCCTCGGTCCAGCTCGAGGCTGGCAATATCGCCGCCGTCGCGCGCGACGAAGCCGGGGCCAAGGCCGCCTGGACCCGCGCTGCGCAACTCTCTCCGGATGGCCCGATCGGCGCCTCCGCCCGCGCCGCGCTCCAACAATTTGCGGAGCAGCAATAGACTCCCGCTTCATCCTCCCTATCTCTGACCCGAACCAGCGACAGGGACTCCCGATGCACTATCTCCACACCATGATCCGGGTGACCGACCCGGACGCCTCGATCCGCTTCTTCGAACTGCTCGGCCTCAAGGAAACCCGGCGGATGGAGAGCGAGAAGGGCCGCTTCACGCTGATCTTCCTTGCCGCCCCCGGCGATATCGCCGCCGACACGTCCGAAGCCGATGGCCGCCCGCGTGCCGAGGTCGAACTCACCTATAACTGGCCGCCCGAGGATGGCAGCCCGGCGGAAACCTATACCGGCGGCCGCAATTTCGGTCATCTCGCCTATCGCGTGGAGAACATCTACGAAACCTGCCAGCGGCTGATGGACGCTGGCGTCACGATCAACCGCCCCCCGCGCGACGGCCATATGGCATTCGTGCGCAGCCCCGACGGCATCTCAATCGAACTGCTGCAGGACGGGCATCTCGAACCCGCCGAGCCCTGGGCCTCGATGCCGAACACCGGGGTGTGGTAAATCGACCGTGACGGGCATCCTTCACGGCTGGCCCGTCCAGGAGTTTCTCCGCCTGACCGGCGCCGGGGTACCGATCATCCAGGCGCCGATGGCCGGGGCGGGCGGGGTCGCGCTGGCCGCCGCCGCAATTCGCGGAGGCGCGGTCGGCTCGCTCCCCTGCGCGATGCTCACCCCCGATCAGGTGCGCGAACAGGTGGCGCAGGTGCGCGCGCTGGCGGACGGCCCGCTCAACCTGAACTTCTTCTGCCACCATCTCGGCGACCCGCCCGACGAGACGGCATGGCGCGCGCTGCTCCAGCCCTTCTACGACAAGGAAGGCGTCGGCCCGCCCGCAACCCCACCGCCTCTGCGCGCGCCGTTCGGCGATGCGATGTGCGCGGTGGTCGAGGAAGTGCGGCCGGAGATGATGAGCTTTCATTTCGGTCTGCCCGAACCACGACTGCTCGATCGGGTGCGCCGCGCGGGCGCGCTGATCGTCGGCAATGCGACCACGCGCGCAGAGGCGGCCTTCCTCACCGATCATGTCGATCTCCTCATCGCCCAAGGTTTTGAGGCCGGCGGCCACGCCGGCTATTTCCTTGGCGAGTTCCGGCCAAAGGGCACGCTGGCGCTGGTGCGGGAGGTCGCGCTCGACGCCGACGTGCCGCTCGTACCGACGATTGCGGCCGGGGGCATCGCGGATGCAGCGGGCATCGCGGCGGCGCTGATGCTCGATGCTGGCGCGGTCCAACTCGGCACCGCTTACCTCCACACTGCTGAGGCGACCATCTCCCCCGTCCACCGCGCCGCGCTGCGCACCGGCGAGACGGTTGTCACCAACCTCTTCTCCGGCGGGCTCGCGCGCGGGATCCGCAACGCGCTGATCGACGCAATCGGGCCGGTGCATCCCGCCGCCCCCCGCTTCCCTTATGCCTCCGCCGCGCTCGCCGAGCTGCGCCGGGTGGCCGAGGCCGATGGGCGCGGCGACTATTCCCCCCTCTGGGCCGGAAAGGCGGCGTCACTCGGCGCCCCGCTCCCCGGCCAACCACTCGAAGGCGCACAGGCGCTCACCGAACGGCTGGCGCGCGAGGTCGCAGACTTGCTAGGAACACCCCCATGATCGAAGTCGTCCGCATCCCCGCACTCAGCGACAACTACATCTGGCTCGCCCATGACGAAGCCTCGGGCGAGACCATCGTCGTCGACCCCGCCGTCGCCGACCCGGTGCTGGAGGCTGCTGCAGCGCGGGGCTGGACGATCTCGGCGATCTGGAACACCCACTGGCACCCCGACCACACTGGCGGCAACGCCGCGATCAAGGCCGCGACCGGCTGCACCGTCATCGCCCCCGCCGCCGAAGCGGCGAAAATCCCAACCGCCGACCGGCTGGTGGCGGAGGGCGACACGGTGGCGCTAGGCGGGTTCCAGGCGGAGGTGATCGACGTTCCCGCCCACACCGCCGGCCATATCGCTTACCACCTGCCCGAAGCAGCCATTGTCTTCGTCGGCGACACCCTCTTCGCAATGGGCTGTGGCCGGTTGTTTGAGGGGACAGCGGCGCAGATGTTCGCCAACATGCAGCGGCTCGCCGCGCTGCCCGCCGACACGACCGTCTATTGCGCGCACGAATATACCCAGTCGAACGGCCGCTACGCGCTGGTGGCGGAGCCGGACAATGCAGCGCTGGTCGAACGGATGGCTGAGGTCGATACGATGCGCGCGGAGGGCTTGCCGACCGTCCCGACCACCATCGCCCTCGAACGCGCGACCAATCCCTTCATGCGCGCCGCGTCCGTCGAAGAACTGGCGGAGCGCCGTGCGGCGAAGGATAGCTTCCGGGGCTAACCCACCCGCCGCTTCCACGTCACCACGCGATAGGCCCACACCACGACCACCAGCACCGACGTGCCGACCGCGACCGGCCCGACATAGACCTGCAGCTCCTCGAACCGCGACCCAAGCAACAGCCCAGCAAAGGCCAGCACCGCATTCCAGATCGCGCTGCCGACGAAAGTCGCGAGCAGGAAGCGCGGCATGCCCATCTTCGCCATGCCTGCGGGCAGCGAGATCATCGTGCGGAACGTCGGCAGGAAGCGGAAGAAGAACACCACCCACAGCCCGTGGCGGTTGAAGAAGCGGTTGAGCTGCTCGACCTCATCCCAGGTCAGCGTCAGCCAGCGGCCATAGCGGTCAACGAATGGCTTCAGCCGCGCGATCCCGATCCAGCGCCCGATGCCGTACCACACCATGTTGCCGGCCGTCGTGCCGAGCGTCGCGACGATCAGCAGCGGGGTCATGTCCATGTCCCCGCGCGCAACCGCCATGCCGCCCAGCCCCATGATCACCTCCGACGGAATCGGCGGGAACACGTTCTCCAGCGTCATCAGGATGAAAATCCCGACATATCCGCCCCAGGCGATCAGGTTGAGGATGAATTCGGTCATAGGGGACGCCAAACGCTGATCAGATGAAAAGGATCAGGCGCGCGCAGCAACGCGGCGCTCGATCGCATCCCAGATCATGGCGGCGGTGTCGGTCCCGTTGAACTTGTCGCTCGCCATGCTGCCGGTCGGCGACGTCACGTTGATCTCGGTCAGCCACTCGCCGCCGATCACGTCGATCCCGACAAAGATCAGCCCGCGCCGCTTGAGCTCCGGCCCCAAAGCCGCGCAAATCTCGGCTTCCTTGGCGGTCAGCTCGGTCTTCGCCGCGGTCCCGCCGACCGCCAGGTTCGAACGGATTTCGCCCTCGCCAGGCACGCGGTTGACCGCGCCCGCCACCTCGCCATCGACCAGCACAATGCGCTTGTCGCCCTTCGCCACATCGGGAAGAAACGCCTGCACCATATGCGGCTCGCGGTACGCGGTGTTGAACACCTCGATCAGCGACGACAGGTTCGCGCCATCGGCGTCGATCTTAAAGATCGCCTTGCCGCCATTCCCGTGCAGCGGCTTGACCACGATCGCGCCGTGCTTGGCGAGGAATGCCTTGGCCTCGTCATGGCCGCGCGTGATCAAGGTCGGCGGCATGAAGCGCGCAAAGTCGAGCACCCACACCTTCTCGGGCGCATTGCGCACGCTGGCGGGATCGTTGACCACCAACGTCTTGTCCGCGATCCGCTCGAGCAGATGCGTCGCGGTGATGTAGCCAAGGTCGAACGGCGGATCCTGCCGCATCAGCACGACATCGGCGTCCGCGCCCAGATCGAGCGCGACCGGATCGCCAAACTCGAAATGATCGCCCGCGACGCGCTGCACCGTCACCGGATGCGCCTTCGCCCACACCCGCCCATCGGCATAGTTGAGCGCCTCGGGCGCATAGTGGAACAGCCGATGCCCGCGCGCCTGCGCCGACAGCATCAGCGCAAAGGTCGAATCGCCCGCGATGTTGATCGAGGCAAGCGGATCCATCTGCACGGCGACGGTTAGGGGCATTCGGGCATCTTTCTCGTCACCCCAGCGAAAGCTGGGGTCTGGTGCGGCGGGAGACCCCAGCTTTCGCTGGGGTGACGGCTGGGGAAGCAAGTAGGGAGCCGGTGGGCGAATGTCACCCAATCCACGCATTCTCGATATGCCGCGGCCGCACGCCGGGCGCGAGCAGCAGTACGTCGACCCGGATATCCTCACCATTCGCGGCAAAACGCGGCATCAGATATTCCGCCGCCGCCGCAACCCGCGCCAGCCGCCGCTCGTCGATCGCAAAATCGAGTTCGGCTGCCGTTTTGCGCGCCTTCACCTCGACAAACGCGACCAGCTTGCCGCGCTTCGCCACCAGATCGACCTCCCCCGCCGGCGTCCGCACCCGCCGATCAAGGATCCGCCACCCGCGCAACCGCAGATACCACGCCGCCCGCGTCTCCCCATCGCGGCCCGATTGCTCGGCGGCGCGGCGGTCATGCGGCATCTAAAGCCCCTCCCCTTCAGGGGAGGGGTTGGGGGTGGGGCGTTTCAGTCTCACCGAGACCGGTGCGAATGAGGATAGGCCCCACCCCAACCCCTCCCCTGAAGGGGAGGGGCTATTCACCGCCACTCTTCATCTCCATCGCCCGCGCATACAGCGCCTTGCGGTCCAGCCCCAGCCGCTTGGCCACCTCGCCCGCCGCCTTGGACACCGGCAGCCGCGTCAGCGCCTCGGCCAGCGCGGCATCGGCATCCTCGGCACTCGCCGGCGCCGCCTCGCCGGGCGGGGCGACGACCACCACGATCTCGCCCTTCGGCCCACCCTCGGCATAGCGCGCCGACAGCTCGGTCAGCGTGCCGGTCACGCATTCCTCAAACTTCTTGGTGATCTCGCGCGCCACCGCCGCCTCGCGATCCCCCAACCCCTCGGCCAGCGCCGCCAGCGCCGCGGACAGCCGCGGCCCGCTTTCGTAGAAGACCAAAGTCGCGCGCACTCCCGCGACTTCGGCAATCGCCTCGGCCCGCGCCTGCTGCTTGCTCGGCAGAAAGCCCATGAACAGGAAGCGATCGGTCGGCAGCCCGGCCAGCGTCAGCGCCGCAATCCCCGCGCACGGGCCGGGAATCGTCACCACGGCATGTCCCGCCGCGCGCGCATCGCGGACCAGCTTATATCCCGGGTCAGAGATCAGCGGCGTGCCCGCATCGGACACCAGTGCGACCGCCTGCGTCGCCATCCGCGCCACCAGCCCCGGGCGCACGGCTTCGGCATTATGGTCGTGATAGGGCGTCATCGGCCGCTTGCTGCCCAGATGACGAAACAGCCCCGCTGTCACACGCGAGTCCTCGACTGCAACCACATCGGCGTTCAGGAGTATTTCAGCCGCACGCGGGGAAAGATCGCCGAGATTGCCGATCGGCGTCGCGACGATGTAGAGGCCGGGCTCAAGAACAGAAGTCATTGGGGAACGTCATGGCAGAGGCTGCAGCGAAACGCCAACCGGGCATATCGGGGATCATTCGGGGAATCGTCATCGGTGCGGCGCTTGCGCTGTCCGCCTGCGTCCGCCCGTCTGGCCCGCCGCCCGAGCCGGTGCGCCCCGGCCCGACCCAGCCGGTCCGTCCGACCACTCCGCCGCCGGTGCGCCCCGGCCTGCCCGAAGCCGATACCGAGCGGCACCGCGTCGCCCTGCTCGTGCCGCTGTCGGGCACCAATGCCGGGATCGGCCGCAGCCTCGCCAACGCGACTCAGCTCGCGATCCTTGATCTGAAGGCGGACAATGTCCGCATCACCACCTACGACACCGCACTTGGCGCGACCGCTGCGGCGACCCGCGCGCTCGCCGATGGCAACAAGCTGATCCTAGGGCCTTTGCTCGCCGAAGACGCCCGCGCCATCGCCCCGCTCGCGCGCCGCGCCGGGGTGCCCGTGCTCAGCTTTTCGAACGACACCGGCGTTGCCGGCAACGGCACCTATGTGATGGGCTACACGCCTGCCCAGTCGATCGAGCGTGTGGTCGATTATGCCCGGCGCAGCGGCGTCACCGAATTCGCCGGCCTGATGCCGACCGGCCTTTATGGCGATCGTGCCAGCACCGCCTTCCTGCGCGCGGTGGAAGGCGCGGGCGGCAAGGTCACCGCACTCGAAACCTATAATCGCGGCGCGCCCGCGATGAATGCCGCGATCGCCCGCCTCGCCCGCTCGCCGTTTCAGGCGGTGCTGATCGCCGACAGCGCGAGCGGCGCGGTCACCGCGGTCCCCGGCATCCGCCGCGCCAACGCGACTGCCAAGGTGCTCGGCACCGAATTGTGGAACAGCGACTCGTCGGTGGGCGGCATGACCGCGCTCAACGGAAGCTGGTTCGCCAGCGTCTCCGACACGCTCTACCGCACCTATGCCGGCAAGTATCGCGCGCGCTTCGGCGCGGCGCCCTATCGCCTCTCGACGCTCGGCTATGACGCAGTGCTGCTCACCGTCCGCATCGCACGAGACTGGCGGCCCGGCGACAATTTCCCGACCGGTCGCCTCAGCGACGAGGGCGGGTTCGGCGGCATCGACGGCGCCTTTCGCTTTGGCCGCGACGGCGTCGCCGAACGCGCGCTCGAGGTGCAGGAGATCAGGGGCGGCACGACCGTCACCGTCTCCCCGGCCCCGCAAGGGTTTGGTCGATAAAATCCTCCCCTGTAAGGGGAGGTGGCAGCGCGCAGCGCTGACGGAGGGGTGTCGCGCGATCGAGAGGGTGACACCCCTCCCCCACCGCCTCCGGCGGCGGTCCCCCTCCCCTTGCAGGGGAGGATTTAGCGCACCACCTCGCGCAGGATTCCCTCCAGCACCGGCATCCCCGCCGCAGTAACCCGCAGCCGCTCCCCCTCGCGCACGATCAACCCATGCGCCGCGAGCCGCCCTACCGCGCCCGAATCGACAAACCCCGCCCCAATCCGCCCCAGATCGACCCCCTCGGCCAGCCTCAGCCCCATCACCAGCGCCTCGGTCGCGCGCTCGGCCGCCGTCAGCGCCACCTCCTCCTGCGTCCCATGCCCGTTGCGCGCCACCGCGCTCAGCCAGTTCTCCGGCTTCTTGTGCCGCGTCGTCGCATGGCCGGTCCGCCGCCCATGCGCCCCCGGCCCGACCCCGGCATAATCGGTATAGCGCCAGTAACTCAGATTATGCCGACTCTCCGCCCCCGGCCGGGCATGGTTCGACACCTCGTACAGCGGCAGCCCCGCTGCCCCGGTCAGCGCCTGCGTTACGTCCCACAGATCCGCCGCCGCATCCGCATCAGGAATCACCAGATCGCCCTTCGCCGCCAGCGTCGCAAAGCGCGTCCCCGGCTCGATCGTCAGCTGATACAGCGACAGATGCTCGGTCCCGAAGCTCAGCGCGCGGGCCAGCTCCGCCTCCCAATCCGCCACCGATTGCCCCGGCCGCGCGTAGATCAGGTCGAAACTCACCCGCCCGAAATGCTTTTGCGCCGTCGCCAGCGCCCCCAGCCCCTCGGCCACGCCATGCGCGCGCCCGAGAAACGCCAGCGCATCATCGTCCAGTGCCTGCAGCCCCAGCGACACGCGATTCACCCCCGCCGCGGCCAGATCTGCGAACCGCGCCGCCTCGACCGATGACGGGTTCGCCTCCAGCGTCACTTCCAGATCGCCCTGCGGGCTCCACGCCGCCACCGCCGCGTCGATCACCGCCGCGACCGTCCCGGGCGGCATCAGCGACGGCGTGCCGCCCCCGAAAAAAATCGACCCCAGCGCCCGTCCGGGCAGCAGCGCCGCCTCATGCTTGAGGTCGGCGAGCAGCGCCTTGCGCCACGCATCCTGGTCCACCACCTCGCGGACATGGCTGTTGAAATCGCAATAGGGGCATTTGGACACGCAGAACGGCCAGTGGACGTAAAGCGCCAGCGGGGCCGCAGCATTCGGTTCGGAACCATTCATGTTGCGCGCGCTATGCGCGGAAACGAGGTTTTCCGAAAGATGCTGCTCCTCCCCCTCCTGCTCCTCGCCGCCTGTTCGCCCCAAGGTGCAGCGGTTCAAAACGAAGCCCCCAGAGAATTCGTCGAGCGCCGCGAGTCGCTCGAACCCGCCCCGCGCGGCACCGAACGCCTGCGCACCGCGATGCTCGACGCACACAACGCCGCCCGCGCCGAGGTGGGGGTGCCGCCGCTCGCCTGGGACGACGCCCTCGCCCGCGACGCCGCCGCCTATGCCCGCGTCCTCGCGCGCAGCGGCAAGTTCGAACACGCCAAGCAACCGCGCGGCCCCGCCGCACAGGGCGAAAATCTCTGGAAAGGCACAAGCAGCGCCTATCGCTACGCAGAAATGGCCGGCCATTGGGTCGCGGAGAAACGCGACTATCTCAACCGCCCGATCCCGAATATCAGCCGCACCGGCCGCTTCGTCGATGCCGGCCACTATGCCCAGATCGTCTGGTCGCGCACCACCCGCGTCGGCTGTGCCCTCGCCAGCAATGCGCGCGAGGATGTCCTGGTCTGCCGCTACTCCCCTGCGGGCAATGTGATGGGACAGGTTGCGCTGCCGTGAGCTCATTCCTCCCCTGAGCTCGCTCAGGGGAGGTGGCAGCGCGCAGCGCTGACGGAGGGGCCGCCCTCGCAGAGGGCGGAATTTTGCCGAGCTGTTCACGGCTGTCTGCGCAGCCGCCCCTCCACCACCGCCTTCGGCGGCGGTCCCCCTCCCCTGCACAGCAGGGGAGGAATGGGCAGGCATCAACTGCCCGGCCTTGCCCGCGCCCTCATCCGCTCGACCCGCGCAAACGACTTCTCCTCGCGCCCGAACAGCTGGAATTTCGGCGTCCGCCCCGCCGCCTCATCGGCCTCCAGCCGCCGCTCCAGCTTGCGGATGCCGAAACTGCCCTTGATGCAACAGATGCACCCGCACGGCGTCATCCCGTTCGCGCCGGGCATATATCGCCATCCGGTCACCTGCGGCAGCATCTTGAAGCGCAATATCTCGCTCCGCGCGATCGGCCGCGATATCGTCACCTGAAATCCCTCAGGCGACGACGGCAGTGCCCGTCCGCGCTGCACCGCCCTCGACGCCTTGTCAGCCACCCGCGCCATCACCGGATCGCGCTGCTCGGCCAGGAGCATCAGCGCCACCGCCTCCGCCGCGCGCATCGCCACCGGGGCGCCATTGTAGTGCGACACCTCGACCATCTCGTCATCGGGCATGCGGAAATAGACCCCCGCGATCGTCCCGCCGCCCATCCGCCGCAACTCGCGCAGCCATTGGTGCGCGATGTTGAACTCCCGCGTCACCGGCAACGCATAGACGCGGTCGGGCCGCCACCCGTCCCGCTTCACGAACGCGATCCCCCCGCGCCGGATGCCGGGCAGGTTGCGATGGCTGGTCAAATGGACGAATGTGGCCATGCCCCCTTGCGTATCGTGCGCAGCTCGCACCCGCCAGCATTTGACCGATTTTGTCAGGGACCGCACAGGGCCGTCAGACGTTCTGCGACCATGGCTGACACCGATACACCCCGCGCACTACTGATCGTCGCGCTCCAGGATTTGCACGATGCGGAACTGGCGTGGATCGAACGGTCCGCAGAGTTGCAACGCAATGCGTCCTACCGGATCGGCACCTATCTCGCCGAAGAGGCCCGCGCCGCACAGGCGCAGGCGGAGCGCCTTACCTCGGCAATCGCGACGCTCGACGGCGACGTGCAGGGTCCACCCAATATCTGGCTGCGCGCGATCCTCGACGATGCTGCGCGCGACGCCGACACGATCGCCCCCGGCCCGCTGCGCGACACGGCTTTGGTCGGCGCGTTCCGCAAGGGAAAGCAGGCCGAACGGGTCAGCTATGAAACCGCGATTGGTCTCGCCCGGCGCATGAATCAGGACGAACTGGTCCGCACGCTCACCGTGTCGCGCGACGAGGAAGCGCGCACCGACGCCGCGCTCATCCTCCTCCTCGACACCGTCCTGCGCGATTTGGTGGTTTAAAACACCGCCGCCACCAACTGCGCGAACGCATCCGCACGGTGGCTCATCGCGTGCTTCGCCGCCGGGTTGATCTCGCCAAAGCTGCGCTCATAGCCCTCGGGCACGAACATCGGGTCATAGCCAAAGCCCTTGTCCCCGCGCGGCGGCCAGATCAGCGTGCCATCGACCCGCCCCTCGAACCATTCGACATGCCCGTCGGGCCAGGCGAGCGCCAGCGCACACACGAAATGCGCCGCGCGCGACGTGCCCTCGGGCATCGCGTCGAGCTTGTCGTTCACCCGCCGCATCGCCAGATCGAAATCGCGGCCTTCGCCGGTCACCGGCTTCAGCCCCGCAATCCCCGGATCGGGCAGGCCCCAGCGCGCCGAGAAAATCCCCGGATCGCCGCCCAGCGCCTCGACGCACAGCCCGCTGTCATCGGCCAGCGCCGGCAGTCCTGACAGGTCCGCCGCCTGCATCGCCTTCAGCTCGGCATTGGCGACGAAGGTCGTGCCGGTCTCTTCCGGCTCGGGCAGATCGAGCGACGCCGCGCTGATCGGTTCGATGCCATAGGGGGCGAGCAGCTCGCGAATCTCGCGCACCTTGCCTTCATTATGGCTGGCGATGACCAGCTTGCCCGGAACGAGCTTGCGGATCGCCTGCGGAACCGCGCCCTCGCCGCTCACCGTCCCGCCGCCTTCAACTGCGCCGCGAAAATCTCGCCGCACCCGATCCGCGCGAGGCGCAGCAGCCGCAGCAGCCCTTCCTCGTCATAGGTCGCCCCCTCGGCGGTCGCCTGCGCCTCGGCGATCTTGCCGTCCGCCAGCAGCACGAAGTTCGCGTCCGCATCCGCCGCGCTGTCCTCGTCATAGTCGAGGTCGAGCACCGGATTGCCCTGATAGATGCCGCACGACACCGCCGCGACCTGCTGCGTGATCGGATCGCCGGTCAGCTTGCCCTCGGCGATCAGTCTGTCGACCGCGAGGCGCAGCGCGACCCACGCGCCGCTGATCGCCGCCGTGCGGGTGCCGCCATCGGCCTGGATCACGTCGCAATCGAGCGTGATCTGACGCTCGCCCAGCGCCTTGAGGTCGGTCACCGCGCGCAAGCTGCGCCCGATCAGCCGCTGAATCTCCTGCGTCCGCCCCGACTGCTTGCCCTTCGCCGCCTCGCGGCTGCCGCGGGTATGCGTCGCGCGCGGGAGCATGCCGTACTCGGCCGTAACCCAGCCCTCGCCCTTGCCGCGCAGGAACGGCGGCACCCGCTCCTCGACGCTCGCGGTCACCAGCACCTTGGTATTGCCGAAACTCACCAGCACCGATCCCTCGGCATGGATGGTGAAGTTCGGTTCGATGCTGATCGCACGCATCTGATCGGGGGCGCGGCCGCTGGGGCGCATAGAATAGTCTCCAAGGTTCGTTTCGCTGCGGACCTAGACGCACGGGAACGAACGCGCCAGTCTTGCGCTTCGCTCCGTCGGAGAAATGGCATGAAACGGCTTGGATTAATCGCGGCGCTCGGTCTGGCAGTTGCGGGCTGTGTGCGCACGCCCGCGCCAGAGACCCCGCCCCCCGCCGCCGCCGTGACCCGGATCAGCTACAGCACCGGCCCGTGCTTCGGTGCGTGCCCGGTCTACGCCTTCACCGTTCAGGCCAACGGCGATGGCAGCTTCGAGGGCAAGCGCTTCACCCAGACCGGCGGCACCAAAAGCTTCAAGCTGACCCGCGCCCAGTTCGACCGCTTCGCCGCCGCGCTCGCCCCCTACCGCCCCAAGCCCGGGACAAGCCGCCGCACCGTCCCCGGCGAAAAGGGCTGCGAACGGGCCGCGACCGACCAGATCAGTGTCGCGATCGTCTGGACCGGCCCAGCCGGCACCAGCAGCCTCGATCACTATTTCGGCTGCGACATGGAGGCCAACCGCGCCCTGACCGCCGCCCTCGGCAACGCCCCCGACCTGATCCCTGCGCTGACCCCGCTGATCGGCGAGCGGCCGTGAGCGCAATACTGCTAGCCATTCCTCCCCCGGAGGGGGAGGGGGACCGCCGCAGGCGGCGGAGGGGTAGTTTTGGCAAGCGGCGTCGCGTGCGGAAAATACCCCTCCGTCAGTGCTGCGCACTGCCACCTCCCCCTCCGGGGGAGGAATGGCTGATCGCGGCAACTCCCGCTTTCGCGGGGATGACTAACGTGTAATTTTGCCGCGACGACATTAGATTGCGACCGCATGACCACCCCGCCGATCACCGAGCTGACCGACCGCGCCCGCGACATCTTTCGCGTCGTGGTGGAATCGTATCTCGACGCCGGCCAGCCGGTGGGCTCGCGCACCATCTCACGCGCGCCGGGCCTCAACCTCTCCCCCGCCTCGATCCGCAACGTCATGCAGGATCTTGAGGAGCTCGGCCTGCTCGCCGCGCCGCATACCAGCGCCGGGCGGATGCCGACCGAGCTTGGCCTGCGCCTGTTCGTCGATGGCATGATGCAGGCCAACGAACCCTCGGCGGAAGAACGCGCCGCGATTGAGGCGCGTGCCGACGCGCGCGGCCCAGTCGAGGAGGCGCTCGCCGCCACCACTGCCGCGCTGTCGGGCCTGTCGGCCTGCGCCGGCATGGTGCTGGTGCCCAAGGCGGAGCGCGTGTTGCGCCAGTTCGGCTTCGTGCCGCTCGGCAACGACCGTGCACTTGCGGTGCTGGTGGGTGAGGACGGGTCGGTCGAAAACCGCGTGATCGACCTACCCCCCGGCCTGCCCCCGGCGACGCTGGAACAGGCCGCCAATTATCTCACCGCCACGCTCGGCGGCCTGACGCTGTCGCAAGCCCGCACCCGCATCGCCAATCAGATCGCCAGCGAACGCGCCGCGCTCGACGATGCCGCCCGCACCCTGGTCGAACGCGGCCTCGCGGTCTGGTCGCAGGATGGCGACGATCGCCCCGTGCTGATCGTGCGCGGCCAGGGCCGGTTGCTCGAATCCGCGCTGGCCGAGGATCTCGACCGCGTTACCCGCCTGCTCGACGAGCTGGAGGGCAAGGAAGAAATCGCACGCCTGCTCGACAGCGCGCGCGAGGCCGACGCCGCGCGCATCTTCATCGGGTCGGAGAACAAGCTATTTGCCCTCTCCGGCTCCTCCGTGATCGCCAAACCCGTCCGCGCGATGGACGGCCGCGTCGTCGGCGTGGTGGGGGTTATCGGCCCGACGCGGTTGAACTATGCGCGCGTCGTGCCCATGGTGGATTTCACCGCTTCAACCTTGGCCAGATTGCTGGCCTGAACCATCAGAAAACACGCAGGAACCATGACCGAAGAACCCAAGACCGAAGCGACCGAAGACCTCCGTCAGGAAACCGCAGAGGCCGCCCCCGAAGTGGCCGAACAGGACCGCGTCGCCGCGCTCGAGGCGGAACTCGCAGAAGCCAAGTCCGCCACCCTCTACGCCCGCGCCGAGGCGCAGAACCTGCTGCGCCGCGCGCAGAAGGAAGCCGAGGACGCGCGAAACTATGCCGCGACCGGCTTTGCCCGCGACATCCTGTCGGTCGCCGATAATCTCGGCCGCGCGCTCGCTGCGATCCCTGAGGAGCTGCGCGAGGACGACAAGATGAAGGGGCTGATCACCGGCCTCGAAGCCACCGGCCGCGAACTCGACAGCGTCTTCGCCCGCCACGGCATCTCGAAAATCACCGCGCTCGGCGAAGCGCTCGACCCCAATCGCCACCAGGCGATGATGGAAATGCCCAGCGCCGATGCCGAACCGGGCACGATCGTGCAGGAAATCCAGTCGGGCTACATGATCCGCGACCGCCTGCTCCGCCCCGCGTTGGTGGGTGTGGCGAAGAAGCCGGATTGATCCCAATTCCTCCCCTGAGCTTGCTCAGGGGAGGGGGACCGCCCGCGCAGCGGGGGGTGGAGGGGCCGCCCCGTAGAGGGCGGAATTTGGCCGAGCCGCTCCGGCCGTCTGCGCGGCCGCCCCTCCGTCAGCGCTCCGCGCTGCCACCTCCCCTGCGGGGCAGGGGAGGAATTAGCGAGCCGCCTAGCGCCCGCCCCACATCTCCCCTATCTCCCCCTCATGTCCGGCCGCTTCGATTCCATCCCCCACCGCCGCGCGATCGTCGACCGGCGGGCGCTGGCGGACGATCTTGCCGCGCTCGATGCGCCCGATACGATGCGGCTGCGTCAGGCCGCCGCGCTGCGGCTCAAGCAAGCGCTGGAGGAGGGCCGCGCCGAAATCGCGCGCCGCCTGATCGAGCACCCCGCCAAGGGGCATGAAAGCGCGGCGAGCGGCGCGTTCCTGATGGATCAGCTGCTACGCGTGCTGTGGGACTTCACCCTCGCCCGCCTCTACCCCAACAGCAACCCGACCGCCGCCGAACGGATGACGCTGGTTGCGGTCGGCGGCTATGGCCGCGGCGAGATGGCGCCGCACAGCGATGTCGATATCGGCTTCATCACCCCCTGGAAGCAGACCGGGTGGAGCGAGCAGGTCATCGAATCGATGCTCTATTCGCTGTGGGACATGGGGCTGAAGGTCGGCCACAGCTCGCGCTCGCTCGACGAAATGGTGCGGGAGGCGCGCGGCGATATCACCGTCCGCACCGCCCTGCTCGAAGCCCGCTACATCTGGGGCGACACCGCGCTCTATGACGAGGCGGCCGCCCGCTTCAAGGCCGAGATCCAGAATGGCAGCGCGCGCGACTTCATCGCGCAGAAGCTCGCCGAGCGCGACGAGCGCCACCGCAAAATGGGCGACAGCCGCTATGTCGTCGAGCCCAATATCAAGGAGGGCAAGGGCGGCCTGCGCGACCTCCACACTTTGTTCTGGATTGGCAAATACGCCCATGGCGTGCGCGAACCCGCCGATCTGGTCGAGGTCGGGCTGCTCACCAAACTCGAATATCGCCAGTTCCGCCGGGCCGAGAATTTCCTGTGGGCGGTGCGCTGCCACCTCCACAATCTTTCAGGGCGCGGCGAGGACCGCCTGACCTTCGACTATCAGCGCGAGATCGCCGAGCGGATGCGCTACGCCGACCGCCCGGGCAAGTCGAAGGTCGAGCGTTTCATGCACTTCTACTTCCTTCAGGCGAAGATGGTCGGCGACCTCACCGGCGTCTTCCTCGCGCATCTGGACGAGAAGTTCGCCGCGCGCGGCAGTCGCTTCGGCCTCCCCCGCATCCGCCGCAGCCCCCGCAAGCTCAAGGGCTTCGTGCTCGATCGCGGTCGCCTTGCGCTCCCCAACGACGATTTCTTCCGCGAAGACCCGGTGCGGCTGGTCGAGCTGTTCCAGCTTGCCGACCTGCACAAGCTCGAAGTCCATCCGCTCGCGATGCGCGCCGCCAACCGCGATGCCAAGCTGATCGCCGACTGGCGCGACGACCCGCGCGCCAATGCGCTGTTCATGGACGTTCTGACCAGCCCCCGCGATCCCGAAACCGTGCTGCGCTGGATGAACGAGGCTGGGGTGTTCGGCCAGTTCGTGCCGGACTTTGGTCGCGTCGTCGCACAGATGCAGTTCGACATGTACCACCATTTCACGGTGGACGAACACACGATCCGCGCCGTCGGCCTGCTCAACCGCATCGAAAAGGGTGAGCTCAAGGAAGATCACCCGCTCGCCAGCGGCATCCTCGATCAGGTCGCCTCACGCCGCGCGCTCTATGTCTCCGTCCTGCTGCACGACATCGCCAAGGGGCGCGGCGGCGACCATAGCGTGATCGGGGCGGAGATCGCGCTCAAGCTCTGCCCCCGCTTCGGCCTGACCGCAGCGGAGACCGAGACGGTATCCTGGCTGGTCCGCTATCATTTGCTGATGTCCGCCACCGCGTTCAAGCGCGACCTCAGCGACTTCAAGACGATCCTCGACTTCACCGCCGTGGTGCAATCGCCGCAGCGGCTGATGATGCTGCTGATCCTCACAGTCGTCGATATCCGCGCGGTCGGCCCCGGCGTGTGGAACGGGTGGAAGCGCCAGCTGCTCACCAACCTCTTCGAAAGCGCCGAGGAAGTGCTGCGTCTGGGCCACAAGCAAAAGGGGCGCGGCGAGCGCATCGCGGCGAAACAGGCGGCGCTGGCACAGGCGATCGGCAGCGACACCAGCGATTTCGTCCGCCGCCTCGCCGACCCCTATTGGGTGGCCGAGCCCGAGGATGTGATCGAACGCAACGCCCGCTTCATCGCTCGCGTCGGCAACGCCCAGCTGTCGGTCGAGGCGACGGTCTATCCCGATCGCGGCGCGACGCTCGTCACCGTCTATGCCGCCGACCATGCCGGGCTGTTCTACCGCATCGCCGGCGCGATCCATGCCGCCGGGGGCAACATCATCGATGCGCGCATCCACACCCCGCGCGACGGCATGGCGCTCGACAATTTCCTGGTTCAGGACCCGCTCGGTCGCCCGTTCGACGATCCCGGCCAACTCGCCCGCATCGAAACCGGCATTGCCGAGGCGCTGGCCAACCGCGCCAAGCTCACCGAACGCCTCGCCGCCAAGCCGCTCCCGCGCCTGCGCGCAGACGCCTTCACGATCGAACCCAATGTTCTGATCGACAACAAGGCATCGAACCGCTTCACCGTGATCGAGGTGCAGGCGCGCGACCGCCCCGCCTTGCTCCACCACCTGGCCTATGCGCTGTTCCAGTCGAAGGTGACGATCCACAGCGCGCACGTCGCCACCTATGGCGAGCGCGCGGTCGATACCTTCTATGTCACCGACCTGACCGGCGACAAGATCACCGCCGTACTGCGCCTGAAGTCGCTCGAACGCCGGTTGCTGGATGCCGCGACCGGCCTGGGAGAGTTCGCCAGCGCGGCCTGAAAAATCCTCCCCGGAACGGGGAGGGGGACCGCCGCCGCAGGCGGTGGTGGAGGGGGCCCGAGGCACCGGATTCGCTTGCCGCGGGTCCCCTCCGTCAGCGCTACGCGCTGCCACCTCCCCGTTCCGGGGAGGATTTCAGTGCTTCCGCCATCGCACCCCCCGCCCTAATCTCCCCCCATCACAACGGGGAGCGACGAATATGGGCGTACTCGGCATGGGCGGGCTGTTCTTCCGGGCAAAGGACCCGGACGCGCTCAACACATGGTATCGCGAGCATCTCGGCATCGGCGCAGGCTGCGTCGCCGAGGATAGCGGCGGTGAGGTCAATGAATGGACCTGGCATACGCAAGGCGGCCCGATGGTGTTCGCGCCGTTCAAGGCGACCACCGACTATTTCGCCGCCGACAAGCAATTCATGATCAACCTGCGCGTCCGCGACCTCGAAGGGATGCTGGAACAGCTCAATGCCGCGGGGATCGAGATCATCACCAACGACGAATGGGACTCGCCAGAGGTCGGAAAATTCGCCCGCATCCACGATCCTGAGGGGAACGCCATCGAACTGTGGGAGCCGCCGGCATGACCGCCGTCTGGATCGCACTCGGCGCGGTGGCGATCGGCCTGCTGACGGTGTTCATCTCGCTCAACGCGGCGAAGAAGGCCGAGCGCAAGAAGGATAGCGGCGACGGCGGCACCAGCCCCGCCAGCGACACCGGCGACCGCGACCGCACCGATAGCGACTCGGGCGGCGATGGCGGCGCAGATGGCGGCGGCGGCGGAGACTGAACAACTCCTCCCCTGCTTGCTCAGGGGAGGGGGACCATGCGCAGCATGGTGGAGGGGCCGCGCCAACGGCGCGGAACCCGCGCGGCACGCCGCCCGCTGCGTCTGCGCGCAGCGCCCCTCCACCACCCGCTACGCGGGCGGTCCCCCTCCCCCAGCAAGCTGGGGGAGGAATGAGATACCCCCATCGTCAGCCCGGCCTTGAGCCGGGCCGAGGCTTCTACTGGGGCTGAGCGACCGCCATCTCTAACAGCCCGACGTTCCGCCAGCTGCTGCTGCCTGCGCAGTGCGCGGTCTCATCACCACAAATCGCGCCGATCCAGATCCTGAAATCAGCTTACTGGCCGGGCCAGCCATCTGAATTTTGATTGAGTCAGCCGGGACGCCTAATCTCGCCAGTTCTGCCCTCACACGAGCGGCCCTTCTTTGGGGCATGAGACGTCCGGCGTCGGACCCGTCAGTCTGCGCGATCAGCTCGATTGACGCATATCGAAGCATTCTTGCTTCATGGACAAATGCAACAACACTGGCGCGATCAATCGCATTCAATTTGGCACCGCCATCTTCAAAAGCGACGAACGATGGCGAGCAGGCAAATGCAGGGGAAATCGTGGCAAAAGTGACCATGACGGCAAATGCTGATTTGGCGCAGTCCCTCAGCCTGACCTGCATTTTATTGCCCCCTCAATCCCGCTGCCACACCCGCACCCAATCCACTTCCATCGCCGCCGGGAACGCCTTGGGGTCGATCCCCTTCTGCCCGCCCCAGCCGCCGACCGCGACGTTCAGGATCAGATATTCGGGCGTTCCGAACGGCCAGGTCTGCGGATCACCCTTTTTGTCATTCTCGAACCGCATATGCGCGCGCCCGTCGATGCCGATCAGGATACGGTCCGCATTCCAGTCGAGTTGATAGGTGTGAAACGCCGCGCACTCATCGGGGATCACGACATTCGATCCCTTTTGCGTGTTGGAAACATGGTTGTACGCGCCGGTGTGCACCGTGCCATGGACACGGCCATTGTCCCAGCCGACATGCTCCATGATGTCGATCTCGCCCATCGCGGGCCAGCCCTTGCTGTCGTCCGACGCCAGCATCCAGATCGCCGGCCAGATCCCGCGCCCGCACGGCAGCTTGGCGCGGATTTCAAAGAATCCATAGCGCCAGTCCGCGATCCCCTTGGTGAAGATCTTGGTCGAGGCATAGTCCTGCCCGCCATGATCGGGCTTGTCGGACAGCCGCTCCTGCGTCGCCGTGATGATCAGCCGACCACCTTCAACCCGCACATTTTCGGGCCGCGCAGCAGCGTAATATTGCTTTTCCTCGTTATGCCAGCCCTGCTTGTTGAGCGCAGTATCATACGCCCAGCGCTTCGGGTCGGGCATGCCATCGGTGTCGAACTCGTCCGACCAGACCAGCCTGGCATCCGCCGGACGGACGAGCGGCTCGTCCGTCCCGGCGGTGATCGGCGGGCTGTGCACGACCTGCGCGGTGGCGGGAGTCGCCCCGCACGCCAGCAGCGCGACGCACAGCATCGCCAGTCTCATTTGGGCGACAGCACCATCAGCATCTGGCGGCCTTCCATGCGCGGATAGCTTTCGACCTTGGCCACCTCGGCGCTGTCCTCCTGGACGCGGCGCAGCAGGTTCATGCCCAGCTGGCCATGGCTCAGCTCACGCCCGCGAAAGCGCAGCGTGATCTTCACCTTGTCCCCCTCGCCGATGAACTTGTGGACCGCCTTCATCTTGGTCTCATAGTCATGGTCGTCGATGTTCGGACGCATCTTGATCTCCTTGATCTCCTGCGTCTTTTGCGACTTGCGCGCGAGGTTCGCCTTTTTCTGCGCCTCGTACTTGTACTTGCCGACATCGAGATATTTGGCGACCGGCGGGTCCGCGTTCGGGGACACTTCGACCAGGTCGAGACCCAGTGCCTGCGCCTGTTCCATCGCCTCACGCGTGAACATCACGCCCAGATTCTCGCCTTCATGGTCGATCACGCGAACCTTGGGCGACTGGATGAATTCGTTGAAGCGCGGGCCGGTCGGCACCGGGGGCGCGAAACCGCGCCGGGACATGGGGGGACGTATAGGAACAGCTCCTGTTATAATTTCGACGACTTACGATAACGCATGAACGCGCAAACGGGTAGCCCCGCCGCGCGATCCTGACGAAAAAGCCACACGCTGTGGCGCGCGGGTTACGCCTTCATATCGGGTGCGAGCGCCGCATCCGCAAGCATCGCGATGGCATCGTCGAGGCGCATCACCGTCTGCCCCTCGCTGCCCAGCGTGCGGACGGCGACCGTGCCCTCCTCGGCCTCGCGCTTGCCGACCACGAGCAAGTACGGAACCTTCGCCAGCGAATGCTCGCGTACCTTGTAGTTGATCTTCTCGTTGCGCAGGTCGCTCTCGACCCGGATACCAGCCGCCTTCAGCCTGGCGACCGCGTCCTTGGCATAATCGTCGGCATCCGACACGATCGTCGCCACCACCGCCTGCACCGGCGCCAGCCACACCGGCAGCCGCCCGGCGAAATGCTCGATCAAGATACCGATGAACCGCTCATACGACCCAAAGATCGCGCGGTGCAGCATCACCGGCCGATGCCGCTCGCCATCCTCGCCGACATAGGACGCGTCGAGCCGCTCGGGCAGCACGCGGTCCGACTGGATCGTGCCCACCTGCCACGTCCGCCCGATCGCGTCGGTCAGGTGCCATTCCAGCTTGGGCGCATAAAACGCCCCCTCGCCCGGCAGCTCTTCCCAGCCATATTCAGTGGTGCAGAGACCCGCGTTGACAACTGCGTCGCGCAGTTCGCCTTCCGCCTTATCCCACATCTCGTCACTGCCGAAGCGCTTCTCAGGCCGCAGCGCAAGCTTGATTGCATAGGTGAAACCGAAATCCTTGTAGATGCGATCCGCCAGCTTGCAGAATGCCTTCACCTCCTCGACGATCTGGTCCTCGCGGCAAAAGATATGCGCGTCGTCCTGCGTGAACTGGCGCACGCGCATCAGCCCGTGCAGCGCGCCATGCGGCTCGTTGCGGTGGCAGCAGCCATTTTCGTACAGCCGCAGCGGCAGCTCGCGATAGCTCTTCAGCCCCTGCCGGAAAATCAGCACATGCGCCGGGCAGTTCATCGGCTTCAGCGCCATCCAGTCGGCTTCGCCGCTGATCACCGGGCCTTCGTCATCGACGTTCGGCACCTCGTCGGGGATCACGAACATATTCTCGCGGTATTTGCCCCAATGGCCGGACTGCTCCCACTGGCGCGCGTCCATCACCTGCGGCGTCTTGACCTCGCGATAGCCAGCAGCATCAATCGCTCGGCGCATATAGGCCTCGAGCTGACGCCACACCATATAGCCCTTGGGGTGCCAGAACACGCTGCCATGCGCTTCGGCCTGCAGGTGGAACAGGTCCATCTCCGCGCCCAGCTTGCGATGGTCGCGCTTCGCCGCTTCCTCCAGTCTGTGGAGATGCGCGTCCAACTGCTTCTTGTTGAGCCAGCCGGTGCCATAGATGCGCGTCAGCTGCGCATTCTTCTGATCGCCACGCCAATAGGCCCCCGCGACCCGCATCAGTTTGAACGCCGCCGGATCGAGCTTGCCCGTAGAAGCCAGATGCGGCCCGCGGCACATGTCGAGCCAGTCGTCGCCCGACCAGTACACCGTCAGCTCCTCGCCCTCGGGCAGTTCCTTCGCCCATTCGGCCTTGAAGCTCTCGCCCTGCGCGGTCCAGCGGTCGATCAGCGCCTGCCGGCTCCACACCTCGCGGCGCAGCGGCTTGTCGGCGCGGATGATCTCGCGCATCTTCTCCTCGATCGCGGGCAGATCCTCCATCGAGAAGGGCGCGCGCGACGCCGGCGCCATCACGTCATAGTAAAACCCATCATCGGTCGCCGGACCGAAGGTGATCTGCGTGCCGGGGAACAGCGCCTGCACCGCCTCCGCCAGCACATGCGCAAAGTCATGCCGCGCCAGCTCCAGCGCATCCGCCTCGTCCCGCGCCGTCACCAGCGCCAGCGCGGAGTCCTTCTCCAGCGGCCGGTTGATGTCGCGCAATTCGCCATCGACCCGCGCGGCAATCGCCGCCTTGGCAAGGCCCGGCCCGATCGCAGCGGCAATGTCGCCCGGCGTGGTCCCCGGCGGCACTTCGCGCACCGAGCCATCGGGAAGCGTGATCGAAAGAAGGTCGGCCATATCAATCCTGCAAGTTTGTCGTGCCTATGCACGCCACGGCGACGCTAGAAAAGGGGCAGGATCAGGAGGAGCAGCGCCATCTCACCCGATCCCGGGCAAGAGGGCCAGCGCCGCGGTTCAGCCGCGCACGCCAAACCCTCCCGCCGCGGCGGGAGTAGTGGTGGTAGTGCTGGCAAAGCGAACGGCCATGCGGGGGATATAGCGCAGCGTCGGCATCGACGCTACCCTCCGCCCATGCCTCCCCACCACCGCATCACCGCCATCCTCCCCTGCCGCGACCTCGCCGCCAGCACCGATTTCTACCAGCGCCTCGGCCTCACCCTCGACAGCGACTGGGGCCATTACCGCATCCTCAGCGACGGCAAGGGCTGGCACCTCCACCTTCGCCACGAACCCACCACGCCCCAGGCTCCCGACAATCCGTTCGGCCTGTACCTCTATGCCGAAGACGTGGACGCCATCGCCGACCGCGTGCGGGACGTGATCATCGAACCCGGCGCCCCGCACCTCAAACCCTGGGGCATGTATGAATTCGCCGTCAGCGACCCCGACGGCACATTGGTGCGCGTGGGGCGGGAAGCATGAGCGTGGCGCGCATCCTCCCGATCATCGCGCTTGCCCTCGCAATCACCGGCTGCGAGCGCAAGATCGACACGCTCGCCCAACCGGAACAGGCAAATGCGACCGCCTCGATCGCTCAACCGTTCAAGGATCGCCGCGTCACCAACCCCTTCCCCGGCGCAACCGAAGTCCGTCTGTTCGTCGAGGTCGGCTACACCAAGGACAGCAAACCAATCCTCAGCAAGCGCAACGGCGTCCGGCTCAACGCCGCGCAACGCAAGGAATTCGAGAACAGCCTGAAGATCATCGCCGCCCCCGAATATGAGGCGGCGTGCTTCATCCCGCACCATTTCTTCCGCTATTATGATGCCCGCGGAAAGGAGATCGGCGATGTCGCGGTTTGCTTCTGCTGCGTCGGAGTCGGGGCTGCTGGCAGCAAGGCGCTGGAGCCTCCTGAAGGAGCGATGCTCAGCGCCGACTATGGAAGAGTGAAAGCGCTGGTCGCAGCGCTGGGCGAGCCAACGGACGTGCTCTGCGACTAAGCTCAAGCCCCTCCCGCTTGCGGGAGGGGTTGGGGAGGGTCTTCTTCTGCCAAAACCTCACAAAACCCTCACCGCCGCCTCATTACCCCGCCCGCAACTCGCGCCATCCCCTGCCCTGCAACCAGCAGGAGCCACCCATGTCCCCCACCACCGCATACCGCAGCGGCCTCGCGCTTGTCGGCCTCACCGCATTCCTGATCGTCTGGACCACCATCGTCCGCGACGACGGCAGCGGGGCCGGCAATTTCATGATCATCCTCGCCGCAGTTGTTGGCGGCTATGCCGTCCAGTTCGACGCCGCCGGCCTCGCCCGCACGATGGCCGGTGTCGCGACGATGCAGCTGATCCTCGGCCTGCTCACCGCCACCGCCCCGATCACCGCGACGCTCGACGGTGGCGCGCCCAAGGCCTTCGCCTTCCACGCAGTGTTCATGCTGCTCTGGTTGGCAAGTGCAGCACTGTACCGTAAGGCAGCGCGCGGGACGGCGAGCGCACACTAACTCCCATCGTCACCCCGGCCCCCGTGCCGGGGTCCACCCCGCCACAAGCGCGGCGCCCTCGACTCAACGCGGCACACTTTCCACCCGCGTCACCCCGGGCTTGACCCGGGGCCCAGCTTCTTCGACCGGCCAAGGCAGCGGGACCCCGGCTCAAGGCCGGGGCGACGATAGCGAACCCTGCAATTCCGCTTTCCTACAAACCCCCGAAAAGCGCATAAACTGGTCGATGCGCATCCCGCCCGAAATCATCCGTCTGACACATGAAGCGCCGCCGTCGCACACCCGTCGCCCCGGTGTCGCGTCGCGGTCGCGCCGGTCGCACCGGTGTCGCCTTCCCGTCGCGCGAAAGTCGCGCCGCTGGTGTCAGCCCGTCGCCCAGCTGTCGCGTCGCCGTCGCCTGCCCGGCGCGAACCCGTCCCCTCGCGGTCGCTTCACCCCGAAACACGCCTATTCTTGTCCGCTTCGTCCGACGCCTGTCAGGCCCGACCTCAAATCACCCCGAACGGCACCACCCGGTTGAGCGCGATATGCCCGATGCCCGATCGTCCCAGATACGGCACCCCCATCTCGCGGCACCAGCGGATGATGACCTGCTCCAGCGACTCTCCGAACGGCACGTCGTTATCGACCATGTCGGTCACCGCGCCCAGCCGCACCCCGGCGATGCCCTGCAGCTGCGTGGCATGCGCCATCTGGAACAGCATCCGGTCGATCCGGTACATCGGTTCGCCGACCTCCTCGATATGCAGGACATGGTCGGTCAGGTCGGGCAGCCACGGTGTGCCGATCATCGCCGCCAGGATCGACAGGTTGAACGCCGCCGCCGGGCGCCCGTCCAATGTCGGCTCCAGCCCGTCGCGCTTGCCGTCGATCAGCCAGCTCAGCACCCACCCCGCGTCAGTGCCCTTGTCGTTGACCCCCATGGCGCTCGCCATCGACCCATGCGCCTGACGCCCGATCCGCCGCGCATAAAGCGCACCCAGCATGAACCCCATGTCGGAATAGCCGATATAGGTCTTGGTCTTCGCCGCCGCCCCCAGCTGCGGCATCGCAACGTCGAGGATGCGGTTGGAGCCATAGCCGCCGCGCGCGAACCAGATCGCGTCGAACGCGGCGTCATTGGCGAACTCCAGAAACGCCGCCGCGCGAACCTCGTCGGGACCTGCGAAATGCCCCTCGGTCAGAAAGCATTGCGGATGGAACACGATCTCGTCCTTGGGCCAGTAGAGCGCCATGAACGCCTGCATCCGCGCCGCCGATTCCGCGCTGACTGTCCGTGCCGGTGCGACGACGCCGATCCGCATAATGACCCTTCACTATCCCCGCTCGTGCTGAGCTTGTCGAAGCACCGCTCTTTCTGCTCGACCCGCCGAGGAAGAACGGCCCTTCGACAAGCTCAGGGCGAACGGACGTGGGAGATGCTTGCCCCCCGTCTCCGAACCCGCGATAGCCCGGCATGATGCACAACGGCAAACCCCATTTCTTCGTCGGGATCGGCGGCAGCGGCATGATGCCGCTCGCGATGATCCTCGCTGGCCAGGGCGCTACGGTCGCCGGCTCGGACCGCAGCCTCGATACCGGGCGCCTTCCCGCCAAGTTCGACGCGCTGCGCTCGCTCGGCATCGACCTGTTCCCCCAGGACGGCAGCGGCATCACCTCGCCCGACCAGGTCGTGATCGCCTCCGCCGCAGTAGAGGACACCGTCCTCGACATGGTTCAGGCCGCCAAACTCGGCTGCCCCCGCATGACCCGCGCCGAATTGAACGCCAAATTGTTCAACGCCGCCCCGCTGTCGATCGGCGTCGCCGGGACCAGCGGCAAGTCGACCGTCACCGGCATGATCGCCTGGATTCTGCACAGCCTCGACCGCGACCCGACGGTGATGAACGGCGCGGTGATGAAGAATTTCGTCCGCCCCGAAGCGCCTTTTGCCAGCGCATTGGTCGGCGGCGGCGACCTCTATGTCAGCGAAGTGGACGAAAGCGACGGATCGATCGCGCTCTACACGCCGCATGTCGCAGTGCTCAACAATGTCAGCCTCGACCATAAGAGCCTTGAAGAGCTGCGCACCCTGTTCGGCGACTTCGCCGGAAAGGCGCGCACGACCATCGTCAATATCGGCGACCCCGAAAGCGCCGCGCTGGCAGAAGCCCTCGACCCGACCCGCACCCGGACCTTCGCGGTCGATTCCGACGCCGACCTCTCCGCCCGCAACCTGTCGCCCGAACCCTTCGCGATCCGCTTCGACCTAGCGATGGACGGCACCACCCGTCCCATCCGCCTGTCGGTCCCCGGCGCGCATAATGTCGCCAACGCCCTCGCCGCGATCGGCGCATGCATCGCTGCGGGACTCGACGCCGACGCAGTGTGCGATGCAATCCAGGGCTTCACCGGCCTGCGCCGCCGCTTCGAACTGGTCGGCGAAGCGACCGGCGTCGCGGTGATCGACGATTTCGGCCACAACCCCGACAAGATCGGCGCGACGCTCGACACGCTCCACGCCTTCCCCGGCCGCATCCTCGCGCTGTTCCAGCCGCACGGCTATGGCCCGCTCAAGGTGATGCGCCACGAACTCGTCGCGATGTTCGCCGAAAAGCTCAGCTCCGAAGACCAGCTGATCCTCCCCGACCCGGTCTATCAGGGCGGTACCGTCGCGCGCGAGGTGACCAGCGCCGACATCATCGCCGACATCGCCGCCACCGGTCGCGACGCCCGCCACATCCCCGACCGCGCCGCCGCCGCCGCCCACCTCGCCGCCATCGCCCAGCCCGGCGACCGCATCGTGATCATGGGCGCGCGCGACGACACGCTCAGCCAGCTCGCGCAAAGCATCCTCGACGATTTGGAAAGGTAGGTAATCTTTTTGTAAAGCTAGATTGACACGTTGCAGCGAATCGGCGTAAAGCTCACTTGTCATTTGAACAAGGGAGCTTTCCAATGCCGACCACCGCTGCAAAGCGCTACACCCACCGGTTCACGATCGTGATGACGATCTATTGCCTGATGATCGGCGCCAATGTCGCGATCAGCCGGATTCTCGAACCGGGCGCCGTGGTGCTGGCGACGATGGCGGTGCTGACCGCCCTGCCGATCATCGCGATGCTCGGGGTGCTGGGCATCTATCTGAAGGAGGAGACCGACGAGTTCGTCCGCGACCGCATTGTCGTCTCGATGCTGATCGGACTTGGCTTCCTCCTCTCGCTCACCTCGATCCTGGGCTTTCTCCAGTTCGAGGATCTGGTCGGCGACCTGCCCGTATTCCTCGCCTTCCCGATCTGGTGCGGAGCCTGGGGCGTGACACAGGGCATCCTCAGCTGGCGCGACAAGCGCGCGGACGGTGCGGCATGAAAAACCGTCTCCGCGTCCTCCGTGCCGAGCGGGAGTGGAGCCAGCAGGACCTGGCCGAACGGCTCGAAGTCTCGCGGCAGAGCGTCAATGCGATCGAAACCGGCCGCTACGACCCCTCGCTGCCCCTCGCCTTCAAGATCGCCGACCTGTTCGGCCTGACGATCGAAGACATCTTCACCAATCCCTCGAAGGAGGCCTGACCATGCTCCGCCTGATCGCCCTGGCCGCGTTGGCCACCGCCTTCCTTGCCCCGCCCCAGCACTGCCACGCCCAGACGCCCCAAATTGCCGCAGAACAGCGGATGCAGCACATCTCGATCGTCGCCCTCGGTGAAGCGAAGAAGGGCCGCGAGCCGGTCTATCTGATCCCCGGCCTGTCCAGCCCGCGACAGGTCTGGGACGGCATCGCCCCGGATCTGGCAAAGGACCGACAGGTGCTGCTGGTTCAGGTCAACGGCTTTGGTGGCGACGGCATCGGCCAGAACGGCAAGTCCGGCATGACCGACGGCATCATCCCCGACATCCTCGCCGATGCCGCCAAGCGCGGCGCGAAGCGACCCGCCGTGATCGGCCACAGCTATGGCGGGCTGATCGCCATGATGCTCGCCGCCCGCCACCCCGACCGGGTTGGTCGGTTGCTGGTCGTGGACACATTGCCCTTCTTCGGCAGGTTGTTTGACCCCGCCGCCACTCCGGCGAGCATCGCGCCGCGCGCCGAGCAGCTCCGCGCGATGACCATTGCCGGAGCCGATCGGATGAAGGCGATGCCCGCCGTCACCAGCGACCCCGGCGGCATCTGGTCGAACACGCCGGAAGGCCGGATCAAGGTCGCCAATTGGGGCCTCAAGGCCGACCAGCGCGCCGTCGCCCAGGCACTGTACGAGGATATCGTCACCGATATCGGCCCGGAACTGGGCAAGGTCACGGCCAAGCCCTTCACCATCCTCTACGCCGCCGGAATGGGCGAAGCGCAGGCCAAGGCCGTGTGGGAGCGAGCCTATGCCGGCACCCCGGCCAGGCTGGTCGCGGTCCCCGACAGCTATCACTTCATCATGCTCGACCAGCCTCAGCGCTTCGCGGCGGAGGTGAAGGCGTTCCTCGCCGAGTGAACCATCAACGAAGAAAGGCCGCCCCGGCATCCCGGGACGGCCCTTCCTCAATTCATATGGTCGCAATCAGGCGATCGTCTGTCCGGTCTTGGCCCAGTCGGACAGGAAGCCCTCGATCCCCTTGTCGGTCAGCGGATGCTTGACCAGCTGGCGGATCACCGCCGGCGGCGCGGTCATCACATCGGCGCCCAGCTTGGCGGCCTCAAGGATGTGGATCGGATGGCGCACGCTGGCGACCAGGATCTCGGTCTCGAACGCATAATTATCATAGATCAGGCGGATGTCGCCGATCAGGTCCATGCCATCGAACCCGATATCGTCATGCCGCCCGACGAACGGCGAGATAAAGGTCGCCCCGGCCTTTGCCGCGAGCAGCGCCTGATTGGCCGAGAAACACAGCGTGACATTGACCATCGTGCCGTCGCTGGTCAGCGCCTTGCACGCCTTCAATCCTTCGATCGTCAGCGGCAGCTTGACCGCGACATTGTCGGCGATCTTCCGCACGATCTCCGCTTCGCGCATCATGCCGTCATAATCGAGCGCGACGACTTCCGCCGACACCGGGCCGTCGACGATCTCGCAAATCTCGGCGACGACCTCCAGGAAATTGCGCCCCGCCTTGTGGATCAGCGACGGATTGGTGGTCACGCCGTCCAGCAGCCCGGCATCCGCCAGCTCGCGAATATCGTTGGTGTCGGCGGTGTCGGCAAAGAACTTCATGCGGGAACTCCGGTGAAATGTGACAGTTACATGACGTCGCGCTATGCGGAGCGCGACTCTGTTGGCCAAGCCCTCTATCATCGGACTTCCATGCGCTCCATCTTTCTCGTCCTGCCCCTGTTCACTGCAGCGCCCGCCATGGCGCAACAGGTCGATGAACAGTTCTGGCTGCAGACCAACGCCCAGATCCGCCTCGACGACAAATCACGCGTGACGCTGGAAGGTATCGCCCGGTTCAGCGATCGGCTCGACGGCCTGTTCCACACCGAAATCGGCGGGATCGTCAGCACCAAGGTCGCCGACAATGTCGAGATTGGCATCGGCTATCGCCGTATCTCCGCCCATGGCAACAGCTCTGCGGCCGACGAAGACCGGTTACGACAACAGGTCGTTGCCACCTTTGGCCGCGTCTCCACCCGCCTGCGCATCGATCAGCGCTTCCACCCTGGCGGCGACGAGATCGGGTTCAGGGTCCGGCCGCTGATCCGTTACAACCACCCGCTCGGCGAAAAGGGCGTGGCGCTGTTCGCGGGACATGAGAGCTTCTATCTGCCCAACAGCACCGTCTGGGGCCAGCGCAAGGGCTATGAGCGGATGCGCAACCAGATCGGCCTGACCCTGCCGCTGGCCGAGGGGCTGAACACCGACATCGCCTATCTCAACCAATATCGCTTCGGCAAAGCCGGCGCGCGCGACCAGATGGATCATGCCCTCAGCCTGCAATTGACGATCGCAATCGGCGGCAAAGCGCAGCACGAAGACGAATAGCCGCTATTCAGGAGCGAGCAGCATCGTCTTGGCGCGCGGCTGGTCGAGCCCGGTAATGTAGAGCCGGTAAATCCCCGGCTGCAGATCGTAGCGCACGATTTTGCGGATCGACGAACATTCCGGGCCGTGGCCATGCACCGCCGATTTGAGCGCCTCGCCGCCCGCAACCCCCGGCACTACATCGATCCAGCCACGCTGATCGAGCGCGACGCCGTAACGCCCCGCAGTCGCGATGCGAAAGCCGATCATCACCGCCCCGCCCGGCTTCGCCCCCGCCGGAACGTCGGGCAGCTTCGCGACATCGCCGGCATCGAGTGTCACCGCCTGATTGACGCCGAACCCGGTCGCCGAAGCAGTCCAGGCCGACAGATTGGCGGGCAGCGCCGCATCGGTTGTGGCACAGGCGGGGGCCGGGGCAGTCTGGAGCAGCAGCAGCGCGGCGGTGAGCAACATCGGCAATCTCCCTTTGCCCCAGCATAACGCTTTCCACGCCGCGCCGGAATGCCGATATGGGGCGCACATGTCCCGCGCCCGTGTCATCGTCCTCAACTCAGCGCTCGGCCCGCTCGACTATCGCGTTCCCCGGGGAATGACGGTCGAGCTGGGGAGCATCGTCGTCGCCCCCCTCGGGCCGCGCCAGCTGATCGGCGTGGTGTGGGAAGCCGAACGGTTGCCGACCGAGGAAATCGGCGACAATCGCCTGCGCAACCTGCTCGCCGTGGCCGATGCGCCGCCGATCCCGGCGCCGCTGCGCCGGTTGGTCGAATGGACCGCCGACTATTATCTGGCTCCGCTCGCGTCGGTGCTGCGCATGGCGCTCAGCTCAACCTCGGCGCTGGAGGGCGGCAAGACCATCGTCGAATATCGCGCGACTGGCGAGGTGCCGCCGCGCATGACCGCGCAGCGCGAACAGGCATTGGAGCGGATCGGCGACCGTCAGGGGCTGATCCGCGAGCTGGCGACGATCGCCGATGTCTCCGACGGCGTGATCCGCGGACTGGTCAAGAGCGGCGCGATCGAGGGCGTGACGGTCGCGCTCGACACGCCCTATCCCCTGCCCGACCCCGCATTCGGCGCGCCCGCGCTGTCCGAGGAACAGGCGGAGGTCGCAACGACGCTGCGTGCCGCAGTCGATGCGCGCGCGTTTCAGCCCTTCCTGCTCGACGGTGTCACCGGCTCGGGAAAGACCGAAGTCTATTTCGAGGCGGTCGCCGAAGCGATCCGCGCCGGTCGCCAGAGCCTCGTCCTGCTCCCCGAAATTGCGCTGACCGAGCCTTTCCTCAAGCGCTTCCACGCCCGCTTCGGGGTCGAGCCGGTCGCCTGGCACTCGGGGCTCCGCCAGTCGCAGCGCCGCCGGGCCTGGCGCGCCATTGCCAATGGCGAAGCGTTGGTCACCGTCGGCGCGCGCTCATCCCTTTTCCTGCCCTACCCCAATCTCGGCCTGATCGTGGTCGATGAGGCGCACGAGACCAGCTTCAAACAGGAGGAGGGCGTCCATTACCACGCGCGCGACGTCGCGGTGATGCGCGGGCATTTCGAGGGGTGTCCGGTGATCCTCGCCAGCGCCACCCCGGCAATCGAAACCCGGCAACAGGTCGCGCTCGGCCGCTATACCGAACTCAAGCTGCCCGGCCGCTATGGCGTGGCCGAGATGCCGGCGATCGAAGCGATCGATCTGCTTGCCGACCCGCCGATGCGCGGCCGCTGGCTCGCGCCGAAACTGGTGCGCGCGATTGACGCGACGCTCGAGCGCAAGGAACAGGTGCTGCTGTTCCTCAACCGCCGCGGCTATGCCCCGCTGACGCTGTGCCGGACCTGCGGGCATCGTTTCCAATGCCCCAATTGCACCGCCTGGATGGTCGAGCATCGCCTGATCAACCGGCTTGCCTGCCACCATTGCGGCCACACCATCCCCACCCCGCGCGCCTGCCCCGAATGCGACAGCGAGGACAGCCTGGTCGCGTGCGGCCCCGGCGTCGAACGCATCGCCGATGAGGTCGCGGCACTGTTCCCCGATGCCAAGACGGCGATCGTCACCTCAGATACGATCTGGTCCCCAGCCAAGGCGGCGGAGTTCGTGGCGCGGATGGAGGCGGGCGACATCGACATCGTCGTCGGCACGCAATTGGTGACCAAGGGCTATCACTTCCCCAACCTCACGCTGGTCGGCGTGGTCGACGCCGATCTCGGCCTTGAGGGCGGCGATCTGCGCGCGGCGGAACGCAGCTTCCAGCAAATCTGTCAGGTCGCGGGGCGCGCGGGACGCGGCGAAAAGCCGGGCCATGTCTTGATCCAGACCCACAGCCCCAAGGCGCCGGTGATGCGCGCATTGGTCAATGGCGATGCCGAAGGCTTCTACGCAGCCGAAACCGAAGCACGGCGCGAGGCCGGCGCGCCACCCTTTGGCCGCTTCGCCGCGATCATCGTGTCGAGCGAGGACAAGGACGCCGCGCTCGACACCGCCCGCGCGATCGGCCGCAGCGCGCCACAGGTGGAGGCGATGCAGGTGTTCGGCCCCGCCCCCGCCCCGCTCGCGATGCTGCGCGGCCGCCACCGCTTCCGCCTGCTGGTCCACGCCCGCCGCGCGCTCGACGTGCAGGACGTAATCCGCGACTGGCTCGGCGCCCTCGACTGGCCGGCCAAGGTGCGCGTGGTGGTGGATGTGGACCCGTACAACTTCCTGTGACCTTGCGTACCCCGACAAACCTATCCTAGCATCATCCCATTGGAACTAGGGGGTTCAATCAAGATGTTTCGCATATTGCTGTTCGTGTTCAGCCTGATTCTGCCCGTGGCGGCACAGGCGCAATGGTCGCGCGCCGAATCCACCAACTTCATCGCCTATAGCAATGGCACGCCCGAGGATCTGAAGAAGCGGGTCGAAGGGCTCGAGAAATTCGGTCGTGTGCTCCAGACGATGACCGGAGCGCGGCGGCTCAAGGAAGTGCCGGTCAAGATCAAGGTCTACTTCCTTCCCAGCCAGCTCGAGGTGGCGGACTCGCTACCCTATCCGGCTGGCGGCGTGCTTGGCTATTACAACACGACGATGCGCGGTCCCTTTACAGTCATGCCGCGACAGGATTTGAAGGATTCGGCCACGGGGAGAACGCAGTTCAGCGCCGTGACCGTGCTGCAGCATGAGCTGACCCACCATTTCATGTTCCAGTATTTCCCGGCTGCCTATCCCGCATGGTATGTTGAAGGCTTTGCCGACTATATCGGCGCGATCGAAATTACCGACGACAACATCGCCAAGATCGGACTGTTTCTCCCCAATCGCGCCGAAACGCTCAGGCGGCTAGACTGGGTGCCGCTGAAAGAGTTGATGAACCCGATCCCCGGCAAGTCCAAATTTCCCGGGATCGCCTTTTATTCGCAAGGCTGGATCACGGTACATTATCTCTACAGCACCGATGCCGGCCGCGCCAAGCTCAAGGACTATCTGCGCCGGATCAACGCCGGTCAGTCGTTCGGCGAGGCGCTTGCCGCATTCGGGGACATGGATGCGTTTGACCGCGAGGTGCGCGCTTATTCCAAGCTCAATCGCATCCCCGCCGAGGGCGTCCATTACCCGCAACTCACCGCCGGACCGATCACCGTCGAAAAGCTGTCACCCGCAGCTAGCGCGCTGGTGAACATCGAAATGCGCATGAGTGCGGGGGTTCTGGTGTCGGGTGCCAAGACATTCGCCAACCGCGTCCGCAGCGTCACGCGCCCCTATCTCTCCGATCCGGACGCGCTACGGGTGCTGGCCGATGCGGAGCGCATGGCCGGCAATCGCGCCGAATCGCTCGCCGCCGCCGATCGCCTGCTGACGCTCGATCCGGCCAGCCCCTGGGGCAATTATTTCCGCAGCGTCAACGAGATCGATGCGCTGGTCGAGGCCAAATCGACGGACGAAACGGCCTGGGACGCGATACGGGCCAGACTGCGCGCGGCGATGAAGGCGTTGCCGAACGAGCCGCGCTTTGCCCGCGCTTTCTATGAAAGCTATTCACGACGCGGCGTTTTGCCGCCCGCAACCGCTCAAAATGCACTGGCGCATGCGCTCGACCTCATCCCGCGCGAAAACTCGCTGCGCTTGCTCGTGGTCAAGGATTACGAGGCACGCGGCATGATTCAGGATGCTATCGATACGCTGGCTCCCCTCGCCTATGGCCTTGAAGATGAAAGCGAAAAGGCCAAGCGTCAGCGGGAGAAATTCCGCGGCCAATATCGCGAGGTCGATGACGAGGACGACTCCGAAACGCCGCGCGAAATGCTGGTGCGGCTGCTCGCCAAGCGCGACGGCAAGACTGTGCCCGCTGCGAGCAATTAGTATGCTTGCGCCGCCCGCCCGGTTTCGCGAAACAGGGCGGGCGGAGGTGCCGGCGTGAGGCGATTGCTGTTTTTGTTGACGATGCTCGGCATCGCGCTCGGCCTTGGCTCGGCCCCCGCGCGCGCCGATGACGACATCTCCGCCGCCGGGCGCGGCGTGGTGCGGATCGTCACCATCGCCACGGTCGAGGGTGAGGTCGTCGGGTTTGGCCATGGCAGCGGCTTTGCCGTCGCGCCCAATCGCGTGCTGACCAACGCCCATGTCGTCGAGGCGGCGGAGCGCTATCCCGGCAACGTGCTGATCGGCGTCGTTCCGTCAGAGGGCGACAAGTCGTTCCAGGGGCGCTTGATCGCGATCGACAGCGACCGCGATCTCGCACTGATCGAATTCACCGGCATCCGCTTGCCCGCGCTGACCTTCTATTCGGGACCGATCAGCGAGGGGAATGCGATGATCGCGCTCGGCTATCCGGGCAATGTCGATCTCGCCACCGCGCGCACCGCCGCCGACTTCATCACTCCGCTCACTCCGGTCCGCTCGCAGGGTGTGTTCTCCGGCCGTCGCGACCTGCAAGGGGTGAAGGTGCTGCTCCACACGGCGGGGATTGCGCGCGGCAATTCGGGCGGGCCGCTGCTCGATCCGTGCGGGCGCGTGCTCGGCGTCAACGCCGCGCTGACCCGCGCCGACGATGGCGATGCGAGCTTCGGCTTCGCGATCAGCAATGAAGAGGTTGCCGCGTTCCTGCGCGAGGCGAAGCAGCCCATGCCCTCGAACGGCGTCGCCTGCACCAGCATCGCCGACCGGCTGGCACAGGACCGCACCGCCGCCGAACAGGCGCGCGCCGCCGACGAACAGCGCGCGCGCGAGGCCGCCGCCAAGGCTGCGGCGGATCGCGAGGATGCCATTCAGCAGGCGCGCAGCGAGAACATCGTGACGCGCGAAAACTATATGGCCGGGGCAGCGCTGCTGCTGGTCCTCGGCGCCTTCGCGCTGGGCGTCGCCGGATTGCTGCTGACCCGCGAACAGAAGCGCGAGGCGATCATGACCGCAGTCGGCGGCGGCGCGCTGATCGTCGCGTCGATCGCGACCTTCGTGCTGCGCCCCGCCTTCGACCCCAGCGCGATCGATGGCGCCGCGCGCGTCGCCGTGCCCCCGCCCGCCGCGCAGCCGGGTGGCCTCGGCAAGATGGTCTGCACCATCGATCCCGTCCGCTCGCGCGTGACCGTATCGGATACCAAGGATGTGACGATCGACATCAACCCCGATGGCTGCGTCAACGGTCGCACCCAATATGCCGAGGCCGGGCAGAATTGGCAGCGCATCCTGGTCCCGGACGATGAGGCGACGGTGTCGGTGCTCGAATATGCCCCGACCACACGGACCTATTCCACCACGCGCTACCTGCTGTCCGCCGCGCAGATGGACACGGCCCGCAAGCGCCGCGCCGATGTGAAGGTCAAATCCTGCTCGACCGACCCCGCCGCGCGCGCCGACCTCGCCACGCGCCAGCAGTCGATCCGCACCGCCCTGCCGCAGATCTTCAACGAGCGCCTGGTCTATAGCTGCAAGCCGGCGGGTTGAGATGAACTGGCGCGCGATGACGGCCGCCGACCTTCCGGCGGTCACGCAGATTTCGGCGGCGGTCCACGGTCGCTATGCCGAGTCGGAGGCGGTCTATGCCGAACGCCTTTCGCTTTGGCCCGCGGGTTGCTGGGTCTGGCAACAGGGTGAGGCGATCGCAGGCTTGCTCATCGCCCACCCGTGGCACCACGCAACTTCCCCGGAACTCGGCGCGCTGCTCGGCGCGATTCCGCCGGACGCCGACAGCTTCTACCTCCACGACATCGCACTTCTACCTGAAACACGCGGCCTGGGCGCGGGCAGCGCAGCGATGGCACTGGTCATCGAATGCGCGCGCCGGGCAGGTTTTCGCGATGTCACCTTGGTCGCGGTCAACGGCGCCGAAACCTACTGGGCGAAACAGGGCTTCGCTGTCGTCGAACCGGGCGGCTACGGCCCCGACACCTACCGCATGCGCCGCGCCGTCGCCTAACCCCGGTCGATCCGGGCGGCAAAACAGCCATGCGCGGCATTATGTGCGTGGATATAGGCGATCTCGGGCCGCGCGAAGAGCTCGCCGATCCGCGCTTCCGCATCCCCGGCCAGCGCCAATGTTGCACCGCGCAGCATCCCGTCGGCATCATAGCCACGCAACGCGATCGGGCGATTTGTCATGACCGGAGGCAACGCATCCTCGAACCGGTTGGCCGCCAGCGCCGCCTCGCGCACATAGATCGCATAGGCGTTGCGATAGGGCGTCGCGACCGCATGATCTGCGTGGTTGAGCAACAACAATGTCTCGCCCGGCTCGGCATCCTCCAGCGTGATGCGGCACGGATAGCCCGGCTTGGCATCGGCGCGGACGCGGATTACGCCCTGCTCCGCCAGCGCTTCGTCGGACTGGCCGAATAGCGGCGCAAAGCCTTCAGGGCGCAGCCCGGTGATGACATAGCTCATTCCTCGACCCCTTCCCGCGCGCGCAGCACCTTTTTGCGCTCTATCCCATAGGCATAGCCGCCCATGCTGCCGTCACTGCGCTGGGCACGGTGGCAGGGGATGACGACCGCGACACTGTTCGCCCCGCACGCCGTTCCCGCTGCGCGCACCGCACCGGGCCGGCCTGCGGCAATGGCGAGCTGCGTGTAGCTCAGCGTCTCGCCCGGCGGGATGGCGCGCAACGCCTGCCACACCGCCTCCTGAAACGCCGTGCCGCGCACATCGAGCGGCAGGTCGGTGTGGCGTCCGGGCTGCTCGACCTCGCTCACGACCCGTTCGGCCAGATCGGCGAGCGCCGCGCCGCCCGGGGCGATCTCCGCACGCGGAAAGCGCGCCGCCAGCGCCAGGCTGTCCTCGTCGAACGCCACGCGGCACAGCCCCTTGTCGGTCGCCGCGATTAGTAGCGGCCCCAGGCTGGTGTCGGCGACGGTCCAGCGGATCGTCACCCCCGCCCCGCCATTGCGCCACGCGCTCGGCGTCATGCCCAGCCGGTCGGCGGCGGTTTCGTAGAAGCGGCTGGGCGCGGAATAGCCCGCCTCGTAAATCGCGTCGGTCACGCTGTCCTCCGTATCGAGTGCGGCGGCGGCGCGGCGTGCGCGCACCCCGCGGGCATAGGCGGCCGGGGTGACCCCGGTTGCACGCTTGAACAAGCGCTGGAAATGATGCGGCGCATAGCCGACCTCAGCCGCCAGCGCCTCGAGCCCGATCGGATCCTCCGCCGCCTCCAGCAACGCCACCGCCCGTGCAACCGCCACCCGCTCACGCCCGATCTCGTCGGGCTTGCAGCGCAGGCACGCGCGCAGCCCGGTCGCGCGCGCGCTCGCCGGGTCGGGAAAGAAGCGGACATTCGCCCGCAACGGATGCCGCGCGGGGCAACTCGGCTTGCAATAGATGCCGGTGGTCAACACCCCCGCAATCACCCGCCCGTCATAGGCGCGGTCGCGGCGCTGAAAGGCGTCCCAGGCTTCATCGTCGGAGAGCATCGCGTCGGTCATATGCGTTGATATAGCCGATCTTCCGCGCGGTGCTTCCCGCGCATTGCGTCCAAAGCGCGACGCCTTTAGGGGGACGCTTTCCCGCAGCTTTCAGGGCAGGCGAATGGCGGACGCACCTTTGGTCGGCATCATCATGGGCAGCACCTCCGATTGGGAGACGATGCGCCACGCGGCCGAGACGCTCGCCGCACTCGGCGTACCGCATGAGACCAAGGTCGTCTCGGCGCACCGCACCCCGCAGCGGCTCTACGATTACGCCACCGGAGCAGCCGATCGCGGGCTGAAGGTCGTGATCGCGGGTGCGGGCGGCGCGGCGCATCTGCCCGGCATGGCGGCATCGATGACCCACCTCCCCGTGCTCGGCGTGCCGGTCGAATCCAAGGCGCTGAAGGGCATGGATAGCCTGCTCTCGATCGTGCAGATGCCGGGCGGCATCCCCGTCGGCACGCTGGCGATCGGCAAGGCGGGTGCGATCAACGCCGGCCTGCTCGCCGCCGCGATCCTCGCCACCAGCGATGCGGACCTGGCCGAGCGGCTAAAGGCATGGCGCGCGCGCCAGACCGAAAGCGTGGCGACGGATCCGGAATGACCGCAGTTCCACCCGGCAGCACCCTCGGCATTCTTGGCAGCGGCCAGCTCGGCCGGATGATCGCGGTCGCCGCCGCGCAGCTCGGCTATCGCTGCCACATCTACGCGCCCGAAAGCGGACCGGCGTGTGACGTCGCCGCCGCCTTCAACCGCGCTGCCTATGACGATGCGGAAGCGCTCGCCGCCTTTGCGCGCGACTGCGCCGTCGTCACCTATGAGTTCGAGAATGTCGATCTCGCGGCGGTCGATGCGATTTCGGCCTTTGCGCCCGTGCGCCCGGGTCGTGCAGCGCTGGAAACCGCTGCGCATCGCTGGAACGAGAAAAGACTGGCCGAAGCATGCGGTGGCCGCCCGGCGCCCTGGCACCCGGTCGCGTCGCGCGCCGATCTCGACGCCGCACTCGCTGCAATCGGCACCCCCGCGATCCTCAAGACCGCGACCGAGGGCTATGACGGCAAGGGGCAGGTCCGCCTAGCGTCCCCGACCGAAGCCGATGCCGCATGGGCATCGATTGGCGGGCGCGAATGCGTGCTGGAAGGCTTTGTCACCTTCACCCATGAATTCTCGGTGTTGCTGGTGCGTGGTGTCGATGGCAGCAGCATCGCCTACCCCACCCCGCACAACGAACATGTCGGCGGCATCCTCGACCGCTCGACCGCCCCCGCGCCCTCCGCAATCCTCGACCAGGCGCCCGCGGCAATCGCGCTGGCGACCCGGATTGCCGAGCGGCTCGACTATGTCGGCGTGCTCACCTGCGAATTCTTCGCCACGCCCGACGGCCCGGTGTTCAATGAAATGGCCCCGCGCGTTCACAATAGCGGGCACTGGACGATCGAGGGGGCCGAAACCTCGCAGTTCGAAAACCATGTCCGCGCGGTGCTTGGCCTTCCGCTCGGCCCGGTCGCGCTGACCGGCGCGGCGGTCGAAATGCGCAACCTGATCGGCGACGATGTCGATGCGTGGCACGACCTGCTCGCCGAACCCGGCGCGCACCTCCACCTCTATGGCAAGCACGAAGCCCGCCCAGGCCGCAAGATGGGCCATGTCACGCGGGTGAAGCGCTAGCCGTCGGGCATCTACCCCACAGCCGTTTGCCCTGAGCTTGTCGAAGGGCCGTAGCCCGTCAGAACCAAGTGCGCGAACAGTGCTTCGACAAGCTCAGCACAAACGGCGGACTGGGAGTGGCGGAGCGCTAATGAAAAAGCCCGCCACCCTGACGGGCAGCGGGCCATTTCATCTCACGGCATCGCCCAAATCAGGCGCGCGTGCCCTCCATCGGGAAGCTGCCAAACGCACCGGCCGTAACGGTGCCCTTGATCGCGTCGCCATCGACCGTGGCTTCGCAGGTCAGCGTCATCGGCATCGGCACGGTGATGTCGAGCGACCAGCTGAGCTTGTCGCCATCGACCTTGCCATTCTTGATATCGGTCGTGCCCATTGCGCCGGCATAGGTGCCGGTGAAGCTGTCACCAGCGCTGGTGACCGTCAGGGTCGCCTTCTGATCGCCCATCGGCGAGTGGGTTACGGTATCCCAGCTTCCATCGACATTCGCCATGTTCTGCTCTCCTGTAATCCGTTGCGCCTCACTTGCCGCCGGGGCCGACGGCTTCGGGCTTCACCACCTCGACAGGCAGGCCGAGGCTGTCAAGCTGCGGCCGGACCTTCGACGCATCGCCAACCACGACCCAGACCAGCTTGTTCGGGTCGAGAGCCGCGCGTGCCGCAGCGTCAACCTGCGGGATGGTGAGCGCGCGATATTTTTTCGCGATCTGCTCCTGATAGTCGTCCGGACGGCGCAGGAAGTCGTTCGACTGCATCGCGCCCAGCACGGCTCCCGCGGTTTCATACTGGCCCGCCTGACGGCGAATCGCGCTGATCACCGACCGGTCGAACTCGAGCTTGGTGATGCCCTTGTCGCCCAGATACGCCTTCAGCTCCTTCTGGATCTCGGCGATCGCCGGGCCGGTCTTGTCCGCCTGAACGGGCGCGGACACGATGAACGGCACCGCATGCTCCAGCCGGCTCAGGCCGCCGCGCGCGCCGTACGACCACGCCTTGTCCTCACGCAGGTTCATGTTGATGCGCGACAGGAAATCGCCACCGAGCACTTCGGTCGCGGTGCCCAGCGCGATCGGATCGCCGAACGGATCGACCGGAGTCATCTGGCCGGCCAGGATCAGCGACTGCGGCGAATCCGGACGGTCGATCAACAGGATCTTGGGCGCGGCCTGTTGCGGCTTGGCAGCGAAATCCTTCGTCCCGGCGGCGCCTTCACCCTTCCAGTCGCCGAACTTCGCCTCAAATGCGGCCTTCACCTCGGTCAGCGGACGGTCCGACACGACGAAGATCTTCGCTTTGTCCGGGCGGATCCACGCCTTGTAGTAATTGACCAGATCGTCGCGGGTCAGCTTCTTCACCGCCTCGGCGTCGCCACCAATCGCGGCGGTCTTCGCATAGGGCGAATCCGGACCATAGATCAGCGCGGGCATCGCCATCTGGGCCAGGCCAGCCGGATTGGCGCGAACCTGCGCGATCTGCGCCAGCATCTGGCCGCGCACGCGCTCGATCTCCGGTTGCGGGAAGCTCGGGTTGCGGGCGATGTCCGCCATCAGCTCGAGCGATCCGTTGAGGTTCGGGCTCGGCGTGAACAGCGAAATGGTCGCGCGGTCAGCGCTGCTCCCGACATTGATCCCGGCACCCAGCCGCTCCTGCGCCTCGGCGATCTGCACCGAATTGCGCGTCTTGGTCCCCTCTTCGATCAGCGACAGGGTCATGCCCTCGGTACCGAGCGCGCTTGCTACGTCGGACGCGGTGCCGGCATCGAAGGTGATGATCGCCTGCGTTACCGGAACCGCGTCGCGCTGGGCATAGACCAGCTCGATCCCGTTCGACAGCTTGGAGCGGGTCACCGCCGGGAAGTCGATATCCTTGACCTCGGCCACGCCGGGCAGTGCGCCGCGCGTGCCCTTGACCACTTCGTCCGCCGCCTTGACCGCTGCCTTCGGCGCAGTCGCCGCCTCGGCATAGGCCGCGCGCGGCCCCGGCTCGATCGTCAGCGCATAGACCGGGCGCGACAGCCACTTGGCGGTCACGTCGCGCGCCTGTTCCGGCGTCACCGCCGCCAGCTGGGCGAGCTGCTTTTTATAGAAGCCCGGGTCGTTCATGTAGAGCGCGCCCGACGCCAGCGTCACCGCCTTGCCGCCGAACCCGCCGACCGACTCCAGCCCGCGGATGCGCGACGACGCCGTGCGCGTCTTGTAGCGTTCCAGCTCCTCTGCGGTCGGGCCGTTCTTCAGATAATCGGCGATGATCTCATCCAGCCGCTTGCCGACCGTCGCCGCATCGACACCCGGACGGACATCCGCGGAAATCAGCACCATGCCGGCCTGCGCTAGGCTCTGGTTGAACGCGCCGACGCCGACCGCCAGCTTCTCCTGCTTGACCAGGATGTTGTCGAGCCGCGAGCTGGCAAGGCCGCCGAGCACGCCGATCGACGCGTCGAGCACGGTCGAATCCGCGTCGCGCATGCCCGGCACCGCCCACATGCGATAGATGCGGGTCACCGCAACGCGGTCCTTCATCACTTCGCTCTGCGGCGCGACCAATGTCGGCACCTTCACCTTCGGCTCGACCGTCTTCGGCCCGGCCTTGATCGCACCGAAATATTTCTCGACCAGCGGCTTGGCGGTCTTGGCGTCGATATCGCCAGCCAGCACCAGCACCGCATTGTTCGGGCCGTAATATTGACGGAACCAGTTCTTCACATCGTCCAGGCTGGCGGCGTCGAGGTCCGCCATCGAACCGATGGTCGAGTGGTGATACGGATGGCCGACCGGGAACAGCCCCTCGGTAATCTTGTAGCGCAGCAGGCCATAGGGCTGGTTGTCGCCCTGGCGCTTCTCATTCTGCACCACGCCGCGCTGCTCATCCAGCTTGCCCTGCGTCACCGCACCGAGCAGATAGCCCATGCGGTCGCTTTCCAGGAACAGCGCGCGGTCCAGCGCCGCGCGCGGCACCGTCTGGAAATAATTGGTGCGATCGGAATTGGTGGTGCCGTTGTAATCGGTCGCGCCGACTTCCTTCAGCGGCTCGAAAAACTCGCCGGGCGAATTTTCGGAGCCATTGAACATCAGATGTTCGAACAGATGCGCAAAGCCGGTCTTGCCCTTGGGCTCATGCTTCGATCCGACATCGTACCACACGGCCACGCCAACGATCGGTGCCTTGCGGTCGGTATGGACGATCACGCGCAGACCATTGGCCAGCACGAACTGCTCATAGGGAATGTCCACGCGCTTCACGAGATCGGCGACAGGCACGGCGGCGACCGCAGGTGCGGGTGCCTGCTGGGCATAGGCCGGGGCACTGAGCACGACCGCGAGCGCGGCCATGGAACGGGTAAGACAAGGCGTGGACATTACAGGATACATCCCTCCAGTGGATGGAAGGGACGTTAGCCAAGGCTCCTGTAATCGCAAGCGATACTATCTTTGGCGCGCAAGGCGGACGGGGAGATTCCCCCGTCCGCCCCACGACGGGTGTTACAGGCCGACCTTCAGCGTCAGGAAGAACTGCTGCGGCGCGCCGACCATCAGCGTCTGGTTGTCGCCCGAATTGCCGAAGCCATTGGTCCCGATCGTCGAGACATAGTCCTTGTCGAACAAGTTGGTGACATTGCCCTGCAGCTCGAGCTTGCGCCCGCCCAGGTCGAACGCATAGCCAAGCGTTGCGTCGACGATCACCCGACCCTCGACCGACTGGTCGTTGGTGTAGGTGAAGTAACGCTTGCTCATATAGTTGGCACCGATCCGTGCATTGATGCCCGCGCCGGACCACAGCACTTCACCCTTCAGCAGGTGCTTGGGCGCATCGACCACGGTCTTGCCGGCAGTGCGGATGGTGCCGGTCGGGGTGACCACGTCATTGCGGTAGGTCGAGTCGTTGTAGCTATAGCTGGCGAACAGCCCGAACCCTTCGGGCAGGTTCACGCTGCCGGTCGCTTCGATGCCGAGTGCGCGAACGCCGCCGACATTCTGCAGGATCACCGGGTTGCCGATGATGCCGGCGCTGGTGGTGACGCCGAGCAGACGGTTGCGGAAATTGACCAGATAGCCGGCGAGCGAACCCGTGAACGGCCCCGAACGGACGCGCGCACCGGCTTCCCACGTATCCGATTCCTCGGGCTTCAGCTTGGTCGCACCACTCAGCAGCGCGTTGAACCCGGCCTGGGTCGTAGCGAACGGGCCGGTGGTCGCCGATGCCGCGAAGGCGCGCGTGACCTGGCTGAAGCCAGCGAACAGCTCGGCGTCCTTGCCCAGGCGGAAGTTCACGCCGGCATGCGGCTGGAACCAGTCGGTAACCTTGATCTCGCCACCCGCCAGCGTTGCTGCGACGATCGGGTTCGCCTTGTTGGTGACCGAAAAGCCCTTCCAGCCCAGGTTCAGAGTCGCAACGCCCAGCGTGATCTCGTCAGCGACATAATATTGGAAAGTGTCGGTCTGATAGTCCCAGTGCCACTGGGTGAAGAACGGGCCGGTCTGGAACTCCAGGCTGTCGCGGCCCGGATTGGTACGGCTCTCCAAGCCATAGAAGCGGCGGGCCTGTTCGAAATCGTTACGCTCATACCACGCACCGATGGTGATGCTGTTGAAATCCCAATCGGTGCCCAGCTTGGCCAGCACGCCCTTGCGGTCGATATTATACTCGGTCGTGCGGATCGAAATCGGCACGCCCGAGGGCGATGCGACATAGGGGGTGAACCAGATACCCTGGCCCTCGTTCGAGTGATAATAGGCCTTGAGCGAACCGCGCAGTTCGGCGTCTTCCGACGTTTCGATCCCCACCGACGCCAGATAGTCGCGGCGCAGGCCGGCAGCGTCGAAATAGGCGTCATCGGGGTTCGCGAAGGGCGCCGGATAGACGGTGCCCGCACCCGGATTGGTCGGCGTCACGCCGGTATAGCCGGTGTTCGCACCGATATCGGCGACCCGCACCGCCAGCGCATAGTCGTTCGAAATATTGTCCCAGCGATAGCCGAGTCGGCGGATCATCGCGAGCGACATGTCCTGATAATCGTTTTCGCGGCGGTCCGAAAAGTTGAACGTGGCGACGAACGAGAGGTCGGTCGTCAGCGGCGCGACTGCCTTGGCGTTGATCTGATACAGCCGCTGGCTGCCCCAGCCCTTCCACTTATCGGTGTCGGAAACCAGGCCGGAAATATACGCGCTCGGGCCATTCTCACCTAGGCTGCCGGTGTCGAGCCGCGCAAACAGGCGATAGAAATTGTCGCTGCCGACGGTGGCATTGGCGTCGAGCCCAAACTGCGATGCCGGATTGCGCGAGAGAAATTCGATCGTGCCGCCCAGATTGTTGGTCGCGGCGGTACCGATCGCGCCGGCGCCCTGCGACACGCGGGTGGTCGCGATGTTCTCGCTGGTGATCGCCCGGCTGATATGCAGGCCGTTGACATTGCCATAGCTCGCATCGCCCAGCGGCAGCCCGTCGAGCGTGTAGCCCAGCTGACTCTGCGCAAAGCCGCGAATCGAAATGCGCTGTGCCCATTCGTAGGAACCGAACGGATCGGCCGACTGGAAGTTGACGCCCGGCAGCTTCTCGATTGCCTTAAGCGGGCTGGTGCCCGGAACCAGGACGGCGATATCGTCCTGGCCGATCTGCTGCGTCTGGCGCGTCTCGCCGCGCCCGATGACCACGATCTCATCGGTCGGCTCGGCCGCTGCGACCGGCGTGTCATTGTCCGACGCGGCCGCGATTCCCGGCACGAGCAGCGAGGTTCCGGCCAGCAGGCCGATGGTAAGAAGGCGCATCGAAAAATCCCCCCGTTTGAAACAATGGGCTCTGACGCCCATGGTGCAGCGCAGCTAATCAGGGGGAATGTCGCGCACGCTTCATTACGATGACGCAATGAGGACAGGAAACTGACGGATATGCGACTCGCGCTGGCACAGGCACCATCGCCTCTGAGCCATTGATCGAACAGACCCTTGTGTTGCCTTTATGCAACACTTATCTGGTTGCGGTAGGGAGAGGACCATCATGAATCTCGAGAAGTTCACCGACCGCGCCAAGGGCTTTCTGCAGTCCGCCCAGACCGTCGCAATCCGCATGAACCATCAGCGGATCAGCCCGGAGCATTTGCTCAAGGCGTTGCTGGAGGACGAGCAGGGCATGGCTGCGGGGCTAATCCAGGCCGCGGGCGGCGATGCCAAGCGCGCCGTGGCCGAAACCGACGCCGCGCTCGCCCGCGTTCCTGCCGTCACCGGCAGCGGCGCGCAGCAGGCGCCCGGTCTGGACAACGACGCCGTACGCGTACTCGATCAGGCCGAACAGATTGCGGGCAAGGCTGGCGACAGCTTCGTCACGGTCGAACGGCTATTGCTCGCCCTCTCGCTCGCCTCGACCACCAATGCCGGGCGCGCGCTTGCCGCTGCGGGGCTCAAGCCCGAAGCGCTCAACGCCGCGATCGACCAATTGCGCGGCGGGCGCACCGCCGACACTGCTGGGGCCGAGGACCGCTATGACGCGCTCAAGAAATTCGCGCGCGACCTGACTCAGGCGGCCAAGGACGGCAAGCTCGACCCCGTGATCGGCCGCGACGAGGAAATTCGCCGCACGATCCAGATCCTCGCCCGCCGCACCAAGAACAATCCCGTACTGATCGGCGACCCCGGCGTCGGCAAGACCGCGATCGCCGAGGGCATGGCGCTGCGCATCGCCAATGGCGACGTCCCCGACACACTCAAGAACCGCAAGCTCATGGCGCTCGACATGGGCAGCCTGATCGCAGGCGCCAAATATCGCGGCGAGTTCGAGGAGCGACTGAAGGGCGTGCTTGACGAGGTGAAGGCCGCCGAGGGCGACATCATCCTGTTCATCGACGAAATGCACACGCTGATCGGTGCGGGCAAAAGCGAAGGCGCGATGGACGCCGGCAATCTGCTCAAGCCCGCTCTCGCGCGCGGCGAACTGCACTGCATCGGCGCGACCACGCTCGACGAATATCGCAAATATGTCGAGAAAGACCCCGCACTCCAGCGGCGCTTCCAGCCCGTTTTCATCGGCGAGCCGACGGTCGAGGATACGATCTCGATCCTGCGCGGGCTTAAGGAAAAATACGAGCTGCATCATGGCGTGCGGATCACCGACGCCGCGATCGTCGCGGCGGCAACGCTGAGCAACCGCTACATCTCCGACCGCTTCCTGCCCGACAAGGCGATCGACCTGATGGACGAGGCTGCGAGCCGCATCCGCATGGAGGTGGAGAGCAAGCCCGAGGAGATCGAAAATCTCGACCGCCGCATCGTCCAGCTCAAGATCGAGGAGATGGCGCTGGCGAAGGAAACCGACGCCGCATCGCAGGACCGGCTCGTCAATCTGCGCCACGAGCTCGCCAATCTCGAACAGCAATCCGCCGAGCTGACTCAACGCTGGCAGGCGGAAAAGGACAAGATCGCGGGCGAGGCGAAGATCAAGGAAGCGCTCGATCACGCGCGCCTGGAACTCGAACAGGCCCAGCGCGCCGGCGACCTCGCCAAGATGGCCGAGCTCAACTACGGCACCATCCCCGCGCTGACCAAGCAGCTGGAGGAGGCACAGGCCACCACCGGCGTCGCAATGCTGCGTGAGGAGGTGACCGCTGACGACATCGCCGGCGTCGTCAGCCGCTGGACCGGCATCCCCGTCGACCGGATGCTGGAAGGCGAGCGGGAGAAGCTGCTCGCGATGGAGGAACAGCTCGGCAAGCGGGTGATCGGCCAGGGGGCAGCGGTCAAGGCCGTGTCCACCGCCGTGCGCCGCAGCCGCGCGGGGCTTCAGGACCCCAACCGCCCACTCGGCTCGTTCCTGTTCCTCGGCCCGACCGGCGTCGGCAAGACCGAACTGACCAAGGCGCTCGCCGAATTCCTGTTCGACGACAGTGCCGCGATGGTGCGCATCGACATGAGCGAATTCATGGAGAAGCACAGCGTCGCCCGCCTGATCGGCGCGCCTCCCGGCTATGTGGGATATGAGGAAGGCGGCGTGCTCACCGAAGCCGTCCGCCGCCGTCCCTATCAGGTCGTGCTGTTCGACGAGGTCGAGAAGGCGCATGGCGACGTGTTCAACATCCTGCTCCAGGTGCTCGACGACGGTCGCCTGACCGACGGACAGGGCCGCACGGTCGATTTCACCAACACGATCATCGTGCTGACCTCGAACCTCGGCAGCCAGTTCCTGACGCAGCTCGAGGATGGACAGGATGTGTCGAGTGTCGAGCCGCAGGTGATGGAGATCGTCCGCGCGCATTTCCGCCCGGAATTCCTCAACCGTCTCGATGAAATCGTGCTGTTCCACCGCCTCGGTCGCGACGAGATGGCGCCGATCGTCGACATCCAGGTCGCGCGGCTCGGCAAACTGCTCAAGGATCGCAAGATCACGCTCGACCTGACGCCCGAGGCGCGCGACTGGCTCGGCCGTGTCGGTTACGACCCGGTCTATGGTGCGCGTCCGCTCAAGCGCGCGGTGCAGCGCTATCTGCAGGATCCACTCGCCGACGCGATCCTGCGTGGCGAGGTCAAGGACGGCACTACCGTCAAGGTGAGCGAGGGTGACGGCGGCCTTGTGCTGAGCGCGACATGAGCGAAGCCGGCTTCAATCTCGCCCCGGCGATCGATGTCGAAGCGCTCGCCGAGCGCTTCGTGCGCACCGGCCGGGTGCAGATCGCGCCGTTTCTGGATGAGGCGGACGCGACTGCACTTGCCGCGCATCTGCTCGCCCGCGACGACTGGCGGCAGGTGATGAACGCGGGGGAGAAGGTGTATGAGTCGGTCCCCGCCGTCCTCGCAACGCTCACCGATGCACAGCGTGCGCGGTTGGAAGAGGTGATGAACGCAGCAGCGCGCGATGGCTTCCAATATCGTTACCAGTCGATCCGCGTGCCCGACGATGCGGTCGCGCGCGCTGCGCTCGACGACCCGCTGGCGGCGTTCGCCCGGTTCATGGCGAGCGCGCCGGTACTCGAGTTGCTGGCGCGCATCACCGGCGCGACCGACATCAACTTCGCGGATGCGCAGGCGACGAATTACGACAAAGGCGATTTCCTGACCGGGCATGACGACGGCGTGGCGGGCAAGAATCGCCGCGCCGCCTATGTGTTCGGCCTGACCGCGCGGTGGCGCGCCGAATGGGGTGGCCTGTTGCTATTCCACGGCGGCGACGGCGGGATTGCGGAGGGCTATGTCCCGGCCTTCAACACGCTCAGCCTGTTCGCAGTGCCGCAGCAGCACAGCGTCAGCCAGGTCACCCCCTGGGCCGGTGGGCCCCGGCTGTCGATCACGGGCTGGCTGCGCGCACTCCCTTGATTCACCGCGCACAATGACGGAAAACGCGCCATGCGCCTGAAGCAGCCCTTTCTGAAGCTCCACAAGTCGTTCGACGCCGATCGGCTCGCCGCGGAAATTCGCGCGCTCCCGCCCGCTGCATGGCTGCCCCATCCCGGCAATTACCCCGGCAATGATGCCGTGCTGCTGGTGACGCCAGAGGGGCAGATGACCAACGGCTTCACCGGACAGATGGGGGCGACCGACCATCTGCGCGCCTGCCCCTATATCATGGAGGTGATGGGCGACATCGGCGCGGTGTGGGGGCGCAGCCGGTTGATGGGACTCGGCCCGGGTGCCAGCGTTCCGCCGCATGTCGATGTGAATTATCACTGGCGCACGCATATGCGCATCCACATTCCGGTGATCACCAACCCGCGCGTGCTGTTCACCTGTGGCGACGAAAGCGTGCATATGGAGGCGGGCAGTTGCTGGCTGTTCGACTCCTTCCGCATGCACAATGTGCATAATGGCGGCAGTGAGAAGCGGGTCCATCTCGTGCTCGACACGGTCGATGGCGAAGAGATGTGGGACCTGATCGACGAAGCCCAGAACGGCGCTCCCGCGCCCGCGCCGCGTCCGCCACGCCCGCTGCGGTTCGAGAAGGTCGACATGAACAAGATCATGTCGCCTTGGGAAGTGCGCTGCCACATCGCCTTCCTCGCCGAATATGCCGTCCCCGACCCCCGGCTTGAGGGCGTGCTAAATCGGCTCGAACGCTTTGCCTCGGCCTGGACATCGGTGTGGTGCGAGTATGAAACCGACCCCGCCGGCCTTCCGGACTATCGCCGCTTGATCGCCGGGCTGCGGCAGGATCTGATGGCGAGTGGCGGCGGCAGCCTGCCTTTGCGCAATCAGGTGCCGCTGATCCGCGCGCTGACCGAACTCATCTTCGACGTCGCCGCCCCTAATCCGGCTCCATCCGCACCGATCGCGCTGGCATCGTGATTCCATGATCCTGTCGCACCGCCATCGCTTCGTCTTCACCGCGATTCCCAAGACCGGCACCCACTCGATCCGTCAGGCCTTGCGCGAACATCTGGGCGAGGCGGACGAGGAGCAGGTGCGGCTGTTCGTCGAGAAGCGCATGGCTGCGCCCGAACTGGCGCGGCTTGGGCATGGCCATATCAGCCTGGCCGAGTTGCGGCCTGCGCTGGGCGAGGAACGGTTCGCCGACTATTTCAAATTCGCGTTCGTGCGGAACCCGTTCGACCGCTTCGTATCCTATTGCGCGTTCGCGACCAGCCAGCAGGGGACGTTCAAGCACGACCCCCAGGGTGTCATGCGCCATTTTCTGTTCACCGCCCCGCCGCATCATCACGTAATCTTCCGCCCCCAGCATAGTTTCGTCACCGCCCCCGACGGGACGCTGCTCGCCGATCAGCTTGGCCGGGTCGAGGATATGCAGGGCAGCTATGACGCGATCTGCGCGCGTATCGGCATTCCCTCGACCCCGTTGGGGCGCGCCAACACGTCGGAGCATCGCGATTATCGCAGCTATTACGACCAGACGCTGATCGACGGCGTGGCGCGGCTTTACGCCCGCGACCTCGAACTGTTCGGTTATGAATTTTAGGGGATCGACCATGTACCCCAACCCCCGCAAGACCACGTCCATCCGCCGGCTGGGGCCGGTCGATGTGTCCGCGCTGCGCGCTGCGGTTGCGGCCATCCCTGAGGCGTTGTGGGATGCGGAGAATGCGGGGAAGCCGAACCGGTTCGAAGCGCTCGATTCGACGCGCCACATCGTGTTCCGCTTCATCGACGGGGTGGATGATTGGCGCCGCAGCCATGATCGGCCGCTATGGGCCGAGTGGCGGTCGCTGCTCGACCCGGTACTGGCGGCTGCCACCGCGCCCTATGGCTATGCACGCGGTGCCTTTCCCCGCGTCATGCTCGCCCGGATGCGCTCGGGCGGGGTCATCCGCCCGCATCGCGACGCCAATCCCGCCGCGAAATGGCCGCACAAGATCCATGTGCCGCTCGAAACCAACGAAGGCGTCACTTTTTACACAGGCGACACTGGCCATCACCTCCCGATCGGTGAGGCGGTCGAGGTCGACAATATGGGTGTCCATTCTGTGACCAACGCTGGCGCAACCGACCGCACGCATCTCATCTTCGAATATTACGACATGGACCAGCCCGATCCGGAGTGGATGGCGCGCCAGCCCTGACGGCCAGCCCGATGCGCCCACCGTTGGCGCCGCTATTCCCTGTTGGTGTTGATCACCGGCTTGTTGAACGATTCCGCGGCCGTGCGGCGCGCCGCTTCAGCAATCGCCTCCCACTCCGCACTGGTGCGGCAGGTCGTCTTGGTAAAGCGGGTGCCGGTCTGTTTCTGCTGTTTGCAGATGCGCTTCTGCGGATCGGGCTTGGCGGGTTCGTCCGCAAAACCCGCAGCGAACAGGGCCAGGGTGGTGAGGATCATCGGGCAACTCCGTAACGCACTGGAAACGCGGTCAGGCTAACCACTTCCTTGCCAAGTTCAACCGTCAGCACCAAGCTCGGCCGGTGCGGTGCTGCCATATCCGAACGCGGCGACCCAGGGCTCCAGGATCGGCAAGACCTGCGCCAATTGCGGGCGATAGCGTTCCCAACGTCCGGTCGCGCGGGTGTAGATCGGTTCGGTCACCTGACCATAGCTCGGCGTCCGGATAAAGCCGCGGGCCTTCGCGGTGCGCTGATGGTCCAGCACCCCCGGATCCCATTCGAGGCCGAGAAAGTCGAACACCGGCCGCACCGTGCCCTCAACATCCGCGACCATCGTTTCATAACGCACTTCATGGACGTTGAGCGGAAAGATGCCCCGGCACTGCTGCCAATAGGCCATCACCCGATCATAGAGCAGGCTCCCGCTGGTCAGGTCCAGGAAGCTTGCCATCGCCTGGGTCAACTTGAAATTCTGCATGAAGCAGCTCAGCACGACGTCGCACGGATGGCGCATGGCGAAAATGATACGGGCGTCGGGGAACAGGCGATGGATCAACGGCGCGCGCATCATCGACAGCGGGTTTTTGTCGACGATCAGCTTGCCCACTGACTCCGGCGCGACCCGTGCCAGCTCCTCGAAATAGCGCGCGCGCAGCTGAGCCGCGTCGTCCTCACCAATCTCGGCGATGCGATCGAAGCCGCCCAGTTCATCGGCAACCTGTGACAGGATCGGCACTTCCTCCAGCACATGGACCGACGGGTGTCCCAGCAGGATCGTGTCCAGCAGCGTCGTGCCCGAACGCGGAAAACCGACCATGAATGTCGGCGCGGCGGGCGTGGTCGGCAGGGTGATCGCGGGCCAGCGTGCGAACCACTCCGGCGTGGTGCGGGCAGCAAGCTGCTCGACCTCCGCCTGATAGGCGCGGCGATCGACTCCCTGACCCAGCGGCGATTGCGCCATCGCCCAGTGCATTTCTTCGAACGCCGCAAAGGCGAGGCCGGTCTCGCCGAGCTGGTCGGCGACCTGCCCGACGAAATGCGATCGCACCGCCGGGTTGATCGACGCCGAACGCGCGTCGCGGGCGAGCGCCAGCGCGGCGTCGAGCTTGCCCTGACGCCGCAGCACCATCGCTTTGAGATAGTCGATATCCGCACCCTTGGCCCCGCGTGACTCCGTCTGGCGCAGCAACGCCTCCAGCTCGGCGACGCGATTGCCCTGTTCAAGCAGGATGCCGAGATTGAGCGCCGCCGCTCCGGAATCGGGCCGGGCGTTCAGCGCAAAACGATAAGATTGTTCGGCCCGCGCCCGATCCTCCAGGTCCATGAACGCAAGGCCCATGGCGACAAATGTCTCTGGGTTGGTCGAATCGATCCGCGCGGCATCGGCATATGCGACCAGCGCTTCCCGCGAACGGTCGAGGCGGGTCAGCGCGTGCCCGAATTCGAGCAGCACGGCCGGATTGCGCGGATCGAGCCGCACCGCCTCCTGAAATGCCAGCGCGCTGTCTTCATAGCGCGACATCGACGCCAGCACGCGACCGATATTGGTGTAGATGATCGCCGAGTCCGGGCGCAGCACCCGCGCCTGCTGCAATGCGGCCAGGGCAGTTTCCAGCTCGCCAAGTTCGTGCCGGATATTGCCGAGATTGTTCCAGCTATCGGCATCCTGCGGATTGGCCTCCACGATCTGCTGATAGGCCATCGCCGCCTCCCACGGGCGGCCAAGCGCTTTCAGAATGTCGGCATGAAGGCGGCGCATCGCATCCGGCTGACCCGGTGCCCCCGCGAGCGCCTCAGCCTCGTCCAGCTCGCCGGCGTCGACCAGCGCGCGCGCGAGATTGAAGCGCGACCCTGGATTGTCGCCGCCGGCCTTGAGCGCGCGGCGCAGCAGCGGCACGCCCAGTTTCGCCTCACCGAGCTGGCAATGGGCGATGCCGACGATCTGGAGCGCAGCCGGATTGTTCGGTGCCTGCTTTAGCACCTGTTCGCCCAATTGCCGTGCGCCCTTCGGGTCACCGCGCCCGAAGAGCGCCGCTGCCTGTTGCAAAGTTTGCTGGATATTCATGCCGTTACCCAAAACCGCGCACCGCGACCGTGCCCGCATCCGCGCGCACGGTCTGTCAGACCTAAGCGGCGCACTGTGCCCCAAAAAAGAAGGGCGAGGCAATCGCCTCGCCCTTCGAAAGCTGCTGATCCGGCTGGATCAGAACTTGAGCCGTGCCGACACGTAGAAGCGGCGGCCGATGACGTCGTAGGTCGACGGATCGGTGCCCGACTGCACGTTCGGTGCGTAGGTCGGCGGCTTGCGGTCGAACGCGTTGTTCAGACCCAGACGCAGCGTCATATTCTCGACCTGGCCCTGCACGGCGAAGTCGAAATACCAGACCGAACCCGGGCCGGTGAACGTCTCGCCGATATACTGGCGGGCCGCACGGTTCTCCATCGCGTCGATGTAGCGAATGCGGCTCTGCAGCGAGAGGCCCTTGTTCAGGTTGAAGCCGACATTCATCGTGCCCTTCCATTCCGGGAAGCTGGTGCCGAGACCAGCGCCGAAATAGGAAGCGGTACCCGCATAGTCGGTCTGCAGACCGCCAAGGCCGGTGACCTTGAAGTCGAACAGATAGTTGAGCAGCAGGTTGAAGTTGATCGACGATTCCGGCCCAACGAACTCGGTCGGCAGGTTGTAACCAAGCTGGAAGTCGATGCCCGAAGTCTTGACCGACCCCTGGTTGACCGCCTGGAAATAACCCGTTGCCGGATCGCCACCCAGCGATTCCGGAAGGAAGATCGCCGCGATGTTATTGTTGGAGCGGAACAGGCCACCGCAATACGGATTGGTCGCGCTCAGGTTCGGGTTGATGTCGTTATAGCCATAGCACGACGCGATGATCTCGTTGACGTCCGGCGAGAAGATCGTGTCGCTGACCTTGATGTTGTAATAATCGATCGAGCCGGTGAAGCCGAGCGCGTTGAACACGAACCCTGC
>JASBRX010000015.1 GCA_030149245.1 Sphingomonas bacterium
TATATCGAAGACGGCAACCACGGCGGCAAGGGCAGCGAAGCCCATAAGGCCGCGGTGACCGGCGACACCGTCGGCGATCCCTACAAGGATACGGCAGGTCCGGCGGTCAATCCGATGATCAAGATCACCAACATCGTCGCACTACTGCTGCTCGCAGCGCTCGCGGCGGGCTGATCAGAACGACCTTCATGGCCCCGCCCGGCACGTCCGGGCGGGGTCCTTCTTTTCAGGGCCAGCGGTACTCGGCCACCACCGGAAAATGATCCGATGGAAACCGCCCGCCCCGCCCGAAATCGACCGTCTCGACCGCCACCGGCGTCAGCCCCCGGGCCAAGATCCAGTCGATCCGCTTCCCCGGCGTTCCGCTAAAGCCATGGAACGTCCCCTCCGGCCCCTTCCGCTCCGGCGCCGCAACCCAGGCATCGACCAGACCGGCACTGAGAATGCGATGGGCCTCGCTCTCCGGCCCGGTGTTGAAGTCCCCGGTCAGCACCACCATTTCCCCAGCAGGCCGCTTGGCAACCCACTCCGCAATCGCCGCCGCACATTTGCTGCGCGCCGCCTCGTCCTCGGCGCGATACGGGAAATGCGTGTTGATCAGCCAGAACCGCTGGCCCGCCACCGTCTCGAATAGCCCCCAGGTCGCCATCCGCGGATAGGGATGTCCCCAGCTGATGCTCCCCGGCACTGAGGGCGTATCCGACAGCCAGAAATTGCCGAGACCGATCACCTTCATCCGGTCGCGGCGAAAGAACACCCCCATATGCTCATCGCCCCGCCCACCGCGCCGGTCGATCCCGAACCAGCTGAATTGCGGCAGCCGCTCGACGACATAGTCGCCCTGAATCTTCCACAATTCCTGGGTGCCGATGATGTCCGGGTCGGCGCGGCGAAGCGTCTCGACGAACAGGTCACGCCGCGCCTCCCACCGGTTCGGTCCGTCAGAGTCGAGCGGCAGGCGCACGTTAAAGCTCATCACCCGCAAGCCGGTGCGCGGCTTGGCGGCCCGCGCCAGGCCCGGCGCAAACCCCATCGCCGCCGCAGCGACCACCACTCCGCGCCGATCCATACGCACAACTCCACTCTTGCCTGTTGCCAACGCTGTCACCTATGCCTGACCCGTCAGGGGAGGCAAATGGCGCGACGGCCCACGATCAAGGAAGTTTCGAAACTCGCGGGCGTGTCGTTCAAGACCGTCTCGCGCGTGCTGAACAACGAAAAGAACGTCAGCGAGGAAACCCGCCGCCGCGTCGAGCAGGTCGTCGCCGAGCTCAACTTCCGCCCCAGCCTCGCCGCGCGCACGCTGGCCGGGCGCAAGTCGTTCCAGGTCGGGCTGCTCTATGACAACCCCAGCCCCTATTATGTCTATCACCTGCTCGCCGGGGCGCAGGAGGGGTGCGCGGAGCATGGCTATCGCCTGCTGACCCAGCCGGTCGATAGCGCCGCCGCCGGCCTCGTCGCCGATGTCGCGGCGTTGGTCGATGAAACCCATCTCGACGGGCTGATCCTCTCCCCGCCGGTGACCGAGAACGAAGCCTTGCTCGACGAACTCGACCGGCGCGGCCTGCCCTATGTGCGGATCGAGCCGGGTCTCCGCCGCGATGTCGGCCGGTCGGTGACCATCGACGACGCCAGCGCCGCGCAGGAAGCGACCGCGCATCTCCTGGCGCACGGTCATCGCGCAATCGCCTTCATCAAGGGGCCGGACACGCATATTTCGTCGATCGAGCGCCTGAAGGGCTATCGCGCCGCACTCGACGCGCACGGCGTTGCGTTCGACGACGCGCTGGTCGTCGCGGGCGATTACAGCATCGATTCGGGCCGCCGCGCCGCTCATCTGCTGCTCGACCGCGCAAGCCCGCCGACCGCGTTGTTCGCCGGTAACGATGACATGGCGGCGGGCGCGCTCGCGGTCGCGCATGAGCGCGGGATCACCGTTCCCGACCAGCTGTCGATCGTCGGGTTCGACGATTCGGACCTCGCCGCCGCCGTGTGGCCCCCGCTCACCACCGTCCGACAGCCGGTGTACGATCTCGCCCGCAGCGCCGCCGATTTGCTGCTCGACGCGAAGAGCCCGCGCGATCGGATGACGTTCGACACGCGCCTGATCGCGCGCGCCAGCACCGGACCCGCGCCCAGACGCTGAGCCAAGTTGTCCGACATCTTTGTTGACTCCCGAATCAGTTTGTAGGACAACCTGCGTGACACCGGTGTCTTAAGCCGGGTCATTTGGTGCATGGCGCAGGAGAGGGCGTTAACGGGTGAGAGCGCACCCGACCCTGTCCGTTTCATGCGAAATGGGAGGGGACTATCATGAAGTTTCGCGCATCGATCACCTGCGGCATTGCCGCCAGCGCGCTCGCCGCAGCGCTCGTCAGCACGCCCGCGTTGGCCCAGGACGCCGCCCCGGCCGCTGAGGCTGACGACAAGGACGAAATCGTCGTGACCGGCATCCGCGCGTCGCTGGAACGCGCGGCCGATATCAAGCGTGAGGCGGACCAGGTCCTTGACGTCATCACCGCCGAAGACGTCGGCAAGCTGCCCGACGCAAATGTCGCCGAGGCGCTGCAACGTGTGACCGGCGTCCAGATCACCCGCGTGTTCGGGGAGGGCCAGTCGGTGTCGGTGCGCGGTCTGCAACAGGTCCGCGTCGAGGTCGACGGTCGCACCCTGCTCGGCTGGTCGGCGCGCCTGTCGCCGCCGGAAAATGATCAGCTTGGCCGGTCGTCGGGCCTCGACTCGGTGCCCTCCAGCCTGTTCGGCCGGCTCGAAGTGCGCAAATCCCCGCTCGCCAGCCAGGCGGAAGGCGGACTTGGCGGCACGGTCAACCTCGTCACGCCCAAGCCGCTCGACTTCCGCGACACCACCATCTCGCTGCGCGCGACCGGGGTCTATTCGGAGAATAGCGAGACGTTCGAACCGGTGCTGACCGGCTTTGCCACGACCAAGTTTGCCGATGGCAAGATCGGCGTGATGCTGGCGGCGGAGTATCAGAAGCGCACCACCACCACCCAAGCGTTCGAGCGCAACAATTTTCTCAACCGCACCTACACCGGCACCGGTGCCGGCGTGGTCCCGACCCCGGTGCTGCTGCAATATGAGAATTTCGTGGTCGATCGATCGCGCATCGGCCTCAACGGCGCGGTGCAGGTCGAGGTGACGCCCGAATTCGTCGTGACCGCCGATGCGCTGTTCTCGCGCCTCACCACCGGCCGCCATCAGGATTTCTTCGCCTTCCGCCTGCCCACCGGCAGCAACCCGGTCAGCAACCGCGTCGTCGAAAATGGCGTGGTCGTCGCCGGCAACGCCAATGGCACCGTCACCACGGCGGGCCAGATCCGCAACGAGCCGACCGAAAGCTATCTCTACGGCCTTAACGGCAAATATGAGAGCGGCGGGCTGACGATCGAGGCCGATGCCTATTACAGCAAGGGCACGATCGACCAGACGATCCAGATCATCACGCTTCAGGGTACCGCAGCTGTTCCCGGCGCGTTCGATTTCCGCAACACCACGATCCCCAGCCTGAACCTCGGCACCTGGGATCCGACCGCCTATTCGTCCTACAATCCTGCCAGCAACGGGGTGCGCAGCAACCGCCTGCTCGGCCTGCTTGAGGAATGGACCGGCAAGCTCGACCTGTCCTATGAATTCGACAGCGGCTTCACGCTGTCGGCGGGCGTGCGCTACACCGATCTCCACGCGCGATCGAACGCGTATCGCAGCCAGGTCACCCCGACCCGCGCAGAAATCGAACCCTATCTGCGTCAGGTCACCTTGGGGTCGTTCCTGCCCGACATTCCGGGCAGCTTCCCGCGCGCGTTCCTCAGCACCGCACCGACCTTCGACTATGTCTTCACCCGCGCCCAGGCGGCGCAGCCCAACCCCAATCCCAACGACCGCTCGACGCTGCTGCCCAACTCGCAGCGCGACTATGACTTCAGCGAAAAGACGCTGGCGGGTTATGTGATGGTGGGGTTCAAGGGCGATCTGGGCAGCATCCCCTTCTCCGCCAATGCCGGTGTGCGCATCGCGCGGACCAACCTGTCGGTCGATACCTTCCTCAATGTCGGCACCACCAGCACGCTGGTGACCGACGAGAATGACTATACCAACGTCCTGCCCAGCGCGAATATCGTGTTCAACGTCACCGACAATTTCCTGGTCCGTCTGTCGGGGTCACAGACGATGCAGCGCGCGTCGATCGCCGATCTTGCCCCGTCAACCTTCTTCAACGCGACCAATTTGTCGGTGACCGGCGGCAACGCCGCACTCGAACCGCCCGTCTCGACTCAGGCGGACATCAGCTTCGAATATTATACCGGCAAGAGCTCGCTGATCTCGGGCGCGTTCTTCTACAAGGACGTGAAGGACTTCATCGCCAGCTTCGTCACCACCGGCATCGACACCAATCTCGATCCCGCCGGGCGCGAGCTGACCTTCTCCCGCCCCGAAAACCTCGCCAGCGCGAAGATCAAGGGGTTCGAGATCGGCGTACAGCAATTCTTCGACTTCCTCCCCGCACCGCTCGACGGGCTCGGCATCATCGCCAACTACACCTTCTCGGACTCGGAGGATAATGCCGGCTTCCCGCTGGTTGCGGTGTCGAAGCACAGCTACAACCTCGTCGGCCTGTACGAGAAGGGTCCGTTCTCGGCGCGCATCGCGTATAATTATCGCGATGAGGCGGTGTTCGAATTCTCCGAAGGGCGCCCCAGCTTCGTCGGCCCCCGCTCACAGCTGGACGCGCAGATCGGCATCGATCTGGCCAAGGGGGTCGCGCTGTCGCTCCAGGCGCAGAATCTGATCCCGGAGGACTCGGCGACGAGCGAATATAGCGCCGCCGGACCGATCGCGCTCAACAGCTATGCGCTGTCCGAACGGCGCTTCTCGATCGGCGTACGCGCGAAGTTTTAAGCCTCGACCCGGTCGGCGCTCCCGCCGGGGAGCGCCGACCGTAGCCGCAGCAACGCGTCCGCAATCCACCGCCCCGGCTGGCGCAGCGGCCGCCGCACGCGGACGCGCAGCACGACGCGTGTGTCGCCGCTGTCGTTCCACGCTTCGTGGTCATAGGTGTCGTCGAACACCACAGTCTCGCCCTCGGCCCAGCGGACCATGCGGTCGCCGACGCGCATCCGCGCATCGCCATCGCGCGGGACGATCAGGCCGAGGTGACAGGTCAGCAACCCCCGCGTTGGTCCACGCCGCACGGGCACATGCGCACCGGGCGGCAGGATCGAAAAGCCGGCACTATCCAGCCCGGGAATCGCCGCTAACGTCGCCGTCGTCGCGGGGCAGCGCGCCGCATTTGCCGCATCATGACCGCCCCTGCGCCACAGGGTGAAGCGGCCTTCCGCGCCAGCCTGATCTTCGGCGAGTGCCGCCACCCGCGCCTCGTCGCGGATCGCGCGCCACTGGTCGCGCAGTCCCCCGGTCCAGCCAAAGGCGCGCACATCCAGCACCGGCGCAACCGGCACCAGCGAACAGCCCGCAAGGACGCGATCGGCAATTTCGGTCAGGCCGTCACGGCGGGGGCGCGGCATCGCGGCCAGCGGCGCGGCGACAGGCAGCGCCACCGGCGCGCCCTCGCTTCGAACAATCGACCGCTGATACACGTAACGCCCCGCCCTGCTGTCCGTCGACGATCTGGCCGTCGCGGCTTCGGCGTGTGCCTAGGGCGAGTCTGGGTCCAAAACATGGCCGAACCCGCGCCAAAGTGGCACGCGGCAAAGCGTGTGCACGGCGTCTGGCATGCCGCCGCCATCCAAGCTAAGCTTACCCGCGATGGCATTGTTCTCGCGCGTAAGGCCGCTCGCCCTTCCCCTCCTGCTGATCGCCGCAGCGCTGCCCGCGCTGGGCCAGTCCAGCGCCCCAGCGGCCCGGACCACTCCAGCGCCCGCGCCGGTCACAGTCGACAAGACGCCCTGGCTCTACAAGGGCAGCGACATTGCGCACGACCCCGAATGGCGGTTCGGCACCCTGCCCAACGGCTTGCGCTATGCGGTGCGCAAGAATGGCGTGCCCCCCGGCCAGGTCGCGGTGCGGCTGCACATTGCGGTCGGCTCGCTGATGGAACAGGACAGCGAAAAGGGCTTCGCGCACCTGCTCGAACATCTCTCCTTCCGCGGCTCGTCCAAGATCCCCGACGGCGAATCAAAGCGGGTGTGGCAGCGGCTCGGCGTCACCTTCGGCTCCGACAGCAACGCCAGCACCACGCCGATCTCGACCACCTACAAGCTTGATCTGCCCAATGCGACCGAGGCGAGCCTCGACCAGTCGATGATGATCCTCGCCGACATGATGGCGGCGCCGAACATTACCACCGAATCGCTGACGCTGGAACGCCCGGTGGTGCTGGCCGAGCAGCGCGAGGCGCTGGGGCCGGCGGAGCGGTTTGAAGAAGCGCAACGCCGCCTGCTCTTCGCGGGCCAGCGCTTCGCCGACCGCCCGGTGATCGGCACGGTCGAGACCCTGACCGGTGCCACCGCCGATTCGGTCCGCGCCTTTCACCAGCGCTGGTACCGCCCCGAACGCGCCACATTGGTGATCGTCGGCGACCTCGACCCCGCGTTGTTCGAGGCACAGATCGCCAAGCATTTCGCGGCATGGAAGGGCATTGGCCCCAATCCCGCAACCCCCGATTTCGGCCAGCCGAGCGACGCGCATCCCAAAAGCGCCGCTTTGGTCGAGCCGACCCTGCCCCCTGTCGTCGTGCTGGCCACGCTGCGCCCCTGGACGGTGTTTGAAGATACGGTGAAGTTCAACCAGGAACGCTGGGTGGATTTCGTTGCCGTGCGCATCATCAACCGCCGCCTCGAACGCCGCGCGCGCGCCGGATCGAGCTATCTTCAGGCTGGCGCCGACCTGTCCGATGCGGTGCGCTCGGCCAATCTCACCACCATTCAGGTGATCCCGATCGGCGAAGATTGGGAAGCAGCGCTCAAGGAAGTGCGCGGCGTCGTCGCCGACGCGCTCGCCACCGCCCCAACCCAGGCTGAAATCGATCGCGAGGTGAATGAAATCGCCTCGAAAATGCGCAACGAGATCGACACCGCGCGCGTGACCGCTGGATCGATCCGCGCCGACACCCTGATCGCTGCAGTCGACATCAACGAGGTGACGACCAGCGAAGAGGCCAGCCTCGGAATCTTTCAGGGCGCGATCGATCAGAAGATGTTCACGCCCGACCGCGTCCTCGCCTCGACCCAGCGGGTGCTGCAGGGGGTCGCGACGCGCGCGATCATCAACACCCGCACCCCCGATCCGAATATCCAGGCCAAGCTGGCGGCCGCGCTGCAGGCCGATGTCACGGGTCTTGCCGGAACACGCGCCGCACTCGGCAATGTCAGCTTCGCGTCCCTGCCACCGCTCGGCACCCCTGGCACGGTCGCGTCGCGATCGATCGCGGTCGCGGATCCGAAGATCGAACAGGTCCGCTATTCGAACGGCGTCACCGCCCTATTCTACCAGAATCCGGGCGAAGTCGGGCGCGCCTATGTCTCGGTCCGGTTCGGTCGGGGCATGCAGGCGCTGCCGTCCAACCGCCAGACCCCGGCCTGGGCCGCCAACCTTGCCTTGCTGGAAAGCGGGATCGGCAAATTGGGGCAGGAGGAAATCGATCAGATCACCGGTGACCGGCGCATCTCGATGCAGTTCGGCGTAGGTGATGACGCCTTCGTCATCGCCGGCCAGACTTCCCCCGCCGACCTCGCCGACCAGCTCCGCCTGATTGCGACCAAGCTGGAGGTGCCGGGCTGGGATCCCAAGCCGATCGCTCGGGCGCGCGCGCTTGCCATCGCCGGCAATGCGGCGCGGCGGGCGTCGCCCGATGCGGTGATCGCCGACAGTCTCGAAACATTGCTCCACGCCGGCGATCCGCGCTGGCGCACGCCGGAGCTCGCCGACATCCAGAAGCTGAACGCCAAGGATTTCCGCGCCTTTTGGGAACCTTTGCTCGCCAGCGGGCCGATCGAGGTGCAGGTGTTCGGCGATATCGATGTCGAAAAGGCGATCGAAGCGGTGCGCAACACCTTCGGCGCGATGAAGCCGCGCCGGGCGTCGCGCATCGTGTCGGCGGCGGTGCGCTTTCCGGCGCATGTCGCCAGCCCGGTCGTGCTGCGCCATACCGGCGAGCCCGGCCAGGCAGCCGCCGTGATCGCGTGGCAGGCCGGCGGCGGCGCAGCGAACATTGCCGAGGGGCGCAAGCTTGAAGTGCTGGCGGCGGTGATGCGCGACCGCATCCTCGACCGAATTCGTTCAGCCGAAGGCGTCAGCTATTCGCCCACCGTGATCAGCCAGTGGCCCGTCGGCCAGCCCGGCGGCGGGCGCGTAATCGCGCTGACGTTGCTGCCGCCCGACAAGACCGACCTGTTCCTGCGGGTCGCACGCGAAATCGCCGCAGACCTGATCGCCAAACCGATCGAGCTGGACGAACTGCGCCGCGCATTGGTGCCGACGCTGGAGATGGTCTCACGCCGGTCGAGCGGAAATCCGTTCTGGATGCAGCAGACCGAAGGCGGCACGCTCGATCCGCGTCGGCTTGCTGCAGTCGACACGCTGGGGCCAGACTATGGCCGCACCGGTCCGACCGAGCTTCAGGCGCTAGCGGCCAAATATCTGGCGCCCGGTAAGGACTGGTCGATGGTGGTGCTGCCGGAGACAAAGGCAGCGCCTTCGGCAACCGGCGGACGCTGAACGAATGCCATCGTCGCCCCGGTCCCGGGTCAGGCCCGGGGCGACCTAGGCATTACCCCTTGTACAATCCGTCCAGCCGCTCGCCATATACCCCTTTCAGGATGTGGCGGCGGATCTTCAGGCTTGGGGTCAGCTGCTGATTCTCGATCGTGAACGGTTCGTCCGCCAGGATGAAGCGGCGCACCCGCTCGATCACGGACAGATCCTTGTTCACCCGATCGACCGCCGCGCTGATCGCCGCGCGATAATCGGGGTTCTCGCGCAGTGCCTTGAGGTCGCATTTGGTCGCGGTCTTCGCGCAAAACTCCTGCGTCCATTCGGGGTCGGGCACCACCACGGCGGTCATGTACGGCTTGCGGTCGCCCGCGATCATCGCCTGCATGATTTCGGGCTGGAGGGTCAGCATCCCCTCAACCTTTTGCGGCGCGACATTGTCGCCCTTGTCGTTGACGATGATGTCCTTCTTCCGGTCGGTGATCTTGATCCGGCCCTTCTCGTCGATCAGACCGATATCGCCGGTATGCAGCCAGCCGTCCTTGAGAACGCGCGCGGTTTCCGCCTCGTTGCGCCAGTAACCGTGCATCACCAACTCACCACGCACCAGGATCTCGCCATCGTCGGCAATCTTGACCTCGACGCCCTCCAACGGCGGCCCGACCGTGTCGTGCTTGAGGCCGACCTTGGGCCGGTTGCAGCTGATCACCGGTGCCGCCTCGGTCTGGCCATAGCCCTGCAGGAAGGTGATGCCGAGGCTCTCGAAGAACACCCCGACCTCCGGGTTGAGCGGCGCGCCACCCGACACCATCGCCTTGATCCGCCCACCGAACTTCTTCGACAATTTGGGCTTGAGCGTGCGGCTGAGGAACAGGCTCATCGGCAGGTCGAGCACCGAACTCTTGCCCGCCGCCTTCTTGCCGCCAATGCTGACCGCACGGTCGAGCAGGTAATTGGCGAACTTGCCCTGCTTCTCGACCTGCTTGCTGATCCGTGTGCGCAGCACCTCGAACAGGCGCGGGACGACGACCATCAGCGTCGGGCGCACTTCCTCGATATTCGACGCCAGCTTGTCGAGACCCTCGGAATAATAGATTTGCGCACCCAGCCCGATTGGGAAATGCTGCCCGCCAGTATGTTCATACGCATGGCTCAGCGGCAGGAACGACAGGAACACCTCGTCCTCCCAGCCGAAGTCCTCGCTGATGATCGTGCAACAACCCTCGACATTGGTGAGGATCGCGCCATGATGCTGCATCACCCCGCGCGGGCTACCGCCGGTGCCGCTGGTGTAGATGATGCACGCCAGGTCCGCGCGCTTCATCCGCGCCGCTGCCTGCTCGGCCTCGGCAACATCGACCGGGTTGGCCGCGATCAGCGCATTCCAGTCGTAAAAGTCGATCGCGCCGGGCTGACTCAGCTTCAGCTCCTCCATCCCGATCACGACATGCCCGGCGCTGCCCGCCGTGCGCAAAATCGCGGGGAGCAACGTCTTCGCCAGCTTGGCGTCGGACACGATCGTCATCGTCGCGCCCGAATTGTCGATGATATGCTGGTGGTCGCGCTCGGTATTGGTGGTGTAGGTCGGCACGGTCACGCCGCCCGCCGCCATGATGGCGAGGTCGCTCAGGCACCATTCGGGCCGGTTCTCGCTCACCAGCATCACGCGGTCGCCGGGCTTGAGGCCAAGCTTCTTCAGCGCGGCGGCAAGACTCGCGACCTTGCGGGCAGACTCCGCCCAGCTGGTGGACTGCCACTTGCCGCCCGATTTCGCCCACAGAAAGGGCGCATCGCCCTTCTCCCGGGCGCGGGTAAAGAACATCGAAACCAGATTGTCGAATTTTTCGAGCTTGCGCATCCTGTCCCTAACTCCTGCGGCGCGGGTTCGTGCCCGCACGCGATCTTTGAGCCGGGAACCCTAACGACACCGCTGGCAATCGCAATGCCGCTACGTCACAGCCGGTGCAGAATGCGCCGCACCAGCCCCGGCCCCTCAAACACCAAAGCCGAATAGATCTGCACCATCGCCGCCCCGGCATCGAGCCGCGCCAGCGCCTCCTCGGGCGAATCGATCCCGCCCACCGCAATCACCGGCAGCGCACCATCGGCGATCTCCAGCGCGAGTCCCAGCTTCTCGCGCGCGAGCGCCGCCAGGGGTTTGCCGGACAGCCCGCCCGCCTCCTGCGCCAGTGGCGAACGCAGCGTATCGGGCCGCGAGATCGTCGTATTCCCGACGATCAGCGCATCGACCGAGGCATTGGCGGCAGCCGCGACCACGCCCTCCATTCCGTCACGGTCCAGATCGGGCGCCACTTTCAGAAACAACGGCACCCGCCGCCCCTCCAGCAGCCGCGCCGCACTCGCTGCGTTCAGCAACTCGTCGAGCGCGGGCCGCGACTGGAGGTCACGCAGGCCGGGCGTATTGGGCGAGCTGACATTGATCGTCACATAGTCGGCATGCGGCGCGACCTTCGCCACCCCCAGCGCATAGTCAGCCACGCGGTCGTCGCTATCCTTGTTCGCGCCGACGTTGATGCCCAGCACGCCGGGCCGTTTCGCGCGCTTCACCCGCTCCAGCGCCGCATCGATCCCGCCATTGTTGAACCCCATCCGGTTCACCACCGCGCGATCCTCGACCAGCCGGAACAGCCGCGGCTTGGGATTGCCCGCCTGCGGACGCGGGGTCAGCGACCCGATCTCGACGCTGCCGAATCCCAAGCCCATCAGCCCGTCGATCGCCTGGCCATCCTTGTCGAGCCCTGCCGCCAACCCGACCGGATTCGGGAATTCCACCCCGCCAATGGTCACCGGTCGCACGCGCGGAATGCTGCCCCCCGGCGACAGCGCGGACCCGCGGATCGCCAGGCGGTGCGCACGCTCGGCATCGAGGGTGAAGATCAGCGGCTTTAGCAGGTCGTAGAGCATGCCCGCGCCATAGGGCCAAATCCCCCCGTTCGTCACCCCGGGCTTGACCCGGGGCCCAGCTTCTTCGACCCGCCCAGGCAGCCGGGCCGCGGCTCAAGGCCGGGATGACGGTGGCCTTGCTGCGCTTGACACACCCCCTCCCCGCGCCCATCTGCCCAATCGGAACGAATCATTCCGATTTGAGAATGGCTCGCAATCAGTTCGACAGGCCGCAGCGTTTTTGCGCGTAGGCCCAATAGGGAATCCATGCGCCTTTCGGCCCAGACAGACTATGCCGTCGTGATGCTCTCCGCCGCCGCGCGCCATTGCGGCGTCAGCGGGCGGCTGAACGCGACGCTGCTGGCGGACGAAACCGGCCTGCCTCTCCCCACCGTCCAGAAGCTGGTCAGTCGCCTCTCCGCCGCCGGCCTCATCGAAAGCGCGCGCGGCACCGGTGGCGGCTTCCGCCTCGCCCGCCCGCCCGCGACGATCACGCTGGCCGACATCGTCGAGGCGATCGAAGGACCGATTGCGCTCACCGCCTGCGTCGATACCGGCAAGCATGACTGCTGCATCGAACAGAGCTGCCGCGTGAAGCCGCACTGGAACAGTGTCAACGCATCGGTCCGCAGCGCACTCGCGGGCGTCACCCTCGCCTCCCTCTCCTCCCAGCCGGTACCCGCATAATGGCCACCAAGAACGCAGAGGCGCTCGCCGCCGCCAACAAGAAGTACGAATGGGGCTTCTCGTCCGACATCGAGCAGGACTTCGCGCCCAAGGGGCTGAGCGAGGACACCGTCCGCTTCATCTCGGCCAAGAAGAACGAGCCCGAATGGATGCTCGACTGGCGGCTTAAGGCCTATCGCCACTGGCTGACGATGCCCACGCCCGACTGGGCCAAGCTCGACATCGACCCGATCGACTATCAGGACGCCTATTATTACGCCGAGCCCAAGGCCAAGCCGAAGCTCGGCAGCCTGGACGAGGTCGATCCCGAAATCCTGCGCGTCTATGAAAAGCTCGGCATCCCGATCGAGGAGCAGAAGGTGCTCGCCGGGGTCGAGGGCGCGCGCAAGGTCGCGGTCGACGCGGTGTTCGACAGCGTCAGCGTCGCCACCACCTTCCGCAAGGAACTCGAAGCCGCGGGCGTCATCTTCCGCTCGATCAGCGAGGCGATCCGCGAATATCCCGAGCTGGTGAAGAAGTGGCTGGGGAAGGTCGTGCCGATGCACGACAACTACTTCGCCGCCCTCAACTGCGCGGTCTTCAGCGACGGCACCTTCGTTTATATCCCCGAGGGCGTCCGCTGCCCGATGGAGCTGAGCACCTATTTCCGCATCAACGCCGAAAATACCGGCCAGTTCGAACGCACCCTGATCGTCGCCGACAAGGGCGCGTATGTGTCGTATCTCGAAGGCTGCACCGCCCCGATGCGCGACGAGAACCAGCTCCACGCCGCCGTGGTCGAACTGGTCGCGCTCGACGATGCCGAGATCAAATACTCGACCGTCCAGAACTGGTACCCGGGCGACGAGAATGGCAAGGGCGGCATCTACAACTTCGTGACCAAGCGCGCGCTCTGTCAGGGCCGCAACTCCAAGGTCAGCTGGACCCAGGTCGAAACCGGCAGCGCGATCACCTGGAAATATCCGTCCTGCGTGCTCAACGGCGAAAACAGCATCGGCGAATTCTACTCGGTCGCGGTCACCAACAACCGCCAACAGGCCGATACCGGCACCAAGATGATCCACAATGGCAAGGGATCGCGCTCGACGATCATCTCCAAGGGGATCAGCGCGGGCCGCAGCAACAACACCTATCGCGGCCTTGTCCGCGTCGCGCCGGGCGCAGAGGGCGTGCGCAACTTCACCCAGTGCGACAGCCTGCTGCTCGGCTCCGAATGCGGCGCACACACCGTGCCGTACATCGAAGTCAGGAACCCTTCAGCCCAGATCGAGCACGAAGCGACCACGAGCAAGATCAGCGAGGACCAGATGTTCTACGCCATGCAACGTGGGTTGGATCAGGAAGCGGCGGTCGCGCTGATCGTCAACGGTTTCGCCAAGGAAGTGCTTCAGCAGCTCCCGATGGAGTTCGCGGTCGAGGCACAGAAGCTGCTCGGGATCAGCCTTGAGGGCAGCGTGGGATGATCGCCGCGCTCGCCCTTCTGGTCGCTGTGCCGCAGGACGCGGTCACCACGCCCGAGCCCGAATATGAGGAAGTGGTCATCACCGCCCGCGTCGGTCGCGTCGCGCTCGTGTTCGACCGCGCGCCCGATGGTCGCCTGATCAACTGCCGTGTGTTCAAATCGTCGGGCACCAAGCGGATCGACGATGCCGCCTGCACCGCGCTGCCCGATTGCGTCACCTCGACCAAGGGCCAGGAATTTTGCGGCGGCACCGGCGCGGGCCTGACCGCGACCGCGCCCAAGATCCTGACGACCGAACCCAAGCTCGGCCTCGGCGTCTCGCTCAAGCCCGAAGCGCCGAAAACGCCTGCCGTCGGCCCAGTCGTTGGCGGCACCAAGGAAGACGAAGACCCCAACCGCCTCGGCAAACTCCCGCCCCCGCCCAAGGACGAAAGCGGCACCCCCGCGATCACGCTGGGCACGATGAAGCAGGAGGAGCCGCGGTGATCGCAGTACTGCCCCTGCTGTTCAGCCTGACCCTTGTCGCTGTGCAGACACAGGATTGTGACCGAGGAAAGTTCGAACGAAACCAGAAAGCTAAGCGGGATGAGTTAGTCGCGGAACTGCGGACATTGGTGGCAGAATTGCGATCGATATCTGATCAGCGAAGAGTGATTGCAGAGCGCCTAGCTGTAATCTCCAACGGCAGTCCGCTGAAGCGGCTAAAGGGCGTGGGAGACCCGAACTGGAACGCTACGGCACTCCGGGGGCGAGACTCCGCGTTGGAGCACCGGCAGTCGCTAATTGCCCAACGCTCAACTGTTCTCAGCGCCGAGTCCAAGCTCTTAGATTTGGACCGTCAGGCATTCAATTCAAACTGTGGAAACACTTCGACCAATGCTCCAGATCAATAACCTCCACGCCGAAATCGACGGCAAGCCGATCCTCAAGGGCCTGACCCTCAACCTCAACGCGGGTGAGGTTCATGCGATCATGGGGCCGAACGGCGCGGGCAAGTCGACGCTGGGCTATGTCCTCGGCGGCCGCCCCGGTTACGAGGTGACCGAGGGCAGCGTGACCTTCAACGGCACCGACCTGCTCGAACTCGAACCGCATGAACGCGCCGCCGCCGGCCTGTTCCTCGGCTTCCAGTATCCGGTCGAAATCCCCGGCGTGTCGAACGTTCAGTTCCTGCGCGAAAGCCTCAACAGCCAGCGCCGCGCGCGCGACGAGGCTCCGTTGTCGGGCGGCGAATTCCTGAAGCTCGCCCGCGCCCAGGCCGCCGCGCTGGAGATGGATGCCGAGATGCTCAAGCGCCCGGTCAATGTCGGCTTTTCCGGCGGCGAGAAGAAGCGCAACGAGATGGTGCAGATGGGCATCCTGAACCCAAGCCTCGCGATCCTCGACGAGACCGATTCCGGCCTCGACATCGATGCGCTGCGCATCGTCGGCGAAGGCATCAACCGCATCATGCGCGCACCGGACAAGGCGGTGCTGCTGATCACCCATTATCAGCGCCTGCTCGATTATGTGAAGCCGGACTTCGTCCACATCCTCGCCGATGGCCGCATCGTGAAGACCGGCGGCCCCGAACTCGCGCTCGAGCTGGAGCGCGAAGGCTATGCGCAGGTGGCGGCATGATGACGTCCCGGCAAGGCTGGATCGCGGCGCTGCTCGGCATCAGCCTGTGGGCGTGCGGCGCGGCGATCGTCCACTTCTTCCCCGTCCTGTTCGATGGCGGGATCGCGACGGCGGCGATGTTCGGGGCCGGCGTGCTGACCAGCCTGGTCACGGTCGAAGCCGCACGCCGCCTCGGTGGCGCGTCGGGCGGGCCGCTGGTCGCCATGATGGCGCTGGGCACCGGCGTCGCCCTGCTGCTCGATGGGATCGGCCTCGCCTTCGTATCGGATATCTATGCCGGACGCAGCTTCGCCAGCCAGGCGGGCGCGGCCTTCATCATGTGGGCGGGCGGCGCAGGGCTGCTGATCGCACTGGTGACGGAGCGCAAGCGGTGAACCTTTTCGCTACCCTTGCCCTCTTCGCCGCCGTGCAGGAGCCGCCGCTCGACCCGTTGACCGAAGCGGAAATCGTGATCGTCGGACAGCGGCTGAACGGTGTCACCGTCAATGTCGGGCGCGATGCCAAGGGCCGCTGGCATTGCGGACTGACCGGCAGCACTGGCTATCCGAAGCTCGACGAACGCCTGTGCCGTGCGACCACGAAGTGTGTCCAGAAGGGCAAGTCCGACGACGCGGCGATCCAGGCCTGTGTCGCAAAGACCAAGCCGGGTCTGATCGCCGAACTGCGCAAGCGCGCTAAGCGGGGTGGCAAGTGACCCAAGGTCTCATTCTCGACGCTCCCGTTGCGGAGGACTGGCGCTGGTTCGATGCCGCGCCGCTCGACGCGCTCGCCGCCACGCCGCGCGGTACCGCGCCCGATGTCGCGCATCTGTGGATCGACCTGCCCGGCCCGCGCCTGTTGTTCGTCGACGGCGCGTTCGTGACCGAAAGCAGCGCACCCTGGGCGGTGGAGATCTCCGCCGCCCCGATCATGACCCGCGCCAATAACTACAGCGAAGCGGCATGCGCCAATGCGCAGGCGGGCTATGTCCTCTATCTCAAGTCACAAGCCGCGCTCGATGGCCCGATTCAGGTGATCCACGCCACCACCGGCGGCGTTGCGCATCTGTCGAACAAGATCGTGCTGCAGCCCGACGCCGTGGCGTCGCTGGTCGAAACCCATGTCGGCCCCGGCTGGAGCAATGCGAACCTGTGGGTCGAACTGGGCGAGGGCGCGCGCCTGATGCGCGCGGTCCGCGTGCTGAAGCATGACGGCGCGCATACCGACTATGCCGATGCGACCGTGGGCAAGGCGGCCAGCTTCGTCAGCACTGCGCTGGTCACCGGCTGCCGGACCGCGCGGGTCGAGGCGCGGATGACGCTGACCGGTGAAGGCGCCTTTGCCGAAGCGGGCGGCGCGCTCCTGACGCGCGGCGGAGAAAAGGTCGATTCCGCGACCGTCGCCGATCACGCCATGCCCGAAGGGACCAGCCGCCAGATCTGGCGCGCGGTCGCCGCCGACACCTCGACCGCCAGCATCGCTTCGCGCGCCGAGGTCCGTCGCGACGCGCAGAAGACCGACGGCGAACAGTCGCTGCGCGGCCTGCTGCTCAAGCGGACGGCGACGGTCAATCTGAAGCCCGAGCTCGAAATCTTCGCCGATGACGTGAAATGCGCACACGGCGCGACCGTGGGCGAACTCGATGCCAAGGCGCTGTTCTACATGCAGTCGCGCGGCATTCCCGAAGCACAGGCCAAGGCGCTGCTGACCCGCGCTTTCGTCGCCAACGCGCTCGACCGGATCGGCGACGAAGCGGTGCGCGACGCGTTCGCGGCGGATGCGGATGCCTGGCTGGAGGCGGCGCTGTGACTTATTCCAACGCCCACCGTTCCCCTGCGAAAGCAGGGGTCCAGGGTCAAGCAGCGCAGCCCTCGTGGCTCTGGACCCCTGCTTTCGCAGGGGAACAAGACCAGAGATACTGGCTATGAATACCCTCACCGCCACCGCTCCCCTCGACGTTCTCGCAGATTTCCCGGCGATCCCCGCCGGCTGGGCCTATCTCGACACCGCCGCGACCTCGCAAAAGCCGCAACCCGTGATCGATGCGATCACGCGCGGCTATGCTCAGGATTACGCGACCGTCCATCGCGGCGTGTACCAGCGCTCGGCCGATATGACTTTGGCCTATGAAGCCGCGCGGCGCCGCGTCGCGACCTTCATCGGCGGGCGCGAGGACGAAGTGGTCTTCGTGCGCGGCGCGACCGAGGGGATCAACCTCGTCGCGCAGAGCTGGGCGATCCCGAACCTGAAGCCCGGCGACCGCATCCTGCTCAGCCAGTTGGAGCACCACAGCAATATCGTGCCGTGGCAGCTGGCGGCCGAGCGCACCGGCGCGATCATCGACGTGGTGCCGCTGACGCACGACCACCGCATCGATCTCGACGCGATGGCCGCGATGCTGACCCCGGCGCACAAGCTGGTCGCGCTCGCGCATGTCTCCAACGTCCTCGGCTCGATCCTCGACGTGAAGCGCGCGACCGAACTGGCCCATAACGTCGGTGCGAAGATCCTGATCGACGGCTGTCAGGCGGTGCCACGCCTCCCCGTGAACGTCGCCGATCTCGGCTGCGACTTCTACGTCTTCTCGGGCCACAAGCTTTACGGCCCGACCGGCATCGGCGTGCTGTGGGGCCGCCACGATCTGCTCGACGCGATGCCGCCCTGGCAGGGTGGCGGTTCGATGATCGACCGGGTGACGTTCGATAAGACCACCTACGCGCCCGCACCGGGCCGGTTCGAGGCTGGAACCCCGCACATCATCGGCGTCACCGGCCTCCACGCCGCGATCGACTATGTCGAGGGCATCGGCCTCGACCGCATCCACGCACACGAAAGCGCGCTGGTCACACAGGCGCGCGACGCGCTCTCCAGCCTCAACAGCGTCCGGCTGCTCGGCCCTGACGACAGCGCCGGAATTGTCAGTTTCGTCGTGGAGGGGGTGCATCCGCACGACGTCGCCACCATCTTGGACGAGGGCAATGTCGCGATCCGCGCCGGGCATCACTGCGCCCAGCCGCTGATGGACAGCCTGGGCGTCCCGGCGACGGCGCGGGCGAGCTTCGGGGTTTACAATGGCGCGAGCGACATCGCCGCGCTGATCAAGGGAATAGAGCGAGTGACGAGGATCTTCGGATGAACGAAGAACGCAGGATCGAAGTCGAGGAAGTGGACGCCGTCGCCGCGCCGCCGCGCGCACGGGTGGAAGATGCGCGGGAGACGTTCGAACGCAAGCGCGACTATCTCGAAGGCTTTTTGTCCCAGAAGCCCATGGATGTCCCCAAAGGCGAACCCGGCGGCGCGACCTATGAAGCGATCATCGACGCGTTGAAGGACATTTTCGACCCCGAGATCCCGGTCAACATCTACGACCTTGGCCTGATCTACAATGTCGAGGTGACCGATGCCGGCCACGCGGTGGTGACGATGACCCTCACCACGCCGCACTGCCCGGTCGCCGAATCGATGCCCGGCGAAGTCGAACTGCGCGTCGGCGCGGTGCCCGGCGTCGGCCATGCCGAGGTAAACCTCGTCTGGGACCCGCCCTGGGACCCGGCAAAGATGAGCGACGAAGCCCGGCTCGAACTGGGGATGCTGTGATGAGCGAAGTCAAAACCCGCGCTAAAGTCCGGCAACGCCCCGCCGCGATCCTGCTGACCCCCGCATCGGAAGCGCGCATCGCCGAGCTGATGGCGAAGGCGCCGGATGGGGCGATCGGCGTCAAGCTCTCTACCCCGCGTCGCGGCTGTTCGGGCCTCGCTTACTCGGTCGATTACGTCACCGCCGCCAACCCGATGGACGAACGGATCGACACCCCCGGCGGCACCCTGTTCGTCGATGGCGGGTCGGTGCTGTACCTGATCGGATCGACGATGGACTGGGTCGAGGACGATTTCACCGCCGGCTTCGTCTTCAACAACCCCAACGCGAAGGGCGCGTGCGGCTGCGGCGAGAGCTTCACTGTCTGACGAAGCCCCCAAGCCGAACACCGCCCGCAACGCCGCCATCGCAGCGACGGTCCTGCTCGCGCCGGGCGGGTTCATCCTCGGCAGCATCTTGATCGCTCGCGCGCTCAAGAAACGGCGCGCGGCGAAGGCGGAAGAGTCGCGCTAAGTCGGCACTATCTATGCACCGCCGGGGTGGTCACCCCTGCGAGCGCCGCCTTGATCGAAGCACAGGCAGGGCCGCCAAAGTCATGCACCGGCGCATAGGCAAAGCTCCCGTCCGCCTGGCGCCGAAAGCTGGCTGTGCGCACACCAGCCCACATTGCAATTTCGAATTGAACGAACCAGTGGTCTCCAACCAGCATCGCTTGCGCGAACCGCACCCGCGCACGACCGCTATCCTCCGCACGCGGCGCATCGGTTTGCAGGAGTTCAGCGTCGCTGTCGGCCATTTGGTCACCGAACACCGGCTTGAGTCGCGCGATGTCCTCCCGGATCGAGGGCGGCAATTGCGAAAGCCGCGTCGCCACCGACGTCGCGCCGACCTCGCGCGCACAGACTTGTTGGGAAGGCGAAGGTTCCAAAGATGTTACTGCCAGCAGCATCAGCGATACGACGCTCATCCAATCAGCCTCCCCGCCTTGACTCCGCCTAAACCGCGAACAGCTGCCCGATATCCTTGAATGCCTTGAATTCCAGCGCGTTTCCGGCGGGGTCAAAGAAGAACATCGTGGCCTGCTCGCCGGGCAGACCGGCAAAGCGGATATGCGGTTCGATCACGAACTGCGTCCCCGCCGCCTTCACCCGGTCGGCCAGCGCGTGCCATTCGTCCCAGTCGAGCACGAGCCCGAAATGCGGCACCGGCACCGCGTCGCCATCGACCGCGTTGCGCAGCCGGACGCCCGCGCCCTCACCCTTGTGCAGCACCAGCTGATGCCCGCGCAGGTCGAAATCGATCCAGTGGTCCGGGTCCTCACGGCCCTGCGGACAGCCGAGCAGGTCGCCGTAAAACGCACGCCCCGCCTCCAGATCGTCGACCGGGATCGCCAGATGAAAACGCGGCATCGTCATCACATCCATCCTTCCAGCACCTGATCGGGCGGACGATGGCCGTCGGCCCAGAAGCGAATATTGGCGATCACCTTTTCGCCGGTCGCCTGCCGCCCCTCGAACGTCGCCGACCCCATATGCGGCGTCATCACGACATTGGGCAGGGCAAGCAGGCGCGGATCAATCTGCGGCTCGAACCGCCAGACGTCCAGTCCTGCTCCAGCCAACCGCCCCGCTTCGAGCGCATCGACCAGCGCCGCTTCATCCACCACCCCACCGCGCGAAGCGTTGATGAGATAAACATGCGGCCCGAGCAGCCCGATCCGCCTTGCATCGATCAGGTCGCGGCTCTCGTCATTGAGCGGGGTATGGATCGTCAGAATGTCGATCTCGCCCAGCATCGCGTCGAGATCGGGATGGAACGTCGCGCCCAACTCCGCCTCGACCGCTTCGGGCAGGCGGTGGCGGTTGTGATAATGGATCGACAGGCCAAACGCCCGCGCCCGTCGCGCCACCGCCTGCCCGATCCGGCCCATGCCGACGATGCCGAGCTTCTTGCCGCCGATTCGGTGGCCCAGCATTCCGCCGGGCGACCAGCCCTTCCACTGCCCCGATCGGACGAGCTTCTCGCCCTCCGCGAGCCGCCGCGGCACCGCGAGAATCAGCGCCATGGTCATGTCGGCGGTATCTTCGGTCAGCACGCCCGGCGTGTTGGTCACGACGATGCCCTGCGCCCGCGCGGCGCGCAGATCGATATGGTTCACGCCCGCGCCGAAATTGGCGATCAGCTTCAGCCGCTCCCCCGCCGCTGCGATCAGCTCGGCGTCGATCGAGTCGGTGACGCTCGGGACCAGCACGTCGCAATCCTGCACCGCCGCGACCAGTGCGGCGCGGTCGATCCCCTCCTCGACCGGGTTCAGCACCGTGTCGAACAGCTCCACCATCCGCTGCTCGACCGCATCGGGGAGCTTGCGGGTGACGATCACGCGGGGCCGGGATACGCGCGGCTGTGCCATGCCGGTTCGCTTGGCCCCGCCGCGTGCGCCAGTCAACGGTTGATGCGGACACCCCACCGCCCCTAAGGTGATCGCGACACGTGTTCGCGGGGGAAATAATGCAATTGCGGGTGGTTCTTGCCGCGCTGGTGACGATCGCGCTGGGCATCTGCGCCATCGGCGACGCTTGGGCGCAGCAGCGCAAGCCGCCCTACTTCGCGTCGATCGCCGCGAGCAAGGCGCGAATGCGCACCGGGCCGGGCCGCAATTACCCCTCCAGCTGGCTCTATGTCCGCGCCGACCTGCCGATCAAGGTGATCGAGGTCTATAACGACTGGCGCAAGGTCGAGGACCCGGATGGCACGCAAGGGTGGATGCTCGTCTCGCTGCTCTCGAGCCAGCGTACCGCGATCGTCGTCGGATCGGTGCTGGAGATGCGCGACGAGCCGCGTTTCGGCGCACGCGTCAACTGGCGCGCGGCCCCCGGGGTCGTGGGCAAGATCAGCAAATGCCGCCGCGGCTGGTGCTGGCTCGATGTCCGCGGACGCGGCGGCTATGTCGAACAGAACCGCATCTGGGGGACCGAACCGGGCGAGGAAGTGCCGTAGATCGGTCGGCATTGGTTGAAAGCCGTTTGTGCTGAGCTTGTCGAAGCACCGAAGCGCGGGCTAGCGGCCCTTCGACAGGCTCAGGGCAAACGGCAATTGGGTACCTCAGCTCTCCACTTCTCCCGGGCTTTCCGCCCGCCCCTTGAACCCCTGCGCCACCACGAACCATTCGACCGATCCCTTGCGGCTCGACGGTGGCTTGGCGTGTTTGACGCTGGTGAAATTGCGCTTCATCTCCGCGACCAGCGCACTATCGGCCCCGCCCGCAAACACCTTCGACACGAAAACGCCGCCCGGCGCGAGATTCTGAATCGCGAAGTCGAGCGCGGTTTCGACCAGCCCCATCGTCCGCAGCGCATCGGTCTGGGCATGGCCGACGGTATTCGCCGCCATGTCCGACAGCACCAGGTCGGGCGCGCCGCCCAGCGCTTCGACCAGCCGGTCCGGCGCCGCGTCGTCGGTAAAGTCCATCTGAAAGATGGTGACCCCTTCGATCGGATCGACCGGCAACAGGTCGATGCCGACGACCGCAGCCTTGGGCAGCTTGCGGCGGATCACCTGGGCCCACCCACCCGGAGCGATGCCGAGATCGACGACGCGCTTGGCCCCTTTCAGCATGTCGAACTTCTCGTCGAGCTCGATCAGCTTGTACGCGGCGCGGCTGCGATAGCCCTCCGCCTTGGCGCGCTTGACATAGGGGTCGTTGAGCTGGCGTTCGAGCCAGCGGATCGACTGGCTGGTGCGCCCGCGCCCCGTGCGCACACGGGTGTGGCCGCGCGTTCCGCCCCGGCTCACAATGTGCGTCCGTCGATCAGGCGGCGCAGGATGCCTTCGCGAATGCCGCGATCGGCGATGCCGAGCCGCTCGGCGGGCCAGATGTCCATGATTGTCTCCAATATCGCGCAGCCCGCGACGACCAGATCGGCGCGCTCCGCACCGATACACGGGATTGCCGACCGACCCGCAAGGTCAAGTTCGGCGATGCGTCGGCTCACCGCGCGCATCGAGGCGGCCGGCACGATCAGGCCATCCACCGCGTTGCGATCATAGGATGGCAGGCCAAGATGCACGCTGGCCAGCGTCGTCACCGTACCACTGGTGCCAAGCAGCCGGGGCGTCCCGCGCACCGCGGGTAACCGTGCGACGAACGGCGCAAAGGCTTCCTCGACCGCTGCGCGCATACGGGCATAGGAGCTCGCGCGCGTCTCCGCGTCGTGATCACCGGTAATCCCCCGCGCCTCGGTCAGCGAAACCACACCCCATGGGGCGCTGTGCCAGTCGAGGATGCGCGGGTGCACCCCGGCCGAATCGACCAGCACCAGTTCGGTCGATCCCCCGCCAATGTCGAACACCAGCGCGGGGCCATCGCCCGGCTCCAGCAGGGCGTGACAGCCGAGCACCGCAAGCCGTGCCTCTTCCTCGGCGGTGATGATGTCGAGCACGATGCCCGTTTCGCGATAGACGCGCTGGATGAACTCCGGCCCGTTCGCCGCCTGACGGCACGCCTCGGTCGCGACCGAGCGCGACAGCGCGACATTGCGGCGACGCAGCTTGTCGGCGCAGATGCGCAGCGCCGCGATCGTCCGCTCGATCGCCGCGTCGGACAGCCGCCCGCTCGATGCCAGCCCCTCGCCCAGCCGCACGATCCGTGAAAATGCGTCCACGACGGTGAAGCCGCCGCCGGTCGGGCGGGCGATCAGCAAACGACAATTATTGGTGCCCAGATCCAGCGCGGCATAATGGCGCGCCTCGGGCCAGCGCGCACGCCCCGCATTCGGGACAATTTCAGGGGCCGGGCGGGCCGGTTTCTTCGCCGGCGGGCGCGGCATCCTGGCGGAGCCATCCCCCATGCAACTACTCACTTATGTTCTTCCGTCACGGCCGAACCGGGCCGCCGGTGCTTGGCAGCCAAGCTAGCGCAAGGACTTGGGGCAAGCAAGCGGCGGGCCGAGCGCATCCGCATCGTTACCCTATTGACCCGGACGCCAACCCCGCATAGATGCGCGCGCTCCAAGCGCGATGCCCTGTCGTCTAATGGTAAGACCACGGACTCTGACTCCGTTAATTGTGGTTCGAATCCACACGGGGCATCCAATTTTCCGATAGCGCCAGTCCCGATCGCGGGGATCCTGTCAGCATGGCTGCAACGGGCTACGCGCCCGCTCCATGTGTTGCGCAAGGCGACGTCACGCCAGATTCACGGCCCGCACCACCCGTTTTCCTTGTCTTTCCGCTAGAATGGGAAGTTCCAGCCATCTGTGATCGGCTGGGCGTTCCATCCGGTCGCGTGGCGGCCCAGTTTGACGAGTGAGGCAAAGCGGGCCACCGGATGAGTTTGTTGCGCATCATGAACGGATTGTGGGCGATCGGGAGTTCCGCCGAGCTCGTTACGGCCCAATATCGCGCGCTGCGCAGCCAGGTTCCACTGATGTATGCGCTGATGATCGTCGATGCCGCATTTCTTGCGGCCGCGACCTTCCACGACGTTCCGATCGCGCTCAGCATCGGCGCGCCGACGGTCCTAACCGTGATGGCGAGCATTCGGGCGCTGATGTGGATGCGGCGACCGGATACCACTCCAGAGACTGCCAGCATCAGCCGGTATCTACGCGGGACCGTTGTGGTCGCAGCGATCCTCAGCGCCGCGTTCGGCGGCTGGGGTTTCGTGCTCATGAACTTCGCGACCCCCGCGCAAGTCTTTTCGATCGCACTCTACATCTTCGTCGGCGCGATCGGATGCTGCTACTGCCTGCAGGCGCTGCCGGCGGCTGCGCGCCTCGTCCTCCTGCTCGGCGCTGCGCCGGTCACGGCCCGCCTCCTGCTGTCGCACGACTGGTATTTGTTCGGGATCGGGGTGAACTTCATTCTGGTCGCGGCGCTGATCGCCAAGATGCTGTCGAGCTATCACGACGGCTATATCGACATGCTCAGTTCGCGCTCGGAAATGCTGGCCGAGCAGGCGCGCGCGCAGTCGGCAGAGCGCCGGGCACAGCAACTGGCCTATCAGGACGTGCTGACCGAGCTTCCCAACCGCCGCGCGTTAAGCGAGAATCTTGCGGGCTTGCGCTTCCTCGCCCCGGAACGTGCCGTCGCGCTACTGGTGCTCGATCTCGACCATTTCAAGGCGGTGAACGACGTCCATGGCCACCATGCCGGCGACGAATTGCTGCAACGCGTCGCGGAGTGCCTGACCGAGATTGTCGACGGGACCGGCACTGCCTATCGGCTTGGCGGGGACGAGTTCGCGATCACGCTGGACCTTGATCGCGCGCAGCCCGATCTGGTCGAGGTCACCGCACAGCGCATCGTCAGCACGCTCGCCACGCCCTTCTGGATCGACGGGCTGGTTCACCATATCGGCGGGAGCATCGGGATATCGCTCTTTCCACGCGACGCGACTGACAGCGAAACGCTGATGCGCCGCGCCGATATCGCCCTGTATCAGGCCAAGGCATCCGGCCGATCGCAATATCGCCTGTTCGAACGCGCCATGGACGCCCAGATCGTCCGCCGATCGGTCCTGGAGCAGGAATTTCGCCGCGATCTGCTTCAGGGTGCCTTCCGTCCTTATTACCAGCCGATCGTCCATCTCGAGTCCGGCGACATTACCGGGTTCGAAATGCTCGCGCGGTGGGAGCGGGACGATGGCAGCGATGTCGGGCCGTGCGAGTTCATCCCCATCGCCGAGGAATGCGGTCTGGTCGGCGAGCTGATGCTCAACCTGCTCGAACAGGCTTGTGTCGACGCGACGGCGTGGGGGCCGGGCCTGACGTTGTCGATCAACGTGTCACCGACCCAGCTCAAGGACCGCTGGCTCAGCGAAAAAATCCTGCGGGTGCTGACCCAGGCCGGGTTACCGGCGCGACGACTGAAGCTGGAAATCACCGAAAATGCGCTGATCGCAGAGCCAGCCCATGCCAAGTCGGTTGTCGAGAGTCTCAAGAACCAGGGCGTGCTGCTCGCGCTGGACGATTTCGGCACTGGCTATTCGTCGATCCAGCATCTGCGCATCCTGCCGTTCGATAATGTGAAGATCGACCGGTCGTTCATCACCGGGATCGAGCAGGATCCCGAGGCGCATCGCATGGCGGTATCGATCATCCACCTGGCCTTCAACCTCGGCCTGTCGGTGGTGGCCGAGGGCGTCGAGAGTGCCGGCGTCCTTTCCATTCTCAAGGAAATCGGATGTGCCGAGGGCCAGGGCTATTTCTTCGGCCGCGCGGTCAGCCAAGCGGGGGCGCTGGCCCTGCTCGACCGCTCGCGCGGGCTTGCCGAGGAACAGGAACGCCGCGCCGTTTGACGACCGACGCGCCGTCGCGACAGCGATCAGTCGAGCAGTTCCAGCGCCACCGCCGTGGCCTCGCCCCCGCCGATGCACAAAGATGCCAGCCCGCGCTTCTGCCCGTTGTTCTGGAGCGCGGCCACCAGCGTCGCCATGATCCGCGCGCCGCTCGCTCCGATGGGGTGGCCCATCGCGCACGCGCCGCCATTGATGTTGAGCACGTCGTGCGGGATCGAAAGGTCGCGCATCGCGATCATCGCGACCACCGCGAACGCCTCGTTCACCTCGAACAGGTCGACATCGCCGATCCCCCAGCCCGCCTTGGCCAGCGCCTTCTGCATCGCGAAGACCGGCGCGGTGGTGAAGCGCGCCGGGGCATGGGCGTGGCCGGCATGTGCGACGAGCCGCGCGACCGGGGTCAGGCCCAGTCGCTCCGCCACCGACGCGCGGGTCATCACCAAAGCCGCCGCACCGTCGGAGATTGACGAGGCATTGGCGGCGGTCACCGTGCCGTCCTTCGCAAAGGCGGGCTTTAGCGTCGGAATTTTGGCGGGATCGCCCTTGGCGGGCTGCTCGTCGAGTGCGACGGTGACCACGCCCTTGCGCGTCTTGACCTCGACCGGAACGATCTCGCGGTCGAACGCGCCCGAAGTTTGCGCCTGTTGCGCGCGGGTCAGGCTGGCGATGGCATAGTCGTCCTGCGCCTCGCGCGTGAACTGATATTCGGTCGCGATCTCCTCGGCATAGGTGCCCATCGCGCGGCCGGGTTCATAGGCGTCCTCGAGGCCGTCTAGGAACATATGGTCGAACAGCCGGTCATGCCCGATCCGCGCCCCGTTGCGATGCTTGAGCGACAGGTACGGCGCGTTGGTCATGCTCTCCAGCCCGCCCGCGATGATCAGGTCGGCCGATCCCGCCACCAGCGCGTCCGACGCCATGATCGCGGCCTGCATCCCCGATCCGCACATCTTGTTGACCGTCGTCGCCTCGATATGCTGCGGCAGCCCCGCGCGGATCGCGGCTTGGCGCGCGGGGGCCTGTCCGAGCCCGGCAGGCAGGACGCAGCCCATATAGATGCGCTCGATCGCCTCACCCTTCAGCCCGGCACGCTCGACCGCGGCGCCGACTGCCGTCGCGCCCAGCTCGGTTGCGGTCACATCGGCCAGCGCGCCCTGCATGCTGCCCATAGGGGTGCGGGCATAAGAGACGATGACGACGGGATCGGTGGACATGTTGGCCTCTCCGGGAGTTTGCATTGCGGGCGATCTAGGCTTGCGCCCCCACAAATGCAAAAGGGAGCGACGATGGAACTGCTCGACATCCTCAAATGGTTCGCCTCGATCAGCGGCATCATCGCCGCGTTCATGGTCAGCCTCGACAATGGCCGGCGCGTGACCGGATGGGGCTTTGCGCTGTTCGTCGCGTCGAGCATCGCGTGGATCAGCGGGGCGCTAATTCAGGGCGAGGAGGCGCTGCTCTCGCAGAATGCGGTGCTGTTCGGGATCAATATCTTCGGCGTCTATCGCTATCTGATCCGGAAGAAGCCGGTCGATGGCTGACCCCTACGTCACCCCGGACTTGTTCCGGGGTCCACCCCACAACTGGCGCGAAGTATGAGGCCCTTGCCGAACGGCTCCCACATGTCCCGAGATGCCAGGGACTGGATGACGAGTGGACCCCGGAACAAGTCCGGGGTGACGCGAATGAGGAGCCGCTATGCCTGACTCGATCTGGCCCCTCTTCCTCGGCGTCCTCGGCGCGGTGTTCGGCAGCTTCATCGCCACCGTCGCGCTGCGCTGGCCACAGGGGCGCAGCGCGATGCGCGGACGGTCGGCGTGCGACGGGTGCGACAAGGCGCTTGGCGCGCATGAGTTGGTGCCGCTGGTCAGTTGGGTCATCCAGCGCGGTCACTGTCGCGCATGCGGCCACGCCATCCACCTCGCCCACCCCGCGACCGAGCTAGCAGGGCTGGCCATCGGCGTCGCTGCGGGCCTTGTCGCCCCGGGGTTGGAGGGGGTCGCAGGCGCCGTTTTCGGTTGGCTGTTGCTGGCGCTCGCCGCGCTCGACCTCGCCGCCTTCTGGTTGCCCAACGTCCTCACCGTCACGCTCGCAGTCACAGGACTTGTCGACGGCATCTTCTTCGAACCCGGCTGGATCGACCGCATCCTGGGTGGGCTGATCGGCTTCGGTCTGCTCTATCTGGTCGCCTTCACCTATCGCCACGTCCGCGGACGCGAGGGGCTTGGCGGGGGCGATCCCAAACTGTTCGGCGCGATCGGCCTGTGGCTCGGCGTATCGATGCTGGCGCCGGTGCTGCTCGGCGCGAGCGTCACCGGCCTTGCCGTCGCATTGGCGATGAAGCTGTCGGGACGCGAAATCGGGATGACGAGTCGGCTTCCACTCGGCACATTGCTCGCCATCGCCGCATTCCCGGCGTGGCTCTATTCGGTTGGAGTGTGACGATGCGCGAGATTCTGGAAGCCCAACGGGCGGCGTTCATGGCGGAGCTGCCGGTCGGACTGGACGTGCGCAAGGATCGCCTCAAGCGCGCCGCCGCGATGATCCGCGACAATGCCGCGCGCTTCTGCGACGCGCTGAGTGAGGACTTTGGGCATCGCAGCCGCCAGCAATCGATGATCACCGATATCGCCGCCTCGGTCTCCCCGCTCGACCATGCGCGCAAATCGCTCGACCGCTGGGCGCGGCGGGAGAAGAAGCCGGTGATGTTCCCGCTCGGCCTGCTCGGCGCGAAGGCGTGGGTGGAGTATCAGCCCAAGGGCGTGGTCGGAATCATCTCGCCCTGGAATTTCCCGGTCAATCTGGTGATGAGCCCGCTCGCCGGGGCGTTCGCTGCGGGCAACCGCGCGATGGTCAAGACCAGCGAATTCACCCCGGTCACCGCCGCTTTGTTCGAGGAACTGGCGCCGAACTATTTCGATCCGACCGAACTGGCGTTCGTCAGTGGCGGGCCGGATGTCGGCAAGGCGTTCGCGTCCCTGCCGTTCGACCATCTGATATTCACCGGCGCAACCGCAATCGGGCGCCATATCCTCCACGCCGCAGCGGATAATCTGACGCCGGTGACGCTGGAGCTGGGCGGAAAGTCGCCCGCGATCCTGGGACGCTCGGCCAATCTGGCGCAGGCGACCGAGCGGGTGGCGATGGGCAAGATGCTGAACGCGGGCCAGATCTGCATCGCCCCCGACTATCTGATGGTCGCAGCCGAGCAGGAGGCGGCGGCGGTCGACGGCATCGTCGCGGCGGCGTCCGCCATGTACTCGACGTTGCTGTCCAATCCCGACTATACCTCAGTCGTCAACGACCGTCATTATGCCCGCCTGACCGCCGCCATCGCCGATGCGCGCGACAAGGGCGCGGAAGTGATCGAGGTCAATCCGGGGAACGAAGACTTCACCGCGTCGAACAGCCGCAAGCTGCCGCTGCACATCGTGCGCAACCCGACCGACGACATGATCGTGATGCAGGAGGAGATTTTCGGCCCGATCCTCCCCGTCCGCAAATATGACAGCATCGACGGCGCGATTGCCGAGGTGAACCGCCGCGACCGACCGCTGGCGCTTTACTATTTCGGGACGGACGAGGGCGAGCGGCGGCGGGTGCTCGACCGGACGATCTCCGGGGGTGTCAGCCTGGACGACACGATCTTCCACGTCTCGATGGAGGAGCTGCCGTTCGGCGGGATCGGCCCGTCGGGCATGGGCGCCTATCATGGCGAACCCGGTTTCCGCACCTTCAGCCATGCCAAGTCGGTGTTCAAGCAATCGAAGCTCGATGTCGCGAAGCTCGGCGGGCTCAAGCCGCCCTATGGCAAGGCGACCGACACGGCGATCAAGCGGCAGCTCGGCTAAAGCCCGCGCAGCCACTCCGCGATCATCGACCTCCCGGCAGCGACCGCACGCGAACCGTGGCGGTCATGCTGGGCGCGCAGCTCCGCCACGGTCAGCCCGGCTTGCGCGACATAGTCGTCCGCGCCGTCTAGCCAGTGGTCGAAGCGCGGGTCCTCGCCCATCTCCGCATGGAATTGCAGCGCGAGGATCTCCGGCCCGCGCCGGAACGCCTGGTGATGATAGGCGCCGGTCGAGGCGAGCAGTTCCACGCCCTGTGGCAACGCAAACGTGTCGCCATGCCAGTGGAGCAACGGCACATCGGCGACATGGCGCAGCGCCGACTCGGCGGCGGCATGGTGCAGCTTTACCGGAGCGAAGCCGACTTCCTTGACGGGGCCGGCATGGACCCGCTCCCCCATCGCCGCAGCGATCATCTGTGCGCCGAGGCAGACGCCCAACGTCGGCAGCCCCAGCGAGACGCGGCTGGCCAGCCGGTCGATCTCGCAGTCGATCCAGGGGTGGGCGTCGCGCTCATAGACCCCCATCGGGCCGCCCATCAGGATCAGCAGGTCGGGCGAATTGAAGTTCGTCCGCGAAAAGTCGGGATCGGCGACGTCGATGCGTTCGAGTTCATAGCCCGCGGCTTCGACCGGCTCTCGGAACCCGGCAATTCCCTCGAAGGGCACGTGGCGGACGATCAGGGCGCGCTTCATGCGGCCAACATAGAAACGCATGTCGCAGTTGCGAACAAGCGATGCTTCACAGCGGACAAGTCAGCGCCATTGCGGCCACCAGGTGATCAGCACGCCGGGCTTGTCGCCTTGCGGCATGGCAGCGCATTTCTCCGGCTCGTCGTGGATCTTGGTGATCTGATAACGACGCAGCATCCGGCGGACGGCATCAACCCGCTTTGCCCGCAGCTGCGATGGTTCGGGCGGGCCGAGGGCGCAGAGATAGGCGCTGATATCGCCGCGATGCCGCTCGGTCGCCTTCACTGCGCCCAGCACCTGCAGCCGAGCCGGGCCGGTCAGCGCGGCCGAGCCGGCAGGGAAGTCGATGAATGCGGGGGCGAGCAGCTCGCTCGCCGTCAATGGCGCCGCAACCAGCAGGGCAATGCCGGTCGCGAGCGCCCGCATGGCTCAGTCCCCGGTCAGGATGCGGTCGACCAGCTGCTTCACCGTCGGGACAAAGCCGTTGGAGTAGAAGGGGTCGCGCTTAAAGTTGTATGCCGCGTGGCCGGCGAACATCAGATTCTGGTCGGTCGGGCCCCCATGGGCGATGTCCTGCAGCGTCTTCTGGATGCAGAAGCTGCGCGGGTCGGCGAGGCGGCCGGTCGAGTTGGTCTCGCTGTCCGCCCAGCTTGAGAAGCTGCACTGGCTGAGACAGCCCATGCAATCCTTCTGATCCTTGCGGATGATCCCCTGTTCTTCCTGAGTCACGAAAACGAGGGTGTTGTCGGGGGTCTTGAGCGCGTTGGTGAAGCCCAGGCCCACCCATTCCCGGGCCCGCAGCAGGTCGTTGCGCGTCACCCAGAAATTCTTGCCCTTCACCCCGGCGTCAAGCTGGAACGTATGATCGCCAGCCTGCTCGGTCGAATAGGGGATCTGGCGTTCCGAGCGCGCTTCGAGATTGCGCAGAAACGGGTTCTTGACCGCCGAGGAATAGAAACCAGTCGGCGAGAACCGGTGGAGGAGGACGTCGCCCTCCTCGATCTCCATCAGCTTCGCCTTCCACTCGGCGGGAATCGGCGATTCCTGAGTCAGCAGCGGGCGGGTGCCGAACTGAAAGGCAATGGTGCCGAGTTCGGGATTGTCGATCCAGTCGGACCAGTCGCGCAGATACCAGACGCCGCCGGCCATCACGATCGGCACATCGTCCGAAATGCCGCCTTCGCGCATCACGTCGCGCAATTCCTTGACGCGCGGATAGGGGTCTTGCGGCGCGCGCGGGTCTTCGGCGTTGGACAGGCCGTTATGCCCACCGGCCAGCCAGGGGTCCTCATAGACCACCGCCGCCAACCATTCGCTCGCCTTGGAATAAGCGCGCTTCCACAGCGCGCGGAAGGCGCGGCCGGAGCTGACGATCGGGAGATAGTTGACGCCGTAGGACGCGGTGATCTCCGACAGCTTGTAGGGCATCCCCGCGCCACAGGTGACGCCGGCGACCATGCCGCGGGTCCGTTCCAGCACGCCGTGCAGGATACGCTGGGCGCCGCCCATTTCCCACAGCACGTTGATGTTGATCGCGCCCTTGCCGCCCGAGATTTCGAACGCGCGCTTGACCTGCTGCACCGCGCCCTCGATCGCATAGGCGATCAGTTCTTCATGGCGTTCGCGGCGGGTCAGCGCCTTGTAGATCTGGGGGATGATCTTGCCTTCGGCGTCATAGCTGTCGGCATTGACCGCGCTGACCGTGCCGATCCCGCCTGCTGCGGCCCAGGCCCCTGCCGAAGCATGGTTGGTCGCCGCGACACCCTTGCCGCCTTCCACCAACGGCCAGACTTCATGGCCGTTATAGACGATCGGCTTCAAACCCTTGAACAACGACATCCTCCGAGAAATTTCACGCTACGTTTAGCTACGATCCTTGATTTTAGCGAGGGGAATCACCCCAATGCGCCCGGCCGTCCCGCCGCCTCGGCGTAAAGCCTTGCATAGGCTGCAATCATTGCCTGTTCATCGAACAACGCACGCGCGCGCGCCTGGTTCGCCTTGCCCGCGGCGCGGCGGACGTCGGGATGGGCTGCGAGCAGCTCGATCCGGTCACGCAAATGCACCGGATTCCAGTCCTTGCTGATCGTCGAGACATTTTGTGGATCGACCATCTGCGCAACATCACCGACAGGTGTCGAGGCGATCGGCAGCCCGGCGGCCATCGCCTCCATCACCGCAATCGGCTGTTGCTCGCTCTTCGACGACAGTGCGAAGATGTCGAACAGGCCCATGTACTTGTGCGGATCGGGCAGGAAGCCGGCGAGCAGCACCTGTTTCTCCATGCCCATATTCGCGATCGTATCCTCGATCGCTTCGCGGTCCGGGCCTTCGCCGACGATCACCAATTGCGCCTTGGTCTTCATGCCGCCGACCGCGCGGACCAGCATCGGAATGTCCTTGACCGGCCGCAGCCCGGCCAGCGTGCCGACCACGACATGGCCGGGGAGGCGCTTGAAGCCGGGGATCGCCCTGGGATCGGGCTTGCGGCCATAGGCGGCGACATCGATGCCGTTGGAGATGCGGTGGAGCCGCGCCCGGGGCTGTTTCCAGACATGGTAAGCAACGCTTTCCAACTTGTGCGACGGCACGACCAGGCCATGCGCGGCGGTCAGCGCGATGCGGCGATACATGTTGCGGACGCGGTTGAGGCGGAATGCCTCGTCCGCGTTGAAGCCGTCCTCATGGTGGATCACCGACGGCATGTTCTTACCGAACACGCGCCGCGCCATCACCCCGTCGATCGCGCCCCAGTTGTAAGTCAGGACCAGGTCGAAGCGCGCCATGAACTTCGCAATCGCCTCATAGCGGGCGACCGAGGGCTTGCCGGTCAGCGGCGGCGGGTTTTGCGCGATTTCGTAGCGGATACCCTTGGCAATCGCGTCGCGGGCACTCAGCGCGCCGTCGACCCCCGAAACGATGACATGCTTCGCCCGGTCGCCAAAGGCGTTCATCAGCCGGACGGCACGGGCTTCCTTGCCGCCCAGGTCGAAGCTGGAGTGGAGGTGCAGGATGTTGAGCATCATCGGCGCTTTGCAGTTGTCATTTTCGGGGCGGAGTCAACCGGGGTGTCGGACGAAGCGGACGTAAATGCGGGGGTTTTGGGCGGACGCGACCGCGGGGCGACTGCGAAGCGACGGGTTCTGGACTGGGACGCGACAGGTGGGCGACACGCGGACGACGGCGCGCGACAAGAGGACAACCGGGACGCGACACCTGCGCGACTGTCATCCGCCGATGACGCGACGATGTCAGGCGGGATGTTTTGCGGGAGGGGGAGTCCGATCGTGTCCACCCCAAGGGTAGATCAGAATAAATCCAACATTGGAAGAGATTAGGCGGGCAAATAGTACGCGCCGCTTCTTCTTAGCCCTCTCCCGCTTGCGGGAGAGGGTTGGGTGAGGGTCTTCTTCTTTTTCTTTCTACTTCCCGTCGCCAGCCGCTGAACCCGCGAGCGCGGCGCTGACCACGGTCAGCACGCCGTCGAGATTCTCCAGCACCTCGTTGTTCCAGAAGCGCAGGATGCGGAACCCCTCAGACTCCAAATAGGCCGTTCGCGCTGCGTCGCTCTCGACGCTGTGCTGGCTGCCGTCGATCTCGACGATGAGCATCGCCTCAAGACAGGCGAAGTCGGCGATGTAGGGGCCGATCGAGTGCTGGAAACGGAATTTGTGGCCAGCAATCTGGCGGTTACGGGCGGCTTGCCAGAAATGGCTTTCGGCTTCGGTCCGGGCGCGGCGGAGGGGAGCGGCGTGTGGGTTTATGGTGCGGCGGACGGGCGGCATTTGGGGAAGGTAGAAAAGAAGAACAGAAGAAGAAAGGGTAGAAGAAGAAGACCCTCACCCAACCCTCTCCCGCGAGCGGGAGAGGGCTAAGAAGAAGAAGTGGGCTTCGGTCTTAAGTGACCCGCTCCAGCAGGCGGTCGATTGCCGCTTCTGCCTCGGGCTCGGTCAGGGTCGGGGTGTGGCCGGTGTCGGCAATCGTCAGCAATTCGCTGCCAGCGACCTGCGCGTGCATGCGATCCGCTACTGCGGCAGGCAAAATGTCCGACGTTCCCCCACGCACGATCAGCAGGGGTTTGTCCTTCAGCCCCTCGAACGCGCGCCACATGTCGGGGCCGGCTTCGTTGCCGGGGACACGGAAGGGTTCGGCGATCTTCATGTCATAGTCGAGCACGATGCGGCCTGCGCTGGTCAGGCGGTGCGTGCGCTTGGCCATGTCGAGCCATTCGGTGATGCCCCAATTGGGGTACACATGCGCGTTCGCCTCCGCCACCGCGCGGGCGGCGTGCATCCAGGTGGGGTGCCAGGTCGATTTGCCGACATAGCCACGGATGCGCCCAAGGCCCGCAGGATCGATCTCCGGCCCCACATCGTTGAGCACCGCGCCCGCGATCCGTTCGGGATGGGTCGAGGCCATCAGCATCGTGAGAATGCCCCCCAATGATGTGCCGACCGCGACGAAACGGTCGAGCTTCAGCGCCGCGACCAGCGCCTCAAGATCCTGGAGATAGGTGAGCGGCACATAGGTCATCGGATCCTTGGCGTACGCGCTTTCGCCACGCCCGCGCAGTTCGACCGCGATCACGCGCCACTCGCCCGCCAGCCGCTCGGCCAGCTTCTCATAATCGCGCGCGTTGCGGGTCAGGCCGGGGATGCAGATCAGCGGCGGGGGATCCGACCGGCCCGGATAGTCGCGATAATGCAGCCGCAACCCGTCGCCGGACCACCAATAGCCATCGGTATAACTGGGCAGGTTGCGCGCGGTCGCCATCGCCCCCCATATCGCCGCATGGCCGATTTCCCGCAAGCTCCGTTACCGTATCGCGTTCTGCCCCGCCACTGTCATCCCCGGGCAGGCGGGGATCCTTTGGCACTGCCGTGGCGGTTCCATCGTGGCGGACAGCCAAAATGGATCCCCGCCTGCGCGGGGATGACGGAGGGGGCAGGCGCATGAGCGATTTCCCGCAAGCGCCCGCGTACACCCCCGATCCTGCTGTCCTGAAATTGGGGGACGCCTTCTACGACGCGGTCGATGCCGCCGACTTTCCACGGACCATATTGCGCTTCCGCAACGATCGTGCGGCGGCGGAGGTGGGGCTGGACGTGCTGAGCGACGACCAGTGGCTGCGCCATTTCGGACGGTTTGCGCCGCTACCCGACAACCTGCCCCGGCCGCTGGCGATGCGATACCATGGCCATCAGTTCCGTGTGTACAACCCCGAGCTGGGCGACGGGCGCGGGTTCACCTTTGCGCAGATGCGGCGCGGGGCGGACGGCACGCTGATGGAGCTGGGCACCAAGGGTTCGGGCCAGACGCCGTGGAGCCGGTTCGGCGACGGGCGGCTGACGTTGAAGGGCGGCGTGCGCGAGGTGCTGGCGACCGAGATGCTGCAGGCGCTGGGGGTGACTACGTCGCGCAGTTTCTCGCTGATCGAGACCGGCGAGGCGCTGGAGCGCAACGACGAGCCCTCCCCCACCCGCTCCGCCGTGCTGGTGCGGATGAGCCTGGGGCATATTCGCATCGGCACGTTCCAGCGGCTCGCCTATCATGGGGACGCCGAGACTATGCGGCGGCTGGTCGATTGGTGCCTGGCCGAACTGTTCGGGGTGACGCCGTTCGAGGATCCGGTCGCGCAATTCTTTGAGCTGGTGGTCGCGCGCACGGCGGCGCTGGCGGGCGAGTATATGGTCGCGGGCTTCGTCCATGGCGTGCTCAACACCGACAACATCAACGTGACCGGCGAGAGCTTCGACTATGGCCCGTGGCGGTTCGCGCCGACGTTCGACCCCGGCTTTACCGCCGCCTATTTCGACCATGCCGGGCTATACGCTTTTGGTCGTCAGCCCGATGCGATATTGTGGAATGTCGCGCAACTGGCGGTGTCGCTGCGCATCATCAGCGAGGCACCGCCGTTGATCGAGCGGCTGGAGAAGTTCGAAAGCTATTTCAAGATGTTCTACGGCCACCCGCTACGGCGGCGGCTGGGCATTCGGATGCCGCCGGGGGCGACCGACCCCGATCATGGCTGGGCGTTGAAGGAAGCGATCGAGGGCGCGCTGATGGCGACCGGGGTGTCGATCGACCGCTTCTTCTTCGATGCCTATGGCGGCGCGCTGCCCGACAGCTATGGCGCGGAATGGGATGCGGTGCGTGCGGCGCTGGCCGAGTATGACCCCGTTCCTGAGGCGCGCTCGCACCCCTATTTCCAGGCCGACGAACCCTGTTCGATGCTGATCGACGAGGTCGAAGCGATCTGGGCCGCGATCGACCGCGACGATGATTGGGGGCCTTTCAACGCCAAGGTCGCAGCGATCCGCGCGATGGGCGCGGCGCTCGACGCTGGCGGGCATGACTGGTGAGGTGGCAACGCCACGAATTGCTGCTAGAGACAGGCGCATCCTCAGGGCCACAAACGCATAGAAAGACCGAATGCCCGGCACGGAAATCATTTCGACCGAACCCGCCACCGGTGCCGTCCTGTGGCGCCAGAAGATCGGCGATGTCGATGGAGAGGTGGCCAAGGCCCGCGCCAGCTGGGCCGAGTGGGCCGCGCGCCCGCTCGCCTATCGGATCGAGGCGCTGCGCCGCTTCGCCAATGTCGTGCGCCAAAAGAGCGACGCCTTCACCGACCTGATCGCGCGCGAAACCGGCAAGCCGCTGTGGGAGGCGCGGACCGAGGTCGAGACGGTGATCGCCAAGGTCGACATCTCCGTCAGCGCCTTTTCGGAGCGCACCGGACAGCGGCGGATCGACGCGCCGATGAACACCCGCCTTGCGCTGCGGCACAAGCCGCATGGCGTGCTGGCGGTGCTGGGGCCGTACAACTTTCCGGCGCATCTGCCGAACGGGCATATCGTCCCGGCACTGCTCGCGGGCAATGCGGTGGTGTTCAAGCCATCGGAAAAGACCCCGGCGACTGGGGCGTTTCTGGTCGAGTGCTTTCATGCCGCTGGCGTGCCCGAAGGGTGCATCCGGTTGCTGATCGGCGGGCCGGATGAGGGCAAGGCGCTGGCATCGCACGATGGCATCGACGGGCTGTTGTTCACCGGCTCTGCCCGCACCGGCATTGCGCTCAACCGCGCGTTCGCGTCGAAGCCCGAGAAAATTCTGGCGCTGGAGATGGGCGGGAATAACCCGATCCTCGTCTGGGACACCCCCGATCTCTATTCCGCCGCGGTGCTGGTGGTGCAGTCGGCATTCACCAGCGCGGGGCAGCGCTGCACCGCCGCGCGCCGCCTGATCGTCGACGAAACCCTGTTCGAGCCGCTGGTGGGTGAGGTCAACAAGCTGATCGGCCGCCTGATCATCGGCGAGCCGCATGCCGACCCGGCACCGTTCATGGGGCCGGTGATCGACAACGACACCGCCGACCTGCTGACCGAGAGCTTCCTCGAGCTGACCTTCATGGGCGGCAAGCCGCTGCGCCATATGGAGCGGCCGATACCGGGGCGGCCGTTCGTTACCCCGGCGATGATCGACATGACCGAGGCGAAGGAAAAGCCCGATGTCGAGCTGTTCGGCCCGATCCTGCAGGTGATCCGCGCCAAGACGTTCGAAGAGGCGATCGCCGAGGCGAATAACACCCGCTACGGCCTGTCGGCGAGCCTGGTGAGCCAGAATCCGCAGCTGTACGACCAGTTCTGGGCCAATATCCGCGCCGGCATCGTCAACTGGAACCGGCCGACCAATGGCGCGAGTTCGTCGGCGCCGTTTGGGGGCATTGGCTGGTCGGGCAATCATCGCCCGAGCGCCTTCTACGCCGCCGATTATTGCGCCTATCCGGTGGTGTCGTCGGAAGCGGAGCAGGCACGCGTGTCGATCGGAATCGGGCTGCGCGAGGGCTGACACCATCCGGCGTGGGCGGGAATCGCGAATTTATTCAGGTGGATGCGACGAGTTGCGGAACGGGCGCAACGCCTGTGGATTGAGCGCGCCGTGAAACCGATCGTCCTTGCGTCACCCGCCCCGCCCCGTGCCCAGCGCTTGGCCCAGGAAGCCCGCAACTGCCTGACCATCGCGGTCGGGCATGGCGATGTCGCGTTCACCGCCGAACTGATCGACGAGGCGGTGAAACTGGCCCAGCGCGCCCGCGAACTGTCCAAGGCATAGATTCGCTAGTCGGTCCCCAAGCAACCCTCGGTTGTGGCTTGCGCGCCCGACAGCCATCTGGGTGGCATGGTTTCCCTGCTCGATCCCACTGCGCGTGGCCGCGTGATTCTCGTCGGTGCCGGACCCGGCGACCCGGGCCTGCTGACCGTCCGCGCGGTCGAGGCGCTCAAGTCCGCCGATGTGCTGGTCCATGACGGGCTGGTCGATCCGCGCGTGCTCGACCTGGCGCCGAACGCGCACCGCATCTGCGTCGCCAAGAAGCGCTCCAAGCACACCGTGCCGCAGGAGGGCATCAACGCGCTGATCATCGCGCATGTGAAGACCGGCGCGATCGTCGTGCGGCTGAAGGGCGGCGATCCGTTCATCTTTGGCCGGGGCGGCGAAGAGGTTGAGGCGGTGCGCGCGGCGGGCCTGCCGGTCGAAGTGATTCCGGGCGTCAGCGCGGCGCTGGGCGCGGCGGCCGAAGCGATGCTGCCGCTGACCCATCGCGACTGGTCGAGCGCGGTCAGCTTCGTTGCGGGCCAGTGCAAGGGGCTGAAGGATCAGGACTGGTCGGGGTTGGCCGGAAAGGGCCGCACGCTCGTCATCTATATGGGCGTCGCGACCTGCCCCGACATCGCCGAGAAACTGATGGGCGATGGCGTCGCGCCGGACATGCCGGTCGCGGTGCTTGAGCGCGCGACGCTTCCCGGTGCCCGCGCGATCCGCACCCTGCTCGCCGATCTTGGCCCGATGGTCGAGCGCGAGGCTGTGCAGAGCCCGGCGATCATCGTCGTCGGCGAAGTGGTCGCGCTGTCGGACGCGCAGGACAGGCTCGCCAGCTGGGCGAAAGCGGCGGAGGCACTCGCATGAAATTGCTGACCGGAAACGATCTCGCCAGCGGCGACGTAACCTGGTGGACGGGCAATGGCTGGTCGCGCCATGTCGAGGATGCGGTCGATGTCGGCGAGCAGGGCGAGGCCATCGCGCAGGCCGAGGAAGGCGCGCGGCGGGTCAACGGCCCCTATGTGATCGACGCCACCGCGACGCCCGAGGGACCCCGACCCGCGCACATCAAGGACCGCATCCGCGCGCTCGGCCCGACCGTGCGCCCGGACCTGACGCTGAAGCCGGCGGACCCGAATGCGGGGAGCTGGGTAATATGACTCGATTCCGTCGCCCCAGCGAACGCTGGGGCCTCCCTCCTCATGCGATGCGCTCGCGGCACGAGACCCCAGCTTTCGCTGGGGTGACGAGGTAAGCCATGTATAAGTACGACGAATATGATCACTCCATCGTCGCAGCGCGCGTCGAGGAGTTTCGCGATCAGGTGCAGCGCCGCCTGGCGGGGCAGATCACCGAGGACCAGTTCAAGCCGCTGCGGTTGATGAACGGGCTCTATCTCCAGCTGCACGCCTATATGCTGCGCGTCGCGGTGCCCTATGGCACGCTCGACAGCCGCCAGATGCGGATGCTCGCGCATATCGCGCGCAAATATGACCGCGATTACGGCCATTTCACCACGCGCCAGAACATCCAGTATAACTGGATCAAGCTGGAGGACGCGCCCGACATCCTCGCCGAGCTGGCGACGGTCGAGATGCATGCGATCCAGACCAGCGGCAATTGCATCCGCAACATCTCATCCGACCAATATGCCGGGGCGGCGGCAGACGAGCTGACCGATCCGCGCCCCTGGGCCGAATTGCTGCGCCAGTGGAGCACCTTCCACCCCGAATTCAGCTATCTTCCGCGCAAGTTCAAGATCGCGGTGATCGCGGCGGATGAGGATCGCGCGGCGATGCGGCTGCACGATATCGGGCTGCAGATCGTCGAGCGCGACGGGAACCATGGCGTCGCCGTCTATGTCGGCGGGGGCATGGGCCGCACCCCGATGATCGCGCCGCTGATCAACGACTTCGTGCCGTTCGAGGACTTTCTGTCCTACATGGAAGCGTGCCTGCGCGTGTACAATCGCTATGGCCGCCGCGACAATATGTACAAGGCGCGGATCAAGATCCTGGTCCACGAGATCGGCGCGGACAAGTATCGCGACGAGGTCGCGGCCGAGTTCATCGAGGTCAAGAAGCTGGGCATCGACCCGCCGCGCGCGGAGTTCGACCGGATCGCCGCGCACTTCGCCGATCCGGCGTTCGAGAGCGGCCTGAGCGACGAACTCGACCGCAGTGATCCCGACTTTACGGTGTGGCTGGACCAGCAGGTCGTCGCGCACAAGCAACCGGGCTATGCCATCGTCAATATCAGCCTGAAGCCGGTCGGCGGCATTCCGGGCGACGCGTCCTCGGCGCAGATCGACGCGATGGCGGACCTGGCCGAGCGCTACAGTTTCGACGAGCTGCGCGTGACCCATGCCCAGAACATCGTCCTGCCGCATGTGCGCAAGGCGGACCTGTATGCGGTGTGGCAACGCCTCGTCGAAGTCGAGTTGGCCGACGCCAATCTCGACCTGATCAGCGACATCATCGCCTGCCCCGGCCTGGACTATTGCAGCCTTGCCAATGCGCGCTCGATCCCCGTGGCGCAGAAGATCGCGACGCGCTTTTCCGATCCCGGGCGGCAGCGCGAACTGGGTGAGCTCAAGCTCAAGATCAGCGGCTGCATCAACGCCTGCGGCCACCATCACGCCGGGCATATCGGCATCCTGGGCGTCGACAAGAAGGGCGTCGAAAACTACCAGCTGTCGTTCGGCGGATCGGGCGCGGAGGACGTGTCGCTCGGCCAGATCACCGGCCCCGGCTTCAGCGAGGACGGCGTAGTCGACGCGGTCGAACGCGCGACCGACGTCTATCTGCGCGAACGCGCGCAGGGCGAACGCTTCCTCGACACCTATCGCCGCATCGGCATGGCCCCGTTCAAGGAGGCGATCTATGGGTAACAATCCCGTCGCCCCGGCGCAGGCCGGGGCCGCCCAGTTCGACGCGATCGCCCGCCTTGTGGCGGCCCCGGCCTGCGCCGGGGCGACGGAGATTGTGGCATGACCGCCGCACTCCGCTTCCGCACCGACGAACCTCATGACGAGCCTGCGGTGACGCTGGATGCGTTTCTCGGACAGTCCAACGCGACCGCCGTGCGCCTGGAATCGAGCGACGATGCGCGTGCGTTGATCCCGCACCTCGACCGCCTGTCGCTGGTCGAAGTGAGCTTCCCCAAATTCCGCGACGGGCGCGGCTATTCGGCGGGGCGCATCCTGCGCGAGGCGGGCTATACAGGCGAATTGCGCGCGCAGGGCGATGTGCTGGTCGACCAGATCCCGCTGATGCGCCGCTGCGGCTTCGACAGCTTTGCGCCCGAAGCGCCGGTGGACGAAGCCGTGCTGGCGGCGAGCCTCGCGCGCTATGACGCGGTCTATCAGATGGCGGCGGACGGGGCGGTCCCGGTCTGGAAACGGCGGCATGGCTAGCGTGACCGCCCGCAAGATCGACCGCATCGATACCGGCCCGGCGTTTACCGAGCGTGATGCCCTGCGGCTCAACAATCTGTTCCGCGGCGTGCCGACGGAGGAGATGCTGCGCACGGTGCTGACCGAGTCGATGGTCGGTGATGTTGCGTTGGTGTCGTCGTTCGGCGCGGAGAGCGCGGCGTTGTTGCACCTGGTCGCATCGATCGACCCCGCGGTGCCGGTGCTGTTCCTCGACACCGGCAAGCATTTTCCCGAGACGCTGGCCTACCGCGACACTTTGGTCGAACGGCTGGGGCTGACCGGGCTGCGCGTCCTGACGCCCGACCCCGAGTTGCTGGCGAAGAAGGACGGGAGCGGCCTGCGCTGGTCCTACGACCCCGATGGCTGTTGCGAGATCCGCAAGGTCCTTCCGCTCGACGCCGCGATGGCGGGGTTCGACGCGAGCATCACCGGGCGCAAGGCGTTTCAGGCGAGCACCCGCAACGCCCTTCCCCGGTTCGAGGTGGACGCGGCGGGCAAGCTCAAGGTCAACCCGCTCGCGGACTGGACCAAGGCGGATATCGAAGCCTATTTCGCAACCCACGACCTGCCCCGCCACCCGCTGGAGGCGCAAGGCTATCTGTCGATCGGCTGCGCGCCGTGTACCAGCAAGGTAAAGCCCGGCGAAGATCCGCGATCGGGCCGCTGGGTCGGCTGGGACAAGACCGAGTGCGGCATCCACACGCCGGTCACGGACGGCGACCCGGATCTGCCGGTGTTCTAAGAAAAAGGGGGTGGCCTACAAGACCGCCCCACCACTTCACATTTCTAATCGCGACTCAGATTATGCGGCCAACTTAATCAGCCGCCTCTGAAAATCGTCGAAGTCCCGTCGAGCGTCATCGTAATTGAAGAACGATTGCGTCGAGATACAGATGGGATCCCCCCGATCGCTGATAATATACCAGCGCCAGTTGAAGTCCGCGTCCATATGGAACATTGGGTTGACGATTATCATTGGCCGTCTCCTTAAAGAGCGGGCGGCAAATGGTTCAGCAATCTCTGCCCGAAAGTTCGTGTTATGAGATTTGATGGAGTCTGGGTTCTTATGTTTCCGCCATCCAACAGGGAACTAGGAACGTACGAACGATGTGACTAGACGCCTTTCCATTGCGGAGCTTTGCCATAGAACTAGCTCATGCTTGCCTCCTTTCTGCCATGCGGCATCCCCGTGAAGTGGTGTAGGAGACATATCCGTTCTTATTTTGATCTCCAACAGAAAATTCAGAACAAACAATGCCCATCGCGGTATGCGATGCGCGCTGCTTATTCATACGGCTCGGCCACCATATTGCCGGCATAGTCGCTGAAGCGCGTGAAGCTCGATTCGAAGCTCAGCAGCACCTTGCCGGTCGCGCCGTGGCGCTGCTTGGCGATGATCAGTTCGGCGAGGCCGAAGACGCGCTCCATTTCGAGCGCCCATTTGGCGTGATCTTCGAACGTCTTGGGATCGTCGCCTTCGCGCGGGCGCTTCGGCTCACGCGCCGCGACGTAATAATCCTCGCGGAACACGAACCACACCATGTCGGCGTCCTGCTCGATCGAGCCCGATTCGCGCAGGTCCGACAGCATCGGGCGCTTGTCCTCACGGCTTTCGACCGCGCGGCTCAGCTGCGACAGCGCGATCACGGGGACGTTGATGTCCTTCGCCAGCGTCTTGAGGCCGCGGCTGATTTCCGAGATTTCCTGGACGCGGTTGCCGTCGCGATTGTTGCCGCTGCCCTGAAGCAGCTGAAGATAGTCGACGATCACGAGGCCGAGTTCGCCGTCATGCTTGGACTGAAGCCGGCGCACGCGGCTGTGCAGCGCGCTGATCGTAAGACCCGCGGTGTCATCGATATAGAGCGGCAGCTGTTCGAGATCGGCGGCCGCCTGCGCCAGCTGCGCGAACTCGGCCTTGCTGATATTGCCCATGCGCAGCGCTTCGGACGCGATGCGCGAGCTTTCCGACAAGATGCGCAACGCCAGCTGATCCGCCGACATTTCGAGGCTGAAGAACGCGACCTTGGCGCCGATCGATTCCTTGGGGCTGATCCCTAAGCGAATGTCGTCCATCATCCGCCGCGCGGCATTGTAGGCGATGTTGGTGGCGAGCGAGGTCTTCCCCATGCCGGGACGGCCGGCGAGGATGATGAGATCGCTGTGGTGCAGACCGCCGATGCGGCCGTTGACCGAATCGAAGCCGGTGGTGACGCCCGCGACGCCGCCGCCCGCACTCTGTGCGCGCTTGGCGTTTTCGAGCGCGATCTTGGTCGCTTCGTTGAAGGATTTGACGGTGTTGGCGGTGCCGCCATCCGCCGCGACCTTGAACAACGCCTCTTCGGCGCGGTCGATCTGTTCGCGCGGGTTGACGTCCTCACTGGTGTCGAGCGCCTTCTCCACCATGTTGCGGCCGACCGTCACCAGCTCGCGCAACAGGGCGAGATCATAGATCTGGCGCGCGAATTGCCGCGCGCCGATCAGGCCCGCGCCCGATCCGGTCAACTGGGCGAGATAGCCGGGGCCGCCCAGGCTCGCCATCCCCTCGTCCTTTTCGAACAAGGGCTTGAGCGTCACCGGGGTCGCCAGCATGTCCTGCTTGCGCAGCGTCTTGATCGCTTTGAAGATGCGACCGTGGACCGGCTCGAAGAAATGCTGGTCCTGCAGCACTTCGACGATGTCGTCGGCAAGCCGGTTGTCGATCATCATCGCGCCGAGCAGCGCCGCCTCCGCCTCCACATTCTGGGGCAGGCGCGGGGCGGCATCCGCCGGGGCGGGGGGAATCGTTGCGAGCGTGGCCATATCCCCCTTTCCCACTCCAGCCGCCGCGGCTCAACCCGCCATGGCCTGTTTATCCTGTGGACGAGACACCCGCGCGCCCGGTAGTGGCACAGCATGGCCGACCCGCGGATCATCGACGTCACGCTGGACGAGCGCACGATCCTGTGGCGCTCGGCGGATATCGAGCAGGAACGGCGCATCGCGATCTTCGATTTGATCGAGGAGAACAGCTTCGCGCCGCAGCGCGCCTATCCCGATGGCTATGCCGGGCCGTATCGCATCGCGCTGTCGGTGCCGGAGGGGCGGCTGCAGCTCGACATCAAGCGTGCGGATGACAGCGCGTTGGAGACGCTGATCCTCAGCCTCGCCGCATTCCGCCGCCCGATTCGCGATTATTTCGCGATCTGTGACAGCTATTTCCAGGCGATCCGCAGCGCGACCCCGGCACAGATCGAAACGATCGACATGGCGCGGCGCGGCATCCATGACGATGCGGCGCGGTTGTTGATGGAGCGGCTCGACGGCAAGATCGCGGTCGATCACGCCACCGCGCGGCGGCTGTTCACGCTCATTTGTGTCCTCCATATCAAGGCATGAGGGCGGTGCGCATCTCCGCCGGGGTGATCCTCGCGCTGGCGCTGGTCGGCGTGTGCGCGTGGATGTGGGCGATCGCCTGGGCCCCGGCGCGCAGCGATTATGCGCAGCAGGGCATCGACGTGTCCGATGAAGCGGGCAAGATCGACTGGTTCACCGCGCGCAGCAGCAGCCTCGATTTCGCCTATGCCCGGGCGACCGTGGGCGCCGATGTGCGCGACGCCTTGTTCGCGGAGAATTGGGCGGGGATTTACGAGGCCGGGATCCGGCGCGGGGCGCTGCATACCTTCTCGCTGTGCCAGCTGGCGAGCGATCAGGCGGGCAATTTCACCGCGACCGTGCCGCGCGACGCCGATGCGCTACCCGTCGCAATCGACCTGGCGTTCCGCGACGATTGCCCCGCCCGGCCCGAACGCGATGTGCTGCTGGTCGAGCTGCGCCAGCTCGCCGCGACGATCGAGACGCATAGCGGCAAGCCGGTGATCCTGCGCATCAGCCCGGACTTCGAAGCCCATTATCAGGTCAGCGGAGCGATCGACCGACCGCTGTGGAGCACCGGCATGTTCTTTCCGCCGGCCTATTCCGCGCGCCCGTGGCGGCTGTGGCAGGCCAGCACCATCCGCCGTATCGAGGGGGCCGAGCGCCCTGTGAACTGGAATGTGATCGCGCCATGAGTGAAGCCGACGCCCCCCGCCTGATCGCCGCCGCACGCGAGGCCGCGCGCAACGCGCACGCGCCCTATTCGAACTTCGCGGTCGGCGCGGCGCTGCTGATGACCGATGGCAGCATCGTCACCGGATGCAATTTCGAGAATGCGAGCTACGGCCTGTCGCTGTGTGCCGAGACGGTGGCGACGGCGCGCGCCAATGCCGAAGGGCGGCTGCGCGATGTGGTCGCGGTGGGCATCATCGGCGGCATGATGACCGACGGCGTGGCGCATGGCAGCGACCCGATCCGCCCGTGCGGGCGATGCCGGCAGGTGCTGAACGAGGCGGCGCAACTGGGGGGACGTGACCTCGCTGTCTATTGCGCGGGCGCGGAGGGCGATGCCTATGAAACGCACCGGCTGAACGACCTGTTGCCGCATGCCTTCGGGCCGGGGGATCTGGGGATCAGTTGAAGAAGCGGTAGAGTTCCGCACCGAGATCCATCAGCTCGTCCCAAAGCAGTGCGACAAGTAGCGCCATGATGACCAGGATGGCGATGCGGATTGCGGAGTTCGATCGGGTCACGTTTCGTCCTCCGTGATCGTGGTTGGGGTCGGTGGGAGCGTCGTTACGCTGCGCACCGCGCTGAACAGCGCTAGACCCGCCACCGCCACAAGGCCGAGCGCGGCGATCGCGAAGAGCGTGCTAACATCGCCGGGCGGTGACGCGGAGGTCGGTGCCTCAATGTCGAGCGCGCGGCTGAGCAGACGCCCCGCCACGAACGTACCGGCAAGGAAGATCGCGGCACCGAACAGGTTGAGCGCCGCCGTGGCGATCCGACCCAGGCGAGGACGCGCGAGATAGGCGATGACCAGCGCGAGCGCGGTCACCAGAAAGACCAGAAAGGCAGTCCGAGCGGCGATGGCGGTTAGCGCGCGCGCCTCGACCCCGAAGGCTGCCCAAGCGCTCGCCGCGAAATCGATCATCGCAAGTGCGACCAATCCAGCGCCTGCCGCCGAGACTGTCAGCGGCCGAAACCCTGCCTCAAAGCGATGTTCGTCCGTCATGACGGCCCCTCCCTCGCGCAACTATAGACTGCCCACTTGCCCCCGCCATGACAAGCGCGGCATGTAGCGGCATGAGCATTCTTTCCGACATCTGGATTCGCGAACAGGCCACGCAGCACGGCATGATCGAGCCGTTCGTGGAGGCGCAGCGGCGGGAGGGGTGTATCTCCTATGGCTTGTCCTCCTATGGCTATGACGCGCGGGTGGCGGACGAGTTCAAGATCTTCACCAATATCGACAGCGCAGTGGTGGATCCGAAGGATTTTTCGTCGACCAGCTTTGTCGATCGCCAGACCGATGTGTGCATCATCCCGCCCAACAGCTTCGCGCTGGCGCGGACGGTCGAATATTTCCGGGTGCCGCGCGACGTGCTGGTGATCTGCCTCGGCAAATCGACCTATGCGCGGTGCGGGATCATCGTCAATGTGACGCCGCTCGAGCCGGAATGGGAGGGGCATGTCACGCTGGAGTTTTCCAACACCACGCCTTTGCCCGCGAAAATCTATGCCAATGAGGGCGCGTGCCAGTTCCTGTTCCTCAAGGGGAACGAGCCGTGCGAGACCAGCTATGCCGACCGCGCCGGCAAATATATGGGCCAGCGCGGCGTAACGCTGCCGCGGCTCTGAGGATGTCGCTCCCCTCCCGGAACGGGAGGGGTCGGGGGAGGGGCGCGCGTCTGCGCGCCGCAAAGAGTCTCACCCGTTAGAGCATCGCGCATTAAACCCGACTCACACAGCCGTTTGTGCTGAGCTTGTCGAAGCGCCGCCTACCACGCTTGTTGGGAGCGGCCCTTCGACAAGCTCAGGGCAAACGGCTGTAGAGAGATCCAGATTTAACACGCGCAGCTCTCGGCAGCAGAGCGACGGCGGAGCATCGAGCCCCGCCAGCCGCTACACCCTCCCCTAGCCCCTCCCTTTCAGGGAGGGGAATGACATGGGCTCGCGGCCAGCCTTACCGCCCCGCCATCTGGCCGGCGTCGAGCAAGCGGATGCCGCGTTGGGCGACGGCGTGCGAAGCGGTCACCTGACCATCCGCCACGTCCATCGCCACCGGCTTGAGTGCGAGCACGCGGTGATAGAGCGCGCGCGCTTCGGCCACCCGCCCGGTGCGGGCATAGACGGCAGCAAGGTTGAGCATCACTTCCGGACGCGCGGGGAAGATGCGCTGTTCGGCGAGCAGCTGGCGCTCGGCGAGATCGTAATCGCCCGCCGCGATCGCGAGATGGGCATTGGGTTGTTCGGCAGATTGGGCCTGCACCGCCGGGCTCATCGCCAGCGGTGCAGCCAGGACAATCGATGCGAGGATCTTATGCATTGCACGCTCTCCTAATATTACATTTCGATGACACATTGGTGTCATTAATGTTTCAGGTGCGCAAATGCGTTGATTGCAATCGTCACGGTCGGCTCCAAGCGCTTGGCGCCACAACAAAAAAAGGGCGACCCGAAGGCCGCCCTTTGATGTTCGTTCGGTTCGCCGCAGCGATCAGAACTCTTTGCGATACTGCTCATTCCCGACAAAGCCGAGCTTCGTCACGGCCGACCGCTTGATCACCGCCAGCACCTCGTCAACGCGCTCATAGCGCGCCTCGGGGTTCGGCTGGAAGTGGAGCTCGGGCTCCGGGGTGATCTGCACGCTCTGGTCGAGATACTGACGCAGCGTCACCAGATCGATCTCACTGCCGTTCCAATAGACGCGACCATCGGGTTCGATCGTGACCTTGTTCTTCTGCGGTTCGATCACGATATTCTGCGGCTGATCCGTAGGCTGAGGAAGATCGACCTTCACCGCGTGCGACTGGGGCGGGATGGTAACGATGAGCATGATGAGGAGGACGAGCATGACGTCGATCAACGGCGTCGTGTTCATCTCCATCATCGGCTCGCCATCACTCTTACCGGCGCTCATTCCCATGGTGTGTACTCCTGAACTTCGGGCTTACTGGGCGCCCAGTTGCGGCTGCGAGATGAAGCCGACTTTGACGAAGCCCGCGCTCTGCATGGTGTAAACGACGCCGCCGATGCACTTGTACGGCGCGTTGGCGTCGCCGCGGATATGCACTTCGGGGATATCGTCCGGCTTGAGATTGGCCTTACCAACCCGATCGACCACCGCCTGCAGATTGTCGCTTGCACGCTTCAGCAGTTCGGCGCTGGTGATCGGCGTCATCTGCCAGAACACCTGACAGTTGCCGCTCGCATCGCCGCGCACTGCAAGCAACACGTTCTCCGGCTTGGTTTCGGTCGGTTCGAACGCCACCTTGGGCAGTTCCAGCTCGACCGACTGAATCGCGACCGGAATCGCGATCAGGAAGATGATGAGGAGTACCAACATGACGTCCACCAGGGGCGTCGTATTGATGTCCGACATCGGTTTTTCTTCGGCGCCATCGCCGCCTACACTCATCGCCATTGGCGCAATCCTATCTTTCGCATCCTGTCCCCGGACCCAGATGGTCCGGCGGGTGACCGTGCGGCGCGGCTGCCCGCCACCGCACGGTCAATCAGTCGAAGCTTCAGGCCTTGGCAGTGGTCGCGACCGGCGGCGCCTTCGGCGCAGCCTTCGCACCCTTCACGGCCGGACGGACGCGACCGTCCGACGCCAGGTGGCCAAGCACGTCGTTCGAGAACGAACCCAGCTGTTCGGCGATCCGCTTATTGCGGGCCTGCAGCCAGTTATAGGCGAGCACGGCCGGGACCGCGACGACCAGGCCGAGTGCGGTCATGATGAGCGCTTCACCGACCGGGCCGGCAACGGTGCCGATCGACGCATCGCCCGCCGCACCGATCTTGATCAGCGCGCGGAAAATGCCGACGACGGTACCGAACAGACCGATGAACGGCGCGGTCGAACCCACGGTCGCGAGGAACGCGAGACCGCTGCTCAGCTGCGAGTTGATCGCGTCTTCCGAACGCTTGAGCGAGCCGTGCAGCCAGTCATGCGCTTCGATCGGATCGGTCAGTTCCTTATACTGGTCCTGCGCGAGCAGCGCGTCGTCGACGATCTGGCGATAGGCCGAGTTCTTTTCGAGCTTCGCAGCGCCTTCGCGCAGGCTGGCCGACTGCCAGAAGGTGGCGCGGACGCGCTGATACTGGTTCAGCACCTTCTGCTGTTCGAACACCTTGGTGAACAGGATGAAGAGCGAGAAGAACAGCATGACGGTCAGGATGGTCGCGGTGCCCCAGGCGATCACGCCGCCTTCGTTCATGGCGTGCAGGATGTCGAAGTTCGTGGCGGGGGCCGGTGCGGCAGCGGCTCCGGCGAGGATGGTGGTGAACATGTGCGGTTCTTTCCCTATCAAATAACGATTGTGATGTCGGTGTCCGGGTCAGGCGTGCGGAGCACGCCCGCCCATCAGTCTTCGAGCTGCCAGCGGAAACGGAGCGACTTGGTTCCACCTGCGACCGGGTTCCCGGCCGCGTCGAGCGCGGGCGAGTAGCGACCACGACGAGTCACCAGGCTGCACGTCGCGGAGTCCAGCGCGGACGAACCCGACGAGTCGGTCACCCGGCAATTTTCGATGCGCCCCTGGGCGTTGATCGAAAAGGTGATGCCGACCGAACCTTCGTCGCCGGCACGACGTGCGGCGGGCGGATAGTCGTCCGGCGTGACCCACGACCCCGGATTGCCACGCGCGGCAGCGGCCTTGCTGATTGCAGGCGGCGGCGGCGGTGCGGGAGGCGCCGGAGGTGCCGGCGGCGCAGGTGGCGTCGTCGGCTGGAACGGCGGCGGATTGGGCGACGTCTGCATCGGCGGCGCCTGGGTCGGCGTCTGCACGAGCGGCGGCGGCGCGACCACGGTCGTCGGCGGTGGCGGCGGGACCGGAGAATCCGGCGGCGGCGGCGGCGGAGGCACTTCCTCAGGCGGAGGTGGCGGCTCCTGGACCTCGAAGACTTCCATCTCCTCGGCCTTTTCCTTGATATATTTGTAGGCGAGCCCGGTCACGAACACGTACCCGAGAATGGCAAGGATGACCGAGACGACCACGATCGCCACGACCCGACTGCCTCCTACATCACGATCTGCGTAGGCCATTCAGCAACTAAACTCCTTCATTCGCCGCGCCGTTGCCCGGCACCCTGGCATCATTGTCGGCGTGGCTCTCCCGGTCGGGCAATCGTAAGACCGACCGGCGGCGGCGCGAGTCCTATCGCGGCGGTTTGCGCGACGCAAACGCTTTGTCGGACGTAATAAACGTATAATCCGCACGTGGCAGAAATATTTCTGTATGCTGCTGGGACATTGCCTTAGAATGAATGGCATGTTTCGTCCCCGTATCGTATCGCTTTGTGCCGCATTTTTCGCGGCTTCCCCGGCGCTGTTGCCGCCCGCCGCGGCGCAGCTCGTCGCCGAATCCGGGGTGGTGCTGCCACCCTATGCACAAATTGCGGATCGGGTGGTCGGCGCGCCGGCGATCCTCGACGTGCGGATTCGCAGTGCGACGCGAATCAAGGGGCCGGAGGCCGCAAACGTCGCCGCAGGGCACCAGCGATTCTATGTCGAGGCGGATGTGCTGGCGCTGATTCGCGCCGATGCGCCGTTGCCGGCGCGGGTCGGCTATGTCGTCGATGTCCCGCTCGATGCGCGCGGGCGGGCGCCGAAGCTCAACAAGCGCCGCGTGCTGCTGTTCGCGCGCCCGGTCGCGGGTCAGCCGACGATGATTCAGCTCACCACGCTCGACGGACAGCGCGACTGGAGCGCCGAGCTCGACGCGCTGATCCGGCGGATCGCGCGCGAAGTGGTCGCCCCCGATGCGCCGCCGGCGATCACCGGGCTCGGCAACGCCTTTCATGTGCCGGGATCGCTGCCGGGCGAAGGCGAAACCCAGATTTTCGTGCAGACCGCCAATGGCGCGCCGATCTCGCTGTCGATCCTGCGCCGCCCGGGCGAACAGAAGCGCTGGGCAGTGGCGCTGGGCGAGATCGTTGACGATGCCGCCGCCGCGCCGGCGCGCGACACATTGCTCTGGTATCGCCTCGCCTGCGGCCTGCCACGCGCGCTGCCCGCGACCAGCCTGGCGGATGCGGAACCGGAAAATGCGGCGGCCGCGCGGGAGGATTATCGCTTCGTGCTGGAGCAGCTGGGGCCGTGCAAGCGGTAGGGTGGCTTGCTTAATCCTCCCCGGCACGGGGAGGAATTTTGAATGGCCTGCCCGCTACTTCCGATACCGTACCAACGTGATGCCGATCCGCTCGTCCGCCTCGGCGATGGCGAGCTTGACGATCTCGACCTCGACCCGCTGGATGCGTGCGTCGCCGGTCATCAGCGTTTCGACGATATGATCCGCCACCCCCTCGATCAGAGTGAAATGCACCCCCTGCGGCAGCGCGCCGGTCGCGGCATGCTTGAGATCGAGATAGGATTTCGATGCGTCGAGCGGCGTGTCCGGCCGGAACGGGTCGCCCGGCGCCATGTCGACGGTGATCGAGATGCGCAGCGGCTGAGGCAAATGCGTCTCTTCGGAATAGACGCCGGTGAGGACTTGAACCTCGAGATCGCGAACCTGAAGCTGAAGAAGGTCGTGCAACGAAAAACCCCTCGGGGAAACTGATCGCGCGCCCATAGGCCCGGCCCCCGCAAACGGCAATGGCCGTTCAGGCCGACGCGCTGGGCCGGGCGCTTGCGTCGCCATGCCAGCGGCGCAGGTTGCCCAGATGCTCCGGCACCGCCAGCTTCGCCGCGCGGGCGAAGTCGATGGTCACCAGTGCAGTGATGTCGGCAAAGCTATACGCCTCGCCCGCGATCCACGGCCGCTCGGCCAGCCGCGCGTCGAGCGCTTCGACAAAGCCGTCCCACATGATCGCGCCGCGCGCGGCGAGTTCGGGGATCTGCGCGACGCTGAGGCCGGCGTTGGGGATCGCATGATCCTTGAACGCGCTGGTGGTGTTGCGCAGGACATAGACGGCCGCGGCATAGCCATCGCCCTCGATCCGCCGGGTCCAGCTTTCGATCCGGCCAATCTCGATCGGGGTGCGTCCGAACAGCGGCGGCTCCGGGTGCAGCGCCTCGAAATAGCGGCAGATCGCGGCCGATTCGCACAGCACTTCGCCATCGTCGAACTTCAGCGCAGGCACCGCGCCGCGCGGGTTGATGCGCAGATAGGCGTCGGCAAGATGCTCGCCCGAGCGCAGATCGACCGCCTCGCGCGGCACCTCCACGCCCTTTTCGGCCAGGAAGATGCGGACCCGGCGCGGGCTGGGTGCCCAGGGTGCGTCATAGAGCTTCACCGATGTGTCCCCTTATTCCGCTATGCCTCAGGAGCGTTCGGGGCTAAAGGCGCGCGCCCCCGGCGTCCATCCCCCGGGCTGCTGGAGATTGCCCCTGTTCGAACTGGTGCCTTTGAGCGAGGTCTATCGCGACGCGGTCGAGCAGCTGCTCGATCGGGTGTTCGGTGCCGACCGCCATGGCCGCACCGCCTATCGCCTGCGCGACGGCGTGGCAGCGGTGCCGGACCTCAGCTTTGCGGCGGTCGAGGCGGGGACATTGGTCGGATCGATCCAGTGCTGGCCGGTCGAACTGGCGGGCGACGATGGCAGCGTGACGCCGATGGTGCTGGTCGGCCCGGTCGCGGTGTCGCCCGAGCGGCAGAATGTCGGCATCGGCCGCGCGCTGATGTGGAAAGCGATCGCGGGCGCAGGCGACGCGGTGCTGATGCTGATCGGCGACCATGATTATTACGCGCAGTTCGGGTTCGACGCAGCGCGGACGGGTGCGTGGCGGCTGCCGGGGCCGTTCCAGCGGGAGCGACTGCTGGCGCGCGGGGCTGCGCCGGAGACGCCGGGGATGGTGGGTCCGCGGCGGTAGGCCGAACCTCTTGAAATGGCCACTGTCAGGATGGCGGTTGAACGGCTGCAGTTGTGTGGACAACTGTCATCCCTGCCGATGCGCTGAAAGTCGGAACTTGGGCCGATCGCCGCTGGGCCGCTTTCGAGTAGAATGGCTTGGAAGCCGACGTCGAACGCCAGGTGAAGCAGGCGGCTGTGCCAGATCAGGATTAGTGGCCCCGGCCACAGAAAGCGGGACGGGTGGATTCCTGACCGCTGTTCATGCCGATCCGCAGTGGCCTCAGTTCGTCCGTATCATTTGAGCGCACAGCAACCTTGTGTGAAATCGAGCAAGGCAGTTGGGAAGTACGCTGCCAGGCAAATCAGCGGCCGCGTGCGGGGAACCGACGTCGCAACCGCTGGTTTGGCGGCGCAAATCGTCATTGCGGAATTCGAGCGGGTGTCGTCTCTTGGTCGGAGGGGATCGCGGTGCTAACCGGCATCGTCCCTCCGCAGCACGGATACACATGATTTCAGACCTGTCCGGATTGGTCGCGCCACTCTCGGTCGCCGAATTTCAGAAGCTGCTCTGCGCGCGGCAGCCGAAGCTGGTGCGGGGTAACGGCGATGGCGGGCGTTACGCCGAATTGCTCGACTGGCGGGGCCTGATGAATCTGGTGTTAAATGGGGATTACCCCCGCAAAAGGCTTCGGCTTACCCAGCGCGGCGTGCCGCTGCCAAGCATCTTCTACCAGGACGACAATGGGCCGAAGGCAGCCATCATCACGCAGGTGATGGAGACCGTCGGCAGCTTGATCTTTTATGGTATTGACCCTTATGTCCCGGCCATGTCGCGTCTGTGCGCTGCCATCGCGGACGAAATCGGTGAATTGATCCTGGGATCGGCGATAGCCAGCACGGGTGCGGGCGGGGCGCTGCCGGTTCATTACGACGATACGGACCTCATCGTCCTGCAGGTGGAAGGGTCCAAGCGCTGGCTCATTGAGGACGATCCGGTCATCAATCCCGCCGCGGGCATGCCGTTTGTGGCCGGTGGGGCGGATCCCGCCTTAATCCTCGACGAGGTGCTTGAGCCCGGGGACCTGCTGTTGGTGCCCGGCGGTTATCGCCATCGTTGTGAAACGCTGGGCGACCGATCGATGCATATCGGGTTCTTCTTCTACCCGCTGACCGCGCCGCGAGCGCTCGATTTGCTGAAACGCCGCATGCTGGCCGATGTTGCGGATCGAAAGCCGATCCGGTTTACCTGGGCCGAGCGCGCCGAAGTGGAGGCGAGCCTGAAGCGCACGCTGATGGAGCGGATCGATCAGATGTCGCTTTCGGACTTGCTGGCGGACCATCGGTTGGCTGGGATGTAAGGGCTTCGCAGGCAGCGGGAAGCGACCAGCGTCGCAAAGCAACTCTATGGCGCCGCCAGCTACGAGAGCTGCGCATCCGCGGCGCGCGCATGAAGGGCAGCTTTCAGGGAAGGGCTCACCAGTCTTGAACGGCGACAATTGGGGCGCAATGCAGACACGACCCGAGTGTTCGTTTCGCGGTCGAAAGCCGACCGGCCGGTTTACAGCGCCGGGTTAGATCCACCTTCGGTCGACGACCCTCCCGGTGCTCCCGCCGCCAGGGAGAGGATCGTTGCCCGGACCCTTTACCCCAACGCCCAAAAGCGCCTAACGGCAATGCAATGCCGATGACCCCGCCCCCCGACCTCGCCAGCCTGTCGCTCGCCGAGATTGCGCGGCTGGCGGACGAGCAGAAGCTGCCCCCGGTCGACAGCTGGAATCCCGACCATTGCGGGCATAGCGACATGCGCATCGCGCGCGACGGGACGTGGTTCCATCAGGGGTCGCCGATCGGTCGCCCGGCAATGGTGCGGCTGTTCGCGTCGATCCTGCGGCGCGAGCCCGATGGCCGCCATGTGCTGGTCACCCCGGTCGAAAAGCTCGACATCGATGTCGAGGATGCGCCGTTCGTTGCGGTCGAGATGAAGGTCGAGGGTGCGGGTGAAACCTCGCGGATCGCGTTCCGGCTGAACACCGGTGATCTGATCCCGGCCGGGCCGGAGCACGCGCTGCGCTTTGAAGAGCATGACGACGGCCCCCACCCCTATCTGCACGTGCGGCGCGGGCTTGAGGCTTTGGTCGCGCGGCCGGTCTATTATGAGCTGGCGGCGCTGGCGCTGAACAATGGGTCGAACCCGCCGGGGGTGTGGAGCAACGGCGCGTTTTTCGCGATGACCCCGGCATGACGCTGGCGGAGCGGTTGCGCGCCGCGCTCGATGCCGAGCATGACGATGCGCCGGAGCTGATCGTCGGCGATGTGCTGGACGAGGCGATCGCGGCGGATGGCGTGCCGATGCCGGCTGCGGTGCTGGTCGCGGTGACCGATCGCCCCCGCCCCGGCCTGATCCTGACCCAGCGCACCGATACGCTGCGCCGCCATGCCGGGCAGGTCGCCTTTCCGGGCGGGCGGATTGACGCGGGTGACGCCGACGCGACCGCCGCCGCGCTGCGTGAGGCGTGCGAGGAAATCGGGCTGGCGCCGGATGCGGCGCAGGTCGTTGGCCTCGCCGATCGCTATCGCACCGTCACCGGGTTCGAAGTGCAGCCGGTGGTCGCGGTGATCCCGCCCGATCTAGTGCTGACGCCGCAGCCGGGCGAGGTGGCCGCGATCTTTGAAGCGCCGCTCGACTATGTGCTCGATCCCGCCAATCAGCTGCAATCCAGCGTGGAGTGGCAGGGGCGCGACCGGCATTATTTCGAGATATTGTGGCAGGACTTTCGGATCTGGGGCGCGACGGCGGCGATGCTGGTCAATCTGTCGCGGCGGCTCAAATGGACAGCGTGAAGCTCCCCGATGCGCCGTGGCGGCACTGGCCGGGGCTGGACCGGCTGACCGCTGCGCTGGGGCCGGGCAATGCCCGCGTGGTCGGCGGCGCGGTGCGCGATACGCTACTCGGCATCCCCGTGTCGGACGTGGACATCGCCACGCCGCTCGACCCGCAGGACGTGATCGAGCGGCTGGAGCGCGCGGAGATCAAGGTCATTCCGACCGGCCTTGCCCATGGCACGGTGACCGCGGTGAGCAGCGGGACGGTGGTCGAGGTGACGACGCTGCGCCGCGACCTCGAAACCGATGGCCGCCACGCCACCGTCGCATTCACCGACGACTGGAAGGAAGACGCGGCGCGCCGCGATTTCACGATCAACGCGCTCTACGCTGATCCGGCGACTGGCGAAGTGTTCGATTATTTCGACGGCCTTGCCGATCTGGAGGCGCGGCATGTGCGCTTCATCGGCGATCCGCTGCTCCGCATCGCCGAGGATCATCTGCGCATCCTGCGCTTCTTCCGCTTCCTTGCGCGCTTCGGCGACGCCCCCGACCCCGCATCGCTCGACGCCTGCACCGCGCGCGCCAACGACCTGATGGCCTTGTCGCGCGAACGTATCGCCGACGAGCTGCTCAAGCTGGTGGTGGCAAAAGACGCGGTGCGGGTGATCGCGCTGATGCTGGAGCGCGGGATTTTCCGCCCGGTCATCCCGGAAATCGTTGCGGTAGAACGACTTGCGCGGGTCGCGGCGCTGGAAACGGAAGCAGGTCTGGAGCCGGACCCGATCCGCCGCCTCGCCGCGCTGCTGCCCGCCGATGCAGCTGTCGCCGAATCGGTTGGAGCCCGACTCAAACTCTCCAACGTTCAGCGCAAGCGCCTGATCGCGGCGACCGAGGCCGAGCTGTTCGGCACCCCGCGCGCCGCCGCCTATCGGCTGGGCCGGGACGAGGCGATCGACCGATTGTTCCTGTTCGATCGCCCGACCGCTGTGGCAGACGCACGCGACCTCACGGGATGGGAGATTCCCCGGCTGCCGATCAGCGGCGGCGCATTGATCCAGCGCGGCCTGTCAAAGGGTCCCGATGTCGCGCGCGCGTTGCGGGCCGTTGAGACTCAGTGGGTATCGGAGGACTTTCCCGGTGACGACCGGGTCGCGCAGATCGCCGACGCGGTGGCGGATCAGGCGTTGCGTTCGAGCAGCAGCGAATAGGCCTGATCGATGCAGAGCGGGCGCGAATAGAGGAAGCCCTGCCCGTAATTGCAGCCGAGCGCCGCAAGTGTCTGGGCGAGTTCGTTGGTTTCGATCCCCTCCGCCGTGGTCTGCATCCCCAGCGCCTGAGCGAGGCTGAGGATCGCGCGGACGATCGCCACTTTGTCGCGGTCGGCGAGCATGCCGGAGACGAAGCTGCGATCGATCTTGAGCACGTCGATCGGCAGCTTCTGCAGATAGGCAAGGTTGGAATAGCCCGTTCCGAAATCGTCCATGGCCAGCGTGGTGCCGAGGTCCTTGAGCGCCTGCATCGTCTGGGCGATGCGGTCGGGATCGGTGACCAGTGCGCTTTCGGTGAGTTCGAGCGTGATCTTGCGGCCATCGACGCCATTGGCCTCTAGCGCGGCCTGAACCATCGGCGCGATCTGGTCGCGCTGCAGCTGGATCGCCGAAAGGTTGACCGCAACCTTGACCCCGCAATCACCGCCCGCGCGCGCGTCCCACACCGCCATCGCCCGCGCCGCTTCGTGCATTGCCCAGCGGCCGAGCGGAACGATCAGCCCCGACTCCTCGGCGACCGGGATGAATTCGACCGGTGACAGCGCGATGCCGCTTTCGGTGGTCCAGCGCGCCAGCGCCTCGAACGACACGATCTTGCCCGAGGCCAGGTCGCAGATCGGCTGGAAATTGAGGGCCAGCGCGCCATTGTCGATCGCACGGCGCAGCTCGGTCTCGATGCTGAACTCCTGCCGCACCACGTCGAATGCGCGGGTCTGATAGACTTCGGTGCGGCCCGATTTCTTGGCGCGCTTCATCGCAAATTGTGCGTGGCGAATCAGCTCTTCGGCATCGCCGCGCTCGCCTTCACCGATCGCGATGCCGATCGCGCAATCGACGCGGATCTCGAAATCGGACAGGCGGAACGGGCTCGTCAACGCGTTCTGAATGCGCTTGGCGACGTGCAGCGCGTCCTGCAGCCCCTCATCGAGCTCAAGCCGGATCGCGAATTCGTCGCCGCCAGTGCGCGCGAGCACGTCATGGCCGCGCAGCGCGCCCTTGACCCGACGCGCGACCGAGATCAGCAGCTCGTCGCCGGCCAAGCCGCCCATGCACGCGTTGATGCGGCTGAACCGGTCGAGATTGATGACCAGGATCGCGAATCGCTCGATCCCGCCCTGCTCGATCTCTGCCTCCAGATCCTCGCCAAAGCCGGCGCGGTTGGGCAGGCCGGTGAGGCTGTCGGTCAGCATTTCGCGGCGCAGACTGCGCTGGGTACGCAGTTCGGAGGTATGGTCGATCAGCGTGACGAGACAGCGGCCATTGTCGCGGTCGGTGCTGCGCCGTGCGAAGCGGACGCGGAAGAAGCGTGCATCGACCGCATCGCCCAATTCCCAGTCGAACTCGCAATCATTGGTGTCCGAATCGAGGAAATTGCCGATTCGCGCGCCCAGCTGGCGAATCACCGGCGACAGATCCGCGGTGGTGCCAAGTCCGGCGAGTCGGAAGGGCCGATTGACCGATTCGAAGACGAGGCCGTGCGCGCCGCGTTCGACCACTGCCGCAGGAATCGGCAGCAAATTCAGGGTTTGCGCGGTGCTGGACGGGCCGAGGACGCGCGGATCCGGCCCCGTCAAGGGGACGGGCACGGGGACTGGCTTGTCCTTCCGGCGGCGCGATAACAACATCACCAAAGCGGGTTAGGGGCATTTGGTTAAGCGGTGCTGAAGACCCGCCGCTGTGACGCCCGCTGCCGGAAACGACTTGCCCTGATTAGAAGCGGTTATCGCGGGGAAACCCGACCGGGGGCATCCGTCCCGCCGCCCCGCGCGCGGCGCGCCACGGGGCAAGGTCGGCCTCGGTTCGCGTCCGCCCCTGTTCCCCACCCATCCGCCAGCTCAAGCCCTCGGCAAAGCGGAACGTGACCGCGTCGGAGAGACCGCCATCGCGATAGCGCTGGAGCTGAACCCCCTGCCCGCGCGCCAGCTCGGCCAGTTCGGTCATCGGGAAGACGAGCAATTTGCGGTTGTCGCCGATCACCGCGACATAATCGTCCTCTGCCCCCACCGGGCGCACCAGCTTCAGCGTCGCGCCGGTGCGGGGGGTCACGACCTGCTTCCCCTTGCGCGTTTCCGCGACCACGTCCTCGGCCTTGACCAGAAAACCGCGGCCGTCGGTGGCGGCGACCAGCAGCTTGGGCGCGACACTCGCCGGGAACAGGCCGACAATGCCGGTCCCGCCATCCAGATCGATCATCAGCCGCACCGGCTCGCCAAAGCCGCGCCCGCCGGGCAGCTTGTCGGCGGCGAGCGTGTAGAAACGGCCATTTTCGGCGGCGAGCAGCAATTTGTCGGTCGTCTGCGCGTGGAAGGCGATGAACGGACCGTCGCCTTCCTTGAACTTCGCGGTCTCGGCGCTCGCCAGTTCGGCATGCCCCTTCAGCGCGCGGATCCAGCCGCGCTGCGACAGGATCACGGTAATCGGCTCACGCTCGATCATCGCCTCCAGCGGGATTTCGCGCGCGGGGGCGGCCTCCGCCACCACCGTCCGGCGCGCACCGAGCGCGGTTTGCGGGCCATAGCGGTCGCGCACCTTGGTCAGGTCGCGCTTCATCCGCGTGCGCTGGCGCGCCTCGCTCGACAATAGTGCCTGGAGCTCGGCCTGTTCCTTGGCCAGCGCCTCGCGCTCCTTGCGCAGCTCCATTTCCTCGAGCTTGCGCAGCGCGCGCAGCCGCATGTTGAGGATCGCCTCGGCCTGGCGGTCGGTCAGCTCGAACTCGGCCATCATCACCGGCTTGGGCTCATCCTCGGTGCGGATGATCGCGATCACCCGGTCGAGGTTGAGGAAGGCGATGATATAGCCGTCGAGCAGCTCCATCCGGTCCGCGATCTTCTGCAACCGGTGTTCGCTGCGGCGGCGCAGGACGATGAACTGGTGATCGACCCAGGCGGCGATCGCCTGTTTGAGGCTCATCACGCGCGGGGTGCGCGTGTGGTCGAGCACGTTGAGGTTGAGCGACACGCGCACCTCAAGGTCGGACAGGCGGAACAGGCTTTCGATCAGCGTGTCGGGATCGACGGTGCGCGCGCGCGGTTCCAGCACGATGCGGATTTCGGCATCCGATTCGTCGCGGACATCGGCGAGGATCGGCAGCTTCTTGTCGTTGATCAGCGCCGCGATCTGTTCGATCAGCTTGCCCTTTTGCACCCCGTACGGGATTTCGGTGACGACGATTTGCCAGGTGCCGCGCCCCTGATCCTCCAGCGCCCATTTGGCGCGGACGCGGAAAGACCCGCGCCCGGTGGCATAGGAGTCGGCGATCGACGCCGGGCTGTCGACAACGATGCCGCCGGTGGGGAAGTCGGGCCCGCGGACATGTTCCAGCACCTGCGCGTCGCTGGCGTTGGGCTGATCGATCAGCAGGATCGCGGCGTCGATCAGCTCGGCGGCATTGTGCGGCGGGATGCTGGTCGCCATGCCGACCGCGATGCCGCTGGCACCATTGGCGAGCAGGTTCGGGAACAGGCCAGGGAACAGCTCGGGCTCATGATCCTCGCCATTATAGGTCGGGCGGAAATCGACCGAATCTTCGTCCAGCCCGTCCATCAGGTCGATCGCGACCTGGGTCAGCCGGGCTTCGGTGTAGCGATAGGCGGCGGCGTTATCGCCATCGATATTGCCGAAATTCCCCTGACCGTCGACCAACGGATACCGCAGCGCAAAGGTCTGGGCGAGGCGGACCATCGCGTCATAGACCGACTGGTCGCCATGCGGGTGGTATTTGCCGATCACGTCGCCGACGACGCGTGCACATTTCTTGTACGCTTCGTTCGGGTTGAGCCGCAGGCCGCGCATCGCCCAGAGCAGGCGGCGATGCACCGGCTTCAGCCCGTCGCGCACATCGGGGAGCGAGCGCGCGGTGATGGTCGACATCGCATACACAAGGTAGCGTTCGGACAGGGCGCTATCGAAGGGGGCGTCGACGATCGCGTTGAAGGGGTCGGTAAGGTCGGTGGCCATCCCGATGGCGATAGCAACGCTGCCCCGCCGGGACAAATCAGAAACGCGGCGCAGGTGCGCTTCCCGATTCGGCACAGCGGCGCAGACTCGCCCTTCCGGCGGTTAACCATCTCGCCTATCGTTCCGGCCACGGACCGCAGGGGGACTCGAATGCGAATCGTGGCGGCATTGCTGGCAATCGTGGCGCTGGCCGGGTGCGAGAGCGCGCCCAAGAAGGATCAGGACAAGATCAGCACCGAGGCCGTCGCCGCGCTGACCGCGACCGGCGGGGCGTTCGACTATCGCTATGCGTATAAGGTGCCGGGCAACCATGTGAAGGCGGTGGTCGAATCGCATGCGGCCGGCTGCGACAAGCTCGGCCCGGCGCGGTGCCGCATCCTGTCGCTGCGCTATCGCGTGGACGAAGCGAACCGGATCGCGGCGACGCTGACCTTCCGCATCGACCCGTCGGTCGCGCGCAGTTTCGGCGAGGCCGCGACCAAGGTCGTGGTCGGCGGCGGCGGCGCGCTGGTCGAGACCGAGATTGCCGGTGCGGATGCCACCGCTGGCGCGCGATCGAACGCGCTGGTTGGACGGCTGCGCGAACAGCTCGCCAATGCCAAGGCGAGCAACGATCCGATCCAGCAGGATCGCGCCCGCCGGTTGCAGACCGCGCTCGACGTGATCGCCGAATCGGAGGCCGATAGCGGCGAGACGATGGCGACCGCGCCGGTGCTGATCACCTATGCCTCCGGCACGCCCGCACCGGGTCTGAACGGATCGGCGGATGCGAGCTTCCGCGACGCGGGGAACAAGCTGGTGACATCGGCTGCGGGAATCGCGCAGGTGCTGGCTTCGGTCGGCCCGTGGCTGTTGCTGATGGTCGTCGCGGTGCTGGTGCTGCGGCTGTTGATCCACGGCACGGGCGGCGCGCCCGCGCCGGCCACCGGTCAGGACGAAGACGACGCCTATCGCGAGCCGGGCGAACCCGAACGGCGCAACGCGATCCAGCGCTGGTTCAACCGGGACGATAATCCGGGCTGAATCCGCCACGTCAGATTGTGGCGGAAATGCGGCATTGTTTAATGCCCTCCAATGTGATGTATTATCATCGGCGCGGATGAAGCGCTGAATCACGGGAGGCATACCGATGCGCCGAACCTTGTCGCGATCAACGCTGATACTGGCATTGGCCATGCTCGCCGCCTGCGGCCAACCGACCCAATCGGGCGTGGCTGAAGAGCAAATGGTTGCGCTCGACGCCGCTGAGCCAGCTGGAGGCAAACCCGCTGCCGAGCCCACTGCGGCGCCGATTGCCGTGACGCTGCCCCGCATCGCCTATATCTACCGCGTCGGCTATCGCCTGCCGGGCGACGCGATCCCTGCGCTGCAACAGGCGCATGTCGCGCTATGCGACCAGATGGGGCCCACGCGTTGCCAACTCGGCGGCTTGAACCGCTCGGGCGGCGAGGCCGAATATGGCAATGGCACGCTCAAGCTCCGCGTCGAGAGCAAGAGCGCGCGCGCGTTTCTCGATTCGCTCAATAAAGCAGCATCGGACAAAGGCGGTCGGCCCGTCGAAACGGCAATCGAGGCCGAAGACGTATCCAAGCAGATGGTCGATGCCGAGGTCCGCATCCGCCAGCGCGAGCTACTGGTCAGCCGCCTGACCGAAATCCTGCGCACGCGTCAGGGCAGCGTCGCCGATCTGGTCGCCGCCGAACGTGCCGTCGCCGAGGCACAGGAAGAGCTGGATCAGGGCAAGGCGTGGCTCGCCGAACTCAAGGGACGGGTCGCCTTTTCGACGATCGAGGTCGGCTATAATGCGCAGGCTCCCGAAGCAGGCGGCTTTGGCGCGCAGCTGGGCGATACCTTCGCCGATTCGGGCAACCTGTTCCTGATCGGGCTACGCGGACTGCTCACCGTGCTGATCGTTCTGGCGCCATGGGGCCTGCTGTTCGGCCCCTTGATCTGGCTGACGTTGCGCTGGCGGCGACGGCGCCGGTCCGCCGCGACCGAGGCCAGCGATTGATTGCACCCCGGGTCGGCTTTCGATATAGGCCCGCCCTTACAGCCCCGGCGTCGCGCGACCGTGCCGCCGGGGCACCGCGTTTCTGAAGGACCCCCTATGGCACGCCGCCGCCAGATCTATGAGGGCAAGGCCAAGATCCTCTACGAAGGCCCCGAACCCGGTACGCTGATCCAGTATTTCAAGGACGATGCGACCGCGTTCAACGCCCAGAAAAAGGGCACCATCAACGGCAAGGGCGTGCTCAACAACCGTATTTCCGAGCATATCTTCACCCTGCTCGGCAATATCGGCATTCCGACGCACTTCATCCGCCGCCTCAACATGCGCGAGCAGCTGATCCGCCAGGTCGAGATCGTCCCGATCGAGGTGGTGGTGCGCAACGTCGTCGCCGGGTCGCTGGCCAAGAAGCTGGGGATCGAGGAAGGCACGCCGCTGCCGCGCACGATCATCGAATATTATTTCAAGGATGACGCGCTCGGCGACCCGCTGGTCACCGACGAGCATATCCTGTGCTTTGGTTGGGCCGCGCAGGAAGAGCTGCACGACATGGCCGACATGGCGATCCGCGTGAACGATTTCATGTCGGGGCTATTCGCCGGAATCGGCATCCGGCTGGTCGACTTCAAGCTCGAATTCGGGCGGATCTTCGACGAGAACGGCTATGCGCGCATCATCCTGGCGGATGAGATCAGCCCCGATGGCTGTCGCCTGTGGGACATGGCCAGCGGCGAAAAGCTCGACAAGGACCGGTTCCGCCGCGACCTGGGCGGCGAAGTCGAAGCCTATCAGGAGGTCGCACGCCGCCTGGGCCTGTTGCCCGAGGGCGCCGATTCGGCGGTGCTGGACCTGGAAACGCACCGCAAGAAGCGCGGGAAGTAAGGTCCAAACACGTCATCCCCGCGAAAGCGGGGACCCATCTCCAGGACTTTCCACCCGCACAGCGGTTGTATCGAGAGGCCAGCGCACGAGATGGGTCCCCGCTTTCGCGGGGATGACAGTTAGATGTGGCGCGACTAGATGTGGCGCGAGGCTCAGCCCTTCGCCTTCAATCCCGCGATGATGCCGAAGATGAAGGAACAGATCAGCGCGATCTGAACCTGCCCGCTCGGGTCGCTCCACCCGAAATACTCCCTGCCGAACGCCGCCAGCGCGACGAACAGGGCGATCGCCAGAAATGCCATGACGCCTTCACTCCATGCCGGGCGCGCCTTCACGATGGCGACTTGGCAGCGCCGAGTGTCGCGCATGACGGTAAATGGGCGATGAAATCTTGAACCCGCGTGGCGTTCGGCCCATAGGGCGCGGCACATCCCCGGAGGAAATCCCATGAAGTTGCGCATCGTCGTCACCCTCAAGAACGGCGTGCTGGACCCGCAGGGCAAGGCGATCGAACACGCGCTGGGCTCGCTCGGCTTTGCGGGCGTCGGCGAAGCGCGCGTCGGCAAGCTGATCGAACTCGACGTTGCCGACGACACCAGCGACGCGGACATCGACGCGATGTGCCAGAAGCTGCTCGCGAACACGGTCATCGAAAACTACCGGGTGGAAAAGCAGTGAAAACCGCCGTCATCGTCTTCCCCGGATCGAACTGCGACCGCGACCTGGCGGTGGCGATCGAGAGCGTGACCGGGACCAAGCCGGCGATGGTCTGGCATGGTGAGAGCGAGCTGCCCGACGGCCTTGGCTTGATCGCGCTGCCCGGCGGCTTTTCCTATGGCGACTATCTGCGCTGCGGGGCGATTGCGGCGCGGTCGCCGGTGGTGCGCGCGGTGGTCGATGCGGCGAATCGCGGCGTGCCGGTGATCGGCATCTGCAACGGGTTCCAGGTGCTGACCGAAACCGGCCTGCTGCCCGGCGCGCTGATGCGCAATTCGGGCCTCAACTTCGTGTGCCGCGATGTCGCGCTGACGGTCGAGAACAGCCAGTCGATCTTCACCAGCCGTTACGATGCGGGGGAGACGATCTCGATCCCGGTCGCGCATCATGACGGCAATTACTTCGCCGACGCCGCGACGCTCGACCAGCTCGAGGGTGAGGGCCGCATCGCGTTCCGCTATGTCAGCGACGTCAATGGCAGCGCGCGGCGCATCGCGGGGATCGTCAATGCCGGCGGCAATGTGCTGGGCATGATGCCGCACCCCGAACGCAAGATCGAAGCCGCGCATGGCGGCAGCGACGGCCGCCGCCTGTTCGAAGGGCTGCTCGAAGCGGTGGCGTGAGGCGATGAGCGGCCCGGCACCGATCGTTTGCGACACCTGTCCGGTCGCCGATCGCGCCGTCTGCTCCGCCTTGTCGCCAGAGGATCGCGGCGAGCTCGCCCGGATCGGCCATCACCGCCGTTACGTGCGCGGCGAGACGATCGTTGCTGCGGGTGATTCGGCGACGGTGTGCGCCACCCTCACGCGCGGGGCGGCGAAAATGTCGACGATCGACCGCGACGGGACCGAACGGATCGTCGCCTTGGTCCACCCCGCGGGAATGCTGGGACAGCTGTTCGCGCCGACCGCGACACTGCATGTCACGGCGCTGACCGACAGCGAGGCATGCCTGTTTCCGGCGTCGCATGTCGCCGCGCTCAGCGACGCGCGCCCGGCGCTCGCCCGTCGCCTGTTGGATGAGGTCAGCCGCGAGCTGGACGAAAGCCGTGCGCTGATCGACCTGATTTCGAAGCGCCAGGCCAAGGGGCGCGTCGCGGCGTTGATCCTCGCCTTTGCGCGGGCGGCGAGTCCCGCGCCGTGCCACGATGCCGAAAGCTTCGACCTGCCGCTGACGCGCGGGGAGATGGCGCAGCTGCTGGGCATCACGATCGAGACGGTGAGTCGGACGCTGACCGCGCTGGAGGATGCGGGGGTCATTGTGCGGCAGGGCAGCCATGGCATCGCGATCCTCGACCGTACCGCGCTAGACGACCTCGCCGAGAGCTGAACACAAAAAGCGCGGGCGAGCCCGAGGGCTCGCCCGCTGTGAGGTGAGGGTTCGTATTCAGACCGAGAAGCGGATCACGGCGACGATCAGGCCCCAGATCATCAGCATGACCGGCATGATCATCACCTGGACGGTCGCCCCGCCCGCGCCGAGATGCCCCGACCCGGTCGGCAGTCCATGCTCGACGAAATCTGCGAAGCTGGGCGCGCGCCCCTCGCCCGGCGCAACGCGCGCCCACCAGCCGGGCACGATGAAGGCCGCAGCCAGGAACACGCCGAAGATTGCGAAGGGGATCACCAACCCCTTTTCCCCAAACGCCGCCCACATGATCCCGAGATAGGCGAAAAAGCCCGCAAACACGCCGATATGCAGTGCCGGATGCAAATCGAACACATGCGCGCCGCGGGTGCGGGGCAGCGCGGTCGCGTCGGCGAATGCGGTCTGGTGCAGCGGCATGTTCATCGTCGGTCTCCTTTGTCGGGAGCGACGATGCAGCGGTCAGCAACCGCCCGCTTTGCGATTTGTCAAAGAACTATCGCCGCGGTGATTCCGGGCCGAACAGGCGCGTGGTACGTGCGAGGATCAGGATCGCGGTCGGCCACAGCATCGTGTTCCAGAGATCCTGCCAGTTATAATCGAGCCGCACGCGCCGGCCGGCCGCGAGCGTGTCGCGAATGTCCCAGGCTTCACCCGTCAGCGTGATCGCCAGCGCCACCGCCCAGGGTTTCCAGCTGCGCAGCGGCCAGCGAAAGATGAGCGCGGCGGCGAAGAAGACGATCAGGCCGACATGGACGTGCAGCCCGTCACGGGCGAGACCGGTCCAGTCGACCAGCCATTGCTTGCTGTCCTGAAACACATCGAACACGCGGTCAGACGCGTGTGCGGAACGGGGTGAAGTCGGTGCCCTCATCGAACACGTCCACGCCCTCGCGGCGCTTGAGGAAGCCGACCACGGCATAGGTGACGGGGGTCAGGATCACTTCCCAGCTCACCTTCAGCACCCATTGCGTCACCAGCACCTTGAGCACGAGATCGTTGGTCCAGCCAACCGCGCCCCAAAAGGCGAGCGGGTAGAAGATGAGGCTGTCCACCCCCTGGCCGACAAAGGTCGACCCGATCGTGCGCGCCCAGAGATGCTTGCCCTTGGTCCACAGCTTCATCTTGGCCAGCACGAAGGAGTTGACGAACTCCCCGGCCCAGAAGGCAACGACCGAGGCGAGCACGATGCGCGGCACCTGACCGAAGATTGCCTCATACGCCGGCTGGTTGGTCCAGTCGGGCGCGGGCGGCAGCGCGACCACGACCCACGACATGAACGCCATGAACAAAGTCGCGACGAACCCGGCCCAGATCACGCGGCGCGCGCGGGCATAGCCATAGACCTCGGTCAGCACGTCGCCGATAATGTAGGAGATCGGGAAGAACAGGATGCCCGCCCCGAACGGCCACCAGACCTCCCAGAACGGGATCCAGATCTGTGCGACCTTGCCCGCGCCCAGGACATTGGACAGCAGCAGGATCGCGACGAACGCCGCCATCACATAATCATAATAGCGGAAATGCCCGCCCGCGACCTGCGCCGCATTAATCCGTGCCGGCCCTGCCCCGTCGCGCATCGCATTCCCCCGTTCGACCGCGCAAACTATGATCGCGGTTTGCGGCCCGCGCAATCCGCGCTAACGGGTCGATCACGCGCGCCCGTAGTTCAACTGGATAGAGCACGAGCCTTCTAAGCTTGGAGTTGCAGGTTCGAGTCCTGCCGGGCGCGCCAGCCATTCCGCGCAAAGCGGAAGGATCGGGAGGGGACGCGATGCCGCATTATGGCGACTATCAGCATGCGATCTATGGCGCGGGGCTGCAGGGCGTGCTGCCGGCGATTCCGGTCGATTTCGCCACCCTTGAGAAACGCGCCGAAGCGGCGATGGCGCCGTCGCTATTGTCCTATGTTCAGGGCGGGTGCGGGGACGAGCAGACGCAGCGGGCCAATGCCGACGCCTTCCGCCATTGGGGCATCGTGCCGCGGATGATGGTCGATTGCTCGACCCGCGACCTGTCGGTCGAGCTGTTCGGGATGAAGCTCCCCTCTCCGCTGTTCATGGCCCCGGTGGGGGTGGCTGGCATGTGCACGCAGGACGGACATGGCGATATCGCCGCCGCGCGCGCCGCCGCGATGACGGGGGTGCCGCTGACCGTCTCGACGTTGACCAACGATCCGCTAGAGGAGGTCGCCGCGGCGATGGGCGACACGCCGGGGATGTTCCAGCTCTATACGCCCAAGGACCCCGAACTCGCCGCAAGCCTGGTCAGCCGGGCCGAGGCGGCGGGGTACAAGGCGATCGTCGTGACGCTCGACACCTGGGTCACCGGCTGGCGGCCGCGCGACCTCAACACCGCGAACTTCCCGCAGTTGCGCGGCCATGTCCTGTCCAACTATTGGTCCGACCCGCGCTTTCAGAAGATGCTGGCCAAGCCGGTGGCGGAGGACCCGCGCGCGGCGGTGATGACCTGGGCCGCGACGTTCGGGCGGGTGCTGACTTGGGACGACATGAAGTGGCTGCGGTCGCTGACCACATTGCCGATCGTCCTCAAGGGCATCTGCCACCCCGATGATGCGCGCCGCGCGATCGATGAAGGGGCCGACGGCATCTATTGCTCCAACCATGGCGGGCGTCAGGCCAATGGCGGGATCGCCGCGATCGACCTGTTGCCCGATGTCGTCGCGGCGGCGGGCGATGTGCCGGTGCTGTTCGATTCGGGCATCCGGTCGGGCAGCGATGTGGCCAAGGCGCTGGCGCTGGGCGCGACCGTAGTCGGCGTGGGGCGGCCCTATTGCTATGGCCTCGCGCTGGGCGGTGCGGACGGCGCGGCGCATGTGTTGCGATCGATCCTGGCCGAGGCGGATTTGCTGATGGCGGTCGATGGCTTTCCGACCATCGCGGCGTTGCGTGAGGCTGGCGCGAAGCGGCTAACCTGACGCCTGCAAGCATCCCTCAAAACCGCGATTGACCAGCGTTGTCTGATAGCGCTACCAATCGAGTCGTACTCGGCGCGTCAGTAGCCGGACTAACGAGGAGAGATGCGCATGATCGGCCCGTTGGCGCTTGCCGCCCTGTTGTCCGCGAGCCCGCAGGCGGTGCCCGCCCGCACCGACAAATTGCCGGTCGGCATCTGCATCAATATCGGCAACACGTTCGAGCCGCCGGCCGAATCCGCCTGGGGCGGAAAACCACTCGCCGATGACGATATGGCGATCATCGCCAAGGCCGGGTTCAAGACCGTACGCCTCCCCGTACGCTGGGACACGCATGCCGGACCGGGGCCGGACTTCAAGATCGACGAAGCCTATATGAAGCGTGTCCGCACTGCCGTTGAACAGGCGCGCGCGGCAGGGCTGAACGTCATCCTCAACAGCCACCATTTCGAGGCGATCCACAAGGACCCGCTGGGCAGCGCGCCGCAGCTGGCGGCGATGTGGCGACAGATCGCGGCACGCTTTGCCGACATGCCGCGCGACCATGTCTGGTTCGAGATCGAGAATGAGCCGCACGAGAAGTTCGACCATTCGAACCTGATCGCGGTGATTACCCCGGCGCTGAAAGCAATCCGCGCGACCAACCCCGATCGCCCGGTGATCATCGGCGGCGAATTCTGGAGCGGGATCGACAGCCTGGCGACCTTGCCGCTGCCCGACGATCCTCATGTCGTTCCGACCTTCCACTATTACGAGCCGTTCGATTTCACCCATCAGGGCGCGACCTGGGTCAACCCGGCCCCGCCGCTGGGTCGCACCTATGGCACGGCCGAGGACGTGCTGCGCCTGAAGCGCGATGTCGAAAAGATCCGCGCTTATGTCGCGCGCACGGGCAAGACGCCGTTCATGGGTGAGACGGGCGCGCACGCCACCACCAGCCTCGATCAGCGCGTCGCCTATCACCGCGCGGTGACCGCCGCGTTCGGGCCGATGGACATCGGCATGTGCAGCTGGGCGTACAGCAACACCTTCCCATTTTACGACAAGGAGAAGAAGCAATGGCTTCCCGGTCTGCGCGGCGCGATGGGGCTGCCGGAATGAAGCGCGTTCTGATGGCAGCGGCGGCGCTTGCCGCGCTCGCTCCCGCCGCCGTGTTGGCACAGGACCAGCCGACTGCCGAGCTGCAGGCGCTCGACGATGCGCTGCCCGGCACGCTGATCAACGATCCGTCGCGGATGGACTGGAGCTTCTACGGCGCGGAGCAGAAGACGAAGAATGTGCAGGATCCGTCGATCCCCGGTGGTGGCGCGGCGGTGCGGGTTGAGGTCCCGCGCGCGGGTGCCAACATCTATGACAGTGGCGCCAACGTGCCGATCCGGCGCGGCATCGCGGTCGGGCGCGATGTGACGGTCGCCTTTTATGCCCGGACGGTGAAGTCCGAGGCTCCCGGCGGCAAGGGCAAGATCGGCGTACGCTTTCAGCAGAATGCTGCGCCTTATGCGGGCTTTGGCGACACCGTGCTCGACGTGGGCAGCGACTGGGCGCTGTACGAAGTCACCGCGCGATCGGACAAGGCGCTGCCGACCGGACAGGCGGTGGTCGGACTCCAGCTCGCCGGGGCGAAGCAGGTGATCGAAATCGGCCAGGTGATCATCGTCGAAGGCGCGACCAGCATCCGCACGGTGAAGCGTATGGAAGCCGCGACCGCACCCGATCCGGAGTTGCCGCCGCAGCTCAAGGACAAGGGTCGGATGCTCAACGATCCGTCGAACCGCGACTGGGGCTTTCACGGCGCCGAGCAGACGACCAAGGCGACCGTGACCAATGTCTATGGCCGCGTCGGCACCCTGTTCAGCGTCGCCAATGCCGGGGCCGCGCCCTATGCCTCGGGCGCGAGCGTGGCACTGAACGAAGAGATCAAGGAGGGCGACGTCCTGCTGGTCGCGGTGCTCGCGCGCACTTTGTCGGCGGCGACGTCGGACGGCCAGGGGATGCTGTCGGTGCGCATCCAGAAGAACGCCGCGCCCTATGACGGATTCCTCGACAAGCCGGTGCAGGTCGGGCCGAACTGGCGGCTCTATCAGTTCCGCACCCAAGCCCCGATGGACATCGCCAAGGGAGCGGGCCAGCTGGCGCTGCACACCGGGGCTGCCCGGCAGGAGATCGAGATCGGCCCGGTCTATGTCATTCGCGAAGAAGCGGTGCTGACATCGTCGAGCAACTGATCCTGACCGCAGGGGCAGCGCGGGCGGCGGTCGCCCCGGCGCTGGGTGGCGCGCTGATTAGCTGGACCATCGCCGACGCGCCGATGCTGCGCATGGCGTCGGCGGAGGCCATCGCGGCGCGCGATCCGCTGGGTATGGCGAGCTTTCCGCTGGTACCCTTTTCCAACCGGATCGCCGATGCGCGATTCGAGTGGGCGGGGGCGAGCCATGCGATCGCGCCCAATTTCGCGCCCGAGCCGCACGCAATCCATGGCATCGGCTGGACATCGGCATGGGAGGTCCGTGAGGCACGCGACGATCGGATCGTCCTGACGCTCGATCATGCGGGCGATGCGCGCTGGCCATTCGCCTTTGCCGCCCAGCAGATCGTCGCGCTGACCCCCGACACGCTGACCGTCACGCTCAGCGCGCGCAATCTGGAAGCGTTCGACGCGCCGCTGGCGTGCGGGCATCACCCCTATTTTCCGGCAGCGGGCGCGCGGCTGCGCTTTGCGGCGGAGCGGCGCTGGCCGCCGGATGCGCGGATGCTACCGGGCGATCCGGTCGAAATTGCCGACCGGCAGGTCGATTTCGCGGTGGCCGAACGCGCGCTCGACTGCGCCTTTTCAGGGTGGGGCGGGGTCGCGACGATCGCCTGGGCGGACGCTGCGCTTTGGATCGAGTCCGAGGTCGATCATGCGGTGGTTTATACCCCAGCAGGCGCGCCACATTTCTGCTTCGAGCCGGTCGCGCACCTGCCCAATGCGCTGAGCATCACGGTCGCGCCGGGCGCAAGTCATTGCGCAACGATGCGCCTGACCGCGCAACCTGTTAGCATGGCGGGATGACCGCTCCGCCTGTCGCCAGCATCGTCATCATCGGCGGCGGCACCGCCGGATGGATGGCCGCTGCCGCCGCTGCGCGCTTCCTGAACGATGGACGCCGCACGATCACATTGGTCGAATCCGACGCGATCGGCACGGTCGGCGTCGGCGAGGCGACGATCCCGCCGATCCGCGAATTCAACCATCGGCTGGGCATCGACGAGCGCGAGTTCGTGCACGAGACCGGGGCGACGATCAAGTTGGGGATCGAGTTCGTGAACTGGGGGCAGGTCGGCGACCGGTATCTGCACCCGTTCGGCGAACTGGGGCATGATTTTCAGGGCGTTGCATTCCACCAATATTGGCTGAAGCATCGCGTCGGCGCGCTCGAGGAGTATTGGATCGCGGCACAGGCGGCGCGGCGCGACCGCTTTGTCCACCCCGCCACCGATCCGCGCACGCCGCTGGGCGGGCTCGCTTATGCCTATCATTTCGACGCCGGGCTTTACGCCGCATTCCTGCGTCGGCGGGCCGAGGCTGGCGGGGTCAGGCGCGTCGAGGGGAAGATCACGTCGGTCGAGCGCGACGGCGCGACCGGCCATGTTGCCGCGGTGGTGCTGGACGATGGCCGCCGCGTCGCGGGCGATTTCTTCATCGATTGTTCGGGGTTTCGCAGCTTGTTGCTCGGCGACGCGCTGGGGGTCGGTTATCATGACTGGTCGCACTGGTTGCCGTGCGATCGGGCAATCGCAGTGCCGTGCGAACGCGCCGATCCGCTCACCCCGCTGACGCGCTCCACCGCGCATGAATTCGGGTGGCAGTGGCGCATCCCGCTGCAGCATCGCACCGGCAATGGCATCGTCTATGCCAGTGCGTTCGCGAGCGAGGAGGCGGCGCGTGAGACCTTGCTCGCCAATCTGGATGCACCGGCGACGGCGGAACCGCGCGGCCTGTCGTTCACCGCCGGGGTGCGGGAGCAGCAATGGGTCGGCAATGTGGTCGCGCTGGGCCTGTCGGCCGGCTTTGTCGAGCCGCTCGAATCGACCAGCATCCACCTGATCCAGACCGGCATCTCGAAACTGATGTGGCTGTTCCCCGACCGCAGCATGGGCGCGGCGGGGCGCAACGAATATAACCGACTGATGCACGAAGCGTATGAATATGTGCGCGATTTCATCGTGCTGCATTACAAGGCGACCCAGCGGCGCGACACCGCGCTGTGGCGCCATGTGGGCGAGATGACGGTGCCCGACAGCCTCGCCGCGAAGCTGGAGCTGTGGCGCGAGCGCGGGCGTATCCGTCGATACGACCATGACCTGTTCGGCGTGCCGAGCTGGGTCGCGGTGCTGATCGGCCAGCACGTCATGCCCGACGGCTATGACCCGCTGGTCGATTCGATGGACGATGCGCGCGTGACCGCCGCGATGCGCCAGATCGCCGCGACCTATGCCGATGTGGCGGGGAAACTCCCCAGCCATGCCGACCAGATCGCGGCGATGCTGCGGTAGGTCTAGAATTTCGTCACCCCGGGCTCGACCCGGGGCCCAGCTGCCTTGACCGCCCGAAAAAGCTGGGCTCCGGCTCAAGGCCGGGGTGACGGGAGGGTTAGGTTATAGGCAGCTCACGACCTTGTCCGCCGCTGTCCCCAATGCGACGCGCGACAGGCTGTAGGTGACCGCGCCTTCGCTGCGCAGCACGAACGGTGCCTCGACCCGCGCCAAGTTGCCGCCGCCCTTGGCAAAGCATTTGAGCGGGACGCCATAGCTCACCCACTCGCCGGGCTTCGCGCCTTCGACCGGCGTCGCGCGCACGGCGGCATTGCCGATGCGGAAGTGCAGCGTGCCGGCAGGTTTGGCATCGACGCGCATCGTCGCGACCAGCATCACGTCGCCATTGACCTCTCGTGTCAGGTCGAGCGGGGCCTGCGTCGCCAGCGCGACATCGGCAGTGCCCGACGCGATCGCGAAGCGCCGCGCGCCTTCCTGCACGACATGATCGACCGCGCTGACCCGCACCCGCCCGCTCGCCGCGACCGCCGGGACCGTGGTGATGCGCGTCGAATCCGCAGGGTCGCCATAGACCAGCAACGACCAGGACGCCGCCGGCACGCCGCCTGCAAAATAGACATTGCCCGCGTCCTCGGCCGGAACCTCGCTATCTTCCGACAGCGGCTTCCACGGCACCGCTCCGCCGGCCAGCGTCAGGCCATAGCCGAACGGGAACAGCGTCGGCCCATCGGCGCGCGCGGTGGCGGGCCAGGCGACGGGCAGCTTGCCGGTGAAGTCGTAGGGCGCGCGGCGGTCCTTGCGCTGGACCAGCAGGTCGGCGATCCCCGCGCCCTCAGATCCGGGCAGCCACGCGACCACGAAGGCGTCGGCGACGTTCAATTCCGGGTTCATGAACAGCGGGCGACCGGTGACCATCACCGCGACCACGGGAATCCCCTGCGCCTTGAGCGCCTTCATGGTCTCATAGGGCTTGCGCAGTTCGGGGCGCAGCTGGAGCGTCTTCAGGTCGCCCTGGAACTCGGCATAGGGCGTCTCGCCAAACACCACGATTGCGACGTCGGGCTTCTTGGCAAACTTGCCGTCCGCGACCAGCTCGGCGCTGCCACCGGTCGATGTCACCGCGTCCTGCAGCCCCTTCCAGATCGAGGTCGCGCCGGGAAATTGTTCGTTCTTCACGCCCGTACCCTGCCAGGTCAGCGTCCAGCCGCCCGACTGTCGGCCGATATCGTCGGCGGCATCGCCCGCCACCAGCACATGCGCGCCCGCCTTCACCGGCAGCAGCGAGCCATTGTTCTTGAGCAGCACCAGCGACTTGCGCACCGCGTCGCGCGCCACCGCGCGGTGATCGGCGTGACCGAGCAGCGACCAGTCGCCGGCATATTTGCGCGTCGAGGGCTTGCCCGCCTCGAACAGCCCCAGCCGCATCTTGACCCGCAGGATGCGCGCGACCGCGTCGTCGAGCCGCGCCATCGGCACCTCGCCCGACTTCACCTGCGCGACGAGCGAGTGCCACAGCGGCTTCCAGCTGTCGGGCGCCATGTACATGTCGAGCCCCGCATTGACCGCCTTGGGGCAGGACGCGTTGGTGCAGCCCTCGACCTGGCCGTGCGCGTTCCAGTCGGAGACGAGGAAGCCGCCGAAATTCATCCGGTTCTTGAGGACATCGGTCAGCATCCCCTTGTGCCCGGTCATCTTGGTGCCGTTCCAGCTGGAAAAGCTGACCATCACCGTCGCCACGCCCTGTTCGATCGCGGGGACATAGGGGGCACCGTGAATGTCGCGCAGCTCGGTCTCGCTGATCCGCGCATCGCCCTGATCGCGCCCTTCATGCGTGCCGCCATCGGCGAGGAAATGCTTGGTCGAGGCAATGACATAGGGGCCGGAGAGCAGATTGGTGCCGTTGCCCGGGCCCTGAAGGCCACGCACCATCCGCTCGACATAGGACGCAACCAGCTTGGGGTCGGACGAATAGCCCTCATACGCGCGGCCCCAGCGGAAATCGCGCGGGACGGTGACAGTGGGGGCGAAGGTCCATTCCTGACCGGTCGCGCGGATTTCGAGCGCGGTGGCCTGCGCGATCTTTTCGATCAGATCGGGATCGCGCATCGCGCCTAGGCCGATATTGTGCGGGAACAGCGTCGCGCCGATGATGTTGCTGTGGCCGTGGACGGCGTCCGTGCCCCAGATGATCGGAATGCCGACGCGCCCGCCGCTCTTGTCGACCGAGGCTTCGTAAAATTCGTCGGCGAGCTGGAGCCATTTCGGTGCGGCGGCGAAATCGTCGCCGTACGGACCGCTGCTGCCGCCATTGAGGACCGAGCCGAGGTGATAGGTGCGCACGTCCGCCGGGGTGACGCTGGCGATGTCCGCCTGGACGATCTGGCCGACCTTTTCCTCGACCGACATGCGCGCGATCAGCGCCTTGATCTTTGCCTCGACAGCGTTGTCTGTCTGTTGCGGCCAGGCCGGGCTGGGCCAGATCTCGGGGTTCACCGGGCTTTCCTGCGCTGCCAGCGGTGCGGCCAGTGCGGCGCCGAGCGCCAGGAGCATCAAACGCTTCATCTATTCCTCTCCATGATGCGGATCAGTTGGTCGTCGGGCACAGCGCGGGCGGTGGGGTCGACGCGCTCGGGGCGAACCCCGTTCGCGAACCACCAGCCGACCCATTCGCCGGGGGTCACAGGGTCCCAGTCGCGATAGGGCATCCGGCCGCGCGCCGCAAAGCCGCCGCGCAACGCGGCAAGATCTTCGCTCGGCGTGCCGCTCCAGCGCTCGGTCGCCCAATCGATCATGCGCTGATGCGCGATGGCGGTACGGCGGTTATATTCGGCTGCCTCACGGTCGCTCGGTGCGGCATGCGGCATGAATTCGATCGCGCGCAGAATGTCGGCGTGCGCCGCCGACAGCGCATGGCCGTCGAAACTTTCCGCCACGAGCGCCGCTTCGCCCAGTGCAATCTTCCGGCCGGCGCGTGGCATCGGATGGCGTCCGGGTGTCAGTCCGGCCCCACGCGCAAGCCGCCAGCCCCAGGGCGGTGCCTGCCACTCCACTGCACCGTCGGCGATGTTCAGCGTCTCGCCTTCGGGGGCGCCGGGCGCGACCGACTCTGCAACGATGCTCGGCAGCGGTGCGTCGAGCCAGCCGGCGTCCGGCACTGTGCAGTCGAGCAGCAGGTCGGCGGCATCCGCTTCGCCCCGCACGATGCCGAGCGCCGCCGCCATTTCGGCGAGCAGCGCGATGTAGGCAGGCATGTCGAAGCGCACGCCGAACGGCTCGGCCCCGGGCACGGTAAGCGCAGCCCAGCCGGGCGTCGTCTCGGGTCGCTTGGCCAGATGCCGCAACCAGAGTTGATGCAGCGCAACGCCCTCCACATGCGGGATCGCGCCGGGCGCGCCGAGCAGTTCGCCGTTCAGCGTGACACGATGGATCGCATCCGCCCCGGTGCGGCGGATGAAGAGTTGCTGGTCGAGGCCGATCGCGCGGTGGAAGGCGTCGATTGCCAGCTTCGCCGCACCGATGCGGTCGAGCAGCGATCGGGGATCGGCCGGTCGCTCGACCAAAGTGATCCGCGCCGCAGGAAGCGCGCGGCGAAAGGCGATGGCGGCGGACAGCGCGACCACGCCGCTACCCAGCACCGCGACGCTGGCGGGACCGCTCATGCCGCCCCCCAGGCGCCTTGTGCGCGCAGTGCCGCTTCGTGGTCGGGCATCGCCGCGACGCGGCTGCGGAGCGTGTCGGCGATATCGTCGAGCGCGCGGCCGAGCGCGGCGGGTCCGGGATTATCCGCGCGCGGATCATAGCGTTCAGGCATCATCCCCTGCCCCAGATAGACCGCGACCCAGCTGGGTTCGAGGAACAGGCCCTCGCCATATTTCTCGATCCGGCCACTCTCGCGCCACAGCTCCAGCTTGCCGGCCAGGCTGTCGGGCAGCTCCATCGTGCGGACATGGTTCCAGAAGTCCGAATCGTCGCGCTTCGTGGCGTGATAATGGAGGATCAGGAAGTCGCGGACGCGGTCATATTCGTAATCGACCGTCGCGTTGAACGCGGCGCGGTCGGCCGGGTCAATCTGGCGTTCGGGAAACAGTTCGATCAGCCGCATCACCGCCATCTGCGCGAGGTGGATGCTGGTCGATTCGAGCGGTTCGAGAAAGCCGCTGGCGAGCCCGATGCTGACGACATTGCCGACCCAGCTTTCACGCCGCCGTCCGGCGCGGAAGCGCAGGATGCGGGGGTCGGCGAGCGGGGCGCCGTCCACCGCGCCGAGGATCGCGTCGTACGCTTCATCTTCCGAGAGGAAGCTGCTGGAGAACACGTATCCATTGCCGACACGATGCTGGAGCGGGATGTGCCAGCGCCAGCCCGCGCCCATCGCGGTGGCGCGGGTATAGGGCTCGATCGGTCCCGGTATGCTGTCGGTCGGAAGCGCCGCGGCGCGGTCGCAGGGCAGCCAGTGCGACCAATCCTCCCACGCGGCATCCATCGCCCCGCCGATCAGCAATGCGCGAAAGCCCGAACAGTCGATGAACAGGTCGCCGGCAACGCGCTCGCCGCTGTCGAGCACCAGTTCGGTGACGTTGCCGCTCTCGCCGTCGCGCTCGACCCCGGTGACACGCCCCTCAGTCCGCGTGACGCCGCGCGCCTCCGAATAGCCGCGCAGCATCGGGGCAAGGCGGGTGGCATCGAACTGATAGGCCCAGCCATAGCTGGTCGACAGGAAGTCGCCATCGGCCGGGGGCAGCGCGAAGCGATTGGCGCGCGCGGCGACGATCGGAAGCGAATAATCCTCGATCGGACGCGCGCTCCCCTCGGCGCGCGCGCGCAGCCAGTAATGGTGGAAACCGACCCCCGCCAGATCGACGCCATAGGCGCCGAAGGGGTGGATATAGCGGTCGCCGATCCGTCCGAAGTCGCGGAAATCGATGCCGAGTTTATAGGTCGCGTTGGTGGCGCGCATCATCTCGGCCTCGTCGATGCCGAGCCGCTGGAGGAACGCGCGCAGGTGCGGCAGCGTCGCCTCCCCCACCCCGACAATGCCGATTTCCTCGGATTCGATCAGGCGCACGTCCGCCACGCCGGGCAGGAAGCGTGCGAGCGCGGATGCGGTCATCCACCCCGCGGTTCCACCCCCGACGATAACGACGCGCACCGGGTCGATCATGGCGTGCTCGCGGCGTGCGGCCCGACGACCAGCCCCATGAACAGCCCGGCATGGATCGTGGCGAGCCGCGAGACATCGATGTCGCGCGCGATGCTGCGCCACGCAGCCTCGCCAACCGGGCGCCACTCGGCGTGCGCCGTGCCCTTGTCAAAGCTCAGCTTGAGCTCGACCTCACTCGCGCCGCCGCGCGGGACCGACGCGATCACGACGCCAGTTTCGGGTTCGTCCTTCGAGATGCGTCGCCGCACCACGAGATTGTCGCCCTCAAGCCCGGCAAACAGCAGATGATGTTCGTTGGCGGCGGCGAGCAGCCCGGCGCGGTCCGACGCGCTTTTGGGATCGAAAGACACACGCGTGGTCCAGCTTGCCTGGGGATGGCGCATACGCTTGCCGATATAGCTTGGCTGGGCGAGCGCGCCCGCCGCGACCGGGCGCGCGTCGAGCATCAGCGCGCCGTCGGCGATCCGCCACCATGGCGAACCCTTGGGCGTGCGCAGCATCATCCAGTCCGAGGCGAGTTTCGGCGCGTCGAACTCCTCGCGCCAGTCGCGCGCTTCGCCGGGCGACGCGGGCAGGTTTGGGCGCGCGACGCTGGCGGGCAGCGGGGTGCGCGGCGGCAGGATCGATGGCCAGCCATCCTTCCACGTCACTGGCAACAGGAAGGTCTCACGACCCAGCAATGTCTCCTGCCCCCGGAACGGACGGGTGGCGAGGAACACCGCCCACCAACTGCCATCGTCGAGCTTCACGAAATCGGCGTGACCCGTCGCCTGAACCGGGTTCGGGCGATCTTCGGGCAGGTCGCGCTGCGTCAGGATCGGGTTGACCGGACCTGGCGTGTAGGGGCCGGTCAGGTTGCGCGAACGGTAGATGGTCTGCGCGTGCTGGTCCGCCGTGCCGCCCTCGGCAGCAGAGAGATAATACCAGCCATCGACCTTGTAGATATGCGGCCCCTCGGCCCAGATCGGCTTGGTCGCGGGGTCGACGCCCTTGTCGACGAGCAGGTGGCGCGTCCCCTTCATCTTGAAGGTGGCGAGGTCGATTTCCTGCATCCACAGTGCGCGGTGGCCGTCATATTCGGGTTTGCCCGGCGGCGCGTCGTTGTTGACGATCCAGGCGCGGCCATCCTCAAAGTAGATCGACGGGTCGATCCCGCCAAAGCTGAGCCAGTGCGGCCCGCTCCATGGCCCTGCCGGATCCTTCGCGGTCAGCATGAAATTGTCGCGGCACCCGACACAGGTGTTGAGGATGTAGTAGATGCCGTCATGATACTCGATCGTCGGTGCGAAGACACCGCGGTCGAGCGCCAGCCCGCTGAAATCCAGCATCTCGGGCCGGTCGATCGCATTGCCGATCTGACGCCAGTTCACCAGGTCCCGGCTGTGATAGACCGGGATGCCGGGGAACCAGGCAAAGGTCGAGGTGACGAGGTAGAAATCCTGCCCGACCTTGACGATCGACGGGTCGGGGCGAAAGCCGGGCAAAACCGGATTGGCATAATGGCCAGCGGGTAGCGACGGGGCCGCTGATTCCGCCGTGTAGCTGACGAAATCGAATCGCGCCGTGCTCTGCTGCGCAACAGCAGGCGCAGCAAGCAACATGGCCAGCAAGGCGGCAAAACCCTTCATTCCGCTCCTCTCCCCAATTCTTCGCACGGCTTTCCCGAGCCTGCACCGACGTTTTTTCCGCGCGATGCTTGACACCTTCATAGGAGCATGATGTTAGCGCTATCAATAACAATGATGGCGGAGGGGTGAGAGATAATGGCCATCGCGCTTGCAGACATATTGCCGAGTGACTGGCGGAGCGGTCGCTTTCTCGGTCGGGTCGATCTGGGAGATGGTCCGGTGCCGGTGCTGATCGCCGATGGCGCGCTGTTCGACCTCACGCCGCATGCCGCAACCGTCGCCGGAGCGATCGACCGGGGCCTGACCACGCCCGAATTCGGGCGGCGGATTGCCGATCTCGACGTGACCGATCCGCGCCTGCCCGAGGGCGCCGCGCTGCTCGCGCCGATCGACCTGCAGTGCATCAAGGCGGCGGGCGTCACCTTTGCGGTTTCGGCGATCGAGCGTGTGATCGAGGAACGCGCGCGCGGCGATGCGAGCCAGGCGGCGGCGATTCGCGGGCGGCTGGAAGAGCGCATCGGCGGTGGTATTCGTTCGGTGATCCCCGGATCGACCGAGGCGGCCGCGCTCAAGGCCGCGCTGATCGAGGACGGCATGTGGTCGCAATATCTGGAGGTCGCGATCGGCCCGGATGCGGAGATCTTCACCAAGTCGCCGGTGCTGTCGGCGGTCGGCCATGACGCGCCGATCGGCGTGCGATCGGATTCGAGCTGGAACAATCCCGAGCCCGAAATCGTGCTGGCGATGTCGAGTCGTGGCGAATCGGTCGGCGCGATGCTGGGCAACGACGTCAATCTGCGCGACTTCGAGGGGCGCTCGGCGCTGCTGCTGGGCAAGGCTAAGGACAATACTGCGTCCTGCGCGCTCGGCCCATTCATCCGGCTGTTCGACGACGGCTTCACCATTGATGACGTCCGCGGCGCCGATGTCGCTCTGACCATCGAAGGCACCGACGGCTTCCGTCTGGAAGGCGCGAGCCGGATGAGCGAGATCAGCCGCGACCCGCTGGAAATCGCGCGTCAGGCAATGAGCGAGCATCATTATCCGGACGGCTTCGTGCTGTTCCTCGGCACCCTGTTTGCGCCGACCCAGGATCGCGATGTGCCGGGTGGCGGTTTCACCCATAAGGTCGGTGATCGCGTGACGATATCGTCGTCGCGGCTCGGGACGCTCGCAAATACGGTGACGACGTCGAAAAATGCCCCCATATGGGAAATTGGAATCGGCGTTCTTGTTCGTGACCTGGTGCGTCGCGGACTCGCCGACCGGATCTGAACTCTGACTTGCAGGAACCGCGCATCATGAAGCTGACCCACCTGATCAATGGCGAGCGCGTCGCGGTGGACACGCCGCTGGAAAGTCGCAACCCGTCGAACACCGATGAGGTCGTCGCGACCTTTGCCGCAGGCGATGCTGCGGTGGTCGACCAAGCGGTGCAGGCCGCCCGCGCCGCGCAGCCGGGCTGGGCTGCGGCCTCGCCGGAAGTGCGCGCCGATCTGCTCGACAAGGTCGGCGCGACGATCATGGCGCGCGCCGCCGAACTCGGCGAGTTGCTTGCGCGCGAAGAGGGCAAGACCCGCGCTGAGGGCATGGGCGAAGTGATGCGCGCCGCGCGCATCTTCCGCTATTTCGGCGGTGAGGCGCTGCGTCGCCACGGGCTGACGCTCGAATCGACTCGCACCGGCCTCGACGTCGCAACCTATCGCGAGGCGGTGGGCGTGGTCGGCCTAATCACCCCGTGGAACTTCCCGATCGCGATTCCAGCATGGAAAGCGGCACCCGCGCTCGCCTTTGGCAATACCGTCGTGATGAAGCCCGCCAATGTGACCCCGGCGATGGCGAGCGCGCTGGCTGACATCATTCAGGAATGCGGCGCGCCTGCCGGCGTGTTCAACCTCGTTCTCGGCCAGGGCGGCGTTGGCCAGGCGATCGTGGATCATCCGCATGTCGACGCGATCAGCTTCACCGGGTCGCAGGGCGTGGGCGCGAAGGTCGGCATGGCCGCGATGACGCGACAGGCGCGGGTGCAGCTCGAGATGGGGGGCAAGAACCCGCTGGTCGTGCTGGCCGACGCCGATCTCGACAAGGCCGTGGCAATCGCGCTCGACGGCGGCTTCTTTCAGACCGGGCAGCGCTGCACCGCATCGAGCCGGGTGATCGTCGAGGACGCGATCCACGACCGCTTCGTCGCCGCACTCGCCGAACGCGCCAAGGCGCTGAAGGTCGGCCCCGCGCTCGCCGCCGACACCCAGGTCGGCCCGGCATCGAGCGAGAGCCAGTTCGAGCAGAATCTCCGCTACGTCCGCAAGGCGATCGAGGAAGGCGGCCGCGTCGCCAGCGGCGGACCCGATCCGCTCAAGCTCGAGACGCCCGGCTATTTCATGGCGCCGACGCTGATCGCCGACACCGATCCCGACATGACGATCAACCGCGAGGAAGTGTTCGGGCCCGTCGTCTCGACCGTCCGCGCCAAGGATTACGAGCACGCGCTGGAGATCGCCAATCAGGGCGAGTTCGGCCTGTCGTCGGGCATCGTCACCACCAGCCACAAATATGCGCGCGATTTCCGCAAGCGGATCCGCGCCGGGATGGTGATGGTCAATCTGCCCACCGCCGGCGTCGATTATCATGTGCCGTTCGGCGGCACGCGCAAGTCCAGTTACGGCGCGCGCGAACAGGGCTTTGCCGCGGTAGAATTCTACACGACCGTCAAAACGGTCTATTCGGGGGATTGAGGTTGCTGCAGAAGTCCAGCGGAGCGGCCACGATGCGCGCCACCTATCCCAGCCTGCGTGACAAACATGTGCTGATCACCGGCGGCGCGTCGGGGATCGGCGAAGGGCTGGTCGAAGCGTTCGTGGCGCAGGGCGCGCGCGTGACGTTCGTCGACGTTCAGACGGCGGCCGGCGAAGCGCTGAGCGCGCGACTGACACCGGGCGCAATGCATGCGCCGCAGTTCGCGCATTGCGACCTGACCGACGTTGCCGCGCTGCAATCCTGCCTCGGCGCGATCATCGCGGAGCGGGGCGCGGTCGACATCCTGCTCAACAATGCCGCGAGCGACGACCGCCACGGGATCGAGGAGGTGACGCCCGCCTATTGGGACGAACGGATGGCGGTCAATCTGCGCCATTTGTTCTTTGCGGCGCAGGCGGTGATCCCGGGGATGAAAGCGGCCGGGCACGGCGTCATCATCAATTTCGGGTCGATCAGCTGGCATCTCGGCCTGCCCGACCTGACCCTCTACCAGACCGCCAAGGCGGCGATCGAGGGGCTGACCCGCAGCCTTGCGCGCGAGCTCGGCCCGCACGGCATCCGCGCCTGCACCATCGTCCCCGGCAACGTCCAGACCCCGCGGCAGGAGAAATGGTACACGCCCGAGGGCGAGGCGGAGATCGTTACGGCACAGGCGCTGAAAGGGCGAATCCAGCCCGCGGACATTGCTGCGATGGCGACCTTCCTCGCCAGCGACGACGCGCGCATGTGCACGGCGCATAATTACTGGGTGGATGCCGGATGGCGGTAAACGAAGTACGGGTAGCCGCGCGGCTCGGCGCAATACTGGGTGAAGGTCCGGTGTGGGATGCGCAGCGCGGCTGCCTGTGGTTCGTCGATATCAAGGGGAAGAAGCTCCACCGCTTCGATCCCGCAACCGGTGCACTGACCAGCGCCGATGCGCCGGGGGAGATCGGCTGGGCGCTGCCCGCCGACAATGGCCGATTACTGTGCGGATTGCAGAGCGGGCTGCACTGGTTCGACCCCGACACGCGCGCCTTCACCTTCTGGCGCGCGGTCGAGCCGGATCTGCCCGGCAACCGTCTCAACGACGCCTGCACCGATGCGCAGGGCCGCGTGTGGTTCGGGTCGATGGACAATGCCGAGAGTGCTGAAACCGGCCATTTCTACCGGCTCGATGCCGGGCAGCTCGACCGGGTCGGGCCGGGGCCGGTGAGCATCACCAACGGCCCGGCGGTGTCCCCGGCCGGCGACCGCATCTATTTCACCGACACGATCGGGCGGCGCATCTGGGTCGCGCCGCTGCATGACGACGGATCGCTCGGCGCGGTTCAGCCCTTTCTGACCTTCACCGGCGATGAAGGCTATCCCGACGGGTCGATCACGGATGCGGAGGGGAATGTCTGGGTCGGCTTCTTCGCCGGTCACGGCGCGCGCCGCTTCGACCCCAGTGGGCGCGAGATCGAGTTCGTCCGCCTGCCGGTCGCCAATGTCACCAAGCTGGCATTCGGGGGCGAAGGGCTGAAGACGCTCTATGCCACCACCGCCGCCAAGGGGCTGAGCGCGGAGCAGCGCGCCGCGCAGCCGCACGCAGGCGACCTGTTCGCCTTTGAGGCGCGCGTTCCAGGCCACGCCCTTGCCCGGGCGCATATTGCATGAAGATCGCGGCGGTCCTGCTCAGCGCGACCGCGCTCGCCCCCCTCCCCGCAGTGGCGCAGCTCAGCTTTGGCCCTGCCATCGGCGACCATGGCGTGCTCCAACGCGACAAGCCGATTATCGTAGAGGGCGAAGCTGCACCCGGCATGTCGCTGACCGTCACGCTCGGCGACACGATCGCGCAGGCCAAGGCCAATAGGGGCGGCCAGTGGCGTGCGACCTTCCCGGCGATGAAGGCGGGCGGCCCCTATCTGCTCCGCGCCGCCACGCTGGACGCTGCCGTTGAGGCGAAGGGGGTGATGATCGGCGATGTCTGGCTGTGTTCGGGCCAGTCCAACATGGAATTGCCGGTTCGTCGCGCACTCGATTTCGACAATCAGATGAACAGCGCCGCCGATCCGATGCTGCGGCTGTTGACCGTGCCCAAGGCGACCTCGACACGACCGCTACGCAAGTTCGCCGAGCCGGCCAGCTGGCAGGTATCGACGCGCGAGACCGCGCCCGAATTTTCCGCCGCCTGCTGGTATATGGCGCGCGAGCTGCGCAAGGCCGAGCCGGGCGTCGCGATCGGGCTGATCGACGCGACCTGGGGCGGCACCGCGATCCGCGCCTGGCTTGATCCCGCCGCGACGCGCGCGATTTATGGCGCGGACGAAGCGGCATTGCTGGCGGTGTATGACCGCGACCCGCTCGCCGCGAACGTGCAATTCGCCCCGCGCTGGATCGATTGGTGGCGGACGCAGGACAAGGTCGAACCGTGGCGCACGCCCGATGCGGTGAGTTGGACGCCGGTGCCGGGTGTCGCGCCGTGGGATAGCCTCGGCGAAACGCCGCTGCGCGGCTTCACCGGCTGGGTGTGGTTCCGCCGCACCGTCACGCTGACGGCGGAGCAGGCAAAGGACGGCGGCACCCTGTCGCTCGGAATTATCGACGATGGCGATCAGGCGTTCGTCAACGGCAAGCCGGTCGGCAACAGCTTCGGCTGGTCCAACCCGCGTGATTACAAGGTGCCGGGCAGCTACTGGAAAGCGGGTGCCAACGAGGTGCTCGTCGCGGTGTGGAACAGCTATGGCACTGGCGGCTTCATGGGTCTGGCGGAGCGGCTGAAGATCGACCTTGCCGATGGGTCGAGCATCCCGATTGGCGACCGGTGGCGCTACTGGATCTCGGCGGCCAAGGGCACGCCGCCGCGTCCGCCCTGGGACAATATCGCGGGCCTGGGCCTGATCGGCAATGCGATGGTCGCGCCGTTGGGCGGGATCGGTCTGCGCGGGGTTGCCTGGTATCAGGGCGAGAGCGATTCCGGGCAGACCGGCTATGATGTGCGCCTGCGCGGCCTGATCGACGGCTATCGCCGCCAGTCGGGCGATCCGGCGCTGCCGGTGCTGGTGGTTGGCCTCGCTGGCTATGGCGCACCCGCAAGCACGCCGGTCGAGAGCGGCTGGGCAGTGCTGCGCGACGAACAGCGCCGGGCGGTCGTGGCGACGCCGGGGACGGCGCTGGTTTCCGCGATCGACCTGGGGTCGCGCACCGACATCCATCCCGGGGACAAGAATGAGCTGGGCAAGCGCCTCGCGCGTGCCGCGCTGGGCAAGCCGGGGCCGCAGGCGGTGTCGGCACGGCGTGACGGTAGCGATGTGGTCATTTCGTTCAGCGGCGTCGAGGTGGCGCTGACGAGCTGGAGCGGCGCGCCGGTCGGGTTCGAGCTGTGCGCCCAGAGCTGCCGCTTTGCCGCGGCGCGGGTCGAGGGTGGCAGCGTCCGGGTTCTGGGCGATGGCCAGCCGGTCACGCGGGTACGCTATGCGTGGGCCGACACGCCGGTGGTCAATCTCTACGATTCAGCGAACATGACGCCGACCTCGTTCGAGCTGGCGGTGGAGTGACGCAATTCCTCCCCCAGCTTGCTGGGGGAGGTGGCAGCGCACCGCGCTGACGGAGGGGCCGCCGCTGCAAGCGGCGGAATTTTGCCGAGCTGTTCACGGCCGTCTGCGCGGCCGCCCCTCCACCACCCGCTGCGCGGGCGGTCCCCCTCCCCTGCTGCGCAGGGGAGGAATTAAACAGTTCAATGATTATGCCGCGGCAGCGTCTTCGACGTCTGGCGATACTCCAGCGCGAACTCCAGCACCGCGCCCTCGCCCAGTTGCCCGGTCTTCTCACGCGCGAGCTGTTCCCATGGCGTGTTGCTCGCCGGAACCTCGGGCAGCCCATCGCCTTTGCGGCGTTCGATCTCGTCCGGCTCGACCAGCATGTCGCAGCGGCGGGTGTTGAGGTCGATGCGGATCGTGTCGCCCGTACGCAGCCACGCGAGCCCACCCCCCGCCGCGCTTTCGGGCGAGGCGTTGAGGATCGAGGGGCTGTCCGACGTCCCCGACTGACGCCCGTCGCCCAGCGTCGGCAGCCAGTTCACGCCAGCGCGGATCAGCGCGTCGGGCGGCTGCATATTGACCACCTCCGCCGATCCCGGCCAGCCGAGCACGCCGGCCGAGCGCATCACCAGGATGCAATCGGCGTCGATGTTGAGCGCGGGGTCGTTGATGCGGTGGTGATAATCGTCCGAGCCATCGAACACGATCGCGCGCGCCTCGAACACATTCTCCGCGCCCGGGCGTGACAGATAGCGTTTGCGGAACTCGGGCGAGATTACCGAGGTCTTCATGATCGCGAAGTCGAACAGATTGCCGCTCAGCACCAGGAACCCGGCATTTTCCTGCAACGGCTCCGCGAACGGCCGGATCACCTCGCGATCGTTGCTTTCGGCGTCTGCCAAATTCTCGGCGATGCTCCGCCCGGTGACGGTCAGGCAGTCGCCATTGAGCTTCCCCGCCTGCAGCAATTCCCACATGGCCGCAGGGACCCCGCCCGCGCGGTGGAACCGCTCGCCGAGATATTTGCCCGCCGGCTGCATGTTGACCAGCAGCGGCAGGTGGTAGCCGTGATCGTACCAGACCTCCGGCGCCAGCTCGAGCCCGGCGTGGCGCGCCATCGCGACGATGTGCGGCTGGGCATTGGACGATCCGCCGCACACGGTGACGGTCGCGATGGCGTTGAGGAACGCCTCGCGCGTCAGGATCTTCGACGGGCGCAGATCCTCGCGTACCATCTCGACGATGCGCTGGCCGGTGTGATAGGCGATCTGCCCGCGCTCACGATAGGGCGCCGGGATCGCGGCACAGCCGGTGAGCGACAGGCCGAGCGCTTCGGCCACCGCGTTCATCGTCGATGCGGTGCCCATCGAATTGCAATGCCCGGCGGAGGGCGCGCTGCTGGTCGCGCGGCGCAGGAACTCCGCCTCGTCGATCTCACCCGCCGCGAGCGCGCGGCGGCTGCGCCAGATCACAGTGCCGGAGCCGACCAGCTCGCCCTCATGCCAGCCATCGAGCATCGGCCCGCCCGACAGCACGATCGCGGGGATGTCGACCGTGGTCGCCGCCATCACCTGGCTCGGCGTGGTCTTGTCGCAGCCGGTGGTCAGCACCACGCCGTCGATTGGGTAGCCGTTGAGCAGTTCGACCAGGCCGAGATAGGCAAGGTTGCGGTCGAGCGCCGCCGTTGGCCGGCGGCAATTTTCGAAGATCGGATGGACCGGAAATTCGATCGGGATGCCGCCCGCGTCGCGAATGCCGTCGCGCACGCGCTTGGCCAAGTCGAGATGGATGCGATTGCAGGGGCTGAGGTCGCTGCCCGACTGCGCGATGCCGATGATCGGCTTGCCCGACTGCAGCTCTTCGGGTGTGACGCCATAGTTCATGAACCGCTCCAGATAGAGCGCCGTCATGTCCCAGCGTTCGGGATTGTCGAACCAGTCGCGCGACCGCAGCCGCACGGGTGTGTCGTCAGGCATCGGGACTCCGTTTGGGAGAGGCGCGGCGGGCCAGCGTCGGGGCGGAATCCGAATCGCGACGCACCAGCGTATAGGGCAAGGTTTTCTGCTCGACCTCCAGCGGCTCACCGTTGCGCTTGGCCTTGAGGAAGCGCACCGCCGCCGACACCGCCCAGGCGGTCATGCCGCGGATCGGCTGGCGGATCGTGGTCAGTTCGGGCCAGATCGTGCTCGCCATCGCGGTATCGTCGAAACCGCAGACGGTGATGTCGTTCGGCACATCGAGATGCAGCCGGTGCGCGACCGCGACGGCCGCCGCGGCCATGTCGTCGTTCGACGCGAAGATCGCGGTCGGGCGCGGATCGACCGAGATCAGCCGCTCCGACGCCTGCATGCCCGATCGATAGGTGAAGCGGCCCTGCGCGATCAGTTCCTCGCGGATCGGAATGCCGGCGGCTTCCAGCGCAGCCTTGTAGCCGTTGAGGCGACGGCCGCTCGACACCTGTTCGGGATTGCCGATGATGAACCCGATCCGCGTATGGCCAAGATCGATGATGTGGCGCGTCATGTCGTACGCAGCCTGGAAATCGTCGATCAGCACCGCCGCGTGCGATCCACTCGCCTTACCGGGACCGACCGCGATGGCGACGGCCCCGGCATCGGTGATCAGGTCGAGCACGCTCTGGTCGTCGCACAAGGGCGGGGGGAGGATGAAGCCCTTGATCCCGCCATCGATCAAGTGGTGCACCAGCGATTTCGCCTCGGCGACATTCTCGCAATTCTGCACGACGAGGTGGATGTCGGCGCGGCTCGCCTCTTCCAGCGCGCCCATCAGGAATTCGCTGAGATAAGATGCCGACGGGTTGTCGAACATCAGTGCGATGCGTAATTGCTCGCCACCCGCCAGGCTGCGCGCCGCGCGGTTGGGCGCGAAGTTGAGCTTGGCGATCGCCGCCAGCACCTGTTCGCGCGTATTCTCGCGCACATTGCCTTCGCCATTGATCACGCGGCTGACCGTCATCGGCGAGCAATGCGCCTCCGCCGCGACATCGGCGATGGTGGGAGCGCCACCACGGCGGCGGGACGAACGGGGCTTGGCAGATGCGGTTGAGGCCATGGTCATGGCACATACGCCCCGTTTGCCCGTTGCAGCAAGCGCAGCGTCACCCGAAGTGGGAGCGCAATCATTCGCCGGGCGCCTCAGGGAAGTTCTGCGCCTGATACCAGCTTAGCGGATGCGCGGGCGCAGCATGACCTATCGGCAGTGCGCGGCCAGACACGCTGGACCAATAAGCAAGGCTGGCGTCGCGCCACCATTGTGCCTCGTCGCGTTGGATGTTGAGGAAGTCAGCGACAGCGCGATGACGCTGCGCATCGACATGTGGGGCGAGCGTTGCCCAGGTCGTGCGCATCCGCTCGACCGCAGCCACGCCCCGGTCATAACGGCGCGGCAGTTCCTCCCACAGGGTCTTCCCGTTCTTCAGCCGATGGTCCCAAGACACGCGGCGGAACCACAGTAGCAATTCCTCGTCTGCCAGCAAACGCTTCGCCACGTCCGGTGCATATTGGGCGAGCGCGTCGCTGCCGGTCGGGGTGCGGTCGAAGCCGATGCCGTCACGGTCGGCGCGGTGGTAATAGACCGGGTTCCATTCCGGCCGGGCCAGATCGGACACCCAGGGCGCGGGGCCGTAATGATGCCCGGTGCCCATGACATGGGCGAGGCCGAGCGGGGTCATATAGTCGACCACCGCATCGCGGCTGCCCAGCATCATCGGCACGACGGCGTTCAGGAACGCGGGATCGCGACTGAAGGTCTGCGCGGCCCATTCGCGGGCGATCTGGTCGCTCGCCAGCTTTGGGTTCCACGCTAACCGCCCAAAGGCGTACCAGTTGGCCTGATCGAAATGCGATCCCGCCCAGTTGCGGTCGCTCCCGGTATTGGCGACCCCAGCGATCACGCTGACGGTCTCTGCCACCGTCCCACTGCGCCCGGTATCGGCGTCGAGCGCCTCCTCGAACAAAGGGGCGAGGAAGGCGAGGTGTGAGGCGAAGCCGAGATATTCCTTGGTGATCTGCAGCTCGAGGCTCAGCCGCGTCTTCGGCATCGCGCCGAACAGCGGGTGGAACGGTTCGCGCGGCTGGAAGTCGATCGGTCCGTTCTTGACCTGCACGACCACATTCTTCGCGAACTTGCCGTCGAGCGGCTGGAATTCGATGAAGGCCTGTTTCGCGCGGTCCTCCTTGTTCTCGGCGGCATAGACGAAGGCGCGCCAGATCACGACGCCACGATCGCCGATCGCTTCGGCCAGCATGTTCGCGCCATCCGCATGGGTTCGGCCATAATCCTGTGGACCCGGCTGGCCTTCGGAATTGGCCTTGACTAGAAAGCCGCCGAAATCGGGGATCGCGGCGTAAATCTCGTCGGCCTTGGCCTTCCACCAGGCGCGCACTGCCGGATCGAACGGGTCGGCGGTCCTGAGCCCGCCAATGTCGCGTGGGGCAGAGAAGCGGGCGGACAGATAGACGCGAATGCCCCATGGCCGAAACGTGTCGGCGAGTGCCTTGACCTTGGCGATGTAGCGCGGCTCCAGCATCATCGCGCGGGCGTTGACGTTGTTCACCACGACGCCGTTGATCCCGATCGAGGCATTGGCCCGCGCATATTCGGTCATCCGCGCATCGACATGTCCGGGCAGATGCCACCAGTCGAAGATCGACCGCCCGGCATAGCCGCGCTCGACATGCCCGTCGGGATTATCCCAATGGTTGAGCATGCGCAGCGTGTAGGCGGGCGCTTCATCGAGGTGGATCGCGCCGATCGCCTTGCCCTGGCCCAGTTCACGCAGCAGGGCGAAGGCGCCGTAGAGCAGCCCGCTATCGCTCGCGGCGGTGATCTCGGCACCGCTGATGCGGAACGCGGCTGCGCGCTGGCTCGGAGTCGTCACCTTGCGGAGGGTGATCGCAGATGCGAAGCGCAGCTCGGCAAGGCCACGCTGCAACTCGTGGCGTGCCAGTCGGGCAGTCGGCGAATCGCTGCCGATCAGGGTGACGGTGGCGGGGCGATGCTGCGCAGCATCGGCGACGGGCGCATGGCGCAGCCACAAGCGATATCCGTCCTCCGCACGCGCCACGCCGCCGGTCGCGAGTGCCATCGCAACCATCAACAGCGCACAGAGCCGCACGGTCACCATCCTCATCCCCTTCGTCGCGCGCCGATCCGATTCCTGGCCGGTCGCTGCTTGACAAGCTCAATCGCCTCATACCATGGTAGCGCTAACAATAAAGACCGTTTTGCGGTCCGATTCAGGAGAGTGAAGATGCGAAAGGCTTGGGTCGCCCTGTTGCTGGCGAGCGTATCGGCAACGCCCGCAGTGATGGCCGGAACGCCTGCCACCCCGGCTGTGGGCACCGCGCAGGCAACGACACAGCGCCCTCCGGCGGACGCGCCCTACCGCAATGCGAAGCTGCCACTGGAGACGCGCGTCGCGGACCTGCTCGCGCGGATGACACTGGAAGAAAAGGTCGCCCAGATCACCTCGATCTGGGATACCAAGGTCGAAATTCAGGACGCGCAGGACCGGTTCGATCCGGCCAAGGCGACGGCCAAGCATCCGCACGGCATCGGCCAACTCGCGCGCCCGTCGGACCGCAAGGGTCCGGTCTCGCCGCGCGTCACCCCGCCGCGCAGCATCGCCGACAGCATCGACTATGTGAATGCGGTGCAGAAATGGGCGGTCGAGGGCACGCGCCTCGGCATTCCGGTGCTGTTCCATGAAGAGGCACTGCACGGCCTCGCCGCGCAGGACGCGACCAGCTACCCGCAGTCGATCGGCCTTGCCTCGACTTGGGACCCGGACCTGATCCGCGACATCAACGCCGCGATTGCCCGCGAAGTGCGCGCGCGCGGCGTCCACCTCGTCCTGTCCCCCGTGGTCGATGTCGCGCGCGATCCCCGCTGGGGGCGGATCGAGGAGACGTTCGGCGAGGACCCGCATCTGGTCTCCGAAATGGGCGTCGCGGCGGTCGAGGGGTTGCAGGGCACTAACCGCGCCCGCGTGCTCGGCCCGGGCAAGGTGTTCGCGACGCTCAAGCATATGACCGGCCACGGCCAGCCCGAAAGCGGCACCAATATCGGCCCCGCGCCGATCGCCGAGCGCACGCTGCGCGAAGTGTTTTTCCCGCCGTTCGAGGCGGTCGTGACCCGCACCGGGGTCGAGGCGGTGATGGCGAGCTATAACGAGATCGACGGCGTGCCGAGCCATGCCAATAAGTGGCTGCTGGGCGACGTGCTGCGCGGCGAATGGAAATTCCCTGGCGCGGTGGTCAGCGACTATTATGCGATCGAGCAGATGGTCGGCATCCACCGCATCGCCGGTTCGAACGCCGACGCCGCCAAGCGCGCGCTCGCTGCCGGGGTGGACAGCGAACTGCCCAACGCCACCGCCTATTCGACCCTGATCGACGCGGTGCGCAAGGGCGAGGTCAGCCAGAGCGCGATCGACACCGCCACGTCGCGCATGCTGAGCATCAAATTCCGCGCCGGGCTGTTTGAAAACCCCTACGCGAAGCTGGCCGACACCAAGATCAACCACAGCCCGGAATCGGTCGCGCTGGCACGCAAGGCGGCGGCCAAATCCTTCGTGTTGCTCAAGAATGAAGGCGCCGCGCTGCCGCTGTCGCTCGACGCGCCGCAGACGATCGCGGTGATCGGGCCGAACGCCGATGTCGCGCGGCTCGGCGGTTATTATGGCATCCCGCCCGAGACGGTCACTCCGCTGCAGGGCATTCGCGCGCTGGTCGGCGACAAGGCGAAGATCGTGCACGCCGAGGGCGTCAAGATCACCGAGAATGACGATTGGTGGGCGGATGAGGTCAAGCTGTCCGACCCGGCCGAGAACCGCAAGCGCATCGCTCATGCGGTCGAGACCGCGCGCGCGGCGGACACGATTCTGCTGTTCATCGGCGACACTGAGCAGACCAGCCGCGAAGCCTGGGCCGACGCGCATCTCGGCGATCGCGCCAGCCTCGACCTGGTCGGCGAGCAGCAGGAACTGTTCGACGCGATGAAGAAGCTCGGCAAGAAGCTGGTCGTCGTCTTGGTCAACGGCCGCCCACCCTCCTACCCCAAGATCGCCGAGCAGGCCGATGCGATCCTTGAAACCTGGTATGGCGGCGAGCAACAGGGCCATGCGATTGCCGACACGCTGTTCGGGCGGGTCAATCCGGGCGGCAAGCTCCCGGTGACGGTCGCGCGCCATGTCGGCCAGCTGCCGATGGTCTATAACGTCAAGCCGAGCGCGCAGCGCGGTTACCTGTTCGACACGACTAAGCCGCTGTATCCGTTCGGCTACGGCCTCAGCTACACGCGCTTCACTCTGTCCACGCCGCGCCTGTCGGCGACTACGGTGAAGGCCGGGGGCAGTGTCGATGTGCTGGTCGATGTAACCAATGCCGGCGCGCGCGAGGGCGACGAAGTGGTGCAGGTCTATGTCCGCGACAAGGTCGCGTCGGTGACTCGCCCGATCAAGGAGCTGAAGGCGTTCCGCCGCGTCACGCTCAAGCCTGGCGAGACGCGGACCGTGAAGCTCACCCTTGGCCCCGACGCGTTCCAGATGTGGAATATCGACATGAAGCGGGTGATCGAACCCGGCGAGTTCGAGATCATGACCGGGGCCGATTCCGCCACACTTCAGTCGGTGACGCTGGCGGTGACGCCGTGAAGCGCCGCGCCGCGCTGCGCCTGCTTGCCGGTGTGTCCGTCGCAGCCGGTGCGGTCGCGCTGGCCCCCGCCGCGCACGCGCTGGCCGCGCCGCTCTACAAGGATGCGCGCGCGCCGATTCCCGCGCGCGTCGCCGACCTGCTCGGCCGGATGACGCTGGAGGAAAAGGTCGGCCAGATGATCGCCATCTGGGCGCGCAAGGAAGAGGTTATGGACGGCCTCGACTTCAATGCGAAGAAGGCGTCTGCGGCTTATCCCAACGGCATCGGCCATGTAACGCGTCCGTCGGACAAGCGCGGCGTGCCGGGGATTACCGGCGCGGCGGGCGGCACCGCCGCGCGCTGGCGCACCCCACGCCAGACGGTCGAGTTCATCAACGCGATGCAGCGCTGGGCGCTCAACGACACGCGGCTCGGCATCCCGGTGCTGTTCCATGAGGAATCGCTGCACGGCTATATGGCGACCGACGCGACGATGTTCCCGCAGGCGATCGGCCTGGCGGGGGCGTTCGACCGCGATCTGATGCGCCGCGTCCAATCGGTAATCGCGCGCGAGACGCGGGCGCGCGGCGTCCCCTATGTGCTGTCACCCGTGGTCGATATCGTCCGCGACCCGCGCTGGGGGCGGATCGAGGAGACGTTCGGCGAATGCCCCTATCTGGTGGCAGAGCTGGGCGTTGCGGCGGTCGAGGGACTGCAGGGGCCGGGCAAGTTCGACCGGCTCGCCGATGGCAAGGTCTATGCGACGCTCAAGCATATGACCGGGCATGGCCAGCCCGAGAGCGGCGTCAATGTCGGCCCGGCGCAATTGTCCGAACGCGAGTTGCGCGAGTATTTCTTTCCGCCGTTCCGCGAGATCGTGAAGCGCACGTCGATCGGCGCGGTGATGCCGAGCTATAACGAGATCGACGGCGTGCCGAGCCATGCGAATACCTGGCTGCTGGGCGATGTGCTGCGCGGCGAATGGGGCTTCGACGGGCTGATCGCGAGCGATTATGGCGCGGTCAACGAGCTGGAGAGCATCCACCATATCGCCGCCGATCTTGCCGAAACCGCCCGGCTCGCGCTCGCTGCGGGGGTGGACAGCGAACTGCCCGATGGCATGGCGTTCCGCACGCTGGTCGATCAGGTCCGCGCTGGCAAGGTCGAGGTGAGCGCCATCGACCGCGCGGTCGCGCGGATGCTAACCCTCAAATTCCGCGCCGGGCTGTTCGAGAACCCCTATGGCGACGCCGCGCTGGCCGAGCGCATTACCGGCAATGCGGAAGCACGCGCGCTGGCGCTGGAGGCGGCGCGCAAGTCGCTGTGCCTGCTCACCAATGATGGCACGCTGCCGTTCGCGCAGGACAAGGTCCGCAAGCTGGCGGTGATCGGCCCCAACCACGCCATCGCGCGGCTGGGCGGCTATTCGAGCGTGCCGAAGCAGACCGTCAGCCTGATCGAAGGGCTGCGCGCACTGGTCGGCGACACGGTCGAGCTGCTGACCGCGCAGGGGGTGTTCATCACGCAGAGCGAGGACCGCTCGGCCAACGAGGTGCTGCTAGCCGACCCGGCGAAGAACCGCGACCTGATCGCGCAGGCGGTCGAGGTCGCGAAGGGCGCCGATGCGATCGTGCTGGCTATCGGCGACACCGAACAGACCAGCCGTGAGGGCTTTGCCAAGACCCATCTAGGCGACCGCACCAGCGTCGACATCGTCGGTGAGCAGACTGAGCTGGTCGCGGCGATGGCCGCGCTCGGCAAGCCGCTGGTGATCGCCGCGATCAACGGCCGTCCGCCGAGCTGGCCCGCCGTGATCGGCAAGGCCAACGCCGTGCTCGAATGCTGGTATCCGGGCCAGGAAGGCGGCACCGCGATGGCCGAAGCGCTGTTCGGCCGGATCAATCCGGGCGCGAAGCTGCCGGTCACGGTGATCCGCGATGCTGGGCAGATCCCGTTCTTCTACAACCACAAGCCGTCGGCGCGGCGCGGATACCTGTTCGCGGACAAATCGCCCTTGTTCCCGTTCGGCCATGGGCTGAGCTACACCAGCTTTGCGATCAGCGCGCCGAAGCTGTCGGCTGCGACGATGCAGCGCGACGGCCAGGTCAGCGTATCGGTCGAGGTCCGCAACACCGGCACGCGCGCGGGTGACGAGGTGGTGCAGCTCTATATCAGCCGCCGCACCGCATCGGTGACCCAGCCAGTGCTGCAGCTCAAGGGGTTTGAGCGTGTGACGCTCCAGCCCGGCGAAGCACGCACCGTCCGCTTCGACCTGCCCGCGGAAACCCTTGCGATCTGGGACGCGAATATGCGCGAGATCGTCGAGGCGGGGGAGGTCGATATTCGCGTCGGCAACAGCTCCGCGGCCCTCAAATCCGCGCTGCTGACCATTGTCTGAGCCATGCCGACACGGATGGCACGATGCATGACCGGTAAATCCAAGGAGCCCCGATGAACCCGACCCGCCGCCAGACGCTCGCTGGCATCGCCGCGCTTCCGCTCGTCGCCGCCACCTCGGCCGGCGCGAGTATTCCGCCGCCCGGAATCGACGCCGTGGCGCAGCGCAAGGGACGGCGGTTCGGCAGTGCCGTTGCCTGGGCGCCGCCGGGCGCGGATGCGGGGTCGTTCAACAACCCTGACTATGCGGCCATCATCGAGCGGGAGTGCGGCGTGATCGTCGCCGAAAATGAGATGAAGTGGCAGGCACTGCGCCCCTCACCCACCGAATTTCGCTTCGAGCGGTTCGACGCGATGGTCGCCTGGGCGCGCAGCAAAAATCTCGACGTGCGTGGCCACACCTTGCTGTGGGCGCGACCGAAATGGTTTCCGAACTGGCTCAACAATCACGACTTCGGGTCGGCGCCCAAGGCGGCGGCGGAGAAGATCCTGACCGATCATATCCAGACCGTAATGCAGCGGTACAAAGACACGATACGCAGCTGGGACGTGGTCAATGAGGCGGTCGATCCCGAGACGTCGGGGCTGGTCGAAACCTCGCTGTCCAAGGCGATGGGCGGTGTCGAACCGGTTCTGGACCTCGCCTTCCACACTGCGCGCGCGGAAATGCCGAATGCGGAGCTGGTCTATAACGACTATATGAGCTGGGAGCCGGGCAACGAAAAGCACCGCGCCGGCGTGCTCAAGCTTCTGGAGGGCTTCCGCAAGCGCAACGTGCCGGTCGATGCGCTGGGCATCCAGAGCCATATCGAGATGTTCAAGCTCGACCCCGCCACCGGGCTTGGCCCATATCAGGAACGCGAATGGCGCAAGTTCATCGATGAAGCCGTCGGTATGGGCTATCGCCTCGTCATCACCGAGCTCGACGTCAAAGACAACGCCCTGCCCGGCGATCCCGCCGTGCGCGACGCGGGCGTTGTCGCGTATCTCCGCGCCTATATGGAGCTGATGCTGTCCTACCCCCAGCTGCGCGACGTGCTCGCCTGGGGCATGGTCGACAAATATAGCTGGTTGCAGGGGTTCGCCCCGCGCAAGGACGGGCTGCCGCAACGCTGCTGCCCCTATGACAGCAGCTTCCGAGCGAAACCGATGCGGACCGAACTGGCACGCTTGTTCGGAGAGGCCAAGGCGATCGCCTAAGCCCTATCCGCCCACCGAAGACCACATGCTGCGTAGCCCATGCTGCGCAGCATTTTTTGTGCGACCTTCCCCGCGCTGGCTGCAGGCAAAAAAAATGCCGCCGCCCGGGGAGGGGCGACGGCGGGGAGGTTGGGAAGCTTAACGCGTTAGAAGTTGAAGCGGATCATGCCGGTGACACGGCGGTCGTTCATATACCAGCCGCGCGGGATGATGCGGACATCGCCATTCTGGTCCGCCACCGCCGCACTGGTCTTGGTCACCGAGTTGGTGAGGTTCACCCCCTGAATGCCGAGCTTCAGTCTGTCGCTGATCGAGATGGTGATCGACGCGTCGAGCTGACCATAGGCCTCCTGGAAGATCGGGTCGAACGGCGTGATCACGTCGCGCAGCGTCAGCAGATACTGCGAACGCCAGCTATAGGATGCACGTGCCGACACCGGCCCGATATCGATGAACGGGGTGATGTTGAACGTGTGCTTCGACAGCCCCTGAAGCGGGAAATTGTCGCCGGTGATCGTCGGCTGACGGCCGGCGGCCACATCCGGGTCGGTCTCCGACAACGTGCTCTGCGGCACGCCCTCGCTATCGACATAGGTGTAGTTGGCTTGCAGGCCGAGCCCCTTGAGCGGCCCGGGCAGGAAGTCGAACACCTGCTGATAGGCGATTTCGAAGCCATTGATCTTGCCGACCGCCGTCGAATTGACCGGCGTCGTCACGACCGCTTCGAACGTCTGGCCGTTGTTCGTGAAGCTGCGGCGCACCGTGTCGTTGGTCAGGACGTTGCGCAGTTCCTTGTAGAACAGCGACGCGGTCAGCTGACCCACCCGCGAGAAATACCATTCCGCGGTGACGTCGAAATTGTCGCCCTCGGTTGGCAGCAGTTCGGGGTTGCCGGCGTTGAACGAACCCTGGATCAGCACCTGGCCCGGCGCGATATTGCCGTCCGATCCGAAGGCGCCCGTGCCGGGTGCGGTCGGCGTGACGACGACCGGAATCTGGTTGCCATTCGCATCGACGCGCGGAACCGCGGTAACGCCGACGGGGAAATAGTTACGCACCAGACCCAGCGAAGGCGGCGATACGCCCTTCGAATAGGCGGCACGGAACTGCAGCCCGCCACCGACTTCCAGCTTCAAATTGAGGCTGGGCAGCCAGTAGTCATAATCGACGTCGAAGTTGTTCGCGACGATCGCGCCGTTCAGGTACGCACCGATCTGCGTCAGCTGGGTCGGTGTCAGCGCGCACAGCGTGTTGACCGATCCGCCCGCGCCGGTCAGCGCGTTGTTGATGGAATCCCGGCACGTGTCCGTGGTCGGGAGGTTGGTGGCGAACGGGAATTCGATGAAGCCATCCGACTTGCGGTTGGTCGTCGTATAGCGCACGCCGACATTGCCGCTCAGCTTCATGCCATTGCCGAACTCGTTGCCGAAGCGCAGCATGACATAGGCAGCCTTGTTGATCTCCTGCTGCGGGTTCACTTCGCCTGGCGTGAACGGCGTCCCCGCAATCGCATTGGGACGGTCCGCCAGCGAGCGCCAGCCGCCATTGATCTGACGGCCGCCGGCGCCCGCCACGGTGGGTTCCCACTCGCGGTTGATGCGGTTGGCGTAGTCGATATAGGCCTGGTAGTAGGTCGCGCTGTTGATGTTCGAGAACAGGCGGCACTGACCGCCCAACGGACTGCCCACCGAGTTGCGGAAGAAATCCTGGAAGCAGAAGGCTTCATAACCCTGCAGCGGCGCGCCGCCGGTCCCGCCGGTCACATTGTCGACCGGATCGTCGAGCCAGATCGGGCCGCCATTGCCCCACTGCTCGCTCAGGCGACCCCAGTTATAGGTCGAGAAGCGCGCAACCTGATCGCGGTCCGCATAACGGCCACCAACACGGACCGACTTGAAGAAGCCATCGTCCGGGAACGACAGTTCGGCATCGAGACGGAAGGAGTCCGAATTGCCGGTGCTCGCCTCGATATGGTCCATCGCGGAGCGGTAGAAGCTGTTATACGGATCCGAGAAGCTCTGGTGCGTGCCCGTGTAATAGGACGGGTAGTTGGCCGAGCTGCCCGGGGCGCCGGTGCATGGCAGGGTCGGGCAGTTCTGCGGCGGGCGGAATTCGACCGTCGGGAAGTCGCTGCCGTTCAACTGGATTGCGGCGTCCTGATAGGAGGACAGCCACAGGCCGTTGTCGATCACGTCGACGAACGAGTCGACATGCTGATAGTCGAAGCTAAGGCTGAGATTGTCGGTCGCCTGATAACGGAAGTTGAACCCGTAATCGTCGGTCACCGCGCGTTCGTCATGATCGCGGCGGATATTGTTCGACTGCAGGCCCAGCGCCGGGGTGCGGATGTCGCCTGCCGTATTCTGATCGGCGCGCCAGCCGGTCGGGCCGGTGATGACGCCGCTTTCGAACAGGCCCGAGGAGTCGAACACGATCGACGTGCCGTCGCGGGCGCGCGAGTCGCCGTTCGACGCGACGTTGTCGGTCGCGATTTCCATCGTGTGCTCGGTCCAGGCCTGACGCGCGTCGGAGCGCAGGAACTGGAAGGTGGCTTCGGCGCGACGGTCATTGCTGCGCCACTGGGCGGCTGCAGCAAAGCCGAGACGACGGCGGTCGAATTCCTGGTTGCCGATCACCGCGCCGCGCGGGAACAGGCCGCTGCCACGCTGCGTCGCGGTGCCGAACGGGACCACGTCGGTGCGGGTGCCGTCCGAATAGATCGGGCGCACGCGGAAGCTTGACACCTGGAAACGGTCGGCGCGCGAGAAGAGCTGCGAATAAGAGACGCTGCCGAGCAGACCGATCTCGCCGATCCCGGTATCCCAGGTGTTGCTGACCACCAATGCGGCAGTCGGCGAGGCCTTTTCGATGAAGTCCGAATAGTTGAGCTCGAGCGAGCCGGCGAGCACGAAGCCCTTCTTGTCGAACGGCAGGCGCGTGCGCAGGTTGACGACGCCGGCAATGCCGCCCTCGATCCGGTCTGCCGACGGGCTCTTGAACACGTCGACGCCGCCGAGCAATTCGCTGGGCACATCGGCGAAGCTCAGTGCACGACCGTTATTGGCGGTGAATGCCTCACGCCCGTTGAATTCGGAGCGGACATAGGTGAGGCCGCGCACAACCAGGCCCGACCCTTCGACCGAGAAGTGATCCGGATCGACGCCCGCCGCGAAGCGGTTGATCGAAATGCCGGGGATGCGTTGCAGCGTTTCAGTGACCGAGCGATCGGGAAGCGCGCCGATATCCTCGGCGGTCACCGAGTCGACGATCGTGTCCGATGTCCGCTTGCGCTGCTGCGCGCTTTGCAGCGATTCACGGAACCCCGTGACGACCACGGTATCCGGATCGGTGGCTTCCTCAGCAGCCGGCGTTTCCTGCGCCGATGCCGCGGTCGGAACGGCCAGCGCTGTCATCAGCGCGGCGGTGGAAACTCCGAGACCCCATGCAGCACGACCTTCAGCGCGCGCACGCTTCCGCCAATTCGACATCCATCCCCTCCTCGTTCGAGAGCCTTGGCGGCTCTTCTGCCCTGTTGCGCCATCAAGGTAGCGCTAACATTTCTTCGTCTTAAGCGAACACGCAGCTTTCGGCAAGAGATGTTGTGCGCTACCACAAAGAAAATGACGCGGATGTTGCAGCGATGCTGCACGGCAATCATTGGGGAGGCAATTCGACGTGGCGGAACGAATCCGGTCGATCGTGATCGTGGGCGGCGGGACCGCCGGGTGGATGACGGCGGCGGCGATGGCCCGCATTCTCGGTCCCGATTATGCGACGATTACCCTGGTCGAGTCGGATGCGATCGGTACGGTCGGCGTCGGCGAAGCGACCATCCCCCAGATCGGCACCTTCAACCGCCTGCTCGGCATCGACGAGAACGACTTCGTCCGGCGCACTAAGGGAAGTTTCAAGCTGGGCATCGAATTTGTCGACTGGGGCGGGCTGGGCCGCCGCTATTTCCACCCGTTCGGCAAATACGGCATCGATATGGAGGGGGTGTCCTTCCACGCCTATTGGCAGCGGCTGGCGCATGAGCCGCAATTCGCAAATGTCGATGCCTTTTCGCTGATGGCGAGCGCGGGGCGCGCCAATCGCTTCATGCCGCCGATCGATGCAGGAAATTCGCCGCTGTCGGGCATCGCCTATGCCTATCATTTCGACGCCGGGCTCTATGCGCTGTATCTGCGCGAGCTGGCCGAGAAGATGGGCGTCAAACGGGTCGAGGGCCGGATCGTCGATGTCGAGCGCGAAGGGACAAGCGGCCATATCGCTGCCGTCGCGCTCGAATCCGGGGAACGCGTGGCGGGCGAGCTGTTCATCGACTGCTCGGGCTTTGGCGGGCTGTTGATCGGCAAGACATTGGGCGTGCCCTATGTCGACTGGTCGGCGCATTTGCCGTGCAACCGCGCGGTTGCGGTGCCGTGCGCCTCGGCACCGGGCGGCCTCACTCCCTTCACCCGCTCCACTGCGCGCAGCGCCGGGTGGCAATGGCGCATCCCGCTGCAGCACCGCACTGGCAACGGCATGGTCTATTGCAGCGAGTATATGAGCGACGATGAGGCAGCGGCGACATTGCTCGCCAATCTCGATGGGGAGGCGCTGGCCGATCCGCGCTTCATCCGCTTTACCACCGGCCATCGTGCGCGTTTCTGGGAAGGCAATTGCGTCTCGATCGGGCTGTCGGCGGGGTTCATGGAGCCGCTGGAGTCGACCAGCATCTGGATGATCCAGACCGGCATCGCGCGACTGCTGTCCAACTTCCCGGACTCGACCTTCGCGGAAGCGGAACGGGCGCGCTACAACCGGCTGATGATCGAGGAGAGCGAGCTGATCCGCGACTTCCTGATCCTGCATTATTGCGTCACCGACCGCACCGATTCACCCTTTTGGGACTATTGCCGGACGATGCCGCTCCCCGAGCGGCTGGCAGAGAAGATCCGCGTGTTCGAAAGCTCGGGCCGGTGTTTCCGCGAGCATGAGGAGCTGTTCAACGACACCAGCTGGTTCGCGGTGATGGTGGGCCAGGGGCTGCGCTGGGGTCGCCACGATCCGGTCGCGGAACTGCTGTCGCTCGCCGAGACGCGCGACCGGCTGGCGCATATCGCCGGCGCGGTCGCCAAGTCGGTCGACTATATGCCCGACCATGCCGAGTATATCCGGCAGAATTGCGCGGCGTAGTGTTGGCTCAGCTGCGCTGATCGCGGCACCGGCCCGCTCCGCCACCCGGCCACCCATCTAGGATACTCTGCTTGGGTGGTCGGGTGGGGGAGCGGGCCGGTGCCGTGCTACCAAGCAAAAAGAAGGGGCGGAGGTTGCCCTCCGCCCCTACCCCCTTTTGATAGTCGGCCCGATCAGCCTTCCATGTCCTCCAGCTCGCGGCCCTTGGTTTCCTTGACGAAGCGCTGGACCAGGAAGAAGCTGATCACCGCGCAGACCGCGTAGAAGGTATAGGCACCCGCCAGGCTCCACGTCGCCATCGCCGGGAAGGTCTGGGCGATCAGATAGTTGGCGAACCACTGGAAGAAGCCCGCCACTGCCAGCGCCGATCCGCGGATCTGGTTCGGGAACATCTCGCCCAGCATCACCCACATCACCGGGCCCCAGCTGACGTTGAAGAAGATCACGTAGAGATTGGCCGCGACCACCGCGATCATCCCCAGCTGCGACGACAGCGCCAGCTTGCCGGTCGCGTCGAGCGAACCCTGGCTGAACGCATAGACCATCACGAACAGCGTCACCGCCATGCCGGCCGAACCGATCAGCAGCAGCGGCTTACGCCCGATCTTGTCGATCACCGCGATGGTGATGAAACACGCCGCGATCGACACACCGCCCGAGACGATGTTGATCATCAGCGAATCCTGCTCGGTGAAGCCGGCCAGCTGCCACAGGGTCGCGCCGTAATAGAAGATCACGTTGATGCCGACGAGCTGCTGGAACACCGCCAGCATGATGCCGACCCACACGATGCTGCGAATACCAAGGAACCCGCCCTTCCCCTTCGACAATATGTCGCTGAGGCGCGGATTGTGATCGGTCGAGAAGCTCGCCTTGATCTCGCCCAGCTTGGCGGTCCCGGCTTCCGAGCCGAACAGGTTGGTCAGCACGGTCAGCGCCTCCGCATCGCGGCCCTTGGCGACGAGATAGCGCGGGCTTTCGGGTATGAAGAACAACGCGATCAGGAATACCGCGGCCGGCAGCGCCTGCATCAGATACATCCAGCGCCACGCCTCGATATCCGCCCAGAACAAGGCGAGCGACGATCCCGCAGCCTGGGCGAGATAATAGTTCACCACAAACGCGGCGGTTAGGCCGGTGATGATCATCACCTGCTGCACCGTCGTCATCCGGCCGCGAATGTTGGCTGGAGCGACTTCGGAAATATAAGCAGGCGACAGCACCGACGCGGCGCCCACTGCCATGCCGCCGACAATTCGGGCGATGACGAAGATCGTCTGATCGTGCGCGAAACCCTGCACCAGTGCGCCGACCAAGAACAGCATCGCGGCCAGGCGCATCACGTTGCGGCGGCCCATCTTGTCCGCCAGCGTGCCGGCAAAGAAGGCACCGATGAAGCAGCCGATCAGCAGCGAGCCAACGGTGAAGCCCAACGTTGTGTCGTTGAGCGTGAATGCGGATTTCAGTCCGTCCTGCGTGCCGTTCACGGCACCGCTATCATAACCGAACAGCAAACCGCCGATCGTCGCCACGGCAACGATGGCAAAGACCAGGCCGGTATTGGCTTGCCCCCCCGATGTCTGGGTCACCCGATTCTCCTCTCCCCTGGCACGGTCCCTCCGTGCTCATGTTAGCGCTACCTAAGCGGGAAACCGCATGGTGCGCAAGTGCGGAGATGCTGCGCGGAATCGGCGGGCGGTTCAACCGTGCCAGTCGAACCATTCGCCATAGGGATGGCAGGTGGCGAGCACCCGGCGCGCACCATCGGGCCAGCAGGTCAGCGCCAGTTCGACGCGTTCACGTCCGGGTGTCCATTCAAGGCTGAGCCAGGCCAGCGGTCGCGCTTCGGTCGCGCGGGCGCCCGCAGCATGGATCGCGTCGATCACCGACGCACGCGCCGTGGGCGCCAGATATTGCAGCACCATCGAATGAAACACGACGCGGCACACGCCGTCGGCCTGCGGCTCGGCGAGCTGGTCGGGCAGCCACCGGGTCGCGTCGGCACGCGTCAGCGCTGGCGGATGCGCGCGCGCTAGTCGCAGCGCGGCCTTGAGCCGCTCGATGCGCCGCGGCTGGTCTGCCCACACGAACGACAAGAGCCGCTCACGCGCGCGCCGGTCATCGGCACAAAGCGGGTTGAGATCGACCCCGCGCGCCTGCACGACCTCGATCGGCGCCGCCACCGGGTTCATCCCGCGCCATTCCGGCGCAATCCGCACCGAGGAGTCGGGATCGCCCGCAACGACATCGCCCAGCACGTACCGATAGCGCGCCAGATTGAGATTGAGGCCGCAGCTCGACCCGATTTCGAGCAGCTCGATCGGCATGTCGGTGCGCACACGCAGCGCCATCAGCGCCGCAGCGAAGCCGGCGGCGCGGGCAACTTCATTGGTCTGGGTCGGGGCGTGCATCCACCCGACGATGAACCGGTCGTGCGTGGTGAGCGCGGCACCGATCGCGCGGTCGAAATCATCATGTTCACGCTGGTAGAGCGCGCTCAGATCCGCGACATCGCCGCGCCGGGCCAGCGCGTGCAACGCCGCATTGAAGCGCATCGCAAGCGCCGCCGCCGACGGATCGTCGGGCCAGCCTTCGATCAATGCTGCAGTCTGCGGCGCGCGGTGCAGCTGGCGATCGCCGGCTTCCAGCACGGCCGCCACAAATTCGGAGCCAAGGGCACGGATGACCCGTGACTGGCGGCGCAGCTCCCCCTGGAAGCCGACGCGCGTCATCATGTTCATGCGAAGTCCCCCGCCCGCGCGGACGCGGCGTTACGCTGCACTGGCACCGGGCGCTCGCCCCGTTCGATCACGCCGCCGTCCACATATCCGCCGACATCGACCGGACGACCCGGTGCTGCATCATATGGACCGGGCTGCGTCCGCCTTCGACTGTGAACTGCCCCGCCTGTTCGGCCAGATGCGTCACTTCGTTCACCAGGTCGCGCGCGGCGGCAGAGCTTTGCTCGACCATCGTGCTGGTCTGGCGGGTGGTCTGGTCCATCGTCCCGATCGCCGAGCTGACCTCGGTAATCGCGAACGACTGGGCGTGGTTGTCCTGCGCGATTCTGTCGAGCAGCGAATGCACCTCGCTGACATCGGTCGAAATATCGACCAGCGCGCTGTCCACCTTCTGCACCATCTCGACTGCGGAGACGATATCGGTCTGGGTCGCGGTGAGCTGATCCCGCGCGCGGCCCGCTTCTTCCTCGGCACGCATGGCAAGCGCGGAGACGAGGTCGGCGACGACGGCAAAGCCGCGTCCCGCTTCGCCGGCACGTCCGGCTTCGACCGCAGCGTTCATTGCAAGGACGCGGGTCTGGAAGGCGATCTTGTCCAGCCCCTCGATCACGCTGTCGATGCCCTTGGCGCTATCGGCGACGCGGCCCATCGCTGCCACCGCACCTTCGGCGACCGCGCGACCATTGGCGACGGTTCCGATCGCCCCATTGGCGCGCTCGACCGTCTGGCCGGCGGCGGCGGCGGTGGTCTTGAGCCGCTGGTCCATCTGGACGATCGCGGCGGAGGTTTCCTCCAGGCTCGCGGCATTCGCCTCGGTCCGGCGGGCGAGATCTTCCGATGCTTCGGCGATCCGGCCCGACCCGGAATGGATCGATGCGGTCGCCTCCATCACCGACGCGATCAGCCCGCGCAGGCTGGTCACCGCGGCATTGAAATTGGACTTCACCGCAGCATAATCGGCGGGGAAGTCGGCGTCGATCTGGGCGGTGAGATTGCCGCCAGCGAGTTCGGACAGCTGGGACGAGACGATCTCGACCACCATCTTCTGCTCGGCTTCGGCCTTGGCGGCCGCAGCGTCGGTCGCCTGCTTGGCGATGGCAGCGTCGCGGAAGACGAGCACGGCACGCGCCATGTCGCCGAGTTCGTCGCGACGATCGGCGCCATCGACATCGACATCGTTGCGACCCGAGGCGAGCGTGCTCATCGTCCCGGTGAGCGCCGAGATCGGCGTGGCAATGGCGCGACTGAGCAGCCAGGCGAGACCGATGGCCAGACCGATCAGCGCGATGCCGCCGACGATCAGCACCGTCGTTGCGGTATCCATCGCCGCTTCCTGCGTCGCCGTGCCCTGTTCGATCGTGGCCAGTTCGGCGTCGCGCACATCGCGCAACGGCAGTACGGCGGCGCTGACCAGCACCGCCTTGCCCGCCGCCTGCACTTCGGCCTGCGCGCCCGCCAGATCACCGCCATCGACGCGCTTGATCAGCCGGTCGCCCCATTTGGCGCGCCAGTCGAGCGTTTCCTTACGCGAGACCTGCACCGCTTCGATCAGCTTGGGATCGGTCAGTTCCGCCTCAAGCTCCGCCGACGCCTTGTCATAGTCGACGCGCCCTTCCTCATAGGATTTGAGGTAGGTCTTGTCGCCGGTGACGAGGTAGCCGCGCATCTGGCTGTTCTGCCGCAGCAATGCGGTTTCGAGCGCCAGCGCCTTGGCGTAGCGGCTCTGCGCCGCCGTGTTGGCGTCGGTGACCGAGCGGATCATCGAGATGTTCGAGAAGAACACCGCCATCATCACCGCAGCGGACGCGCAGATGATCAGGAACGACAGGCCCAGTTTGCGCGGGATCTTCAGGGACTTCAGCATGAATGTGCTTCCGGCTCAATGAAACTGTAGAATGGGTTGCTGCCGGGACGCGCACGCCCCGGCAGCTGTTGGATCAGAAGGAGAAGCGGACCGATCCCGCCACGGTGCGCCCGTTGAGCGCCCGCGCGGTCACGATGCCGGTCGCCGGGATCGCCGGCTGGTTGACGTCGGTCAGCGCCAGCGTGTCGAACAGGTTGTTCGCGGTCACGCTCAGCTGGACATTTTCGGTCAATCGCACCTGCGCAAAGCCGTTGACCAACGTATAGCCCGGCAGGCGCAGCTGGTTGGTATCCTGCGCGAAGCTGCCGGTGGTGCCGACGATATTGGCACCGACGGTGAAGCGCTTGTCCTCATATTGCGCGGTGGTCTGATAGATCAGATCCGGCTGGTGACGCGGCGTGTTGCCGACCGCCGCCGGGTTGAACTGGTCCTTGGCGATTTCCGCCTTGGTCCAGGTCGCGCCAGCCGTGATGCTGAACGGGCCATATTGATAGCCACCCTCGAACTCGAGCCCATAGGCTTCATAAGTGCGATAGATGCGCTCGACCTGGGTGACACCGGCAGCGCTGGTGTTGATCTGCATGTTGCGCTCGTCGGTGCTGGCCCAGAACCCGGTGAGGTTGAGGGTCAGGTTCGACTTGCGGAACTTCACGCCACCTTCGGCCTGCTTGACCAGGTCATAGCCATCAGCCTGATCGAACAACCCACCGCTGATCGGGTCATAGGCGGGGGTGAACAGCGGACCCGTTGCCGCACCGCGGCCACCACGGCTGTAGCGCGCGAACACGGCCATTTCCTCGGCCACGCGATAGTTCACGCCCGCCGTGTAGCTGACATAGTCATAATCGAAATCGACGGGGGCCGGGGCGGTCAGCGGGATGAAGCCCGCGCGCGTTTCGGCCGGGGTGATGGTGCCATCGCCATTGACGTCGAACGGAACGATCGGGGTGCGCCCGCCGCCCAGCTCGCCGCCATAGATCGACCCCTGCGCCTTGCCGCTGTTGAAGCGGATGCTGCCGCCGATTGCGACCTTGCCGATGTGGAAGTTGACCGAGCCATAGGGCGCGTTGGTATCGAACTCGACATCGAACTTGCGGCGATAGCCGGTGGTGACGAGTGCGGCGCTATAGGCGAACACGCCATTGTCGGTCTGCGGAATCCCGCCTGCGGTGCGGATGTTCACCAACGCGGCCGAGCCCTCACCATGCACGTCGCTGATCACCGAGGTGAACAGCCAGTCGGTGTTGACCGACTGACGCGACTTGTAGAAGCCGGCGGTGAAGGTCAGCTTGCCGCCCGCGACATCCCATACGCGGCTGGCGCGGATGTCGTTGGTCATGTTGTCGAGGCTGTTGACCTGGATGTTCATCAGCAGCGACGCCGCGAGCAGGCCATTGCCGTTGACGGTCAGCGGGTTGATCGCCTGGCCGGCATTGGGGCCGGTGGCATAGCTGAGCGTCGCGCCGGGACCACCCAGCGACGGGGCCAGGCCAGCCGCCGGTGCGATCGTCAGCGGGAAGTTCTGCAGCATCTGGCCCGAGATGTCGGCGAAGCGGAAGCGCTCCGTGATCGTCCAGCCCGCGACATCGATCTGCGATTCAAGGCCGACCGCCTTGACCACCGGGTTGACGCCATCGCGCATGTCGAAGCTGCGCACCTGGTTGGTGCCGTCGCGCGTCACCTGCGTCGGGATGTTGGCCGACAGCATCGTGTCGTGGCGAATGTCGAAATTCGCGACATTGGTATAAACGGGATTGTCGTTGGTCCCGGTCACGCGCAGCGGCGAGAAATAATAGGCCGGGGTGCGATCGTCGAGATACTTGCCGTGCAGGCGGATATAGCCGTTGGGCAGTTCCTTGGTAATATTGGCCTTGAACTGGCCGCCGCGATGGCCCGAATAGCCGGTCGCGCGCGCACCTTCGCCCTCACGGTAGAAGCCGCCGACCTGATAGCGCAGCGTGTCGCTGAGGCGGCCGCCATAGTCGAAATCGATGCGATAAAGCTCTTCGCCGATACCGGTGGTCGCCGAGATCGCACCGCCCTCTTCCTCACCCGTCTTGGTGATGAAGTTGATGACCCCGCCGGGCGCGTTCGATGCAAAGGTCGAGGACGACCCGCCACGGATCGCTTCGACCGCCTTCAGGTTGGCATCGACACGCAGGAACATGTCCGCGCCGAGGAACGAGAAATCGCCGAATTCGAGAATCGGCAGGCCGTCTTCCTGGAACTGGAGATATTTCGAGCCGATCGACGCAAGCGGGAGGCCGCGGATCGTGTAGCTGTTGTTGGCAACGCCCGCGGACGCCTCGACCCGGATGCCGGGAATGTTGCGCACGACCTGCGCGACCGAGGTCGCGTCGAGCTTTTCGATTTCCTCGCCGCGCAGCGCGCTGGTCGAGGTCGCCTGATCCAGACGGTCGCGCCCCTTGGCGACACCGGTCGAGAAGACTTCTTTTTTCGGCTCGGCGCTCTGCTGTGCCGTCGGCTCGGCCGGATCGGCATCGCGCGCCTGCGCCGGCGCGATCAGTGCCAGCGGCGCAACGGCCAGAAGGAGGAGATATTTGGTCATTTGTGCGTGCCCACCCTAGATTTCGGTGCCTGAGCCTTCTGCCCTGGCGGTTCCCATGTTCGCGCCAGTCCGCAGAAACACGGTCACGGCGTCGGGCTTATGATAGGAAGGGGGCGGGGCTTCGGTTTTCGCCGAACAAGAATCTTTCAGGCGCAACCCGCGGGCAGAAGCCGTCGATCATGGCAAAGGGCACCGCGGAAACCCGCGCACGATGCGCTCGCGGATTGGTCAAAAAAGGGGGCGGCAAAGCACCTGCTTCGCCGCCCCCTTGCAACTGCCAACGGTGCGATCCCGCGCGGGACTTCAGGCGATCGCGCCGACCTCCGCTTCGTTCCAGCGCAGCGCTTTCAGCACCGTCTCGACGATATGCGGTGCGTTCAGCCCCGCCTCGTCATATTGCAGTTCGGGCTTGTCCTGATCCTGGAAGCGATCAGGCAAGCGCATCGTGCGCAGCTTCAGCCCCGCATCGATCAGCCCTTCGTCGCTCGCCATGGTCAGCACGTGCGCGCCGAGACCGCCGACGGCATTCTCCTCGATCGTCACCGCGACTTCATGCGTGGTGAGCAGACGGCGGATCAGCGCTTCGTCGAGCGGCTTGGCAAAGCGCAGATCGGCGACCGTGGCCGACAGGCCCTTCGCCTCCAGCATGTCGGCGGCCTTGAGCGCTTCGGCGAGGCGCGTGCCGAGCGACAGGATCGCGATCGTCTTGCCCTCGCGCACGATGCGGCCCTTGCCGATTTCCAGCACCTGCGGCTCGGCGGGCATCGCGACGCCGACGCCATTGCCGCGCGGGTAGCGCACCGCAATCGGCCCGGCATCATATTCCGCCGCAGTCTTGGTCATATGCGCCAACTCCGCCTCATCGGCGGCGGCCATCACCACGAAATTGGGCAGCGAGGCGAGATAGGTGACGTCGAAGCTTCCGGCATGGGTGCAGCCATCGGCACCGACCAGCCCCGCGCGGTCGATCGCGAACCGCACCGGCAGATTCTGGATCGCCACGTCGTGGACGACCTGATCATAGGCGCGCTGCAGGAAGGTCGAGTAGATCGCGCAGAATGGGCGCATGCCCTGCGCCGCGAGGCCGGCGGCGAAGGTCACCGCATGCTGCTCGGCGATACCGACATCGAAGCTGCGTTCCGGGTGCGCCTTGGCGAATTTGTCGACGCCGGTGCCGCCGGGCATCGCTGCGGTGATCGCACAGATGCGCGGATCGGTGTCGGCGAGCTTGGCGAGCGTTTCGCCGAACACATTCTGATAGGCTGGCGGTCCCGGCGGCGCCTTCGCCTGCGCGCCCGTGATCACGTCGAATTTCTGCACGCCGTGATATTTGTCCGCCGCCGCTTCGGCCGGGGCATAGCCCTTGCCCTTTTGCGTGACGACATGGAGCAGCACCGGGCCTTCCTTGGCGTCGCGAATATTCTCCAGCACCGGGATCAGATGGTCGAGATTGTGACCGTCGATCGGGCCGACATAATAAAAGCCCAGTTCCTCGAACAAGGTACCGCCGGTCGCCATGCCGCGGGCATATTCCTCGGCCTTCGACGCCGCGCTGGTGAGGCGGCGCGAAATCTTTCCGGTGATCTTCTTGGCGAGGTTGCGCAGCCCAAGATATTCGGAACTGGAGACGACGCGGGCGAGATACGCCGACAGCCCGCCCACCGGCGGCGCAATCGACATGTCATTGTCGTTGAGGATCACGATCAGGCGATTGCCGGCCTGTTCGGCGTTATTCATCGCCTCATAGGCCATGCCTGCGCTCATCGCGCCGTCGCCGATCACTGCGATGCCCTTGCCGGGGGTGCCGGCCAGCTTGTTCGCAATTGCAAAGCCGAGCGCTGCCGAGATCGAGGTCGAGCTGTGTGCCGCGCCGAACGGGTCATATTCGCTCTCGGCGCGCTTGGTGAAGCCCGACAGGCCCCCGGCCATGCGGAGCGTGCGGATGCGGTCGCGGCGCCCGGTCAGGATCTTGTGCGGGTAGCATTGATGCCCGACGTCCCACACCAGCCGGTCGTCGGGTGTGTTGAATACGTAGTGAATCGCGACGGTCAGTTCGACTACGCCAAGCCCCGAGCCGAGATGGCCGCCGGTGGTGCCGACCGCGCTGATCGTTTCGGCACGCAGTTCGTCCGCAAGCTGGCGGAGCTGCGACGGCGCGAGCTTGCGCAGGTCGTGGGGCGTGTCGACCGTATCGAGCAACGGCGTCGTGGGAAGTTCAGACATTCGACCGCATTTACTCCAGCGCGTTGAACCTGTCCAACGCCTGACACCGCTGGCTATGAACAGTCATGAGCAAAAGCTGAGCGATGGGTGAAAAATGGCGGTGACGCAGCGTCAATCGCGGCCAAGCGCCTCGACCGCAGCCACCGCCGCATCGAAGCGTGCGTCCCAGTCGCCACAAATTGCGATCCAGCGCACCCCGGCCTCGTCGAGCACATCGCGGCACAGGCTTGCGAACCGCCCCCGACTCGCATCGGTGCCATAGATGCGCGTGCCGTCGTCGATCCACGCGACATCGGGTTCGAGTAGCAGGTAAAGATCGGCGCGCGGGTGCTGCATCAAACCAGCGGGTGCGTCGCCCAGCATCATCCGCGCCCAGGCCGCCGTCATCAGCGCGTCGGTATCGGCGAACAAATAGCGCGTCGCCCAGCGCTTCCACGCCGCGATCGTCGCGCTCTGCGCTGCGCCGATCAGGGTCAGGTCGGCCGCATCCATCTCGACGCCATGCACCTCGGCCTGCGCGCGGCCATATTCGGGAACCCAGACGGTGCCGAGGTGGCGCGCCAGCCGCTCGGCCAGCACGGACTTGCCGGTACTCTCGACGCCGTGCAGCACGATCGTGCGGGTGTAGTGCGCGCGCACCGGGCCGGGGAGAAAGGCCGCATGCGCCCAGGGATCGGCGCGCACCGCGCTGCCCGACAGGCCGCCAATGCCGTCGGGATCGGCCGCCGTGATCCGCCCGCCGAGCGGCACGAACAGCCCGCCAACCTCTTCGGCGAGGCGCTTGCCATAATCCTCTCCCGCAAAGAGCAGGTCGATCGGCTCCGGGTGCGCGTCCCGAACGATGCCGCGCCAGATCGGCCAGAAATCGGGGCTGTCTTCGGGCGCCTGCGGCACCGGCGCGCCGTGGCCGATCACCTCGCAATCGGGCAGCAGCTCGCGCATCCAGGCCAGCCGCATTTCGCCCGGGATCGGATCGTCGGGCAGCCAGCACACCAGCACCGTCAGCCGGTCGCACATCGCCCGCGCCGCGCGCGCCAGCGTCAGATGCCCGGCATGCGGCGGCATGAACTTGCCGAGCAGGAAGCCGCGCTTCACCGCGCCGCCCCGAGCTTCGAGTGCCACGCGAACAGCCCCCATACCGCCATGCCGAGGAAGATCGCGTATAGGATTGCCGTTGGATAGAGCCCCCGGCTCCAGAACAGCCCGACCGCGAGAATGTCGACCGCGATCCACAGCAGCCAGCTTTCGACGCGGCGCTGCGACTGCAGGATCTGTGCGGCGACGCTCATCCCCGCCACTGCTGCATCGGCATAGGGTACGGCGGCATCGGTGTAGCGCGCCATCGCTGCACCCCAGGCGATGCTTGCCGCAGCCGTGCCGATAATCCAGACGACTCGCGCGGGATAATCGAGCAGGCGCACGGCTACCCCGTCGGCCACCCGGTCGCTGCGGCTCCAGTTCCACCAGCCATAGAGCTGGATGACGAGGAAAAAGATTTGCAGCAGCGCATCGCTGTACAGCTTAGCATCGGCGAACACGAAGAAGTAGAGCGCAACCATCGCGATGCCGAACGGGTAGTTCCACAGGCTGCGCCGCGCCACCAGCGCGACATTGATCAGCCCCAGCGCCGCCGCGGCGAGCTCGACCGGGTTCAACTTGGTGGCTTCAGTCGCAGTCGGCGCACTTGCCGCGCACCTCGATCACCGGGCGCACGGGCGAGAAGCCGGCGCCCTTGGCCGCCGAACGGACGGTGCGAGTGATCGAATCATCGTCGAGATGCGTGGTGTTCCCGCACGAATCGCACACCAGGAAGATGCAGTCATGCAGGCAGTCGGGATGCGCATTGGCCACATAGGCATTGGCGCTTTCGACCCGGCGCGCAAGGTTCGACGACACGAACAGGTCGAGGATGCGATAGACGCTGTTCGCCGCGACACGCCGCCCTTCGCGCTTCGACACCGCCTCGGCGATATCATAGGCGGACGCAGGCTTGTCGAACCCGGCCAGCACCTCGAAGATCGATGCACGCATCGTCGTCCATTGCTCGCCCGCCTTTTCGAGCGTTGCCTGTGCGGCGGCGGTCAGGTCGGACCCGTGATGCTCATGGTGCCGATGGTTTTCTGGCGTGTGCGCGTGCATAACGTGAATGTAGGCCCGCGCCGGGCAGCGGGCAAGCGCCGGATCAGTAGGTCGCGCGGCGATTGAGATCGTGGCCGAGCGCGAGGATCGACACGCCGATCACCGTCCACACGATTTCCGGCCCGCCATGCTCCAGCGTCAGCGCGCCGGCCATGATGCCAAGGCCGAACGCCCCGACCGCCGCCGGCATCATATAGCCATGCTTGAGAATGCCGCGCCCGAGCGCGACAATCCCGAACAGGATCGCGAGCACCAGCCCGACTTCATGGACCAGCGGATGCATCATCGACCCCGCCGCCGAGGCAAGCGCGAGCAGCACCGTCGTCGCCAGGCAATGCGCCAGACACAGGCTCGACAGCCCGATCGCGACACGATCGAAGCGCAGGTCGACCTGTTCCCAGAATCGGGGGGCGAGTGTCGGATGCATGGGCGCGATATAAAGCGGGATCGGAAAAGTTACAACATCACATCCGCGCCAGAGACTGGCATTTATGGTCAACGGCGCATAGATTGCGGCCGTGTCCGAGTTCCGCCATCCCATCCGCCCGCGCGCCATCGCCAATTGGCTGACGGTCGTCGCCCTGCTCATCGTCCTGATCGTCGTCGTCGGCGGGATCACGCGCCTGACCGAATCGGGCCTGTCGATCACCGAATGGAAGGTCGTTTCGGGCATCCTGCCGCCGCTCAGCGAGGCAGCATGGCTGTCGGAATTCGAGAAATATAAACAGATTCCCGAATATCAGCAGATCAATCAGGGGATGAGCCTGGCGGCGTTCAAGTTCATCTATTTCTGGGAATATATTCATCGGCTGCTGGCCCGCGTGATCGGCTTTGCCTTTGCCGCACCGCTGCTGTGGTTCGCGTGGACGCGCGCGATTCCCCAGGGCTATGGTTGGCGGCTGGTCGGCCTGCTGGCGCTGGGCGGGCTTCAAGGCGTGATCGGCTGGTGGATGGTCAGTTCGGGCCTCGCCGAGCGGACCGATGTCAGCCATTTTCGCCTTGCCGCGCATCTGCTGCTCGCGCTGTTCATCCTCGCCGCGCTGACCTGGACGATCCTGGACCTGCGCCAGCTGGCGCGCGACCCCGGCTACCGTCCGGCGAAGCTCAACGGCTTCGGGTTCGGCGTGGCCGTCATCCTGTTCATTCAGCTGCTCTACGGCGCATTCACCGCCGGGCTGAATGCGGGGCTGGTCACCAATGAATGGCCGTTGATGAACGGCAAATTCTTTCCGTCCGAAGTGCTCGGCGTACGTTCCATCCTCGACGCGGCGGTCAATGATCCGGCGATGATCCACTGGATCCACCGCTGGTGGGCCTGGGTCGCCGTGGTGGCGCTGGTGCTGCTCGCCCGCCGGACCCGTGCCGCCGGAAGCCGTTCGGCATCGGTCGCGATCCATAGCGCGTTCGGCGTGCAGATCCTGCTCGGGATCGCCACGGTGATGACCGGCGTCGACATCACGCTGGGCGTACTGCACCAGTTCGTCGGCGCGTTGCTGGTGATCGCCACCGCCTGGGGCATCCATGTCACCGGGCGGCGTGTACGGGCCTATCGCGGATGAGCGACATCGCGCTGGTCCATGCGACCTTTGCCGATGCGGCGGAGGCCGAGCGGATCGGGGAAGCGATGGTCGCGGCGCAGTTGGCGGCATGCGTCAATCTGCTTGGGTCCTGCACATCCATCTATCGCTGGCAGGGCGCGATCGAGCGCGGCGAAGAGCACCGTGCGTTGTTCAAGACCACGCCGGAACTCGCGCGCGAGCTCGCCGATGCCATCGCGGCCCAGCACAGCTATGACCTGCCGGTGATCGAAATCTGGCCGGTCGCAGCGGGCGACGCGGTGATCGACTGGGTACGGGCCGAGACGCGGTGATCGGGGCGATCCTGCTGATGGCGGCGCAGGCGGCGCCGGTGTTTGCGCCACCGCTCGACCGATCGCTTACAATGACCACAGAAACGGTGCGTCGTGAGGGGCCGGCAACGCGCCGCTTCATTGCGCGCCGCACGGTCCGGTTCAGCACTACACCGGACGGCTATCGCGTGGCCATCACGCTAGATACGGCGGCGCCCGGTGAGGCGGACAGCGATCCGGCGGGTCTGCTGCGCGCCGGTTTTGCCGGGCTGGCGGGGCGCACGGTGGTGTTGCAGCTCGATCGCTCCGGCGCGGTGACCGGTGTGGATGACCTGCCCGCAATCTGGCGTGCCATCGTCGAGGGCATGGGCGCGATGGCACCCGTCGGCACCGATCCGGCGACACAGGCGCACGCCGCGCGGGTCCGCGCGATTGTCGCCACACTTGCGGCGCAGCCCGAAGCTGCGCAGCGCCGGATGATCGCCTCGCTCGTCACTCCGCTGATCGCGCCCGAACTGGTCGCCGAAGCGGCAACGCCCGCGCCGCCGCGCGCGGTCCGCGTGCCCGCCAGCTCGATCTATGGCCAGACTGAGCTCGATGGCTTGCGCGCCGTGCGATACCGCCCGGACGGAATCGAGGTCTCGGTCAGCGCCACCGGGCCGATTGCCGTCACCACACCCGAAGGCACCGCCAGCGCGAGGATCACGCTGGAAACGCTCCGCCGGATCGACCCGCACACCGGGCTGGTCATCGAGAGCCGCGAGCGGGTCGAAACGCTGACGCCCGACGGAGCCTTGCAATCCGAACGACTTACCGTGACACACCTGCAGCCGGCGGGTGGCGCCGAACGATAAGGGACTGATGATGCGTTGGGGACTATTGATCCTGGCTGCGGCCGGGATGACCGATGGTGCAGCGGCACAGCCAGTCGCGCCGGGAAGCGCGCAGGCCGCCCCCGCGCAATCTACCGAAACGCGCTTCGCCCCGCCCTTGAGCTCGGCCCAGCGATTCCGATTGACCGTCACCAAGCGCGGTGAAACGCATAGCTGGGTTGAGGAAGTGAGGTTCGAACGGGCCGGCGACGCCTTTGTCGCCCATTGGCGGATGGACGCATCCTCGATCCCGGCGGCGATGCGCCACCCGCTACTGCTCCCGATGATCCAGCCATTTACCGGGACACCGGTCGCCTTCGACCTCGATGCCGACGGCACTGTCGTGCGCACCCGCGACTGGCCCACCCAACAGTCCCACATGCTCAAGTCGATCGATGCCAGCCGGCCGCTGGTCGTCGCGGCGAGCGGCGCGGACAAGAAGCAGATCGACGCTGTGCTGGGATCGACGCGCGCGATGTTCGCCCGGCTCGACGCGCAAAGCGGTGCCGACATCATCCTCAAGAACATCGCCCCGATCTTTGGCTGGGGCGGTTACGCGCTGACGCTGGGTCAGCCCGTCAGCGGCAGCGAGACGGTTCCGGTCGCCCTGCTCGGCACCAGTATCGAACGCCATTCGACGATCACGCTGACCGCGCTGGAGCCGGGACGCGCCCGCATCACGCTCCGCTCCGAATTCGATGGGGCCGCGATGCGCAGCACGCTCGAAAAGCTGGGCGCGATGGGTGCCAATGGCGATGCCGCCGCCAAGGCGCGCTTCGCCCAAACGCTGGCGCAGGCCGAACAGATGCGCGCGGTGCAGGCGACCGACGTCATGCTCGACCTCGCGACCGGCCTGCCGCAGCGGGTCGAAGTGGTGGTTTCGGTCGACGGCAAGCCGCGCGACCGCACCATCGTCGAATGGCTCAAGCGCTGACGGTATCCAGATACCCGTCAGCAATCCCGCCATTTGCTTGACTTTCGACTCCCATTTCGTCAATTGGCCGCCGTTCGCGCCGTCCTGCGCCATTCCGGCTCGGGCGGCGTCATTCATTTAAACCCAAGAGGTCTGGCCCCATGAAGGCGCTCATGAAGACCACCAAGTCGGTAAAGCCGGCCGAGGTGGAAAAGAAGTGGCATATCGTCGATGCCGAAAATCTGGTCGTCGGTCGCGCTGCGGTCGTCATCGCCAACGTCCTGCGCGGCAAGCACAAGACGAGCTTCACCCCGCACGTCGATTGCGGTGACAATGTCATCGTGATCAACGCCGACAAGGTGCGCTTCACCGGCAAGAAGCTGGCGGACAAGGTCTATTACAAGCACACCGGCTATGCCGGCGGCATCAAGGAAATCACCGCGCAGAAGGTGCTGGAGGGTCGTTTCCCCGAGCGCGTTCTGGAAAAGGCGGTCGAGCGCATGATTCCGCGTGGGCCGCTGGGCCGTCAGCAGATGCGCAACCTGCGCATCTACAAGGGCGCCGAGCATCCGCACGAAGCGCAGAACCCGCAGGTCCTCGACATCGCCGGCATGAGCCGCAAGAACAAGGTGGGCGCATAATGTCCGACAATCGCCAGTCCCTTTCCGATCTGGGTGCGATCGCCGACGGCGCACCTGTTTCCGAAGCCGCTGAAGCCGGCGTTGCGACCCCCGCGGTCTCGACCATGCCGCTGCGTCAGCAGGAAATCGACAAGCTCGGCCGCGCTTATGCAACCGGCCGTCGTAAGGACGCCGTCGCCCGCGTGTGGCTGAAGCCCGGCACGGGCAAGATCACCGTCAACGGCCGCGACCAGGAACTTTATTTCGTGCGCCCGACGCTGCGCCTCGTCATCAACCAGCCCTTCGGCCTGACCGAACGCGTTGGC